>CAPAOL010000038.1 GCA_948579315.1 uncultured Phocaeicola sp.
CTCTTGCCAAGTCCTTCAGAGAATTATTAAATCGACGGAGAGCGGACTGATATTCACGATACGCCCTTTCGTCTCGCCGCTGTTTATCCCCACGCAGAATATCAAATAGATAATCCGGACAATCCGGATAAGATTTCTCCTTACTACGAAGCCGATTAATCATACTTTGGGCAGTGTCCAACACCTCCACACTCATGGGAGTATGAGTCTTGACACGAGTATACCGCAACATATTCTGCTCCAAAGCAGATTTTTCCAGATGCGCCAAATCCGCAAACGACATCCCGCAAAACTGAAACATTAAGGCGGCAATGGCCTGCGTACGACGTAAACGTTCCGATTGGGGATCTTCATACAGAAGTTTATACAACTCTGAAACGGACAACGCTTTCTTCTGACAGACATCGACTCCCGTATACACATCATGAAACAATCGGGGAACATAAGGAGCACTGCCCGCTTCCACACCCTGATTGTAAATGCTGCGAAGCATACGCATATACGTAGAAATCGTATTAGGCTTCAAACCACAACCGTAAAGATACTGACTATAGCATCGCAAACGCTCGCGGGTAACTTGTTTGAAAGACATATTCGACGTTCCACAAAACTTACCGAAAGAACGAAGCGCATTCTTATAAACATGCGCCGTAGAATAACGACCCTCCTTACGTAAACGATTGATGTAGTTCTCGCCACATCGGCTAAATCCATTTTTATTCATTATTTGCATCACTGGTTATTTTATATATATACTATTTGGCAAGCGGCAAAAAAAACAAATCTTTTTGCACCTTTAATGCCACTTGCCGAACACGTATCTTTCAATTAACAATTTTTAATAACAGCTAAAATTAATTAATCATGAAAAGAAAAAAAGCTGAAAAAGAGAGTAAAAACAACAAAGTAAAAAGAAACACTCAAACAAGAAAAAGAGGCTCCAGAATACAGCACAAGGAGGAAATCATCAGCGAAGAAGAAATGGAAAGAAGAAATGGAATCAGCGGAGACACGATACTTTATCTCACGATGTTTCTGAAGCTCTTTTTTTATGGTTTTTTCTTTTGTCAAAAGCCCAGAAAATTGATCTCTTTAGCTCTATTCATCCACCAGCAAGAAATATTGTACATCCGTAAGCGTGGAGGATATAAACTAATGGAATTCAGTAGTATACACACAGAACTGGCAGCCTTGAAAAAAACTGTAGAAAAACAGTGTGAAGAAGAAATAATGGAGAAAAGAAAAAAGGCTGAAAAATTCAAAAGCAGGTACTGATAAAACATTAATTGCATAGGTGAAATGTAAGACCTATTTTTGACACCGTTTTCAGTCGACTAGAAACAGGATGATTTTCTCGGAAAAAGAGTGACGGCATTATAATGAAATAGCGTCACTATAATAGAAAAAGAGTGACGCTATTTCATTATAATGCCGTCACTATCTTCAACGAGAATTTTATGACTTATAATTATCCAAATCATTTAAAATTTAAACAAAAAAAAGAACATGAGAAAAAAAATGGAGAAAAGCAAGTTGGCAATTTGCAAATTAGTGTGGAAAAAACGTATTGCCGCTGAAAAAAGCATTTCAGAAAAATGCGCAGATAGAATCGTACAGGAATGCATCGAGCTAATAGAGCACATGCTGTACGGAAATGTTATTATCGCTTTCTACAAGCAAGATGGAACATTCTGCTTAGAGAAAGGGACACTGGTAGGATACGAAAAATTCTTTCATAAAGAATTCAAAATTACAGTAAAGCAAGAGTCTGTCATCTATTGGAGTGAGGAACATAAAGGATGGAGAAGATTCATGATCGGAAACCTGATGGAATGGAAAGCTATCGTATAATTGAAAATAAAAAAATACTGAAAAATAAATATGATTAATAAAGGAATACCCTACTTCCCGACACCGGCAAACTTTTTTGACGAAGAAGTTATGGAATTATTAGAGGCCAAATATGGAGTGATAGCCTCGTATATCGTCATGCGATTACTGTGCAAAATCTATAAAGAAGGATATTACATCTCATGGGGAAAAGAACAATGTCTGATTTTTATCCGTAAAGTGGACACCGAAATCAAAGAGGGCATGATGGAAAAGATTATTGACCTGCTATTGGAAAAAGGATTTTTCCATAAGGAATTTTATGAGAAATACGGCATACTCACTTCGCAACAAATCCAAAAGGTGTGGTTCGAAGCTACGATACGAAGAAAAATAGATTTCTCTCAATTACCTTATTTATTAGAGACCAAACAGAAAAAAGGAACGCAAAAAGGAGAATCAAACAAAGAAAACGCCAACATTTTTCCCACTCAAGAGGATGTGAGTTCAGAAAATGCAGACATTTCCCGACAAACTAAACTAAAGGAAACCAAACTAAATTCTGAAGAGGAAGAAATAAGCGATGCTTTGTTTGAAATTCCGCAGTATGCCTACAATCAGGCCACTCACAACATGGACGGACTGATAGAAAGTCTGGAACGCCATAAAGTGACTGACTCGAAAGAGAAACAGGCGATTCTCCGGCTGTCGGACTATGGCAGAAAAGGTACCTTGGTGTGGAAACTGCTCTCCAACACGACGTGGAGCAAAATCGGAGCACCGGGAAAATATCTCATTGCAGCGTTGACCGGCAAACAGAAATAAACCGGCGTAAATAAAAGCCTATTCAAATTTTGCTTAAAAAGGTACGAAAAATCTGTGCTTTTCACAAATTCTTCGTACCTTTACGCTCCGGTAAAACAAGTTCTATCCACATAAAAGATAACAAAATGGAAAACAGAAGTTTAGTAACCATTGCCGAACATTCTAAAGAAAAAATCCTCTACATGCTCGAAATGGCGAAGCAGTTTGAAATGAACCCCAATCGCCGGTTATTACAAGGAAAGGTAGTAGCAACCCTGTTCTTCGAACCTTCCACCCGTACCCGCTTGAGTTTTGAAACAGCTGCCAACCGTCTCGGTGCACGAGTAATCGGATTCTCTGACCCCAAGGCCACCAGCTCTTCCAAAGGGGAAACACTTAAAGACACGATCATGATGGTGAGTAACTACGCAGATATTATCGTCATGCGACACTATCTCGAAGGAGCTGCACGATATGCCAGCGAAGTAGCCCCGGTGCCCATTGTCAATGCTGGTGACGGAGCTAACCAGCACCCGTCGCAGACGATGCTCGATCTTTACTCTATCTACAAGACGCAAGGAACGTTGGAAAATCTGAATATTTTCCTGGTGGGTGACTTGAAATACGGCCGCACCGTACATTCTTTGCTGATGGCGATGCGACACTTTAATCCGACTTTCCATTTTATCGCTCCCGAAGAGTTGAAAATGCCGGAAGAATACAAACTTTACTGCAAAACGCACCAAATAAAATACGTTGAACATACAGACTTTTCCGAAGAGATTATCGCCGACGCCGATATTCTGTATATGACCCGTGTACAACGCGAACGTTTCACCGACCTGATGGAATATGAACGGGTGAAGAATGTATATATTCTCCGTAACAAAATGTTGGAACACACACGTCCGAACCTGCGTATCCTGCACCCGCTCCCCCGTGTCAACGAAATTGCTTACGATGTGGATGACAACCCGAAAGCATATTATTTCCAACAGGCACAAAACGGTCTGTATGCCCGCGAAGCAATCCTTTGCGATGTATTAGGTATCACATTAGAGGACGTTAAAAACGATATTTTATTATGAGCGAAAATAAACAAGCATTGCAAGTAGCTGCCCTGAAAAACGGAACAGTGATTGACCATATCCCATCTGAAAAGCTCTTCACCGTGGTGCAACTGCTCGGTGTGGAACAAATGACAAGCAATATCACGATCGGATTCAACCTCGACAGCAAGAAGCTGGGTAAAAAAGGAATCATCAAAATTGCAGATAAATTTTTCTGCGACGAAGAGATTAATCGCATTTCAGTAGTGGCACCGCACGTCAAACTGAATATTATCCGCGATTACGAGGTAGTGGAAAAGAAAGAGGTAAAAATGCCGGATGAACTTCGTGGCATCGTGAAATGTGCCAATCCGAAATGTATTACCAATAATGAACCGATGAGCACCATCTTTCATGTGATAGATAAGGATAATTGCATCGTGAAATGCCATTATTGCGAAAAAGAACAGAGACGTGAAGAGATAACAATCCTCTAACTAACTACAGCTCACCACAGATTACACGGATTCACACAGATTTTTATTTTATGAGATAATAACATCTATATCTGTGTTAATCTGTGTAATCTGTGGTAAAAAATGACAACTATGAAACAAGACTGGAAACCAGGAACGATGATTTATCCGCTGCCGGCTGTACTAGTCAGTTGCGGAAAAGAGGAAAGCGAATATAATATGTTCACAGTAGCATGGACGGGTACGATTTGCACGAACCCGCCCATGTGTTATATATCCGTACGTCCGGAACGCCATTCATACGATATTATCAAAAAGAACATGGAGTTTGTCATCAACCTGACAACCAAAGACATGGCTTTTGCCACCGACTGGTGCGGAGTTCGTTCGGGACGTGATTATCATAAATTCGAAGAGATGAAACTGACACCCGGACAGTGTACGGTGGTCAGTGCACCGCTGATTGAAGAATCACCCCTTTGCATTGAATGTCGTGTAAAAGAAATCATCTCTCTTGGTTCACACGATATGTTTATTGCTGACGTGGTAAATGTGCGTGCCGACGAGCGGAACCTGAACCCTGAAACCGGAAAACTGGAACTGGCGGAAGCTAATCCGCTGGTATATGTGCACGGAGGATATTACAATTTGGGAGAGAAAATCGGTAAGTTCGGCTGGAGTGTAGAAAAGAAAAAATCATAAAAAGAACGATGCCACCATGGATATGCTGCGTAAATTCATTTTTTTAGGTTTATTAGTTGCAGCCGGTAGTCCGGTTGTCGGCCAGAATTATAATGCAGAAAAAGTAGACCGTCCCAATACAAAAAAAATAAATATCGGTATTAAGGCTGGATTCAACTCTTCCATGTTCATGGTGTCTGAACTGAAAATTAAGGATGTGACTATCAATGAGGTGCAGAATAACTATAAGATAGGTTATTTCGGCGCTCTCTTCATGCGCATCAATATGAAAAAACATTTCATCCAACCTGAAGTGTCGTACAATGTAAGCAAAGGTGAGATTACGTTCGACAAACTCGGTTCCCAGCATCCTGCCATCGAGCCTGATTACGCATCGGTACAATCGGTGTTGCACAGTGTAGATTTTCCCGTTCTATACGGCTATAATGTGGTAAAAAAAGGGCCTTACGGAATGTCTATCTTCGCAGGTCCCAAGCTTCGCTACCTATGGGGAAAGTACAATGAAATCACTTTTAAGAATTTCGACCAAAAGGGTATTCACGAGAAGTTGTATCCATTCAATGTCAGCGCAGTGATTGGCGTAGGTGTCAACATTTCACGTATCTTCTTCGATTTCCGCTACGAACAAAGTATAGGAAATATCTCCAAGTCTATCATTTATGATAATATCAACTCCGACGGCAGTACGAGTGTGAGCAACATTATTTTCCGTCGCCGTGACAGCGCGTTAAGTTTTTCATTGGGATTCATTCTTTAAGAATAAAATATCATTAAATCCCGCTTTTTACTAACATTTTTCACACTGTTCCTTCATTCTTTATTTATTTTCATTAACTTTGTGCGCTTAAAATAGGTATCTCGAATTAGAAATTTAATCTTACTTATAAAAGAATGAAAAGAGACGACATCATTTTCGACATCATCGAAAAAGAGCATCAACGTCAGTTGAAAGGAATCGAGCTGATTGCATCAGAAAACTTTGTGAGTGACCAGGTAATGCAAGCAATGGGGTCTTGCCTGACAAACAAGTACGCAGAAGGTTATCCTGGCAAACGATACTACGGAGGTTGCGAAGTAGTAGACCAAAGCGAACAAATCGCTATCGAACGCCTGAAAGAAATTTTCGGCGCTGAATGGGCAAACGTACAGCCACACTCGGGAGCACAAGCTAATGCTGCTGTTTTCCTTGCTGTTCTGAATCCGGGTGACAAATTTATGGGATTAAATCTGGCACACGGCGGACACCTGTCTCACGGTTCATTAGTAAACACTTCCGGTATCATCTATACTCCTTGCGAATATAATCTGAATCAGGAAACAGGACGCGTTGATTACGACCAGATGGAAGAAGTCGCTCTTCGTGAGAAACCAAAATTGATTATCGGTGGCGGTTCTGCATACTCTCGTGAATGGGATTACAAACGTATGCGTGAAATCGCTGACAAAGTAGGCGCTATCCTGATGATCGACATGGCTCATCCTGCTGGTCTGATTGCTGCCGGAGTACTCGAAAATCCGGTTAAATATGCACATATCGTCACTTCTACTACACATAAAACACTTCGCGGACCTCGGGGTGGTGTCATCATGATGGGCAAGGATTTCCCCAATCCATGGGGTAAGAAAACTCCGAAAGGTGAGATCAAGATGATGTCTCAATTACTGGATTCTGCCGTTTTCCCGGGTATCCAAGGCGGACCGTTGGAACATGTAATTGCTGCTAAAGCAGTTGCTTTCGGTGAAATCCTGCAACCTGAATTTAAGGAATATGCTAAACAAGTACAGAAAAATGCTGCCGTACTTGCACAGGCTTTGATCGACCGTGGATTTACCATCGTTTCCGGTGGTACAGACAACCACTCTATGTTGGTCGACCTGCGTAGCAAATATCCTGATCTGACAGGTAAAGTGGCAGAAAAAGCATTGGTTTCTGCTGATATTACCGTTAACAAGAACATGGTTCCGTTCGACAGCCGTTCGGCTTTCCAAACTTCTGGTATCCGTTTGGGTACTCCTGCTATCACAACTCGTGGTGCAAAAGAAGACTTGATGCTCGAAATTGCAGAAATGATCGAGACTGTATTATCTAACGTAGAAAATGAGGAAGTTATTGCACAAGTACGTGCACGTGTCAATGAGACAATGAAAAAATATCCTCTTTTCGCTTACTAAAACACAATTTTAAAGCTAGTAATTGTAAACTGTTATTAGCTTAATTCCCATTTAAGGTCTGTTCTTTACAAAAGGAGCAGACTTTTTTTATTTATTAACGATCCCGTTCGAACCATCTGTCCGGTATTTCGTTTTTCTTATAAAAGAAATATATGATGCCATATATCACCCACACAAGTACGAATTCAACCGTACAGTGTGCAAGAAGAGAAAACAGAAGCGCACTGGACTCTATATACAGTCATCCCCGTCTTTCCACATTTATTTTATAGGGAAAGACAGGGATTTATTTTTACCGGCGTAGCGCCAGGACAAATGTTCTTTAAGTGTATATTTAAGTATAATCAGCTCAATCCTTCTATTTCTCCATCCACAATATCGATATGCAATGCTTGCGGTTCTTTAGGCAATCCCGGCATACGAAGAATTTCTCCGGCAATGGCTACAATCATTTCAGCTCCGTTATTGATTACAATATCTTTAATATGGAACTCGAAGTTGTTCACTGCGCCATAAATCTTAGGGTCGGCAGAGAATGAATACTGTGTTTTAGCAATACAAACCGGGTAATGAGTGATGCCCATTTTCTCGATCAGTTTGATACGGTTGCGTGCAATACTGCTATAAGTAATTACACTGGCTCCGTAAATATTAGTAGCCACCTTTTCAATCTTCTGCTGTATATTATCTTCTTCCTTATATGTATAACGCAGAGGTTCGGACGGATTATTTTCGATTGTATCTACCACCAAGCGAGCCATGTCTACTGCCCCCTCTCCTCCTTCACTGAACGCATTGTTGATGGCGAAGCCGACTCCCAACTGTTCGCAATGCTCGCACAGCAATTCCATTTCTTCATCGGTGTCGGAAGCAAACTTATTGAAAGCTACGATAACCGTCTGCCCGAATGAACGAAGATTACGAACGTGCTTGTCGAGATTACGCAATCCTTCTTTTAATCCTTCCATATTCGGTTCTTTGATACGATCGAGACTGACACCTCCGTGCATCTTCAATCCTTGTGCCGTAGCGACAATCACAGTGAGACGCGGTTGGAGCCCACTCTTGCGACATTTGATATTGTAGAACTTCTCTGCACCAAGATCGGCACCAAATCCGGCTTCTGTAATTACATAATCACCGAAAGACATTGCCAATTTAGTGGCCAGAATAGAGTTACAACCATGTGCGATATTAGCAAACGGACCGCCATGCACAAAAGCTGCAGTTCCTTCGGTAGTCTGCACTAGATTAGGATGGATAGCATCTTTCAATAACACGGTGATGGCTCCTGCCACTCCCAAATCTTTCACTGTGAAAGGTTGGTCGTCATACGTGAAGCCCAACAGGATGTTTTCAATACGGCGACGCAGATCACTCACATCTTTGGAAAGGCAAAGAATCGCCATAATCTCCGAAGCAGGAGTTATATCGAAACCGGACTCCTGGGTAATCCCATTGGATTTAGGTCCGAGACCGACAACGATGCTACGCAACGAACGGTCATTCACATCAAGCACTCGCCGCCAAAGGATTTCTTTCAATCCGAAACCTTTTGCCTGGTTCTGATAAAGATAATTATCGAGCAAAGCAGAAATCATGTTATGGGCAGAGGTGATGGCATGAAAATCCCCTGTGAAGTGGAGGTTAATCTTATCCATCGGAAGCACTTGTGCATATCCTCCACCGGCAGCTCCTCCCTTCATTCCGAAACAAGGACCGAGAGACGGTTCGCGAAGAGCCACAATCGCATTCTTTCCAATTTTATTCAGTCCCAAAGCAAGACCGATAGATACGGTAGTTTTGCCAATGCCCGCTTTGGTTGCTGTGATAGCAGTGACCAAGATGAGATTGCTTTTCTTCACTTTCTCTTCATCAATCAGTTGTTCAGGGATCTTTGCGATGTAGCGACCATAATTCTCCACTTCCTCGCGAGGAATTCCGACACCCTCGGCAACTTGCTTAATTTTCTTCAGCTCAATGCTGCGAGCAATTTCTATGTCTGATTTCATACAGAATATGATTAGTTTTATTTTTGAAAGAACAAAAGTATAACAAAAAAGCGAAATAGAGAAATTTAAAGTTCATCGGATATTTATATATCTATTTATCATGAACACTATAAACTCTTTTCACGCAATAACTGTTGTAAATGGCATAACCTAAAACAACAACTTAATTATGGAATGGATTATTAATCAACTAAGGGTACATCCTGAACTTGCTATTTTCCTGACGCTCTTTGCCGGATTCTGGCTGGGCAGACTCAAAATAGGGAAATTCTCATTGGGGACAGTCACTAGTGTTCTGTTAGTCGGAGTATTGGTCGGGCAACTGAATATCACTGTGGATGGTCCGATGAAAGCTGTGTTCTTTCTCCTTTTCCTGTTTGCCGTCGGCTATAAGGTAGGTCCGCAGTTTTTCCGCGGATTGAAAAAGGATGGGCTGCCACAAGTGGGATTCGCAGTATTGATGTGTATTGTCAGCCTGGTAGCACCGTGGATACTCGCCAAAATCATGGGATACCATGTAGGAGAAGCTGCCGGACTTTTGGCAGGTTCACAAACCATATCCGCCGTGATCGGCGTGGCAAGCGATACAATCAACCAAATGGGAATCAGCGATGCACAAAAAGCAACATTCATCAATGCGATTCCGGTAGCTTATGCTGTTACCTATATTTTCGGTACAGCCGGTTCTGCATGGATTCTGGCTTCCCTCGGCCCTAAAATGCTGGGCGGACTAGATAAGGTGAAAGCCGACTGCAAAGAACTGGAGGCTCAAATGGGAACATCGGAAGCTGATGAACCCGGTTTTTCCCCAGCTCTTCGTCCCGTGGTATTCCGTGCCTACAAAATCACCAATGAATGGTTCGGCAAAGGAAAGAAAGTCAGTGAACTCGAAACATATTTATGCAAGAATGATAAACGGCTGTTTGTAGAGCGGATTCGTCAAAGAGGAGTAGTGAAAGATGTTGATCCGAACCTGATTCTTCGCAAAAACGACGAAGTGGTACTAAGCGGACGCCGTGAGTTTGTAATTGGAGAAGAAGACTGGATCGGTCCGGAAGTAATCGATGCACAATTATTGGATTTTCCGGCGGAAACTCTTCCCGTCATGGTGACTCACCGGACGTTTGCCGGGGAAACGGTTGCCAAAATCCGGGCACAGAAATTTATGCATGGAGTCAGTATCCGCAACATCAAGCGTGCCGGAGTTAATGTTCCGGTATTATCCAAAACAGTTGTGGATTCGGGAGATATTCTTGAGCTCACCGGTCTTAAACATGAAGTGGAAAGCGCTGCCAAACAAATGGGTTACATTGACCGTCCGACCAATCAGACGGATATGATTTTCGTCGGGCTGGGCATTTTGCTTGGTGGTCTTTTCGGCGCGCTGGCTATCCATCTGGGAGGTATTCCTATCAGTCTTTCTACCAGTGGCGGCGCATTGATTGCCGGACTTCTGTTCGGTTGGTTACGCAGCAAGCATCCTACTTTCGGAGGTATCCCCGAACCCTCTTTATGGGTATTGAATAATGTAGGGCTGAATATGTTTATCGCAGTGGTCGGCATTGCTGCAGGTCCCAGTTTTATAGCCGGATTCAAGGAAGTCGGAATCAGTCTGTTTATTGTCGGTGCGCTGGCAACTGCCATCCCTCTTCTCGCAGGATTGCTGATGGCGAGATACCTGTTCAAGTTCCACCCTGCTCTTTCATTAGGATGCACGGCAGGAGCACGTACCACAACAGCGGCACTGGGAGCTATTCAGGATGCAGTGGAAAGTGATACACCTGCATTAGGGTATACAGTGACGTATGCAGTCGGCAATACGCTACTGATTATCTGGGGAGTCGTCATCGTGTTGCTTATGTAAAACTATATAAATAAATATCATTATGAAAAAGAAAACAAATAACCCTGCCATTACGAAAAGTTATGCCAAGAAAATGGAAACGATCAGCCCGTTCGAGCTGAAAAACAAACTGATCAATATGGCAGATGAAAGTATCAAGAAAATAGCACATACCATGCTGAATGCGGGAAGAGGTAATCCGAACTGGATTGCTACCGAACCACGCGAAGCATTTTTTCTGTTGGGACAATTCGGACTTTGCGAATGTCGCCATGCGTTTTCACTGAAAGAAGGAATAGCAGGTATTCCGCAAAAGGCTGGAATAGCCGCCCGTTTCGAGGCTTTCCTGAAAGAGAATGAAAAAGCTCCGGGAGCTAATCTGCTGAAAGAAGGTTATAATTATATGTTAATGGAGCATGCTGCTGATCCGGATACGCTGATTCACGAATGGGCGGAATCGGTGATTGGCGACCAGTATCCTGTGCCCGACCGTATTTTACATTTTACAGAGTTAATCGTACAGGATTACTTGGCACAAGAGATGTGTGACCGCCGTCCGCCGAAAGGGACTTTTGATCTTTTCGCCACCGAAGGGGGTACGGCAGCCATGTGTTATCTGTTCGATTCTTTGCAAGAGAATTTCCTGTTGAATCAGGGAGATGCCATTGCCTTGATGATTCCCGTGTTCACTCCTTATATAGAAATCCCGGAATTGCGACGCTATCAGTTTGACGTTACCGAAATTTCCGCCGACCAAATGACTCCTGACGGATTGCACACCTGGCAGTATAAAGATGAGGATATAGACAAGTTGAAAGATCCGCGGATCAAAGCGCTATTTATCACCAATCCGAGTAATCCGCCCAGTTACGCACTTAGCAGGGAGACTACCGAGCGTATCATCAACATTGTGAAGAATGACAATCCGAACCTGATGATTATTACGGATGATGTGTATGGAACGTTTATCCCTCATTTCCGTTCATTGATGGCAGAATTGCCACACAATACGCTTTGCGTTTATTCGTTCTCCAAATATTTCGGAGCTACGGGATGGAGAACCGCAGTGATTGCTTTACACGAAGACAACATCTACGACAAAATGATTGCCCGCCTGTCGGAGGAGCAAAAATCAATATTGAACAAACGTTATTCCAGTCTTAGCCTGCAACCGGAAAAGATGAAATTTATCGACCGCATGGTGGCTGACAGCCGACAGATTGCGCTAAATCATACCGCAGGGCTTTCTCTACCCCAACAAATGCAGATGAGTTTGTTTGCCATCTTCTCGCTTCTGGATAAAGAAGACAGCTATAAAGCCAAGATGCAGGAAATTATTCATCGCCGCCTGCATGCGTTGTGGGATAACACGGGGTTCACATTGGTAGAAGATCCGCTACGTGCCGGATATTATTCGGAGATTGATATGCTGGTATGGGCGAAGAAATTCTACGGAGATGACTTCGTTGCTTATCTGCAAAAGACATACAATCCGCTGGATGTGGTATTCCGTCTGGCAAACGAAACTTCACTCGTACTGTTGAATGGCGGTGGCTTTGCCGGACCGAAATGGAGTGTGCGTGTGTCGCTTGCCAATCTGAATGAAACCGATTATGTAAAGATCGGACAAAGTATCAAGTTTGTTTTGGAAGAATATGCCCAAACATGGAAGGCATCCAAAGAATGAACTAAGTAGTTTATTTTATAAATAGGAATTTTTCTAAGAAAACATAACAGAAGCGAATAGTCAGGTGGAAAATCTCTATCTTTGTGGTAAATCAACCTTTACGAAGATGAAAAAACTGATTCTATTTCTTTCGCTGATATTATCGGTCGGTTTTGCATCCGCACAGTCGGAAATACCTTCCGATAGTATTCGTCGTGCTCCATCCACCAATATTAAAGAGTTTGGTGGCTTTCTGCTGGATATGGGGTTAATGAATGTAGCAACTCCCAAACTTCCCAAGTTTAATTTAGAGATGCCTAATATGACGAAAGATTATAATCAGCTCTTTCGTTTAAATACAGACGTTACTTATTCGCAAGGATTCACTGATTCTTTTTCTTCGTCTTCTTTCTCTGGTTTTTCCGGCTTTGGATATGGTGGGGGACTGTCTTCTTCTCCACAGTTTATGCAGATGGGGTCTTTCAAACTGAAAAACGGAATGAGAATCAATACCTACGGAGATTATGACAAGGATGGCTGGCGGGTGCCTAACCGCAGCGCTATGCCTTGGGAAAGAAATAATTTCCGGGGAGCATTCGAACTGAAATCGGCAAATGGTAATTTCGGAATACGGATCGAAGTGCAACAAGGACGAAATACACCTTATTAAATAAGGTACTTCAATATAAAATGCCGGAAGTCTGAAATAAAATCAGGTAGTCTATAGATTAGATCAGACAGTCCGGAATTAAATTAAGTAAGTTCGGCACAGAATTAGGAAAGCTCGAAGGCCTTATCTGCCGCACTTATTGCGTTGGCAATACGATCACACCATGAATCAAATTCCGGATCGGGTATTTGTGATTCCGGATGGGAAAGCATATAGTGTACGGCTTGTCGTAATCCGTCTGCCATGGAAGTATTGCATATAAAATCAGGAACCAACCGCTTTATCTTCGAGTTATCAAAGACTACCGTAGCTGCTTTATCTCCTAACAGTTCACCTCTGAAATCATAATGATCGCTATGCTTGGCAAGGAAATCGGAGGCTACGTGTAATGCATTCAGAGGTTTACCCAACGCGTCGGCAATGGTTTGATAAATCTGATTCCAGGTCATGCTTTCATCGGTAGTGATATGAAAAGCGTTCCCAATGGCATGAGGGTTCGCCATCAGTCCTACATAACCTTTGGCAAAATCTTTAGAGTGAGTCAATGTCCACAAAGAAGAGCCGTCGCCGGGGATAATAACAGGTTTACCTTCAAGGATTCGTTTTAGGATCTGCCAGTTTCCCTTATCTCCGTGTACAGATACGGGAGGTTTTGTTCCGTTGTAGGTATGGCTGGGACGGACGATTGTAACGGGGAAACCGTTTGTGCGATAGGCTGCCATCAGCACTTCTTCCGCTTCTATCTTGTTACGGGAATACTGCCAATAGGGATTGACCAAAGGGGTGCTTTCGGTTATGCGGTAATCGGCCAATGGCTTTTGGTAGGCAGAGGCACTGCTGATAAAGATATATTGCCGCGTTTTATTCTGGAACAGGCGGATATCACGCTTCACGTCTTCTGCCGTATAGCCGATGAACTGCGCAACCACATCGTAATGTTCGGACGCGATGGCTTTTGCCACAGCTTCTTCATCATTAATATCTGCAATGATACTGTGAATTCCCTCCGGCATCTTTTTCGAACCACGATTAAGGAGAGTAATCTCCCACCCTCTTTGTTGCGCCAATGCTACTACATCTGTACTGATCGTACCTGTTCCTCCAATAAATAATGCTTTCATAAAACCTGTTTTTTTTATATTCTCCGGAACAAATATATCAATTCCATCACTTACTTCCAGCAATCATTGCCATTTATTTTTCTGCCCGAAAGTTTAGTCGTATACAGATTACTGATTCTTATACCCATATTACTGATTTGCAGAATGAAATTAAAAAGATACCTTCAAATGTTTTATCTTTGTATCAGATTAATAACAGAAGCCTATGGATGAAATAACAAAAATTGAAACCGTCGATCAGTATGACCAATTGTTTGGACTGGAAACATTGCACCCTTTGGTGAATGTTATCGACTTCTCAAAAGCCACTAGGTCAGTTGAATATATCCGTATGAATATCGGATTCTACTGCTTGTTCCTGAAGGATGCAAAATGTGGCGACCTCACTTATGGACGTAAGAATTACGATTATCAGGAAGGAACGGTTGTTTGTATGGCACCGGGACAAGTGAGCGGAATAGACAACCGCAACAGGCCTGCTCCCCGCACCAAGTCGATCGGCGTTTTGTTTCATCCCGATTTAATCCGCGGAACTTCATTAGGACAGCATATCAAGAACTATACTTTTTTCTCTTACGAGGTAAATGAAGCATTGCATCTTTCAGATCAGGAAAGAGAAATCGTAACTGATTGCATACATAAAATCAGGATCGAGCTGGAACATCCTATCGACAAACACAGCAAGCAACTCATCGTGCGAAACATCGAACTGCTGCTGGATTACTGTATGCGTTTCTACGAACGGCAGTTTATCACACGCAATCAGGCGAACAAAGATATTATCGTAAAATTCGAGCAATTGCTGGACGAATACTTCCAGAATCAGGTGGCAATAACCGAAGGACTGCCATCCGTGAAATATTTTGCAGACAAGGCATGTCTCTCTCCCAATTATTTCGGAGACCTGATAAAGAAGGAAACAGGAAAAACTGCACAGGAATATATCCAGTGCCGGATTATCGAACTAGCAAAAGAAAGGATTCTGGAAGGCGTTCAAACTGTCAGCCAGGTGGCTTATGAACTGGGATTTCAATATCCACAGCACTTCAGCCGATTGTTTAAAAAGCATGTCGGTTGCACCCCGAACGAATATAAACAAAGAAACTAAGCATTTTTGGGCTACAGGAGCCTCAACATCATGGGAGATAAAGTACTCAAAATAGAAACCGTGCATCAATGCAATTGTTGCTTGGGCAGCAAAACACTACATCCGCTGGTGAGTGTCATTGATCTCTCAAAGGCTGATTTGTCGCCTCATACGGACATCAAGTTCGACTTTTATACGATTCTATTGAGTGAGTGTAAATGTGAGACCTATGTGTATGGTCACCAGTATTATGATTTCTCGGACGGTACTTTGATCTGCCTGGCTCCCGGAGAGTCTATCAGCATGAAAGAAAAGAATAAAAGATTTCCCTCCAAAGGATGGATATTGGCTTTTCATCCTGATCTGATTGGTGGCACTCCGCTCGGACTTAATATAGATAACTATACTTTCTTCTCTTATCAGCCTGAAGAGGCATTGCATATATCATTGCGCGAGAAACAGATCATTCTGGAGTTTATGGACAAGATCAACCAAGAACTCGAACGTTGCATTGATCGCCACAGCAAAAAAATAGTTTCTACGTATATAGAGCTATTACTGGATTACTGTGTACGTTTCTACGAATGCCAATTCATTACACGTAACGAAGTGAATAAAAAGATTATCAAGCAATTTGATAAAATCATAAATAACCATTTCGAAACGAAGCTAGTACCAGCTGTCGATGTACTTTCAAATGAGTATTGTGCTAACGTGCTTCATTTATCTCCTGAATATTTCAACGACTTGCTGAAGCACGAAACGGGTAAATCTTTTAAAGAATACATCGAGCTCAAACGTTTCGAGATTGCCAAAGAGTGGTTGCTGAATACTGATAAAACAGTTAATCAGATAACACAAGAACTAGGTTTCCAGAATCCGCAGTATTTCAGCCGGCTATTCAAGAAAGTTACCGGTTGCTCTCCGAATGATTTCAGAGTACCTAACTAGAAATGAAATTCAAAAGGACTAGAGGACGACAAAGCAACAAAAAAGTCTTAATAAGATTTGAATTGAAATACACAATTCTTAATCTATGTTATGAAACATGCTTTTTTGCTTGGATTATTTGCAGATTTAGCAGAAGTCCGTATCTTTGCAATGTGTTTTTCATAGTATTAGATTTAAGGTTAACAAAGGTTGGAGCAAGGCGTTGCTCCTTTTTTTATGTCCATACGTAAGCTCTCCTCTTTAACTTCGGAAGCAGCCAATACAAACTTTATATCAGCATAGGAAACATCGTCTCCTAATGCTGCCTTAATGGCAAATATTCCCATGTATTCATGTTCTTCCAGATGCTTACGAATCTTCGCCAGATTTTCAACTTTCACTACTTTCTCCACTTTAATTTTTCCTAAACGGACATAATATTCCAGATGCCCGGCAATGGTTCCCGATACCAATTCGCGAGCTTTGGCTATTTCATCTATGCTCATTCCCTGGCAGAACATTTCATAGCTGACTAATTTTGTATCTTTTTTCTTCTCCTTCCCCGCTTCTTTTTTCTGTTTCTCTGCTTCCTTTTTATCAGAGATGAGCATATTCATTATTTCCGGCCTTTCCAATTGGTTATCAGCCATATATTTACAGACAATGCCTAATATTTCAAGTCCATACTTTTCCACCCCTTTTGCTCCGAAATAGGGTATCGCTTCCAGAGCTCTTGGATTATCCGGTAGCAGATTCACAATCCCCATCAACGCTTTCTGCTGCATAATAACATACGCAGGAAGATTCACCTCACGTGTTTTGGCTGTTCTCCATTCAGACAGGGCGCGATAAAGCTCCGGATGCAGAATATCTGTAGGCACTTCCACTTTCACCTTTTCAGCACCGCTACGTGTACGCTCTTTTTGTTCCTTCCGCTCTTTCTTTTCTTTCAACGCTTTCGAAGAACCGGAAGAGGAAGAATCATCCTCAAGACTCAACATTACTTTAGCTTTCAACTTCAAATAATCCGTAATAGCGAATCTCCCTTTCGCAGATACAGCCTCCAACAAAGACTCTTTAATCCACAATGCATCATCCAACGCCTGCATACGTTCTGCCAACAGCTTTCTCAACTCTTTATTGTCAAGAGGCATATTAGTCTTATTATACAAAGCGCGAACCGGTTCCAACTCTTTATGAAAATATCCGGCACCTGAACGAATCCGCTCCTGTAACTCCTGATTCGTCGCATAGTCTTCACTCTCATGTATCAACCGGGTATACTGGTTACGAAAACGCAAGGACACTTCCACTATTTTCTCTTTGACATGAGATTCCAATGCCTTATATTCTGCCAACTGCTTCGGAAAAAGCTTATACAAATCTTCATCTATCAAACGAAGCAATCGTTTATAAGCCTGATCGATCGAATAGAAATTAAACAAATCACTCAACAAATCAAAGAAATACGCCTTTTGCATATCGTTCAACTGCTGACTGCCCGGCTTATTCTGCTCTACCGCTTTGGTGAAATTATCCACCGTAGCATCACTAATAATAGCTTCCCTCCGCAAAGGAGACTCCAACACCATTCCTTCCAAAGTCTTGCAACGGCTCAATGCCACATAAGTCTGCCCGTGCGCAAAAGAGTTACGTGCATCAATAATGGCACGTTCAAACGTCAACCCCTGACTTTTATGTATCGTAATGGCCCATGCCAGACGGATAGGGTATTGACGGAATGTTCCCTCTATCACTTCCGTGATTTCCTTTGTTTCTTCATTCAGCACGTACTTATAATTTCCCCACTCTTCCGGCAACAACTGAAATTCTGATTTATTCCCTTTCCCCCGCACGATAATGCCTGCATCATTAACAGTGACCACCTCACCAATCATACCGTTATAATATCGTTTCTCGGACGATGGATCATTCTTCAGAAACATAATTTGCGCTCCTTCCTTTATTGTCAGGAGTTCATCCGCAGGATAGGAATATTCGGGGAAATCTCCTTCTATCTCGGCACGAAAATGATACGCCTTGCCGGACAAAGATGCCAGTTCACGGTCATTTACTTTCTGTGCCTGATAATTATGTGTCGTCAGTCGAATATATCCTTCTTCTTTTTGTGGCTGGAAACCGGGCTGATAACGACGGTTCAGTTCATTCAGCACTTCATCGTCAGCTTTATTTTCCCGGATTTTATTTAATAAAGCCAGGAAGAATGTATCACTCTGCCGGTAGACTTTTTTAAGTTCAATGGTCATATATACCGTTTCTTTCAACGCATGGCTCGCAAAGAAATAAGGGGTTTCGTAATGCTTCCTCAACAGTTCCCACTCATTATCTTTCACGACGGGAGCCAATTGCTGCAAATCTCCAATCATCAATAGTTGCACCCCGCCAAATGGTTTCTCTCTATCACGATACCGCCGCAGAGTTGCATCCACCGCGTCCAACAAATCGGCACGAACCATACTGATCTCATCAATAACGAGCAAATCCATACTACGAATTATGTTCCGTTTTTCTTTACTGTAACGGTAATGCGTTTGGGAAGAATTAAAGGTGGTTTCCGGCACAAAAGGGGCAAAAGACAACTGAAAGAAAGAATGAATCGTTACTCCTCCCGCATTAATGGCTGCAATCCCTGTCGGTGCTAATACAACCATGCGCTTAGGGGTCTGTTCTTTCAAACGTTTAAGAAATGTCGTTTTTCCGGTTCCGGCTTTTCCGGTAAGAAATAAATGTGTACCTGTATTTTCTATGAACTGCCAAGCTAGCTGTAGTTCCGGGTTATTTTCCATGCTTTTTCTAATTTTGGGTAAAGGTACTGAATATTCTTTTTCTTTCGTCTTGATACGAAAGAAAAAGAACCCAAAAGAAAGATGATTATTTCATGGAGCCCCCCACAATATCCAGCAACTCATTTGTAATCGCCTGCTGGCGACTCTTATTATACTGCTTCGTCAAATCCTGAATCAGTTCATTTGCATTATCCGTAGCCACTTGCATAGCCAGGGTACGTGCAGCATGTTCCGATGCATTAGAGTCGACGGCAGCGGTAAAAATCTTCTGGCTCAATACTGTTGGTATTAAGCTGGCGATCAATTCTTCCGCATTCGGTTCGATGATATAATCATTGGCAATTTCATGCTCCTCTACCTCCTCCTTGTTCTTTCTGTCTTCTTCACTCACCACATTCGTCATATCAATGGGGAGATACGTCTCCCGGAGAAGAATCTGTACCCCCATTGATTTGAAGTGATGATAGATTATTTCCACGCGGTCCACTTCTCCTGCCACATACATATCCATCAGTCGGTGAGCCAATTCGGCAGCCTCCTGATACGTCGGTTTGTCGGAGAGCGTCGGAGAAGTCTCCTGCGGTTTGAATCCCATGCGTTTGACTGCTTCATCCACCTTCTTACCAATTGGGAATATCAAGATATTATCCTGTCCCAGAGTGCGGAACTCCCCGATCGTTTGCATCATCATTTTGATGACGTTGGCGTTGAAAGCACCACAAAGAGAAGTGTTTGAAGAAAAGACAACGATTGCTACACGCTTCACTTCACGCTCCTGCACATAAGGAGATTCGATGGGCAGGTCAGCGCTTAGGAAGTTGATCAGAATCTTGTTCAACTTCTTCTGATAAGGCAGCATATTCTCAATGGCTCCTTGTGCCTTGTGTAATTTGGCAGAAGCCACCATTTTCATTGCTGAAGTGATTTTTCGGGTACTTTTTACCGAATTTATTCTGGTTTTTACTTCTTTCAGTGAAGCCATTTTGTTAGTGGTTAATTATTAATAGTTGGTGATAGTGATTATAAGTACTGTTTCGCCACCATAGCGGCAGTCTCTTCGATAGCTTTAATCACGTTATCGTTGATCACGCCCGTTTTCAGTATATCCAATACATCCTCCTGATGATTCAGTTGCAGAGATTCGATAAAACTGCGTTCATAGTCCTGCACCTTATCCAATGGGACGTCATGTAGAAGTCCGTGCGTACCACAGTAAAGAATAGCAATCTGCTGCTCTACGGGCATCGGGCTGTATTGTGGTTGAATCAATAATTGTCCGTTCTTACGTCCTTTATCAATAGTCAGGGCAGTAATCGGATCCATATCGCTACTGAACTTAGAGAAGGCTTCCAACTCGCGATATTGCGCCTGGTCAATCTTCAATGTTCCGGCCACCTTCTTCATAGCCTTAATCTGCGCGTTACCACCTACACGGGATACGGAGATACCGACGTTGATAGCCGGACGCGTACCCTGGTTGAACAAATCAGTCTCAAGGAATATCTGTCCGTCGGTGATAGAAATCACGTTCGTCGGGATATAAGCCGATACGTCACCTGCTTGCGTTTCGATGATAGGCAATGCTGTGAGCGAGCCGCCACCTTTCACAATCCCCTTCAGACTTTCCGGGAGATCGTTCATTTCGCGTGCCACTTCTTCCTGACTGATAATCTTGGCAGCACGTTCCAACAGACGGGAGTGTAGATAGAAGATATCACCCGGATAAGCCTCACGACCGGACGGACGGCGAAGAATCAGCGAAACCTCACGATAAGCCACTGCCTGTTTGGAAAGGTCATCATAAACCACCAACGCATGACGGCCGGTATCACGGAAATACTCGCCGATGGCAGCACCTGCAAACGGAGCGTAATACTGCAACGCAGCCGGGTCACCAGCCGTGGCAGCTACAACCACCGTGTAGTCCAGTGCTCCGTACTCACGAAGCGTATTAACGATAGAAGCAACGGTAGAACCCTTCTGACCGATAGCTACATAAATACAATATACAGGGTCGCCTGCCAGGAAGTTAGTGCGTTGGTTGATAATCGTATCAATCGCAATGGCAGTCTTTCCTGTCTGGCGGTCACCGATAATCAACTCACGCTGTCCGCGGCCGATAGGAATCATGGCGTCCACAGCCTTCAATCCGGTCTGCAACGGCTGGTTCACAGGCTGACGATAGATTACTCCCGGAGCTTTCCGTTCCAAAGGCATATCATACAGTTCGCCGCCAATCAGTCCTTTACCGTCGAGCGGTTCGCCCAGCGGGTCGATCACCCGTCCCAGCATGCCCTCTCCCACACGGATGGAAGCGATACGTTTGGTACGCTTCACAACGAATCCTTCTTTGATTTTGTCCGTCGGACCCAACAGTACAGCACCCACGTTGTCCTCTTCGAGGTTCATCACGATTGCTTTGATACCATTGTCAAACTCCAGCAATTCATTGGCCTCGGCATTCCGCAGTCCATAGATACGTACTACACCGTCACTCACCTGGAGCACCGTACCGATTTCGTCAAGTTGCACATTGGCATTGATTCCTTCAAGCTGCTTGCGCAATATATCGGATACTTCGCTTACTCTTATATTTTCAGACATTATACAATTCTCCTATTCTTATCAATAAATTGTTGTTTCACTCGCTTCAACTGCGTAGCAACGCTTGCATCCAGCCGATAGTCGTTGATATCAAAGATAAAACCACCTTCGATAGAAGGATCTATCACTGTTTCCAGCTCCATCCGGGCGTGCAGGATATGTGTAGCAGCCGACCTAATCCGGTCTTCTGTTTCCTTATTGACAGGAACGGCTGTAATCAGTTTTCCTACACCAATATGTTTCAACTTCCGGTAAAGATCCAAATACATCAGGCTGATAAATTGCAAATAACCTTCACGCCTATTTCGCAGTACCAAAGTGATAAATTGGATAAACTCTCTGGTCGATCTATCGTCACCATCAGCAGCTGTGCATACTAATGCCAACTTTTCCTTAGTCGTGATGACGGGATTATCAAGTGCTTCGCGCAGACCGGGGTGTTCACAAAAGCTGTGTGACAGGGTCAGAAATTCCTGATACAACTTGTCTTCCAAACCTTTTTCCTGTGCGTATTCAATGATAGCTTTTGCATAACGCATTGAGAGTATTCCGACTTCCATCTTTCTTAGTTCTTATTCGGGGTTAGTACTTCATCCAGCATGCGGTCGATCATACCCATCTGTGCATCCTTGTCATCAAGACTCTTACGGAGCACTTTCTCGGCGATGTCAACAGAAAGCACGGCCACCTGGCGACGGATGTCGCGGATTGCTTCGTCTTTCTCCACCTGGATTTGTTGTTTTACTGCATCAAGTTCTTTTTGTGCGGCAATTTCGGCTTGTTTACGGGCCTCGTGAACAATCTTGTCACGTTCTTCCATTGCTTCCCTCAAGATGCGTCCTTGCTCTTTGTTGGCGGCTGCCACCAATGCGTCGCCTTCTTGTTTCAGTTTAGACAACTGGGCATTAGCTTCCCTCGCCACCTCCAAAGACTGATCGATATAGGTCTTACGACCTTCCACCATCTTAATGATGACGGGGAAGCCGTATTTTGCCAATATCACGAACACAATCCCGAATGAGAGAAACATCCAGAACAGCAGGCCACTATCAGGTAATAGTAATGACATAATCTTTATTTACAATTTTATGATTTACAATTTACGATTTCGCGGCTGACCATTGCATGAGGGTCTCCCCCATTTAGAAACATGGTTTTACGCCTGCGAAATTCGCTTGTTCATTACCTGATTAGAGGAAGAACACCAACAGACAAACTACTACCGCCAACAGGGCCACACCTTCAATCAAGGCGGCGGCGATAATCATATTCATACGAATGTCTCCCGATGCTTCCGGCTGGCGTGCGATAGCTTCCATTGCCGAACCACCAATCTTACCAATACCCAAACCAGCTCCGATTACTGCAAGACCTGCACCGATAGCTGCACCTAATTTACTAACTCCTACTGCTGCTGCAGTGGCTTGTAACAATACTGATAGTAACATAATTTTCAGTTTTAAAATGGTTTATATTTTCTCTTGTTTTTAATTATTTAATCACTCATTCCACGCGTTTATTCCGTATTCGTTCAGTCACGTTTTCACCGCGTTTCATTGATTATTCTTCTGTTTTCACTTTGGCTCCTTCCTGTGCCAGTCCGATAAACACTGCCGATAACATCGTAAATACATAAGCCTGAATGAAAGCCACCAGTAGCTCAAGCGCATTCATAAAGATGTTAAACAATACAGAAGCCACCGTGAGCGTGCCGTTCAGCGCAGGCCCCATACTTGCCGAGATAAATATCAGGCAAGTGAGCACCAGCATCGCCATGTGTCCGGCCAGCATATTGGCAAAGAGACGGATCATCAAAGCAAACGGTTTCGTAAAGATTCCGAAGAACTCGATGAACGGCATCATCGGCACAGGCACTTTCAGCCACCAAGGTACATCGGGCCAAAAAATATCTTTCCAATAATGTTTCGTACCGAAGATATTGACTGCGAGGAACGTGCAGACTGCCAGCACCATCGTGATAGCGATATTTCCCGTCACATTCGCGCCTCCAGGGAAAAACGGAATCAATCCCATCATGTTATTGATAAAGATGAAAAAGAACGCTGTCAGCAGATATGGCGCAAACTTCCGGTAGTTGGGTCCGACACAACTCTTGATGATGTCGTCGTTCACCATCATGATGAACATCTCCATGAATCCGATAAATCCTCCCGGTGCTTTGGCTCCTTGCGGACGTTTTCTGTACCAGTGTGCCACGCTTAATACAATGACTAATAACAGCACACTGTTGAACAGTAAAGCAAACGTCACTTTCGTAATGGAGATATCCCAGGGACGAACTTGTTCGCCTGCCGCATCATACTCTACCAGTTTGCCTTCGTATTTGCTTCCTGCGGGAGCAATGGAAAATCCTTCATACGTACCTCCATTCTCTTCGAGACGGGAAGAAAGGAACGTGTGCCAACCTGAAGTGCTACTATAAACAATAACAGGTAACGGTATAGTAATATGCGTGTTACCCCATGTCGTAATATGCCATTCGTAGGAGTCGCCGATATGCCCGAACACAATTTCTTTCACATCAACCGTGTTCTCCTGTTCCTCCTTCGGGGTAATCTCGTCCTGCGTCTGCTGCGCCACCGCCTCCCCCTCTTGCTCTTGCGCAAGAACCGGGAAACCGATCGCTGCCATCAGGCAGAACAGAATCAACGGAGCTACTATGTTATGCAACTGTTTCATGTTTCTTCTTATTTTTCTTTTTCCGTTTCTGGTTCATCTCAAAAGAGAAGAAAAACCAGGTTTCGAATATCAGATATATCAAATAGAACGAGATAAATGTCAGTAAAAAAGCTCTGGCTTCTTCGCGTACAGCAAAGCAATAAATCAAGACCAGAATCAGCGAAAAAATCATCTTTATCATCTTCATTGCCAAATACAACAGTAACAATCTCTGCGGAGCGTGCCGCCGGCAAGCGTCGAACATATAGATGCTGGCCAAACCGAAGAAGTAAAAATAAACCGGTATAAACGGATACCCTCCAAAATAATGCCCCGGCAGAGCGAAGTGTAGAATAACAGCTCCGAGCGCCGCACTAATCACTGCAAATAAGGTATGCCAACAGATAAAGCTCCGTTTAGTTTTACTAATATTCATCATGTTACTGTGTTTTTCTGTAAAGTTATTATCTCGTTTTTTGTTAATCTTTAGATGCTCGGTCTTTGTGCCGAAAGGCTTCCGTCAGGAAACACAGGCAGAAACCGTACCGTCACTCATTTCGACAAAACCGCCCTGAATATCCATCGTGTGCTCTTCTCCCTCCATCGTCGTATAACTCAACGTTCCTACTTTCAACGACGATACAATGGGCGCATGCCCCGGCAGAATAGAAAACGAACCGATCATGCCCGGCAATGTGACAATCTTCACATCTCCGTCGAATATGCTCTTTTCGGGCGATACTATACTCAAATGCAGTTCTTTCATCACTCTATATTTTTATTTTTTCGCCTGTTCCAACAATTTCTTACCTTTCTCTATTGCTTCCTCAATCGTACCAACATTCAGGAAAGCCTGTTCGGGAAGATAATCCACTTCTCCGTCCAGAATCATCTTGAATCCCTTGATGGTATCTTCAATACCCACCATCACACCCGGAACGCCTGTAAACTGTTCGGCTACGGCAAACGGTTGCGAAAGGAAACGCTGCACACGGCGGGCGCGGTTCACTACCATCTTGTCTTCTTCCGAAAGTTCTTCCATACCGAGGATAGAGATAATATCCTGCAATTCCTTGTTACGCTGCAAGATTTGTTTCACTCGCTGCGCTATGTCGTAATGTTCCTGACCTACAATGTGCGGGTCAAGAATACGTGATGTAGACGCCAACGGGTCGACAGCCGGATAGATACCCAGTTCGGTGATCTTACGGTCGAGTACGGTAGTTGCGTCCAAGTGGCTGAAAGTCGTTGCAGGAGCCGGGTCGGTCAAGTCATCGGCAGGCACATACACCGCTTGTACGGAGGTGATAGAACCTTTACGGGTAGACGTGATACGTTCCTGCATCGCACCCATTTCTGTTGCCAGTGTAGGCTGGTAACCAACGGCGGAGGGCATACGTCCCAAAAGGGCAGACACTTCCGAACCTGCTTGCGTGAAACGGAAGATATTATCGATAAAGAACAGGATATCACGTTTCTCACCTTCTTTCCCGGCGTCACGGAAAGATTCCGCTACCGTCAGTCCGGACAGTGCCACAGAAGCACGTGCGCCCGGAGGTTCGTTCATCTGACCGAAAATCAGCGACACCTGCGATTTCTCCAGTTCGTTATAATCTACTTTCGAAAGATCCCAGTGCCCTTTCTCCATGCTTTCCTTGAATGCTTCGCCGTAACGGATAACGCCGGATTCGATCATTTCGCGCAGCAGGTCGTTACCTTCACGGGTACGTTCACCTACTCCGGCAAATACAGAGAATCCGTTATGCTTCTTGGCGATATTATTGATAAGTTCCTGAATCAATACGGTTTTTCCCACACCGGCGCCGCCGAACAAACCGATTTTACCACCTTTGGCATACGGTTCGAGCAGGTCGATCACTTTGATACCTGTAAAGAGCACCTCTTGCACGGTTGTCAAATCCTCAAATTTAGGAGGGTCGCGATGAATGGAATACGCACCGTCGCGATTGAGTCCTTTCATACCGTCGATCGAATCACCGACTACGTTCATCAGTCGTCCTTTAATCTGTTCGCCTATCGGCATAGTGATCGGGCCTCCGGTGGGATACACTTTCATGCCTCTCTGAAGTCCGTCGGTACTATCCATCGCTACGGTACGCACCGTATTTTCGCCGATATGTTGCTGAACTTCTACAACCAGTATTTTGCCGTTTGGCCGTTTTATCTCCAGTGCGTCGTGGATGCTTGGCAGCACCAGTTCCGCATCCGTACCTTCAAAGTACACATCGACCACAGGGCCGATGACCTGCGAGATATGTCCGATAATCTGTGACATAAGCAATCTCTTTTATTTATATTATTCTTTTCTCTCCTTATAATAAGGAATAAACATTTTCGCGTTTTACCTAATTTCAATATTATAATAAACAGTTGAATTAATTTTTTGTTCAACTATTTTCTATATCCTAGAAACTTCTACTACTAGAAATAGTTAAATAAACAACTGCACAAATGTAGAAACAATTCCGTGTCGTTGTTACTCCTTTTTCATTATTTGTCGTTCACTAACACTTATTAGACCAACAATAACTACACATTGACCAATTTAGACGAATTTCAGCTACAAATCAACGTAAAGGCAGGTTTTTAGATTACAATATATCAATAAACTAAAATCCTGCATTCAGTTTCCTTTCTCATTACTTAGAATCAACAATTTAGCCATTACACAAAATAGTAGCACAAACAACTAGTTTTGTGTTCGAGCACAGTAAACATTGTCTTCCTACGCTTTCCTTAAGAAAGTTTAAAGCCATGTTTCCTATTTTCTCACTATCAATTTCTCTATATTACACGTTTACACACTAAAATTGACACCAATCTTTAATATAATCAACGCATATACAAGTATAATCTCGTTTTTTTGCTGTAATTTTGCACCACTAATATAAAACACTCTAAATGATGAAGAAAATACTGTTACTCGGTTCTGGAGAACTAGGAAAAGAATTTGTAATTTCAGCTCAACGTAAAGGTCAACACATCATTGCTTGCGACTCATACGCGGGAGCACCTGCTATGCAAGTGGCTGATGAATTTGAAGTATTCGATATGCTGAACGGTGAAGAACTAGAGCGCGCTGTAAAGAAACACCAGCCGGACATTATCGTTCCAGAGATTGAAGCGATCCGCACGGAACGTTTGTATGACTTCGAAAAAGAAGGTATCCAGGTAGTCCCCAGCGCCCGTGCCGTAAACTTCACAATGAATCGTAAAGCTATCCGCGACCTTGCCGCTAAAGAACTCGGACTGAAAACAGCCAAATACTTCTATGCCAAAACATTGGACGAACTGAAAGAAGCTGCCGATAAAATCGGCTTCCCTTGTGTCGTTAAACCATTAATGTCATCCTCCGGTAAAGGACAGTCGTTAGTGAAAAGCGCTGACGAGCTTGAACACGCCTGGGAATATGGATGTAGCGGAAGCCGTGGCGATATCCGCGAGCTTATTATTGAAGAATTTATCAAATTCGACAGCGAAATCACCCTGCTCACCGTTACTCAAAAGAACGGCCCCACCCTGTTCTGCCCTCCTATCGGACACGTGCAGAAAGGTGGCGACTATCGCGAAAGTTTCCAGCCTGCACACATCGATCCTGCTCATTTGAAAGAAGCGGAAGAAATGGCAGAAAAAGTAACCCGTGCGCTAACAGGCGCAGGACTTTGGGGAGTTGAGTTCTTCCTGAGCCACGAAAACGGAGTCTATTTCTCCGAACTTTCTCCACGCCCGCACGATACTGGCATGGTGACTTTGGCAGGAACACAAAACCTGAATGAATTTGAATTGCATCTGCGTGCCGTGCTCGGTCTGCCTATTCCAAGTATCAAGCAAGAACGGATAGGCGCAAGTGCTGTCATCCTCTCTCCGATTGCCAGCCAGGAACGCCCTCAATATCGCGGACTGGAAGAAGTGACCAAAGAAGAAGATACCTATCTACGTATATTCGGCAAACCGTTTACACGCGTCAACCGCCGTATGGGTGTGGTGCTTTGCTATGCTCCGCTTGATGCTAATTTGGATGCGTTGCGCGACAAGGCTAAAAGAATTGCAGAGAAAGTAGAAGTTTACTAAACAAGAAAATCAGAAATAAGATGAATAGAATCCGCCAAGTAAACCTGTCTGATATTCCGGCATTGCAAGAGCTATATCAGCATACAGTCCTGACTGTGAACCGAAAAGATTATACAGCCGAAGAAGTAGCAGACTGGGCTTCGTGCGGAGACGACACATCACATTGGGGTGAGCTTTTCGAAGAGCAACATTATGTGGTTGCAGAAAATGAAGAAGGTGTGATTGTAGGCTTCGGCTCTGTCAACGATGACGGATATATGCACACGCTGTTTGTCCATAAGGACTTTCAGCATCAAGGCATTGCGACATCTTTGTATAAATATCTCGAAGCATACGCACGAGAAAGAGGTGCGAAAAGATTAACATCGGAGGTTAGCATCACAGCAAAACCGTTTTTCGAGAAACAAGGTTTTCAGGTTGATGAAGAACAAAAACGAAAAGCTAATCAAATGTATCTCACCAATTATAAAATGAGCAAGCAACTCTATTAATCTATATCGTTTCACATCTAAAATGCAAAGACATAGAATCAGTCTCATTTACTGACGAAGAGAAAACTTATTCTATTGATAAAAACTCCAACCAATGCGACTTTATCCGCCACTTGGTTGGAGTTCTTTTTTTAGCTTTATGAAATGTTTTTCAGATACATAACAATGAAACTATCATTTTTTACTCAAGAAACGTTTTGCCAAATATTTACGTATCGGTTCGTCATACAGTTTCAGGCACAGATAAGCAAGCACGATACTCAAGACAAAGACGCACACGGCTACGTGCCAAGTCTCGCCCAACGTATAGAGCTTATTCTCAATCAGCCATGCATAGAACAGATACATCAACGGATAATGGACCACATAAACCGGATAGGATATATCCCCCAGAAATTTGCATATCTTTGTCGATTGCACGTCCGTAGTGGTGCCCGACGCTCCTATCCAAAGAATGATAGGAAAAGCCACAATCACACAAAACGCTTCATAAACACCATTTATGCAAAGTGGTTCCATTCCTTCGAGATAAGGAACAGAGAACAGGGCAATCAACGCAATGGTACAGATCCAAAACGCACCCTTCACCTTCATAGGTTTGAAGTTGCGCGACATCAGCATACCCAGCGAGAAAGGGAAAAGCATACGTAGGGAGCCGCCCAGGAAGTTAACCCCGTCCAGTGTCCAACCCACTCCTATGTTTCCATAAGTGGAGACATTGAAAACGGCAAACGCTGCCAATGCTGCACCCAGCAACACCACAAATACCATCAGCGCCTTGTTGGACAAGCGGCGGATGAACAACGCATACAGGATATTACCGATATACTCGAAAAATAACGACCAGCAAGGACCGTTCAACGGAAACATCTCACCATTGCCACGAACTTCATACCCCACACCCGGCATGGCAGGAATGAAGAATATCGTGCAAAGAAGAGACAACATAATCATGGAAATGGCGACATGCGTTCCATCCCACTGTACACAACCCTGAATACAGAATGTGATGGCACCCAATACGGCACCCATAACGACCATCGGATAAAGACGTATCAAACGACGTTTAAAGAAATCTTTCATGGTGAGACTCTTGCCCCAACGGTCGTCATAAGCGTAACCGATCACGAAACCCGAAAGGATAAAGAAGAAATCTACGGCAAGATAACCGTGATTGAGAGTCTCGATATTGCCACCACCGGCAAAAGCATAGCCCTCGAATACATGATACCATATCACCATAAGAGCCGCTACACCACGAAGTCCGTCAAGAAGATCATAATGTGCTTTGGTATCTGCAAAGGCTGAAGAAGAAATGTTTGACATCTGTTTTTCTATTAATTAGTATTTTTTGTATAAACCCAGCAAGTTTAATGACGCACTTTAGGATACTTATTATTGAAACGGAACCCTAAGCCGAGCATCAAATAATTCGGTGTCTGAAAATTCTGAAGGTTGTAACCGATGTGAAGGAAAGAGCTGCGCGTCACGTCTATCTTCAACGCAAAGACCTGATACAGACCCCGTAAATCGCCACGCCCCAGCACATTCGTTCCCAAACCGACATTGATGGTGAAAAACGGCATTACATACTCCGCCCGTCCCGAAAGTCCGAGAGCAAGCTGATGCTGAATGCCCGGCACAAGAAACCTGCGTCCGGAAGTGCCGCTGCCTCCATCGTAATCATATTCCACAATCCGGTCTTCGGTGTACACATTGGCACTACCGTCATAAACACCGTCCAGCGAGACGCCGAATCGCAGCTTATAATTGAGGTTGTACATCGGGGCAAAGTTGAATCCCGCCACAGGGTAACTGCCCGGCGAAGCTATCTGCTTCCCGCTTTCTACATACACGCCTTTCCGTCTCCACGAGCCGAACAACACAAGGTCATAACTAATATGACGGGGAAAACGGGGAATATACGGCTTGACCAAAGACTTGGTCAGGTCGGATTCTTCACGGTTGAAGTTGTACACCAGACCGATTTTCACTCCGGTGGTGTTCACTCCTGCGTTGGGGAATTTAGTGTTGCCGTTGGAGAAATGCGTAAAATCTCCGCCGATGATAAAGTCGAAATAACGGGAAAGCGACCAATTGAGGTAGATACCTGCATTGAGATATGCATTCACCCGTGAGCCTACCGCTCCGTTGTAGGAGTTATAATCGTTATCGTATGGTTTCCATCCGGCAGAAAGGCCGAAATTCCACTCGTAATTGAGCGAAAGACGGGGATTGAAACGGGCGATGCGTGCGCCCTGAAAGACGTAGAACGTCACCGGATCACCGAGTTGCTTACGGTCGCCAAAGGTGGTGACGGCCAAGCCGAAGCCTTGGTAGGCTCCGCCGTAGATACGGTCGGCACAGGTGTTGGGACGAAACTTGAAGGAATATTTCAGATGAGCAGCAAAGGAACTTTGGATGGGCTTCCACCGTTCGTTCTCTCCTTGCAGGAAAGGATTGGTGGGGAACACGTATTGCGGCCGGGCTTCTATCCCCAACCGGTGAATGAACCGATGGGGAACGTAAGGAGCTACCGTGTCCATGCCACATTGCGGGAAACTGTTGCGCCGGAATCCATGAAGTTCTTCCTGCAATCGACGCACTTCTTCACGAAGTTCGCGGACGTCCTGCTGGAGTTGCTCCACGTCTTGCCTGCCCTCTTTCACCTCCTGCCCCACTTCTTGCGCGCACAGCGAAGCAACGGGGAAAAGCAAGGCGGAACAGAATAGGATGATTTCCCGTCTGGGTATCTTTACTCTCATATCATAGTCTGGTTAGTCTTTTTCAGAACGAAGTTTATAAATGGAGCTTCTCGATAAACTGCGCTACATGATAGCCATCCATCAATCCATGATGGCAAGTGACGGAAACGGGCATCATCAGCCTTTCTCCTTCGCGGAAGTATTTACCGGTGGAGATTTTGGGAACGCTGTCGCCCGAACGCATATTGGTGGGATGCTTCATATCGGTGAAAGAGAGCCACGGCACAGCCGAATAATGAATGGCGTTAGGATGAAACGTACCTCCTTTGTTGAGTCCCGTAGTGGCTTGCAAACGTTCCATCTCGGCTTTTGCCCGACGAATAAAGACGAGTTCGTCCGGATCGTATTCAAAGGCAGCAAAAGAAAAGGTGTGGTCGGCACGGGCCACAGTGGCTTCGGGCAGAAGACTGTCATAACACACCACTCGATCGCCTTCGATACGGTAGCGGAACTCTTCCACGGCAGCCGCGGCAGTCACAATGCGGTGAAGAACGAGCAGGGAAAAGGAAACGCCTTTGTCTTTGGCTTCCTGATACGCGCGCGTACAGTCTACATTGACCGTCACTCCAAAAAACGGATCGTCAAAAGCACTGAAATGTTCGTAATGTTCTCTTCTGTTCCAAGTAGCAATATCAATGATCTTCTCTATCTGATTCATTCTAAACACTCTTTTTTAAGTTTCACCACAGAGGGCACAGAGGACACAGAGTTTTTTCGGTAAGGTAAGACCGGAAGCAATGGAATCAATTGCATTAATCCGGTGAATAAGTTCTATAAAAACTCTATAAAATCTCTGTGTCCTCTGTGGTGAATAAATTACTGATGTTGCTCACGCAACAAGTCATTCACTGTCTTCACCGGGTTAAAGGTAGAAAGAGGAACTTCTACAAAGACGGTATTCCAGTCGCTCATCGCACCATTCCACAAGCCGGGAAGTTCGAGAGCTTTCAGGTCTTTACCGTTCTTCGATTTGTAGGAGATGAAGCCGGTGGCTTTATCTACATATTTCACCAGATCGAATTTATGTCCTTTATAATCACGCACAGCGCATACGAGATCTACCGGATTGAAGTGCGTACCCTTCTCGAACATTTCTTTCTTCTCCGGATCGTCCATGTCGATCTGCGAGCTTTCGAGAATTTGCAGGGAGATGGTTCCGTCGCTGTTGTAAGCAAGGAACGGACCGCCGCCGGGTTCACCTACGTTCTTCACCATTCCGCAGACACGCATCGGGCGGTTGAACTTGTTTTTGAGGTAGATAGCCAGTACGGAATCTTCGAGATCTTTTGTTTCCGGGTTCTTGCAGAAAAGTTTCTTTTGCAGGAATTGAAGCATTTCCATTATCTGGTCATGCGTGTACTTGCCGCTATCAAGCAGCGTGAGGTATTCGAATACTTGTTTTTGCAGGGTCACGAGCACTCCGGCAATCAGTTTCTTATATGCAACGGTGTCGTCTTTCAAACGGTCGGGCACTACGTTGTCAATGTTCTTGATGAAGATGATGTCTGCATCCAAGTCGTTCAGGTTCTCAATCAGCGCGCCGTGACCACCGGGACGGAACAGCAGTTTGCCGTTGTCACGGAACGGTTGGTTGTCCATATCGGCAGCAATGGTGTCGGTACTTGGCTTCTGTTCGGAGAAGGTGATGTAATAGTTTACACCGTAACGTTTGGCGAAGTCATCCACTTTTTCCGTCACGAGCTTCTTGAAAAGTTCACGGTGTTCGGTAGACACGGTGAAGTGTACATTTACTTTGCCACTCTTGCCGGCTGCATACAGAGCGCCTTCGGCAAGATGTTCCTCCATCGGAGTGCGGGGTCCTTCGGGGTATTTATGGAATTTAAGCAGACCTTTCGGCAATGCACCATAGTTTAGTCCAGCAGTCTCCAGCAGGGCGGACACCACTGCTTTATAATTACCTTCTTCCATCAATCCGGGAATGTCTTTTTCGGAGATACGCTGGCAGGCCACATTCAGATCGTCATAAAAAGCAAAATTCTTGATTCCGTTAAAGAAGGCCTGCTCGAACTTAGTAGTCGGCTGGTCATAATCAGCGGACAGAAACTCGAATAGATTCTTAAACATACGACTTGCAGCACCGGAGGCAGGCACGAACTTCACAACAGTCTTATCTGTGTTTGTATATGCATCCCAGGCGGCCAGATAAGCCTTCTGTTCTTCTGCGTCGGGAGCTAATATGCCCTTTTCGATGGAAGCTGCCGCATCCAGTTTTAAAAAGGGAAATCCCGTCTGGAAGCATGCTAATTGTTCTGCAATTTGCTCTTCCGTGATGCCTTTCTTGGCAAGCAACTCTTTGTCCTGTGTCGTTATCATAATATCTAATTTTATTAATTGATGCCCAAAAATACAAAATGTTATTTACTTCTTGCCGAATAACCGGGAAAAAAA
>CAPAOL010000039.1 GCA_948579315.1 uncultured Phocaeicola sp.
CACTCATCTCTCTCCTGAAGAGCTATCAACTAACCGGAGACAAACAATGCCTGGAATGGTTTGAGAAAGTACATGACTATACGTGGGAGCATTTCAAGGATAAAGAACATCCCGAATGGTATGGATACTTGAACCGAAGAGGTGAAGTTTTGCTGCCACTCAAAGGTGGTAAATGGAAAGGATGTTTCCATGTACCAAGAGGATTGTATCAGTGTTGGAAAGTTTTGGAAGAGTTACGAGAAACAAATGAAATTATACATCCATGAAAATCACATATCTAACATATAATACATTCTTATTTTTATTACCTCGATATGAACAGACAATACTTCTATATAATACTTACAATTTTTCTTTTTACAGGTTGCAGAAAGGATACTGGATCAAGTAACCCTGTATTAGAACAAATGTGCCAGAGATTATTTCCTCAACATGCAGATTCTTTTGAATTTGAATTATTAAATGACTCAAACCAGATGGATCGTTTTATACTAGAATCGGCACACAAGAAAATTCGTATAAAAGGAAATAATAATAATTCTTTGGCGGTAGGTCTTAACCATTATTTGAAATATTACTGCCATACGAATGTATCTTGGTATGCCTCTGATAGCATTGATATGCCCGAAGAGTTACCAGTAATTCCTCAACCAATATCCATCCATTCTAAGTGTGACAATCGTTTCTTCTTGAACTACTGTACATTTGGATATACAATGCCTTATTGGAAATGGTCTGATTGGGAAAGGTTGATTGACTGGATGGCATTAAATGGAATTACGATGCCATTAGCTATCAGTGGACAAGAGACAGTATGGTATAAGGTCTGGAGCAAATTAGGATTAAACGATGAACAAATACGTTCATATTTCACAGGACCTGCGCACTTGCCCTGGCATCGTATGTCTAATGTCGATTATTGGCAAAGTCCCCTGCCGAAATCATGGTTGGAGCAACAAGAAGTATTACAGAAACAAATATTAAAGAGAGAACGCGACTTTAATATGACCCCTGTTTTACCTGCATTTTCTGGCCACGTACCTAAAGAACTTAAAACAATCTATCCAGATGCCAAAATTCATGAAATGAGTCAATGGGGAGGATATGATTCAAAATATCGCAGTCATTTTATAGAACCAATGGACTCTCTGTTCAACATCATTCAAAAAATGTATTTGGAAGAGCAGACAGCAATATACGGCACAGATCATATTTATGGAATTGATCCTTTTAATGAGGTTGATTCTCCAAATTGGAATGAAGATTTCCTGGCAAAGGTTTCTAATAAGATATATGAGTCCATTTACCAAGTAGATGCTGAGGCTAAGTGGTTGCAAATGACATGGATGTTTTACCATGATCAAAAGAAATGGACACAACCCAGAATCCGTTCTTTCCTGGAGGCTGTGCCAGATGATAAACTCATACTGTTGGATTACTATTGTGACAGTACAGAAATATGGAGGAATACGGAAAAATACTATGGAAAACCATATATGTGGTGCTACTTAGGCAATTTCGGTGGAAACTCCATGATGGTTGGAAATCTAGATGATGTTGATAGCAAAATCAAACGGCTCTTTGTAGAAGGTGGTGAGAATGTATATGGTTTAGGAGCCACCCTGGAAGGCTTCGATGTGAATCCTTTTATGTATGAATTTGTATTTGACCAGGCATGGGATTATCCGTTAACAACTAATCAATGGATTCGAAACTGGGCAAAATGCAGAGGGGGAAATCAAGACGAACATATTCTGAAAGCATGGGATTCATTACATAAAAAAATATATAAAAAGCATGCAACAGCAGGGCAAGCCGTTTTAATGAATGCACGTCCAATGTTAGTGGGTACAGATAGTTGGAATACCTATCCGGACATCACTTACAACAATCGTGACTTATGGGATATTTGGACAGAAATGTTGAAAGTCAGTCATATAGACAATGCCGGATATCGATTTGATGTAATAAATGTAGGACGGCAAGTCTTAGGAAATCTCTTTTCCTCATTTAGAGATCATTTCACTCAATGTTATTCAGAAAAAGACATAGATGGAATGAAGAAATGGGCCGATCAAATGGATTCACTATTGATAGATACAGACCGTCTGTTATCCTGTGAAACCAATTTCTCAATCGGTAAGTGGATTGACGATGCACGTTCTTTTGGAAAAACAGAAGCTGAAAAAGAATATTATGAGGAAAATGCACGTTGTATCCTGACAGTATGGGGACAAAAGGCGACCCAATTAAATGACTATGCAAACAGGGGCTGGGGTGGATTAACTTACAGTTATTATCGTGAACGATGGAAGCGCTTCACAACAGAAGTAATATCCGCTTCACTATCTGGTAAAAAGTTTGACAAAAAGCAATTTTATCAATCAATTACTGACTTCGAATATGAGTGGACATTATCCAAAGAGCACCATCCTATAATTTCTGGAGAGAACCCGATATTGTTGGCTAAAACATTATCAGAGAAATATATCCGATATTTCTATTAAGCACGTATATCCCAATAATAATCAATTATAAAAAACAGCCTATGAATATAATACCAAACTTGTAATTAGTGGAATTATCAAATCTAAAGAAGAAAAAAATACAGAATTACTTAACTTTAAATTATTAATGTATGATGTCGGACTTACGAAAAAACATTTTTTCAATTAAAATCTGGACTGTTACGACATTCTGTTTATTATCACTAGTAAACATGAACGCTAGTAATGCTCTTGCGCATTCTTTACAAAAAGATGAGATCAAAGAAGTAAAGGACAATCCTTCTGGCAAGAAAGTCACAGGAAAAGTATTGGATGAATTGGGAGAACCTATCCCCAGTGCATCGATATTGGTAGAAGGACGTTCAAGGGGAGTTATCACTGACTTGGACGGAACATTTGTGATAGAAGTCTTGCCAACAGATAAACTGGTCGTTTCTTTTCTGGGAATGGAAACACAGACTATTTTAGTAGGTAAGCAAACAAATATCGTAGTTAAAATGCAACCCCAAACAGCGGAGCTTGACGAAGTTACCGTAGTAGCATATGGTAAACAGCGAAAAGCGAGTGTGATAGGTGCTATCAATACAGTTTCGATGAATGAGCTTAAAATGCCGGTTGCCAAACTGAGTTCCGGATTGGCAGGACAATTGGCAGGTATTGTCGTGATGCAGCGTTCCGGTGAACCGGGTGCAGGCGCCGAATTCTGGATTCGCGGTATCAACACCTTTGGTGCAAACAATAAGCCGTTAGTTTTGGTGGATGGAGTAGAGCGTAGTATGGACCTTGTGGATGTTGAAGATATAGCTTCTTTCTCTATTCTGAAAGACGCTACCGCTACAGCATTATATGGAGTGCGCGGAGCTAATGGTATTGTACTTATCACGACAAAACGTGGAACCGAATCAGCACCTAAGATTAATGCACGCGTAGAATATGGTTTTACCAATCCAGTACGTATGCCCGAATTGGCTAATACGGAACAATGGATTAATTATTATAATGATATTACTTTGGAATCATCCGGACGCTTGGCTATACAACCTGAAGAAAAAGCAAAATACCTGAATAATACTGATCCGGATCTTTACCCGAATGTCGACTGGATGAAAACATTGTTTAAAGACTTCGCCAACACCACACGCGTGAATATCAACGTTACTGGGGGATCTCCTAAAATACGTTATTACGTAGGCGGCTCCTTTTATTCGGAAGGCAGTGTTTTCAATATTTCGGATAAAGAGCGTTACGATGCTTCAATGCGTTATAACAAGTTTAGTTTTCGTTCAAATATTGATATCAATGTAACTTCATCTACTGAGCTGAGTCTCTCACTGTCCAATCAATATGAGACCAAGAACCGTCCTTATGGTTCACTATCAGATTTGTATGCTTATATGATCCGAACTTCTCCGATAGCTACTCCTACTATTTATTCAGATGGCACTTTGGCTAAACCAAGTACGGGTACCAATCCTTATAACCGCCTGAATAACTCTGGGTACTCGCAGGATTTCTTCAACAATGCACAATCACTTATTTCGCTTACACAGGATTTCTCAAAAATGGTAACTCCGGGATTAAAAGCCAATGTTAAGTTCTCATGGGACGCCTACAATGCGCATACACTAAACCGTATTGTAACACCATCTACCTACTATGCAACAGGACGTGATGAAGAAGGAAATCTTGAATTTGTACGGAGTACTGAAGGTAGTGATTATATGAGACTCACACGGACAAATTCGGGCACACGTACTATCAACTTTGAAGCCTCAGCCAATTACGACCGTCTCTTTGGAGAAAAGCACCGTGTTGGAGCCTTGTTTCTTTTTAGTATGCGTAACTATACAGACAATTTCCCGGGTAATTATGTAGACGCTTTTGCCCACAAAAACATCGGTATTGCCGGTAGAGCTACTTATTCATATTACGACCGCTATTTTGCTGAATTTAACTTCGGATACAATGGCTCTGAGAATTTTGCACCTGACAAACGTTTTGGTTTCTTTCCCTCTTTTGCTATAGGATATATGCTAAGCAACGAAGCTTTCTGGGATCCGTTGCGTTCCACTATCCACCTGTTGAAAATCAAAGGATCGTATGGAGAAATAGGTAATGACCAGATTGGCGGAAACAGACGTTTTGCATTCAACTCTACCATGAAAGAAGGACAATACGGCTATATTTTCGGAACGAATCCCGGTAGTGGAAGTATCGTAGGTATTTCTACAGGTATTCCGGGAAACCTGAATGTTTCATGGGAGAAAGCTCAAAAAGCCAATGTGGGATTGGAACTCGGTTTCTTCGACCGACTTAAATTCCAACTCGATTATTTCTACGAAAAACGTACCGGCATCTATATACAGCAAGAAAGTGTACCATCTATCGTAGGTCTTAATGAGACTCAGTACGTTAATCTGGGCGAAATGAAGAATCAAGGTTTCGATGGCTCTATGGAGTATGAACAACGATTTAATGACTGGTATGTTTCTGCCCGTGCCAATTTCACTTTCAATCGAAATAAAAAGTTGTATGATGATAAACCGACTCCTATATGGCGCTACCAAAGTGAAGCTGGATTTGCCTATCGTCAGCAACGCGGTCTTATAGCTCTAGGTCTTTTTGAGTCAGAAGAAGATATAGCCAACAGCCCCAAACAAAACTTTGGAAACGTTCGTCCTGGTGATATTAAATATAAAGACATCAATGGTGATAACGTTATCGACGCATACGATAAGGTAGCGATTGGCTATACGGACGTACCGGAAATAAATTATGGATTTGGTATTAGTCTGGGCTGGAAAGGATTTGACGCTTCTCTGTTTATGCAGGGAGTAGGAAATGTGACTCGTATTATCGGTGGAAACGCTCTTTATGGTGCCTCTGATAATATAGAGCGTTTAGGACAGATTTACGCAGACGTAGCCGAAAAACGTTGGACAACCAGCAATCCTAATCCTAATGCTACTTATCCACGGCTTTCTATGAGCAAGGTAGAGAATAATCTTCAACCCTCTACCTACTGGCAACGTAATATGAGTTTTCTTCGTTTGAAAAATTTGGAGATAGGATATACCCTTCCGAAGCATATTTATAAACGTCTGGGCATGTCATCAATTCGTGTTTACGCACAGGGTGTCAACCTTTTGACATTCAGCAAATTCAAATTGTGGGATCCCGAACTCGCTTCCAACTATGGGGATATATATCCTCAGATGAGAACAATCACCTTAGGTCTTAATCTTAACTTTTAAAGCATATTAGAACTATGAATAAAAAGATACGAATTTTAGGAATATTCCTATACTTCACCATTGCATTCAGCCTTGTATCATGCAACGATTATCTGGATGTGACTTTGCTCGACCAGCTTACACAAGACGAAACCTTTAGTAAGCGTGTCTCTACCGAACGGTATTTAGCGCATGTTTATAGCTACTTGCCACGGGAATATGAATATCTGGAAGAAGGAAGCGCAGTTCCCCGTAGTGATGAAGCCATGTTCTCCTGGTATCAGTGGGTCAATTACCTCTCTTTCAATAATGGATCATGGGGACCTTCTACTCCAAACTATAATATTTGGAAAGCAAAGTATACAGGCATAAAGCAAGCTAGTATATTCATGAACCATGTTGATGAATGTTTGGAGATTGACTCTGAAACGAGGCGTATAATGAAAGCAGAAGCACGTTTTCTGCGAGCTTATTATTACTTTGAACTATTCCGTCAATATGGTCCTGTGTATATCTGGGGAGACATCGAATCGGATGAACTTATAAAACCGGAAACGATAGACCGTCATACAGTTGATGAAAACGTAAATTTCATAGCTGAAGAGTATGATAAGGCTATTGCAGAACTTCCTGCAGAGATCAGCGATTTCACAAAATGGGCAGGACGTATCACCAAGGGAGCGGCAATGGCTGCTAAAGCGCGCTTACTGCTCTATGCTGCCAGTCCGTTGTATAATGGATGCGATCTTTATAAAGGACAAATGAAGAATCTGCGTGGTGATTTCCTTTTTCCACAAAGTCCCGATCCTCAAAAATGGGAAAAAGCCGCTAAAGCTGCCAAAGACGTTATAGATATGAACATCTATGAATTGTACAAAGACCAGACTGAAACAGACCCTTTACTGTGTGCCATCAAATCTTATCAAGGAGTTCTTTTTGAAGAGTGGAACAAAGAAACGATCTGGGGTGCCTGGGGACGTAATCCGACTAATACAGGACTCGGAAATATCGGTTTTTATTTGTATAGCCGATGCATGCCTCCTAGGGTCAGTGAATATGGTAATGGTGGTTTCTGCCCGTCTCTGAAATTAGTAGATACTTATCCGATGGCTAAATCCGGAAGATATCCTATTACCGGATATGACAATAACGGGAATCCTGTAATTGATAAGCAATCGGGATATACCAATACCGGTTTTACGGAAAATTTTAAGCAGCCGGGAGCCAGTTTTGCACCTGGATTTAAAGCGCATAATAGCTGCGTCGGACGTGATGCCCGTTTTTATGCTTCCGTATTTCCGAACGGTTTTTATTGGATCAATCAATATAAAGGTATAAAGCAAGTTACATTTTTTACAGGAGGAACATCCTCGTACTTAGAATCCGGAGATTGTGTTAAAGTCGGATATATGTGGAGGCGCCCACTCGATCCTGCTCTTAATACAGAAAGTGGCAGTTGGGGAACCGTATTCTGGCCTTATTTCCGTTTGGCGGAGATATATCTTGACTATGCAGAGGCTTGTAATGAGAAACCCGAACGCAATGAAAACGAGGCCCTGAAGTACATAAACCTTGTTCGCGAACGCTCAGGTTTGAATGCCATCGAAACGGCATATCCCGAAGTGAAAGGCAACAAAGATTTATTGCGGACATTGATTCAAAAGGAGCGTATGGTAGAGTTAGCGTTTGAAGGTCATAGATATTATGACGCCCGTCGCTGGATGATTGCTCAAAAAGAGTTTCCCGGACCGGAGTATTCGCTCAATTTGTTGGCTACTTCGTATGAAGATTCATGGGCACGTACGTCCAATGTATGGAAAGGTGGTCCTCGAGTATTCGAACCTAAGCATTATTTCTTCCCCATCAATCAAGAACAGTTGAGTGAGATGAAGAATATTACTCAGAATTACGGATGGTAAATACATGTAACGGATATAAATATGAAAATATATAAGACAATACAATTCATAGTTGCTGTGCTTCTTATTGCATCAGCCTGTACCGATGAGCGTGACAACTTCATGGTAAACGATCAAATCGGCCTGTTGAATTCTACCTATACGGAAACCGAAGTGTTTCGTGGTATGAATGATCCCTACCAATTATATGTCATCAAAAGTGGAAAAGGAAAGCAGGAGACGGAAGTTTCCATTTCTGTCGATGAAACTGTACTTCAGAACTATAATACGGATAACGGATCATCGATTCGGTTATTACCTTCCGACTGTTATACGATTCTTCAGCCTACTCTCCGCCTCAGCAATTCAGACTACCGGAAGGCTTTTGACATAAAATGGAATATCGAACGTCTTTCCGATCTTCTTTCTGCCGGAGAGGAATATGCCTTGCCTATACAGATGAATGTGCTACAAAACTCGATCTCAGTAGATAATGAGAGAGTAAAAACCATTATCGTACCTACCATTAAGAATCCTTATTTGCAAATGGATGTTCCCGGCATGAGTCCGGTCACTGATTTCATTCCGACTTTTGGCGACTTGAACGAAAGAGAACTCTATGTTAAAGTAAAGACCAATTACTCAAATGATGAAGATGTTTCATTCCGGATTGAAGTAGATCCGGAGTTGGTAGCTCATTATAACACTGCCAATGGTACTGACTACAAGGTGCTGCCGGAAGACGCCTTTACGGTAGATGATAAAGGAATGATATTGGCAGGTATGAAGGAAACCTTCATTAAAATCAAGTATTATAAGAAAGGATTGATTCCTCAAGAAGAGACCTATCTGTTTGGCGATTACATACTGCCACTTCGCATAACCTCCGTTTCAAAGTATGACATTGATCCTGATGCGGCATCCAAGCTATACACGGTAAAGTTCCAACCGGATCCGATAGATAAGAAAGGATGGAGTGTAATCGATTTCAACAACTGCTGCACCCAAGACGGCGGATGGTACTTAAATATGGGATGGGGAGTAGAATCTCTGATTGACAATAATCCCGGTACACAATGGCTTTGCCGATGGGATGTGAAAGAGCCTTTACCATATTATTTCGTGTTTGATATGGGCAAAGAATATACCATATTCAGATTCGGATTTGCCAACCCGGTAGCACCGGCAGCTCATGTGTGGGCTGGCACATCGAAAGCCGGTTATGTAGAAGCTAGTATTGATAACGAGAATTGGGTTAAATTAAAAGACTGGACTTCTCCCAAAATCGGAGTCCCCAACGTTAATATGGATGTTCCTGCGACACAAGCCCGATACATTCGTTTTGTAATAACTGATACCTATCCGACTTATGACGGGCTGAGAGTTAGTCTTGGTGAAGTTTATGCTTGGGGTATGTAACTAAAAACATGAAAATTATGAACTATTTCTCACTATATCTAAAAGGATTGATATGTTTCTGTCTGTTATTTATTACTATGGATAGCCATGCGCTATCCATAGATAAAGGATATAGACAAAATAAAATAAAAGATCTGGCACTTATTTACCAGGGAGGAGTGCATCGTATTGACTGGACTTCGGATCAATTTCTCCCCTATGTGGTACACCAGTTTGCAGATGGACATAAAGACTGGTTATTTGACGGATTCTTGTTTCTGGAGTTCACAGACGGGAAAGGCTGTGGCTTTGCAACACGCTATTCGGACAAAAATGCAAGAAAAAAAGAATGGCTATGGTTATTGGATCGTCTTTTTGAAGATGGAAAAGCGCTGTCTGCCTTAGACCAATGTATCGGAACACAGATTAAAGAAATCGGAAAACCGGATTTTATTCATCAGATAGTACTATGTCTTCCGGAAGTTCTTCCCGGACAAAAAGATTGGGGAGAAGTGGATGGTGAATCAATGGATTTCTCCAGACAAGAGGATCAGGTAAAGGCCACCCGCTGGTATATTGATGAGTTAATGAAGCGATTCAAACAGGCAAAATACAAACATCTGAAACTATCCGGTTTCTACTGGCTGGCAGAGGATATTGATTTCACCAAAGATCTGTCAGTTCCATTAAGTAAGTATATTCATTCGAAGAACAAAACATTTTGCTGGATTCCGTATTGGCAGGCAAAAGGCTACAACCAATGGAGGGAATTAGGCTTTGATATTGCTTATCAACAACCGAACCACTTTTTTAAAGCCTCTATTCCCGATAAAAGATTGGAAGAAGCATGTCAATCTGCCGCCACTCTGAACATGGGGATGGAACTTGAATTTGATGAAAGAGCATTGTTTGATGCCAAGGACTCGTTTTATAATCGTCTAGTAGCGTATATTGATCATTTTGAAAGACAACAAGCCTTCCGTACATCTGCAATGGCCTATTATAGTGGCAATCATGCTGTTCTTGATATGTATAAATCAACGAACCCGAAAGATCATGAGGTCATGGACAGGCTGGCTAATCTGATTGTATCAAGACGTGGCAAGCAAAAAAAAGAATCTCATCAGACCAAAGTTATTGCCCATCGTGGATTCTGGAATACACCCGGATCTGCACAGAACTCGCTAGCGGCTTTAGTGAAAGCTGATTCAATAGGTTGTTACGGTTCGGAATTTGATGTATGGCTGACAGCTGATGATGAATTGATGTTGAATCATGACGGATGGCATGAAGGATACTCTCTGGAGAAAACATCTTCTGACGTGCTACGCACTTTAAAGTTAAGCAATGGGGAGAATATGCCAACTTTAGAGCAGTTCCTTGATAAAGCGAAAAAACTTAAAATACATCTGATACTGGAAATGAAGCCTCTCAGTACTCCGGAACGTGAAACAAAAGCCGTTGAAAAGATCCTAAAGTTGGTGGAAGAAAGAAAATTGACTCACAGAGTAGAATACATCTCTTTTTCCCGTCATGTGATGTGTGAGTTTATACGTCTGGCACCTCCTAAAACTCCAATTTTGTATTTGGGACAGGATATTTCGCCCAAGGAACTGAAACAATTGGGAGCTACCGGGGCAGATTACAATTATTGGGCTTATCATAAAAATCCGGATTGGTTGAAAGATCTGAAAAATTCAGGGATGACCTCCAATGTATGGACTGTAAATATCCCTTCTGAGATGCAATGGTGTATTGATAATGGTTTTGATCTGATAACCACAGATGCACCGACAGCTTTCTTAGGCTTATAATAATCATTTGGATAATATGCTGATGGAATTTGCCATCAGCATATTATATTTATACTGTTTATAACAAGACAATAACTTTCAGTTTAACTGTCAAGCACACAGGCAACCGTGAAGGACAGGAAATTGTTCAGCTTTATATCAGAGACGTAAAATCTTCTCTTTCCCGTCCGGTGAAAGAATTAAAGAGATTTAAGAAAGTAAAATTAATGCCGGGTGAAGAAAAAATAGTTTCTTTGTCTATTGATAAAGAGGTATTAAGCTTTTTTGATGCAGAAAGACATGAATGGATTTGTGAACCGGGCAAGTTTGAAACTATCATAGCTGCATCAGCTATGGATATCAAAGATGTTCTCAAATTTGAATTAAAATAAAGATAGAAGCCATGACGAAACGTTTAATCCTTGCATTCGTATTTTTATCCTGGCACTTAGCAGCCTGTTCGAATGGAGATTCGGGAATTTCTTCCGGACTCCCGGATAAGCCTTCTTCCAAAGAAGGCTCTCCTGGGACTGAAACTATATCTGAAGAAATGAGAGTGAAAATAACTGGCGAAGATTTATATATATCAGCCAAGTTAGATGCTAAAACTGATATTCTTTATTGGTTCAAGAAATGTATGTTCAATGAACTGTTCACATTTTATAGAGTAGGAACAATTGACAATAATATGCCTGCTCCTGCTACTCTGCCAGATGCTTCTCCGACTTCTCTTCTGAATCTGGCTTACAGTGACAATATCGGTCCTTTTAATATAACCGGATACGGGTGGTGTGGAGGAAATCATCCCTACCTAGATGAAGTTACTCAAACTGCCCGCAATATCGGTTATCGTATTTATATAGACGGAAAAGAAAAAAAGACAGATTTATCGACTCTGACAAAAGAGATAAAGATTGAAGTAATCAATGAAATAATGAACCCTTCCAAAGCCGATACCAGTAGTGGAAAAACACTTCTGAATGAGATCTTATGTATTGAGACTGTCAATTATTCTATTTATAGGAATAACATTCAAGTCTTGGTTACTCATAAATTTCAAAATGAGTCTCCCGTGACAGTACAAATGTATTACGGAATGCAATCTATGTTTGACAAGGAGACACATACATTAACTGCCAATGGCAAGTATATGGACTGGACAGTACAAAAGGATGTTTCTACCTTTACAAAGAAAGAGTATCCGTCATTTCGCCGTTTCATTGAGAAAAGCGCAAATGCGTATCAATCTTCTTATCTGTTTGCCGATGGATTGGGAAATCATGAAGAAATATCAGATGATGATATTATATTCATAGGAAATTCCAGCAATAAGACGTACCACAAGATTATAGCTGATAGAGAACACAAAAAGGGGGATATTATTCATTGGAGCGGAGTGTATACCTGGTTTAAGTCTCCTGTTTCTGATGATGATGATTTGCTGTGTTATGAAGGTGTTATAGATAATAAAAAGGTCCTTTTTATAGATTGCAAGAAGAGCGTCGACAGGACAATACAATTGCCTGTCGATTATACTAAGAAGTCTTTTACGATTATAGAGAAAAGTAAATCAATAACAATTACCGGTAATAAAGTAACAGCCAAAGGACTTAGAATTGTATCCGACGAGTCCGGAAGTTGTGTGATTACCTTTGATTAATTTAGAAAACGATATGTGGAAAAATGTGTTAGTTCTGGTTAGCCTCTGTCTGTTGTTTGAAGATGTAAATGCTCAAACTACAAAGAACAGATACTATAAAGCTAATGATGAAAACGTTTCTTACGTGGGACGTACAGAAATACAGAGTGATGGTTCTGTTTCTTTCGACTGGACCGGTACTTATCTTCGTACCCGACTTTCGGGAGGAGAATTGTCTATGAAGATTTCAGATACTGGTATTAATTATTACAATGTTTTTGTAGACAGGCTTTTACACAAAACGGTAAAAGTATCCGGTAAAGATACTTTGATTAATTTCATTTCCGGCATGGATAAAGGTATCCATCATGTGTTGATTCAAAAACGTACGGAAGGGGAATGGGGAAAGACAACCATTCATCAATTTGTGCTTCATAATGAAGGAAAGCTGATGAAAGAAACGGAGTGCCCGTCCAGACATATCGAATTTATCGGTAACTCGCTGACGTGTGGCTATGGTGTAGAAGGGAAAGACCGTAGCGAACCTTATAAAGCTGAAACGGAGAATTGCAACTTATCTTATGCCACTATTATCGCCCGCTATTTCAATGCCGATTATACGCTTATTGCACATTCCGGACGTGGAGTAGTCCGCAATTATGGAGATCCCGTCCGAATATCTGCCGTGACAATGAAAGACCGTATGCTGAATACATTTGATATGAATTTGGATAAGAAATGGGACTTTAAAACATACAAGCCCGATTTGGTGGTTGTTAATTTAGGAACTAATGATTTTTCCACCAATATATATCCGTTGGAAGATGAGTTTATTCATGCTTATAAGCTACTAATAAACCGTCTTCGTGCAAATTACGGAGATGTCCCTATATTATGCATCAGTCCGGCTATTGCTCAACGGCAGATCGTTCAATACATGGAGCGTATGCGCAAAGACTTGAATGATAAGAAGGTTTATATAGCAGTTCTTCCCGAAGGCCTTTGCGATTCGACTACAGACTTAGGAGCAGTATGGCATCCCAATTACAAAGGTCAAATGAAAATGGCTATGTCATTGATTCCTTATATGTCAACTATCACAGGATGGCCATTGAAAAAGGAATCGTTTTATTAAGATTTACCATGTTATATAATTATCAAAATGGCATTTTGTCATTTTGATAATTATAAACTCTCTAACGGGCGTATTTCCATCATTGCACAGGATAGAGGATAAAAGGACAGGGATTTGCCGTTACAGGAAATCACTTTATTGCGAATATACATCTATATGCATTCTTTTTGCGTTATTTTTCATACTATTCTGTAATATCTTTCTTTTTTTATATTACTTTGCATCATTCTGATTAATATTTTTCATCCTAAAACAAAGTCTAATAAATAAGATACCCATCATTTTAGAGCTAAAATGTGCTCCTTTTAAACGGACTTAGCGTTACTTTTAAAGTAAGGGGATGTTCCTTTAAAAGCAACCTTATGTTTATTTACAATCAACCTTATGTTTATTTCAAACTATACGGTGTTTTTTATGCAAATGACCGCTCATTTATTCATAATCATGCATATTAATTCAAGATTGTATGCATATCTCTTTCTATCTTGACCCATTTATTAAAAGATAAAAATAGCAAAAATAGGGAAATAAGAAAATTATGCTTCCTATTTTGCTATTTATCTATCATTTTGCTTTCTATTAAACTTTTTTTTAATGCCTGTTATTATACTGTCGGTATATCTATTGAATGATGTCAAGTTCTCCAAAACCACTTGATCTTAGTAAAAAACATCGTTACCAAAACAGCTAAAGACGTAATGATTACTCCTTGAAGGATCCCGAGTCACTTATTATGCTGGAAGTAAGATAACAGCAAGGCAAGTCCCAGTATATTAGCATAAAAACGTGATCTATCCCAGTGGAAAATATGAAAAAGCGGAAATACAATTGTTAGAAACATTAAGAACAATCAAGGTTGTTTCTTCCATTTCTGCTTTTATAAATCAATATAAGCGTAAAGTATGCTTGATGTCATATCTTATTAAACCTGATGAAGATTCAAAGGTTTCAAGCGCCCGAACATCTTTTGGAAGATATAAGCTGATTGAATCCAAAGAAACAGGAAAAAATGGAGCTTTATTGGAACATCTTTCAATAAATGCCGGAGATTTCGAATTTCGTAGAATCAGCTATGAATATTCATTTAGGTTGAGTTGATATGGGTTGAGAGATATTCAGAAAATTAAAACAGTAGATTAAATAACATCTTATAAATCTACTGTTTTAATGCTTAAATGTAGCCGGATGAAAGCAATAAATTCACAGACTTTATCGCTTTATCATTTTTTTAATGAATGGAGTTATCAAATCGGCATATCTCATCATTCCCAAGTCGGTAAAATGAATGCCATCAACCGTAGCCTCACCATCTTCTCCTATCATCTTTTCTGAATGAATCAAATATATATCTTTTTCCCCCTTCTTCTTAAGTGAATTGAAAATCTCCTTTAATGTTTGATTCTTTCTTTGCACTTCTTTAGCTATTCTTTCATCATAAAGCGTATGGGTGAAAACAGGATCTTCTATAAAAACGACTGGCGTATCCGGATGTTTACTACGAATGATACGATAAAAAGTTTCCATCCGCTCTTTCATCTGTTCTACAGAAGCATTAGGCACAAAGTCTAAAACGAAAACACCAGCATCCACTTCCGCCATGACTCTTGCAACTTCAAGGTCAAGTTGTCCGTTACCGCTAAAACCAAGATTAATACATTCTCGGTTCAACCTTCTTGATATGATATTGGTATGTGCCATTCCGGGACGTGAAGCGCAGCCTCCTTGCAGGATGCTGGTTCCATAGAATACTATTGGTTTCTCACGAACCGGATAATTAATCTGAGGCTGGTTAATGGAAGATAAAGAATCGACCCCTATAGACAGTGCCACAAGTCCGTCATAAAGAGGAAGATATAGCATATATTCCCTTTCTTTTGGCTGCATATTGGCGATAACGGTAACTTGATTTGTTTTTCCATTAGGACGTGCACTATTGACAAATCTCCATTGACCGTTCCCTTCCCAACAATATAAGTCAAGGCCTTTTATTCCCACATCAGTCATGTGATTCATGTGGTTATTAAAAAGATTCTCCCATTTCAACGCTATTCGGGTAGAGTTACTGCGAAATCGTATCGCCATTCCGGCAGAATTACGACTCAAGTTCCATAGAGGAGGGCGAGAAATGTTTTTGAGAGAATCCGGTAGCCTCTCATATCTTGCCCCTGTGTCTTGTGTTGCTTTTCCTAAAAGAGGAAAGCATGACGCATCATAGTACGTCAGTTGTTGTGCCTGCAACTGAATGCCGAACAGGCACAACATTGTGAAAAAAAAGAATTGTTTCATCATCTATTTAATTCCGACAGCGGTCAGCACTTTCCTTTGTTTGCCGTCACTGCCCTTAATGGTTTCTTTGCCATTGACCAGCATGCACGATGAACCGCCTCCATCCAAATTCAGCGCCTCTGTACATCCCAGGTCTTTCATCACTTTAGCTACGTTGGCAGTGGTCAGCCCCGCTACTCCTGCTGTCATGTTTCTGCCTTCGCACACAAAGATAATCATTTTTTTGTCAGTTGTTATACCAATTGCGGTGCGAGGTTGATTGGAAGCAGCAGAAATATCCAGCATTTCTTCTACATACGTGTTTTTAATTTCTCCGGCACGCAGTAAAACTGTGACACCTCCGATACCGGTGGTAGCTTCCAGTGCTTTTGCGCCGTTGGGAAAAGTAGATGACGGAGCTTGTAACGGATCCTTATTTATATCGTTATTAGCAGGGGCGGGATAACAATAATTGATTCCGTCGGATGCCTGATAAGTCCATGTCGTTTGAAATGTTCCGTCCTTCATTTGGCAGAAGGCTCCTAAAGTCGGATACCACATGGTTACCCAGTCTTTCGAATAATAGTTCTGATTGGGTGCCAGTAACTGCCCTTCACGGATCACTAGATTTTGAGAATAATAGAATCCGGCACTGTAAAAAAACAATCCTCCGTTGATGACTACCGGTGCTTTGGAAGATTCATAAAACTCCGAAGGGGTGTGTATCGATTTGCTTCCATATCCATTGGCTTCCTGTGAGAAAGCGATGTCGCCCAGAACTTCAAATTTAGCTTTGCTCATATCTGCAACAGCTATGTAGGCAATCGCCTTCTTTCCCGCCAGATTTTCCGGTGATTTATAGATATGAATATAGTCCGGAAGATTGCCGAAATTATCGGCTACCGTCCATCCTTGTGATACTATATCAGGATTCGATTCTTCCTCTTCAGTTTCCTGATCCCATTCCCACGGATGATCGGGATAGCTTTCTCCACATGAACAGATAGAGAAGGCAAGCAGTGCTGTTGCTATAAAATACAGACGTTTGATTAACATGATTCAAGTCCTCCAAAAACATTTTAATTTAGTAAATAATATGGTTATTAATAAAGCCAGAGAAGTTACGATGACTCCCCGTAAAAAGCCCAGCCAGGCATTTTGATCCAGATAGGAAAGATAGGTTCCCAATCCTGCCAGATTCAATAAAGGTAATACTACCAGCTGGGTGGATACGTATGCAATCATCGGATTCTGCCCTGCATATTCCAATGGACGGGTCAAGCGGGACCAAGAATAAATGTCGCACATAATAGAAAATGCAATCATCGCCATAAAGGCAAGTCCCGATGCAAGGAAGTAATAGCTGTACGTAGAAGGATCTTTCCGGATTCCCCCTTCGTATGCTTCAAAAGCCAGCCCTAATAATATCAGATAAGTTCCTGCTCTGAAGAGTTTATACCAGTAACTGGTGTTTTTTCCTTCCACCTGCAAGAGAATGTAGAGAATGCATAATATAGCGATTGTACCCGCTAAATTGAGAACAAGAAAACGCATATAAAGTCCATATAAATTAAATACGATCAGTCCGATAGTCAATAAGAGTATCCATGGCATTCTTTTGCGTTCGTCTTTATTGTCGTTAACGGGTATCGTGCTTTTGCAGTGTAACCACTCGTGCAGATATTCTCCGGCAATGCTACCGGGAATTACGATAAACAGATACTTCAGATAGGAGAACTTATACATCCACGGCAAGGGCGAGAACGCCATCAGGCTATGATTCCATGATTCTGCGTTTTCATTTCCCAGGAACACTGCCATGATAAAAGGCAATATTGCTATACGAATCCATGGTTTATTGATCGTTAGTGTATAAATCAGTGAACCGAAAATGGCCATATTAGCCAATACCAGAATGATAATATTACTATAGCTCAGACTGAATGTCCGTCCATCGGCATAGTCGATATTCAGCAGCATGAACACTCCCGTTGCATAAGCCAGTATTTTAATCAGCATCCTTACGTATTCCGGCATCTTGAACGGAATCCTCATGAACATGGGAAACATCAAGGCAAAACCTCCCAATGCAATGAGCCATGAGCGGACATCCTGAGGAGAAGATACTACCCACGGGTATATATGCTGAATAAAAATAGCGAAGAAAGTCAGCCGGAAACCTCTTAAAATGCTGTCGTATATCATTCTCCGGCGGGAGCTGCCCTTTCTGTATTTGTTACCTATTGAAAAAGGGAAGGCAGCTCCCATTGCAAACAGGAAGAAAGGAAACACCAGGTCAACCCAGGTGATCCCATATATAGAACCATCAAAAACAAAGTTGGAACGGGGACCTACCTGGGCATGATACATCCATCCGGGAAGCACTCCCCAGGCAATGCTGCCGGAGAGAACCATTGTCAGAATGGCATACCCACGCAGGGCATCCAAAGAAGAAGCTCGTGTACTGTTGTTATTCATAATTTTCGTTTAATTAATGTATTACGACCCGAAATGGAGAAGCAGGTATTTCTGCATTATTGAAAAGATCACCTTCCATATAATTGCGGAAACAATAACGCACTTCTACAGGATGAGGCACCGAATCATTCCATACTTTCACACGGGCAGAACCATTGATTATTTCCGCTTCTGCCGGTACGATATTTCCCTTTTCGTCTACAAGTTCAAATCCCCTCAACTTTTGATTTTCAGGGATCAGTCCATCACTGCCATGTTCAAAAGTGATTTCTACTACATTCTCTTTCAATTGATGACTTTTATACAAAGGACCTGCATACAGAAAACCTGCTTTGCCATAAGTCTTGGCAAGAGCCCAGTAAGCAAGGCGCTGACCGACTTTGATTTTGTAGGGAGGATGAATGAATTTTTCACTTCCTGCATCTGTTGTTGTGACCATACCAACATTAGGAACTTCCTGCATTAATTCCAGTTGGCATTGACGGAACCATGCACGATCAAGCCTATCTTTACCTTCTGCCTGCCATGGAGTGATCTGGACATAGTATACAGGCATTGCAGGACTATGAAAGAATTCTCTCCATTGGGCGACCATTGCGGGAAAGAGTTTTTTATAAAGAGCGGGATCGGCAGAATTGGATTCGCCCTGATACCAGATGACTCCTTTAACCGGAAATCCTTTCCACGGATTTACCATTGCATTCCATAATAAAGTAGGTGTGCCTGCAGGCCAATCGAACTTGGTTTGTCCAATATCCGGTAATTGAACTTCCGGAAATTGAGACAGTGTCTCTTTATCCATCCAAGTCTCTATCTTGGAAGCACTCCACGAGCAATGAATCAGTCCGACAGGAATATCCAATGAACGTTGCAGCAAGTCTCCGAAAAAATAAGCGGTAGCACTAAAGTCACCGACTTCTTTCGGAGAAAGTTCCGACCAATGTCCCGTAATACCTTCTTCCTTAGGAGTCGTGCTCCAATCTCTTTTGACTGTAAACAAGCGTAATTCCCGTTTGGAGTCGGCAGTTACGATATAGGGTTGTGAGCCATAAACCGGCTGTCCCCGAAAACCTCTGACAGGCATTTCCATATTCGATTGGCCGGAACAGAACCACACTTCTCCCAGTAAGATGTTCTTTAATGTAAGTGCCTCTCCGTCAGAGAATGTAATAGTATAGGGACCTCCTGCTTCCGGAGTAGGAAGTTGAATATTCCAATTTCCATGCTGGTCACTTCGGGTTGTTAGCTTTCGGTGATTCCATGACGCTTCAATCGTAATTTTACTATTGGCGGAAGCTTTACCGTGGAAGGTCACTTCCGATTGTTGTTGCAACACCATGTTATCACCCCAGATGGAAGTTAACCTGACTTTTGCCTGCATTCCCAATGGGAATAGCAGGCTGATAATCCATAGGTGGTATATGATATACTTCATGAATCTTTATTTAGAAACGTTTTGCTGATACACTTTACCGAAACGGTCTGTTACTCTGATCTCTATTTTAGCTTTCGGATTACGGGGAGTGGCACGGAACATGTGTTCTGTACTTGTTGCTGATATCCAGCTCTGCATGGTGCTTTTTTTGTCTGTACATACTTGATGCGCATACGGGTCGACTCCGGTATATTGAGTCATGGTACCCATCACTTTTCCGTTTTCCAGCCATTCTACTTTCCACAGTTTATCCCAGTTCCAGACATTGGCAATAATATCTTTGGGGAATTCCTTAGATGTTCCTGCAGCATAGCTTCGAAACTGGTAGTCTTTCGGATGGCCGGCACTTTTATAGTACCATTTCACTTGGTTTCCGTCTACTTCGTAGACTCCGTATCCTTGTGGGGTGCCGTCGATGCAGACGTCCGCATGCCACCAGATACCACATACGGCAGCCGTATTGTGCTCCATTTGGTGATCGTTAAATACAATATTCGAGTTGGAATGAAGATGCCCCGTCAGGAAGTGTGTTTCATAGCCATTCAATAATTGATGAACCGCCTCAACATTGATCGTTTCTCCTGCCAACATGATATAGTCGTAATTAAAAGGTCTTTTCTGTTCCGTTATTCTCGTAGGAATATGCGTTATGAAAAAGACTAATGTACCTTTAGGGACATAAGACAGATCTTCTTCCAACCATTTGAAAGTAGTTTCATCTACATAGCCGATATAGAAGTATTCACGTCCTACATAAAAGTTGTTGTTGATAACAATATAGTGGGCATTTCCTTTGTTGAATGAGTAGTGGGTAGGGCCGAAATATCCTTCGAAAGTCCGGTACGACGTTTCATGAGTAGCTCCATTATAATCCATATCATGATTACCGATTGCACGATATATGGGGATATCCAGTTTCTTTGCCTTATCGATATAAGGTGGAAAGAAAGTAGCTGGTGTGTCCCAAAAGAGGTCTCCACAATTCAGACCGAATACATCACGATCCGAATATTGATTGATTAACTGTTTGTAGTCATCAATGATGGGAGCGTACAGATCCCAGTGCTCTTTCAGACCGGCCTGCACATCCGCTTCCAGCACAAACAAGTGTTTATTGTCGTTTTTAGGATTCTTCTTCAGACGGAAATTATACTCATTCGTCTTGTTCAGATCAATTTCCTGATAGAATCGGGGAATCGTTTGTTCACAATCCGTCAAGTATCCAGCAGGAGTCGTGATATATACAAAGCGTGTGTTTCCGAGATTGGGCAGATGGTAAATACCGTTCTTGTCTGTAGTGACACAACGCTGTCCGTCTGTCACTACCACATTGGCTATACCTTTGCCATCGCAAGTAACGGTTCCTTTGATCATTCGCGCTTCATCCAGCTTAGTTTCGTCTAGTGCTTCTTTTAGTTCGTCCCACCATCCGTTGCGGATAATGTGTACAATGTCGAAAATCATCACACCGTCCGATTCTTTCAAGTTCATACGGACTGCTTTCTGGAATTGGTTTACATCCCGTTTGTAGTCTTCCACATACAGACCACCGCATACAGGCACCGCATCTTTCAGCAAGTATTTGGAATATTTGCAACCGCCTTCTACACATAAATATTCTCCGGTAGAAAACTCGCTGTCTGTTTCATTCTTAAATTTACCGGAAGATTTATAATAATCATCCAGCGTTACATTCCAGTAGTAATTGCCATTTGTATAGAAATCCAGTAACTCTGCAAAGCCATAATTCTTATAGTCAGGAGTAGCCCAATTGAAGTCCTTGCTGACATCATAATTGCGGCTTGCCCAGTTGACACCTACTTCAAAGTAAGTGGGATACCATGCACCTGTATAAGCAGCCAACATACATTCCGGCTTTATCTTTTTGATGGAAGTACGTACGTCTTTTATAAAGTTATATATAACAGAAGCTCTCCACGTCAGCCATTGATGATAGTATGGTCCACCCACACGGTCTATGCCTCCTTCAGCATTAGGGCGCCACTCAAAAATATCTTCCGGAAACTTCTCTACTTTCTTTCCGATGAATTTCTCAAACATCTTCTTTGACTCAGGAGAAAAGTCCGAATCAATACAATCATATCGTGCACGGTCAAGCATGATGCCGTCAAATGCATAATTCCTGACAACTTCTTTGATCACATCAATCTCATACTTCTGCACTTCTTTCAGTGCCGGATTCAGGAACATGGTAGGCTTTCCTTCTATTTCCGTTACAGGAAGCAGTCCTTTGCGCGGTACATAATTGATAGCCTGCCACTTTTTGTGTTTATCGAAGATGTCGCCACGTTTCACGATATTCTGTCCGTCAGCAAATATATTCATTCCGGCAAAGATGACCATATTGCGGGCATGGGCAGCTTCGATAAAGGTACCGATAAAGTCAAAATCCGGACGGTCGAAGTTTTTCCAGTTCTTTTTCTGTGCGGCATATTTGCTGGGATATAATACTTCACCCGTATTGTCTTTTATATCCAATACCAGATGCGTGATACCTGCTTCATGACATTTGTCTACATAGTAGCGAATTGAATCGGGGTAGCTGAAACGTTGGAAATTGGCCGAACAGTCTAACCACATTACTTTTGGCTTTCCCGAGGCAAATGCCAGAATGCCTATCCATAATAAAAGGGAGATAATTGAGAATCTTTTCATATTCATAGTGTATTCTTTCGATTTTACTTCAGAGCTCCTCCGGCTCTCATTCCGTTTTCAACTTCTTTCCATAATCCTTTGTTGATGATATGTACAATGTCGAATACCATCAGTCCGTCGGAAGCTTTCAGGTTCATTTCTATGGTTGCGGATAATTTGGCGGGATTGTCATAGAATTGATCCACTAGAATACCACCCATAAATTTATTATCTTTCATGATATTGCGTAGTTTCTGACAAGAACCTTCAACGGAATACCACGTACCGCTTTGTGCCTGTGAATCTGTTTCGTTCCATACGCTCTTTTTGTTTTTCAGAGATTCTTCTATGGTGATATCGGTATAATAATTGCCGGTAGTATATAAGTCCATCAGTTCGGCATAACCGTAATTCTGATATTCGGGAGTAGCCCAGTCAAAATCTTCGCTCGGATCGTACTTCTTGCTCGCAAAGTTTACGCCTACTTCATAATAAGAAGGATACCATGCTCCGGTGTATGTACCGAAAGAAATATCCGGATTCACTTTCTTTACTTCATTCCGGGCACGAGCCATGAAGTCGTAGATGTTCTTGGTGCGCCATTCAATCCATTTCAGGAAATGTTTTCCGCGTTCGGGATAGTATTTATCATTCTCGTCCTTTTTCCATTCGAAGATGTCTTCCGGAAACTTTTCTACTTTCTGCCCGATATACGCTTCGAACTTCTGACGGGAAAGGTCTGAAAAGTCTGCCGTTATACCATCATAGCGTACACGGTCCAGCACCAATCCGTCCAGATCGGGATAACGTTTCACTAAATCCTTGAGAACATTCAATATATGTGTCTGAAACTCCTCATTGATAGGATTAACCATTGCCGAATATTTCTTCTTTTCGTTGGTGATGGAGGTGATTCCTTCCGGAGTGTATACTGTCGATGCCCATTCAGGATGCGTGGAATAGACTAATCCACGGTCGAAATAATTGTGTCCTGCGACAAAGACGTTGAGGGAAGCATGTACTTCTATACCCAGTTCATGGGCTTTTTGGATGAAATGCCCTAAGTAATTGAAGTCTTTGCGTTCATATCCATGCCATTCACGCATTTTAGGAGCAAACTCCGTATCGAACAGCACTTCTCCGGTGATGGGACGTACATCGACGATAGCATGGGTGAAACCTAATGATTTTATTTTTGTCAGATAGTAATCAATGGAGTCAGGATTGCTAAAACGTTCAAAGTTTGCTTCCGCATCAAACCACATCAAAGCGGGCTTGCTATTTTCCACTTGGGTAGCCGAATTTTTGCATGCTCCCAATGCAATGATTAACAGACTTGATAAAAGTACTATTGTTATTTTTCTCATACGATCATATTCTAATGTGTTGGTTATTCTTTTTTATTCAATTGCGAGTTTGATGCCTTCTTTGGCATATTGCCATTGATCGGCTTTCTTCAGATGAATCATGTCGAACAGAAAATATCCGTCGCAAACATTCATACATGCCTTTACAGATTGTACGATTGCCTGATTTTCTTGTTCCTGAGTAGCCTGATTATTGGTATCCCAGTTTCCTACATCCGGACCTCCGGCTACAATGGGGCATTCTCCTTTTATTTTATCTTTAGCCAATGAACAGAACCCTTCCATAGTCCATTCCGTCGTGCCGTGCACCTTTAGCGGTGAAGCATAGGCACCGATCAGTATTTGATCCATACAGGCGGCGTAGCCGTAGTTTTTATATTTGCTTGTCGCCCAGTTGTAATAACGCGAGGTATCATAAGTGGAAGCTGCCCAGTTGACACCTACATCATAATAGGTAGAATACCAACCACCTACATAAACTCCGAATTTGATGCCGGGTTTCACTCCTTTTACAGCAGTACGTGCTTTCTGCATGAAGTCATAAATCACTTTTGCACGGAATTCCAACCACTTAGTCAGATATTTAGGATAGGTGGCAGGAAGACTGGAAGCACCCGGTGCCAGAATGTCGTCCGGGTAGTTGGGGATTTTTATACCTCCCATGTAATTCTCGAATTGCTTACGGGACTCGTCAGAAAAATCGGCTTGCAAATTGAGGAAACGTCCACGGTCTAAGAATATACCGTCCAGATCATAACTTGCAAGATCCTTCAGCAAGTCACAAAGGAACGTTTGTACTTCCGGATGGGCAGGATTGAAAAACTTGGTACTTTCACTGGTATTCATAACGCTCGTAATCCCTACCTGCATGTTCATCTGTGTTGCCCACTCTGCCTTAGACTGATCTCTATACAATAGTCCTGTGCCTCCGTCGATTTGATTTCCACCGACAAAAGTATTGATGGCAGCATGAATACGAAGTCCCTGTTTGCGTGCTTCGTCAACGAAGGCCTGCAAATAGTCCCATGTTGCCGTTCTTTCTACTTTGGTATAATTGCTTCCGATCCAGGCATACATGAATTTGACTTGATCTACCAGATTCGTTTTAAATAGAACATCTCCAGTAGTGGGACGTACGTCTACTACAATATCTGTGAACCCCGCATCTTTGGCTAAAGCCAGATCACGAGCTATATTTTCTTTGCTGTTGGCAAAATCGGGAAAGTTGGCAGCCGCGTCAATCCAGATATAACGGGGTTTGGAAGCATTAGGATTCTCTGTCGGTTCTTCGTCTTCTCCACCGCTGGTGTCTCCCCAATAATCTTTTGAGTCGTTGCCGCCACATGCCATGCACAAGCAGGCAGCTATTCCTCCCATAAATGTTTTTAGTATGTTTTTCTTAACATTCATTCTCATAAACTCAATATAAAATAAAAAGAGGCTGTCTAAAAAGTCGTCAGTAACTCTAACTCCTCTCCTTCGGGAAGGAGGGGTGTCCGAAGGACGGGGTGGTAGGATAAATGAGGTTCTTCCTATCTTGCTGTAGATGATAGACTTATGTATTTATATATATTTACCTACCACCTCCCCCTACGGGTACTCCTCCTTCCTGAAGGAGGAGAAGGATGATAGAACCGATTTTTCAGACAGCCTCTTCTCAATAGATTACTAGTTATTTTTACATGTCGATGCAATCACATTGTACGCAACCTACATACCCATTGGTAAACATGAAATAAATGTATAAATAATAGCCGTTAGATGAAACCTTTAGAGCTACATCACCTGTTCCATTACCATTTTGATTACCTAATGCTTTGGCTCCATAATTACCATTGATTCCTAAACCGGCACTTCCGAAGTTTATCGGTTGATTATCCAATGAACCACCTGCCAAATCGAATAAGTAAATACTATCATCCGTTCCCCAGGTGAAGCCATTTACAGAATTTGAAAGTACGTATGCTACATTATTAAATACTTTATAGTCTACTGCATTTTGAATCCAGTTTTCACTGATTCCCGGTCCATTACGTTTGATTGTATGAGTCTTTCCATCAAACCAACATAGATTTCGCGGAGTTGCATAGAATGCTGCAAAGTAATCACTTGTCGGATCGGTCGGATCAGAATAGATGACATCTGCATTCGTACCCCATGAACTTACTCCCTGCGCTGTCACCAATTCAGGAGTTTGTGATTTTAATGTACCATTGACTACCTGCCAACGAGCAAACTGTCCAGCTGTTCCATAATAAGGAGCTGTGATAATGGCATTTCCATCCAAGCTACCTTGTACGGAAAGCTTTCTACCGATAGCCGTAGTTACATTGAACTCGATATATTTTTCCGGGGTTCCGTTTACGCCACACACTCTCCATACAGTAAAGACGTTACCGGCATTGGGTACCAAATTGGTGAACAGGATATTATCTCCATCATCAGCAGTTGCATAGAAATTAGTGAGGCTTCCCGCAAAATTACTAATGTTTATAGTTCCCACATTGGCTCCAGTTTTTCCATCCAGGTAGATAGCGTTGCTGTTGCCGCGGTCATTAAGCACCACATAGTCATTAGTTACGGCAATTCCTGTTACCATATTGCTGCTTGTGATACCCGCATCTGTCAGTTTCTTAGCCCAAAGCAGTTTAGCACTGTTGGCACGGATCCCTGCTGCAATCTTTTCCGGGATTTCTTTCTTGACTGTATACGTAGACTTAGTTGTACCGTTTTGTGCGGTCACGGTAATTTTCTGTTCTTGGTCGTAATTCAATGCGACTGTAGTCGGATCAGGCGAGATCGTTGCTCCGTGAGAGATCGATACATCTGCTAATACTTCACCTATACTTTCCAGGCTAATCAGAGAAATAGTTTTGGCATTTTCGTTGATAATACCCGATAATCCCAGACTTGTAAGATTGAACTTCGTGATTGCACACTCATTACTTTTACGGATTTCTGCCACAACTTTATATTCGGTACTTGTGCCGGTCTGGTCTTTCACTGTTATAAAGTTATCCTTCGTCATATCCATAAATAATAATGTAGGATATACATATACATTATTGTCCAGATCAGCAATCACACGCATCTTTTTCAGATCAGACTGTTGCAGGACATTGTCCGAAAGTTTGGGATAGTTATATGGAAATACAACGGTAATCACATGATTGATATAATCTATCTCACTGGTGAAACTATTGTCATCACTGTCATCATCGGGGAAGGATGCTGTCAAATTATTGATGATGTTCCTTTCAACAGTCGGATTGAATTCTTCAGGGCTATGGCATGCGCTTATACCCATCAGAAACGCAATGACTGAAATTATTGATAATATTTTATTTTTCATTGTATTAAGCTTTTAGTTATTTCCATTCATCATATTGCTCAATTAACGCATTATTCTTTATTTCAGAAGTCGGCACCGGTAAAACGTATAACTTTTGTGGGAACTTACGATCTTGTCCGTCGCAATCAATGTATTCGTACGTACCGTTCGTAATCTTAAGACCGTGGCAGCGATAGTTGTTATATTCAATGTGTGCCAGTCTCCAACGGCGCATATCCCAGAACAGATGTCCTTCGTATGCAAGCTCAATCTTACGTTCGTTGCGATAATCATTGAACCATGCTTCACCACTGGAAGACTTGCCCGGCAGATTGACTCCCTTACGTCCGCGGACGCGATTCATTAAAGACTGTGCTTCAGTGGTTTTGTTAAGTCTGTATGCTGCTTCAGCCTTATTCAACAGAACTTCTGCAAATCGGATTTCTACCCATGCCTGAGAGCTTTTGGTTCCTTTGACGTCAATCAGTTTCTCATCCAGCAGTTTACGCAGGAAATAACCGGTTGTTGTTTTACCATAGGAGTATGACTGTTCACGATAAGCCATGAAAGCACCGTTTGTTCCGCCTACGCTACAATCCATTACTCTGCCTTTCCACGTACAGCCACGATAAATAATGGTAGCCGCAAAACGGGGTTCCAACTGATCATAAGGCGGTTCTTGGGTGGTAGTGCCGTGCCATTCGGACCAGTCTACTTTATTCCCGTTTTTATCTTCATAAGATTCTACCATTTCCTGTGTCGGAGTACCTAGCGCACCAAAGTCGTAGCCGTCACATTGAGGGACGTAATACTGGTCGAAGGTATGATTCGGACCACTGTCTTTATTGTAGTCAAATTCCAGAATAGCTTCTTTATTGTTGCCTTTCCAAGCATCTGCATAGTTGTCCATCAAATCATACAACTGTAACTTTTCTACTTCATCAGCTGCATCATAAGCATCCTGCCAACGTTCAGCATATAGCATAGCGCGTGATTTCAATGCGTAAGCCGCACCTTTTGTCACCCGTCCTTTGTTGGCTGCATCCCATTCTTTAGGAAGATTGGTTGCCGCAAAATCCAGGTCATCTGCAATGAATTGCCATGTTTCCGCTGCCGTGCTGCGTGCTTTGTCGTTAGAGGTAGGGAGATCGTCATACAAAATGACTCCGCCATGCCGTTTGGCTAACTGAAAGTAAACATAAGCACGGAAGAAGCGTACCTGAGCTTCCCATTTCAGATTCTTGTCATCTGAGAATGTAGAGTATTTCTTCTGCATAACCAGAAACTGATTCATCTGGCGGATATTGCCATAAGCCAAATCCTTATCCCAAATGTTGTAACGGCATCCGTCCGGACTGATAACATCCGGATTAGTTACGTAGTTGTTCGGATGTCCGGCTCTGTCTCCTAAAGCTACTGAACCGTATTTGAATGTCTCGGTCAAACTTTCCGTTAAACTTCCCGAGAACTGAGCTTCACCAAATTGTCCGTATTTGTTTAGATATGTGTAGAATGCATTGACGTATTTATCTACGTATGTTTCATCTTGCCAAACAATTTCATCACTAACGGTTGAGGTTTGCTTCACACCGTCCAGCCAGTCATTGCACGAACTTATACTAAAGCCTAGTGCCAGTGCTAATGATACATTTAATAATATTTTTTTCATGTGCTTCCGTTTTTTAGAATGTTAGTTTTACACCTAGCGTATATGTTCTCTGTTGCGGATAATAACCATTGTTCACTGCCGGTGATTCCGGGTCGATGTTGTATTTGGTAAGTCCGCTGAAGGTCAACAGGTTATATCCTTCTACATAAAGTCTTAGTCCTTCGATACCTGCCGGATTCAACCACTTTTTCGGGAAGTTGTAACCTATCTGTGCAGTCTTCAAGCGCATATAGTCACCATTCCTGTACCAGAAAGTTGAAGAGTATCCATTGTTGTTGCTCGGACCTGTGATTTCCAGACGTGGAAATTCCGCGTTAGTATGCTCAGGTGTCCATGAGTTCTCTACCAGGAAAGTCGGTGAGTTTCCACCATGATAGAAAGGCTTCGTAAATGAGGTATTATCCTGTGTACCTTCAGAACCGACAGATGTATACTGGCCTGTCAGTGCAACTACATTGCCCAATCCCCAAGAGAATAATAAGTCAAAGTCAAATCCTTTCCAATTACCGAATAAATTCAAAGAACCGGTATGCTTCGGAGTAGCACTTTTGCCTACATAACCTTGGTCTTGTGCCGCTGTAATAATACCATCGCCATTTCTGTCTACATACTTAATGTATCCCGGCAATGCCTTATAACCTTTAACTGTTGCTGAATTTGCAATCTCTTCCTCGCTCTGGAACAGACCATTTGCGATAAAACCATATTTAGAACCGATTTGCTTTCCTGTCAAACGCTGATATTCAGGAGCATTGTCGGAGTCGCCTACATACTTCAGCCAACGGCCGTATGCATACGACCAAATCAGCTTGGCGCCATAATTAAACTTGTTGATATGGTTATAATGAGTCAAAGTAACGTCGAAACCTTTATAATCAGTCTTGTTCACATTGCCGGAACTGAAATAATATCCACCTCTTGAAGGAGCGTATGCTCCGGTCACAGTGGCAAGTTTATCATATTCATATTTATAGAATACGTCAAATTCGACTCCTAACAAACCATTCCACATCGTTGCATCGACACCGACATTATAGTTCAGGCACTGTGCCCACGACAAGTTGGGATTACCTAATACGGAAGCATACATCATGGTCTGACTGCTGCCGCCAATGACAACTGCATTTTTGATGATTCCCATTGTATTTCTCCATTGGAAGGCACTTACGCCGCTGGTGGCTGTTTTACCAATACCGGCTCTCAGTTTCAGATTATTGACCCAGGGAGCATTGAACCAACTTTCATTGTTGAGTCTCCAACCTGCAGAAACACCGGGCAATGTTACCCAACGTTTATTCATACCTCCAAACAGATAACTACCATCGTGACGAAGAGAAGCCTCCAAATAATACTTATCATCATAATTATAGTTCACACGACCTACGAAACCTGCTACTCTGGTATGTCCGCTATATCCTCCGATAGAGGGGAATCTTTCGGCTCCGTTTCCTGTCTTATTCGTGATCTGATTGAGTTCATCCAATTGGATAAAGTCCAGCCCATAACCGGTAGCACTTAACGCATTACTCTTGTTTTCACGGGTTTCTGCCAAGAACATAGCTCCTACAGCATGTTTCCCGAACTTGTTGTCATACGTCACACTTGACTGTGTGGTGAATGTATATCCGCGCGAAGCAGATTCACTCAGGCTGATTGAATTGCCCGATGCATCAGTGCCTTTATAATAAGTTAATGAAGTGCTTTCAATAGTCGGAAGATTCATGATCATTACTTCATAAGGATTGCTGAAAATCTTGCTGAAGTTATATGTCAGGTCATAAGCCCCTTGAAATTTGAAACTTAATCCTTTCAGCCAAGGTGCGTCATATTTCAGACTGAAATTGGACTGGATATAGGAATAGTTGGATTTGCTGTATCCGGATTCATTGATAGATGCCACCGGAGCTATCGGAGAGGAAGCCGTCGGAGTGGATACATTGTATGTTTTTCCTTCATACTCGTACGTGTCAGGTACGTAAGGCAGGGCACGGATGATTTGTTGCGGAACATTATGCCAGGCATTCGGATCGGCAGAATAGCGCGGCGAATCTCTTTTCTCAATACGGCCGGATACTCCTAAAGTGAAGGTGAGGCTTTTGGTTAACTTTGCATCGATATTGGAACGAAGATTCAAGCGGTTGTAGCCATAGTTGTCTATGTTACCATTCTCATTCAGATAGCCGATGGATGCAAAGAAACGCACTCTGTCGCTACCTCCGGTTGCTGAAATGTTATGGTGTGTACGAGTGCCGGTGCCATATAGCTTATCATACCAGTTTGTGTTTCCCCAACCGTCAACTCCGTCTTTCATCTTCTGCACCATTTCTGCTGTAAATACCTGGGAGTCTCCTTGCAGTTCGCGTGCTTTATTATACCAATAAGCATAACTGGGTCCATCCAGCCATTCCTGTTGTTCCGCATTCTGGCTGAAACCGACAGAACCTGTATAAGTGATAGACATCTTTTCTGCCTTACCCTGTTTCGTAGTAACGATGAAAACACCATTGGCGTCCAAACCGTAAACGGCTACCGCCGAAGCGTCTTTCAGGATAGATACCGATTCTATTTCGTTAGGGTCCAGTCCGTTAAAGTCGGCTGATGTACGGCGGATTCCATCGATTACGTATACAATGCCCGTTTGTCCGCGCATGGTCAATGTTGCGTTGTCAGATCCTGGCTGACCACTGGATTGTACAGCTGCCACACCGGCAATACGTGAGCCAACTACGTTACTGATACTCATTGTCGGAGCTTTCAGCAATTCTTTGTCCGATACGGTAGAAACTGCTGCGGTGATGCTTCCACGTTTTTGAGTACCGTATCCCACAACAACTACTTCATCCAGCGAAGCAACGTCATCTTTCATAGTTACTGAAATGAAACGCTGGTTGTTTACTTTGATGTCCTGCGTATTCATGCCGACATAAGAGAATATCAATACATCATTATTTCGGGCATTGATACTGAACTTTCCATCCAAGTCTGTGATAGTACCGCTGGTTGTACCTTTTACAGTTACAGATACTCCAGGTAATGGTTCGCCACTACCATCATTGACTGATCCTTTTATTACGTTTTGTGCCATACAGCTGAGTGTGCACATGAACGCAATAAATAATGAGGTGATAAACCTCGGATTCCATTTGATTCTTTTTTTCATTGCATTACAATATTAGATAGGTTTATAGAATAAAGTGTTCACAATATCGTTCGTATAAGTGTCCGGCTTGCAGATAAGCCGAATTAGGGCTCATGAAATGAGAAAACTCAAACGTGATTGCATTTTCCATTCCCGCTCTTCGCGCAGCGTCCAGTTTCAACAATAGCTTTTCCCATTTAATGGGCAGGAAACGAATGGGCATGTCCCGGTCAAAAGATTCGATATTGGTCCAGCATTTCATATTATATTTATCAGCCAGTTTTTTGTTAATAACCAGATAATCATATAATTCATGATAGTCTACCTGACCATCCTGAAATGCCATGATATCGACTGCTCCCTTTACATTATCCAATATTTCGTCCCATTCTTCTTCGTGTTCTTTCACTGACAAAGCTTTGTCGCCCGCCATAACCTGGTCTGTCTTCACTCCATGTATGTATGGAGAAACTAAAGTTGTCAGATTGCCGGAGACACTCTTGGCGTGTTTCCCGACTTCCGCATAAATCTTAGACATGTTTTTCGTCCGGCGGCTGATTTCCTGAGATAAATACCATCCCTGGAAAGATTTATGATGACCATATTTCTTCCATACTTCATCAATCAGAGCCATGTTCAAGTCTATTTCTTTCTGAAATAATCCTTCCTGCCAGTACTTCCCGGAATCGTACATACCAAAATAGAAAGCCATGTCGTATTTATCGGCCAGTGTCAGAAACATCTCGACCAGGTCTACGGGAGGATAATACACATCTTCTTTTCCCAGCAGGCATTGAAAAGGAGAAGCAATCCATTTACCAAGACCGGCACGAATCAACACTACGGTATTGATTCCCATCTTTTTCATGGCTTTAAAATCCTTATCCCATTCTTTTGTACCCCAATTCTGATGCGGAATATCCCAACTGATTTCGTCTAGAAAAGTTGCTTTTATAGGCATCCCTTTCAAGGCATTGGGAGTGGCAAATGTCTCAAATATTTCTTCTTCGCCGGATGCTGTCCTTTGGGTGGGAGTGCATGCCGTCAGAAGTTTGCTGCCTGCTAGCAATGAACATGTGGCAAATGCGGTTTTTAGAAAATTACGTCGTCCTTTCATATCGTTTTATTTAAATAAGGAGTTATAAATTTTCCAAAACTTTCCAACACTGATACAATCCTCTTGGCACATGGAAACACCCTTTCCATTTCCCTCCTTTGAGTGGCAGCAAAACTTCACCTCTTCGGTTCAAGTATCCATACCATTCAGGGTGTTCTTTATCCTTGAAATGCTCCCACGTATAATCATGTACCTTTTCAAACCACTCCAGGCATTGTTTGTCTCCGGTTAGTTGATAGCTCTTCAGGAGAGAGATGAGTG
>CAPAOL010000040.1 GCA_948579315.1 uncultured Phocaeicola sp.
CATCCGACAAAGATAGGGATTTTAACTAATTCCCCCAAATTTTCAAACTGAGCCTGAATATCCCTTCTTAAGATAACCAACACAAAATAAAAAAAGATCTTCTAAAATTATAATTTTAGAAGATCTTTGTCTTTGACAAGTGATTTGTCTGTTGGGATACCAGGATTCGAACCTGGAAAAACAGGACCAGAATCTGTTGTGTTACCATTACACCATATCCCAATTTTCCTATCAAAACACCCGTTTTGATTTTGACGCTGCAAAGATACGGCTTTTTATTTAATCCACAAATTTTTGAAGCTTTTTTTTCTAATCAAGATTCTTTTTTTCTCCATTTGCCTTCTTTTCCGGCCTTCCTTATCCTTCTTGACCGTGTATCATCATTCTAGACTTAACATAACAATAAAAAGATTCTCTAACTAAAAAAAACAAAAACCGAATATATTTAATGCACATTTTTTCGCTAGAATGAGAAAACCAAGTATCTTTGTGCATTGTTGTAAATACATATATTAGAATAATCAGTTGTTAATAACATTATAATGAACGAAGCAGAGACTTTAGTAAAAAAAATAACAGAAGGCATTCAAGAAAAGAAAGGTAAAAACATTGTAATAGCGGACCTCACCGCCATTAATGATACCATTTGCAGCTATTTCGTAATCTGTCAAGGTAATTCCCCAAGTCAAGTTACAGCTATCGTTGACTCAGTCAAGGAATATGTACATAAAGAAATAAATGACAAACCTACGGGAATAGACGGACTGAGAAACGCAGAATGGGTTGCAATGGACTACAGTGATGTACTGGTACATGTCTTTTTGCCGGAAACAAGAAATTTTTATAATCTGGAACATTTATGGGCAGATGCCAAACTAACCCAAATTCCTGATCTAGACTAATCCAATACAGAATCAAAATGAGTGAAAATACCAATAATAAACCAAAGATAAACATGCCACGCTTCAATTTGAGTTGGCTGTATGTTATCATTGCCATGAGTTTTGCCATCCTCTACTTTTCCAATCAAGAAGGAGGAATTGACAAACAAATAACATATACCGAGTTTAAAGATATGATAAACAAGGGATATGCCAATAAAATAATTGCATACGATGACAATACGGTAGAAATGTACATTAAACCGGAATTTGTTAAAGATGTATTTAAAAATGACTATAAAAAAGTAGGTCGTAATCCAGCCTTGAACGTAGAAATAGGTTCCATGGAGTCATTGGATAAATTCATGGAAAAGGCACAGGAAGAAGGTCATTTTACCGGATCTATCAGTTATGAAAAGAAACGCGACTACTTCGGTGCATTATTTTGGAATATCGCTCCGTTTTTACTGTTGATCGGTATCTGGATGTTTGCCATGCGCCGCATGAGCGGCGGAGCAGGGGCCGGAGGCGCCAATCCGTTCAACGTAGGTAAAAGCAAAGCTCAGGTATACGAAAAAGGAGACAAAACTAACCGGATTACTTTTAAAGATGTAGCCGGACAAGCGGAAGCTAAACAAGAAGTGGAGGAAATTGTAGAGTTTCTGAAACAACCTCAGAAATACACGGAGCTGGGAGGTAAGATACCTAAAGGCGCTTTACTGGTAGGCCCTCCGGGAACCGGTAAGACTTTGCTGGCAAAAGCTGTTGCCGGTGAGGCGGATGTACCTTTCTTTTCGCTTTCAGGTTCTGACTTTGTGGAAATGTTTGTCGGAGTAGGTGCATCCCGTGTACGTGACTTGTTCCGCCAGGCGAAAGAGAAAGCTCCTTGCATTATTTTCATTGATGAAATTGACGCAGTAGGACGTGCCCGTGGCAAAAATCCAAGCATGGGTGGAAATGATGAACGCGAAAATACATTAAACCAATTATTGACAGAAATGGACGGTTTTGGTTCAAATAGCGGTGTGATCATTTTGGCCGCTACCAACCGCGCGGATATATTGGATAAGGCATTATTGCGTGCCGGTCGTTTTGACCGCCAGATTCATGTTGACTTACCCGACTTAAACGAACGTAAAGAAGTATTCGGAGTACATTTGAAGCCTTTAAAACTGGACGAAAGTGTTGATCTGGATTTGCTCGCCCGTCAAACTCCGGGATTCAGTGGGGCAGATATTGCCAATGTATGTAATGAAGCAGCACTGATCGCCGCCCGCCATGGTAAGAATGCGGTTGGGAAACAAGATTTTCTAGATGCTGTAGACCGTATTATCGGTGGTTTGGAAAAGAAAACCAAAATCATGACTGCCGAAGAAAAGCGTACTATTGCCTTACACGAAGCCGGTCACGCTACGCTGTCTTGGTTTTTGGAACATGCCAATCCTTTGATTAAGGTAACCATTGTTCCCCGTGGACGTGCATTGGGAGCCGCATGGTATTTGCCCGAAGAACGGCAGATCACAACCAAAGAGCAGATGCTGGATGAAATGTGTGCCACTTTAGGGGGACGTGCAGCCGAAGAACTGTTCACCGGACATATTTCAACCGGTGCCATGAACGATTTGGAACGTGTGACAAAACAATCATATGGAATGATTGCTTATGCCGGAATGAGTGAAAAGTTACCCAACTTATGTTATTACAGCAACGATGAATACTCTTTCAGCAAGCCTTACAGTGAACGTACAGCCGAACTGATTGACGAAGAAGTGAAAAGAATGATCAACGAACAATATGATCGGGCAAAAGCAATATTATCCGAACATAAAGATGGTCACAACGAGCTGGCCCGTCTGTTGGTTGAAAAAGAAGTAATTTTCGCCGAAGATGTGGAACGCATTTTTGGCAAACGCCCCTGGACTTCACGTTCAGAAGAAATTATGGCTTTAGAAGCTACAGCAAAACCAGTAGAAGTAACCGAAGATTTTGAAGAGAAGAATTCTTCAGATTCTGAGGAAAAGGAAAAAGAAAAAAAAGAAGTATAACATCGTAGAAAGATCTGTCAACTATATAAGCATTGTCATTCTGAATGATACAAAGAGTCCGTAATAATCCAGATATATCCGGATTCTTCATGGTCACTCAGAATGATAAAAAAACAGATCTTCTACTTTGATTTTTGAATCACTTAAGACTAACGACCGTGAAAAGCAATTTCTTACAACGTGCCATAACCGGAATTATTTTTGTTGCAGTACTGATAGGCTGCATCGTGGGAGGGGCTGTCTCATTCGGCATCCTATTTGCCATTATCAGCGCATTGGCAATCAATGAATTCTGTAATTTGGTCAATCATGTAGAAGGAATACAAGTAAATAAACGTATATGTATTCTCAGCGGAATTTTTCTTTTCCTGTGCTTTTTCTATTTTGGAATAGATCCTTCACAAACAGGTATATTTATTCCTTATTTAGCTTTATTTATTTATCTGATGGTCAGCGAACTTTATTTGAAAAAAGAAAACCCGCTGAATAATTGGGCTTATGCCATGTTAAGCCAGATGTATATTGCCTTGCCATTCGCTTTGCTGAATGTATTGGCTTTCCATTCGGACGAAACAGCCAGCCTTTCACAATACAACGCTATTCTCCCACTATCTATTTTTATATTCAACTGGGTGAATGATACAGGTGCTTACTGTACAGGCATGCTATTTGGCAAACATAAACTATTTGAACGCATCTCTCCTAAGAAGTCATGGGAAGGCTCTATTGGCGGCGGCATTTTCTGTATCATAGCTTCTTTCCTGCTATCTCACTTCTTCCCTTTCATGTCTACCGGAGTATGGATCGGACTAGCATTGACAGTGGTAGTATTCGGAACCTGGGGAGATTTAACGGAATCTTTATTAAAACGCCGTCTAGGCATCAAAGATTCGGGCAATATTTTACCGGGACACGGTGGAATGCTCGACCGTTTTGACAGCGCGATTCTCGCAATCCCGGCAGCAGTAGTCTATCTGTATGTAGTTTCTTTATTTTAACTCCGCCAAATCCAAAGGATTAAAGCCCGGTACATCCTCGCCAGTGAGCGGATAAGAGAAAATATATGTTTTTTCTTCCCCGTCCACAGGATTAACCAATACCTTTATTCCTTTCAATTCACTGTTTTCCGGTGAATAATCATCTAATTTAAAAGAAACCATACCAGGTACCAATCTGCCCTGACTTCCGTTGTTATTATAGCGGAGTTCCAAATGCGCATATCCGTCCTTTGTCCAAGGAATCATCTCATTCACAACCAGATTAAGAATAGGTTTCTGCGGACTGGGAAAATTCAACATAAAACGTACATTCAGATAGTCATCAGAAGGCCACATATCCTTGATCTGTACTTTCATATTTCCAATACTGTCCATATTATCGGGGGTCAATCCGATAATTTTCTGAACAGGTACTAAGGTATAGTCATTCAAACGGATATTATAAGCAAATCCACTTTCACCGGCTTCCAAAAAAGAATAATTTCCAAAAATCCGTTCTCCTGCCTTCAAATCCCGGTAAGGAACAATATGCTGCACCACCCACAACTTCTCTCCGTTGTCCAACACCAAATAAGGAGCATCATACTGAGGTTGTTTTTCTACGGTAGCCATAGCTATAGTCACCGTACTGTCCGGATCACTTTCATCATTACCACAAGATGAAAAGGCGAATACTCCGCTCAAAAGAAGCATCGCCCCTAACATAGATTGAAAAAAATATTTCATATACTTCCAGGGTTTAAGTTGTTTACCCGAAAGAACAAAAAGAGATCGTGAAAAGTTTATTTCTTCAACAAAGCTACCATTTCACGGGCTGCTGTCCCCGAAGCTCCTGCCGGACCTAAAATCTGAATAATACGATCATACTCTTCCAACACCTTATTTCTGTATACCTTATTATATAAAAGAGATTCTAACTCTGAACGCACGTTATCCACCGTCATCGTATCCGCCACCAGTTCACGAACCACTTCCTTGTCGGCTACCAGATTAACCAACGAAATATATTTCACTTTTAGAATATGCCGGCGAAGAAAAGCGATAAATTTCCCTACCGGAGTATAGTAACACACCACTTGAGGAACACGGAAAAGAGCTGTTTCCAAAGTTGCAGTGCCCGAAGTCACCAATGCCGCCTGCGCGTGCTGCAACAACCTGTAGGTCTGTCCGAATATGATTTTAACCGGTACATTTGGATTTATATAATCCGAATAATAGGCAGGGTCCATCCCCGGAGCCCCTGCCAGCACCAATTGATAATCTTTGGTAAACGGAGCAGCAGCCTCCAGCATCATCGGCAGGTTGTCTTTGATTTCCTGTTTCCGGCTGCCCGCCAACAATGCGATAACGGGCTTTTCGGACAAGCCATTATCCGCCACAAATTCCGGAAATCCATCCGGATGTTCCTTACAATAAGCATCCACTGCATCTACACAAGGATTACCCACATAATGAACAGGGTACTGATGTCCGGCAAAAAACTCAACCTCAAAAGGCAGGATGGAAAACAGTTCGTCCACATCCCGCTTGATATTTTTAATCCTATACTCTTTCCAAGCCCATATTTTAGGAGAAATATAATAGTAGACAGGTATTTTCGTCTGCTTCTTTATAAACTCGGCTATTTTCAGGTTAAAGCCGGGATAATCCACCAGAATCACTACATCAGGAGCCCAACGAACAATGTCCTGCTTACATTCTTTCATATTCCGAAAGATAGTACGCAAATGCAACAACACCGGGATAAAACCCATATAAGCCAATTCTTTGTAATGCTTCACCCGCGTTCCACCAACAGCCGTCATCAAGTCCCCGCCAAAGAAACGGAATTCTGCTTCCGGATCTTCCTGTATCAAGGCACGCATTAAATTAGATGCGTGCAAATCGCCTGATGCCTCGCCTACTATCAAATAGTATTTCATACTTCCAGATTCCAGTTTTTCAACTCATTCATCATCCCATAAGCAGTCACATCAATTTGGGTCGGAGTTACCGCCACATACCCATGTCCTAATGCCCAGTGATCCGAATCTTCCGCTTCCGGTTCATAGTTATCAAACTCTCCGGTCAGCCAGAAATACTCTCCCCCCCGAGGATGCAGACTACGCTTCCATTCATTAATCCAAGCCCCATTCGTCTGACGGCAGATGCGTACCCCTTTCAAGGAAGCTGTATCCGGAAAGTTCACATTCAAGCAAATCCCCAAAGGCAAGCCATGCTCCAGGACCTGCTCAGTAATACGGCGTATATAAGGCAGCGATGAAGAGAAATCAGCATCCGCAAAATGATTACATAATGAATATCCGATAGAAGAGATCCCCTTCAGACACCCTTCAATCACTACCCCCATCGTACCGGAATAATGCACATTCACTGAAGAATTATCACCGTGGTTTATTCCACCTATCACCACATCGGGACGACGGGGAACCACCGTATGCAATGCCAGTTTCACACAATCTACCGGTGTGCCCGTACATTTATACACAGTCAAATCCTCCTCTTCACGTACCTTGTAATACTTCACAGGATGCTCGGAAGTGATCGCCCCCGAAGCTCCCGAACGAGGACCGTCCGGTGCCATTACGATTATCTCACCCATTCCACGCAACCCGCGTATCAATTCATTCAATCCCTTAGCTTCCACGCCGTCATCATTTGACAGCAATATCAACGGTTTTTCTTTCTTCATATTTTTCCACTCTTTTTCTCGGAGCGTAAAGATACAACTCTTTGCCGGAACTACCCCTCACCGGAAAAGAAAATTATCTTAATGTTCTACAACCCAGTGCTAAAAATAGAATAGAATTGAATGAAAATTTCTATCTTTGCCGCCGTTGAGTTATTAACAAAACCAATGAGTTATCAACAGTTTTGCTAATGTCTGCCGTTTTTTATAGGTGCAATCACCTATTATTTGTTACTTCGCAGCGAGAAAAACTGATTAATATGGGAAAAATTATTGCTTTAGCCAATCAAAAAGGTGGCGTAGGTAAAACTACCACAACGATTAACCTCGCAGCTTCTCTGGCAACACTGGAGAAAAAGGTGCTGGTTATTGATGCAGACCCTCAGGCCAACGCATCATCAGGATTGGGTGTGAACATCAAAGAGGTAGAATGCTCTATCTATGAATGTATTATCAACGAAGCCGATATACGGGAAGCAATTTATACCACCGACATTGACGGACTCGACATTGTTTCTTCACACATCGACCTGGTTGGCGCAGAAATAGAAATGCTGAACCTGGAAGACCGCGAGAAGATCATGAAAAAAGTATTAGCCCCCATGCGGGACGAATATGACTATATCCTGATAGACTGCTCCCCGTCGTTAGGCTTGATAACAATCAATGCGCTGACAGCAGCCGATTCAGTGATTATCCCTGTTCAATGCGAATATTTTGCATTAGAGGGCATCAGCAAATTGCTGAATACCATTAAGATTATTAAATCGAAACTGAATCCTTCACTGGAAATAGAAGGCTTCCTGCTGACAATGTTCGATTCACGTCTGCGTCTGGCCAACCAGATTTATGATGAAGTGAAACGCCATTTTCAAGAATTGGTATTCAAGACAATTATACAGCGTAACGTCAAACTGAGCGAAGCTCCCAGCCACGGCATTCCTGCAATATTGTATGATGCCGACTCTACCGGAGCCAAGAATCATTTGGCATTGGCACAAGAAATTATAACACGTAACAGTAAGTAAACAATGGCAGTACAGAAGAAATTTGCTTTAGGACGCGGGCTTGACGCACTGATCTCGACTGAAGAAGTAAAGACAGCCGGCTCATCTTCTATCAACGAGATAGAACTGAGTAAAATATCCGTCAACCCTAACCAACCGCGTCGTGAATTTGATCCGGTGGCGTTACAGGAGTTGGCCGACTCTATTGCCGAAATTGGTATCATCCAACCCATTACGTTGCGTCAACTGAGTGAAGACTCTTACCAGATCATAGCCGGAGAACGTCGTTACCGTGCCTCCATACAGGCAGGACTTAAATCTATTCCGGCATACATCCGCACAGCCGATGACGAGAATGTAATGGAAATGGCGTTGATTGAAAATATTCAGCGTGAAGATTTGAATTCATTGGAGATTGCACTGGCTTATCAACATTTATTGGAACAATATGCATTGACACAGGAACGGCTGAGCGAACGTGTAGGGAAAAAACGTACCACTATCGCCAATTATCTGCGCCTGCTGAAACTTCCGGCCCAGATTCAAGTAGCATTGAAAAACCGCGAAATAGACATGGGACACGCCCGTGCCTTATTGTCCTTAGATGATCCTAAGACCCAAATACGTATCTTTAATGAAATACAGTCACAAGGCTATTCTGTCCGTAAAGTGGAAGAAATTGTCAAGGCACTGAGCAGTGGCGAGACAGTGGACAGCGGTGGGAAGAAGATCAAACCGAAAGGCTCCAAATTATCCGAGGAATACACTTTGCTGCAAAGCCACCTCTGCGGATTCTTCGGTTCGAAAGTACAGCTATCATGTACAGCCAAAGGAAAAGGCAAGATCAGTATTCCGTTCAACAACGAAGAGGACTTGGAACGAATCATGGAAATACTGGATTCACTGAAAAAGAAAGAATAAAGCGTTATTACTACATTGAAAAGAAGAACATCCACATATAAACTGTTTACATTCCTGCTTTTATGCCTTATGATGGCTGGAAGCATGAATGTTCACGCCCAAAAGGCACGCAACCGCCGTATGGGTATAAAGACAGATTCTATTATACAAGTCAAAGATTCACTTGTCATTGACAGCCTGAAACTGCTGGAAGAACGGCAAAAGATAGAAAATATGGAAGCACCTGTTGATACTGCCGCTTTAGTCCGTAAAAATGATTCCATACAGAAAGCAATGGCTGCCGAAACAAAACCCCGGTTTATCCCGAACTCCAACCGTGCCATCTGGCTGGCGTTGGTAATTCCCGGCGGAGGACAGATATACAACCGTAAATATTGGAAACTGCCGATAGTATATGGTGGTTTTGTGGGATGTGCATATGCGCTGACCTGGAACAACAGAATGTACAAGGACTATTCTCAAGCCTATCTGGATATTATGGACGATGACCCTGATACCAAAAGCTACGAAGACTTCCTGCCTCATGGCATGAGCGCGGAAGGTATGGAGGACACCTTTAAAAAACGAAAAGATTTCTATCGCCGAAATCGGGATTTAAGCATATTCTGTTTTATCGGTGTATATATACTGTCTGTCATAGACGCATACGTGGATGCCGAACTATCTGATTTTGACATATCCAAAGACTTAGGTCTTCAAATACAACCTGTTATTTTTAATGACGGCCGGAGCAGGATACCTAATACAATAGGCCTGCAATGCAGCTTCAAATTTTAATCGCATGAAAAACTTTTTAATTGGTTTATTTACATTTATAGGAACAACGGGAATAAGCGCACAAACCCAAAGTATTACCGTTCACTCGCAAACTACAGGAAAAGAAGAAATTATTGATGTTCCTGAAAGTATGCAGTCAGAAATGGACAGTCTTTACTGGGACTGGCAATCTAAGAATCACATCACATTGGGAGAGAACTGCACAATGGCCTCTACCAACCCTGTTGTAAGTGATTCCATCTATATGGATCGTCTGTCACGTATTCCCTCTATCATAGAAATGCCTTACAATGAGGCAGTACGCAAATTCATTGATATGTATGCCGTCCGTCTGCGCAATAAAGTATCCTTTATGCTTGCGGCAACCAATTTTTATATGCCTATCTTTGAAGAAGCACTTGATTTATACGACCTTCCTCAAGAACTGAAATATCTGCCGATTATAGAGTCCGCCTTAAATCCTGTCGCTGTTTCCCGCCAGGGAGCTACCGGCTTGTGGCAGTTTATGCTGGGTACAGGAAAAATATACGGGCTGAAGAACAATAGTCTGATAGACGAAAGACGGGACCCGGTCAAATCAACTTGGGCGGCAGCACGTTACCTGAAAGACCTGTACGACATCTATCAAGACTGGAATCTGGTATTGGCAGCTTACAACTGCGGGCCGGGCACTATCAACAAAGCCATACGCCGTGCCGGAGGAGCCACGGATTATTGGACAATCTACAACTATCTGCCCAAAGAAACCCGTGGGTACGTTCCTGCTTTCATAGCGGCAAACTACATCATGACCTATTATTGCGAACATGGCATCTGTCCCATGGAAACACAGCTTCCCAACGCTACAGACACCATTCACATTAACAAAGACCTCCACTTACAACAAGTGGCAGAAGTATGCAACATCAACCTAGACCAGCTTCGCAGCCTGAACCCCCAATACAAAAAGGATATTATTCCCGGTAACAGCGAGTCGTGCGCACTTCGTCTGCCCAATAACTTTGTCAGTACTTTCATTGACCGCCAAGACAGCGTGTTCGCTTATAAGCCCAATGAATATCTGACCAAAAGAAAAACGGTAGCCATCAAGGAAACAACCAGTAGCAGAAACCGCTCATCCAAGGGAACTCTTTATCATAAAATCAAACAAGGAGACACATTGGGAGGAATTGCTGCCAAATACCACGTATCCATCAGCCAATTACGTAATCTAAACGGTATAAAGGGCAATAATATCAGAGCCGGAAGAAGTTTGCGGATCAGATGATTGATAAAAAATACAGATTTAACACTATACATTTTCTGAAAATACTTGCTTGAATATGTTTTTTGTATATTTTTGCAGTATAGATTATAGGAGGCAAAGATATGACGGATGAAAAGCAGACTCAGGAACAGGCGGATGAGGAAATGATAAACCAAGGGTTTCAGGAACTTTTGGACAGTTATCTAGCGACCAAGCACCGCAAAAAAGTAGAAATCATCACAAAGGCATTCAATTTTGCCAAACAAGCACATAAAGGAGTAAAACGACGCTCGGGTGAACCATACATCATGCATCCCATAGCCGTTGCTAAAATTGTATGTACCGAAATAGGACTGGGATCAACTTCCATTTGTTCGGCTTTACTGCATGATGTGGTTGAAGATACAGACTACACTGTGGAAGACATTGAAAATCTGTTTGGTCCTAAAATCGCACAGATTGTAGATGGCCTGACTAAAATATCCGGCGGCATATTCGGAGACCGGGCTTCCGCACAAGCCGAGAATTTCAAGAAATTGCTACTGACCATGAGTGATGACATCCGGGTTATCCTCATCAAAATAGCCGACCGTCTGCATAATATGCGTACACTTGGCTCCATGCTTCCCAACAAGCAATACAAAATTGCCGGAGAAACCTTATACATCTATGCGCCACTGGCTAACCGCTTGGGGTTAAACAAAATAAAGACAGAACTGGAAGATCTCAGTTTCAAATATGAGCATCCGGAAGAATATGCACAGATAGAATCCAAGCTACAAGAAACACAAGCGGAACGCGAAGAAGTATTCCGTGAATTTACAGCACCTATCCGCGCACAACTGGACAAAATGGGTATCAGCTATCAATTGATAGCACGAGTCAAATCCCCTTATTCCATCTGGAACAAGATGCAGACCAAGCATATCACATTCGAAGAAATATACGATATCCTAGCCGTCCGCATCATTTTCAACCCCAAGAACCCGGAAGCAGAACTCAATGAATGCTTTAACATATACGTATCCATATCCAAGATTTACAAGCCACATCCAGACCGCTTGCGCGACTGGGTAAGCCACCCTAAAGCCAACGGTTATCAGGCACTTCATGTAACCTTGATGAGTAACAAAGGGCAATGGATAGAGGTGCAGATACGTAGCGAACGGATGAATGACGTAGCCGAACAAGGCTTTGCCGCACATTGGAAATACAAAGAAGGTGGAGGCAGTGAAGACGAAGGCGAACTGGACAAATGGCTACGTACCATCAAGGAAATTCTGGATGACCCGCAACCGGATGCCATGGACTTTCTGGACACCATCAAACTGAACCTGTTTGCTTCCGAAATATTTGTCTTCACCCCAAAAGGTGAAATCAAAACGATGCCGCAAAATTGTACGGCACTGGATTTTGCATTCTCCATCCATACATTCCTAGGAAGCCATTGTATCGGAGCAAAAGTAAACCACAAGCTTGTCCCCCTGAGCCACAAGTTGCAAAGCGGCGACCAAGTGGAGATTCTTACTTCCAAATCACAGCATGTACAACCTTCGTGGATAAACTTTGCCACCACCGCCAAGGCCAAGGCCAAGATTCTGGCCATACTGAAACGCGAACAACGAGGCATGCAGCAAGCCGGTGAGGAAACATTACGGGAATTCTTCTCCAAGGAAGGGGCAGAATGCACTCCCGAAAACATACGGAAGATCTGCAACCTACATCACATCAAGACACAAGAAGAATTGTTTGCCGCCATCGGATTAAAAACAATCATTCTAGGAGAAAACGACAAAAACGAGCTAAAAGACAAACCGACCCCCAGTAATTGGAAAAAGTATATCTCTTTTGCCTTCGGAGGAAGCAAGACAAACAAAGAGAAACCGCAAGAAGAGAAAGAACCCTTGCCAAAGATAGACAGCAAGAAAATATTGAAACTAACCCCCGAAGCTATCCAAAAGAACTATGTGATAGCCGAATGCTGCAAGCCTATCCCGGGAGATGACGTTTTGGGATATATAAACGACAATAATCGTATTATCATTCACAAACGCCAATGCCCGCTGGCTACCAAACTGAAAAGCAGTTATGGCAACCGCCTGTTAGCAGTTCAGTGGGAAACCGGAAAATCCTTATACTTTCCGGTAAATATCTACATAAAAGGCATTGACCATATCGGTCTGTTAAATAAGGTAACAGAAGTCATCTCACAACAATTGAACGTAAATATCCACAAATTGAATATTGAAAGCAATGACGGTATCTTCGAAGGAAGAATACAACTATTTGTACACGATGTGGATGATGTAAAATCCATCACCACCAATCTAAGGAAAATAGATGAGATAAAAACCGTCACCCGTATCGAGAAGTTCGAAGACCAGCCGAATTAACCAATACCAGTTTCACCGCAGATTACACTGATGGTTCATAACGATTATTCTGCAACTCGTTTTAACCAGTGTAATCTGTGGTGAATATTCTTATGTCAGATAATCCAATTCTTTGCGCATACTCACCAATTCCTCACGTATCAGTTTCAATCTGTCCAAAATCTCTGTAGTACGGATAGTGGTTTCCTTGTTCATCTTCAGCTTTTGCTTGGCTCCCTGCAACGTCATCCCCTTCTCTTTTACCAAATGATAGACCAACCGGATATTCTCAATATCCTCTTTCCGATACTGACGAATATTCCCCCCCGCCTTTTTAGGGGAAATAATAGGGAACTCCTTTTCCCAATAGCGCAACAAAGACTCATTCACATTAAACATCTTCGCCACTTCCCCAATGGAATAGTAAAGTTTCAGTTCTTTATTCGGATTATAGGCCATAAACAAATTAAAAATTGAGAATTAAAAAATCGCGGCTAGTCAAACACTTTACCATGGTTGGCGGCAATCTGTATCATCTTATCATAATCCTCCGCACTCAAATCCATAAAATAATAGTTCACAGGATTCTGCACTTTTCCTTTTACATGCACTTCATAGTGCAAATGAGGCCCGGTACTTTTACCTGTACTTCCCACAGATCCAATTACTTCTCCCCGGACCACCTTCTGTCCCGGTCTTACCTTATAAGCACTCAGATGTGCATAGCGCGTAAGATAACCAAAACCATGATTCACTTCAATGGTATTTCCATAACCAGTCTCCCATCCGGCCTTCACCACAATACCATCACCAGTAGCATACACCGGCGTGCCCGTGCTGGCAGAAAAATCCATCCCCGCATGAAACTTAGCTGTCTTATAAATAGGGTCTATACGGACACCGTAACCGGATGCCGTCTGCTTCAGATCTTTATTGGAAACAGGCTGGATAGCGGGAATACACTTCAACATCTCGTCATGGCTCTTACACAAATCCACCACCTCGTCAAAAGACTGTGACTGGATATAAAGCTGACGGTTCAGCATATCCAGTTTCTGAGTGGTATTAATGACCAGATCAGAATTCGCCATATCCCGCAACTGTTCATAGCGGTTCGTTCCCCCATAACCTGCCTTACGGACAGCATCCGAAACAGGATCGGCCTGCAACACCACACGATACAAGTTATCATCACGCTGCTGAATGTCCTGCATGACGCCCAACGCCTCATCCAGCCGATGGGACAACACATTATATTGAGCCTGCAAACGAGCATTTTCTATACGGAGTTCCTTCTCGGATGGAGAACCAAAGATGAATAATAAAATAATGAAACTGCCTGCCCCCAAGCCCATCCCCACAAACAAACGGCGCAGGATGCTTAAGGCACGCTGCCTCACTGTGGGGTAAATGCGGTCGTATGTACGGGTCTTAGGATTATAAATATAGTAGACTTTACGCATCTATTTCTGCTTTTTGAAGTTTTTAATGCACAACATATCCATATTTTGTACAATTCTTGTCGACAAAAATAATAAAACCAATTATCTTTGCAAATCCTTTTTGAGAATATTAACTAGAAGACAATATATTAAGCGACATGATGACAGCTAACGAAATCAGAGATTCTTTCAAAAGCTTTTTCGAGTCGAAAGGACACCAGATTGTCCCGTCGGCTCCGATGGTCATTAAAGATGACCCCACATTGATGTTCACCAATGCAGGTATGAACCAGTTCAAAGACATTATTCTGGGCAACCACCCTGCCAAGAACAAAAGAGTGGCGGACTCACAAAAATGTTTGCGCGTAAGCGGCAAGCACAATGACCTGGAAGAAGTGGGACACGACACCTACCACCACACCATGTTCGAGATGCTGGGCAACTGGTCTTTCGGAGATTACTTCAAGAAAGAGGCCATCGGCTGGGCATGGGAATATCTGGTAGATGTACTGAAAATTGACCCGAAAGACCTGTACGCCACCGTATTCGAAGGAAGTCCCGAAGAAGGACTGGAACGGGACAACGAGGCCGCTTCTTACTGGGAACAATTCCTGCCGAAAGACCATATCCTAAACGGAAACAAGCACGACAACTTTTGGGAAATGGGCGATACAGGTCCCTGCGGCCCATGCTCTGAAATCCATATCGACTCACGTTCGGAGGAAGAAAAGGCTCAAATCCCCGGCAGCCAGCTGGTAAACAAGGATCATCCGCAAGTAATCGAAATCTGGAACCTCGTATTCATGCAGTTCAACCGCAAAGCGGACGGCTCACTGGAAGGCCTTCCCGCCAAAGTGATCGATACCGGCATGGGATTCGAGCGCCTGGTACGCACCCTGCAAGGCAAAACATCCAACTATGACACCGATGTGTTCCAACCAATTCTGAAAGCCATCGCCGAAATGGCAGGAACCACTTACGGACAGGACAACCAGAAAGATATCGCCATGCGCGTTATCGCCGACCACATCCGTACCATCGCGTTCTCCATCACCGACGGCCAGTTGCCCGGCAACGCAAAGGCCGGTTATGTCATCCGCCGTATCCTCCGCCGTGCCGTCCGCTACGGATATACTTTCCTGGGACAGAAACAAGCATTCATGTACAAGCTGCTGCCTGTATTGATTGCAAACATGGGCGAGGCCTATCCGGAACTGAACGCACAGAAAACATTGATCGAGAAAGTGATCAAAGAAGAAGAAGAATCCTTCCTGCGCACCTTGGAGACAGGGATCCGTCTGCTGGACAAGACAATGAACGACGCCAAAGCTGCCGGAAAAAAAGAAATCAGCGGTGTGGATGCCTTTACATTATATGACACCTTCGGCTTCCCCCTCGACCTGACGGAACTGATACTCCGCGAAAATGGCATGACCGTAAACGAAGCTGAGTTCAACGCCGAAATGCAGAAGCAAAAAGAACGCGCACGCAATGCGGCAGCCGTCGAGACCGGCGACTGGATCACTCTGAAGGAAGGTGACACCCGCTTCGTGGGATATGACTTTACCGAATATGAAACCAACATCCTACGCTACCGTCAGATCAAGCAGAAAAACCAGACACTCTACCAAATCGTGCTGAGCGACACTCCGTTCTATGCCGAAAGTGGTGGACAAGTAGGCGATACGGGGGTGATCGTAAGCGAATTCGAAACCATTGAAATCATTGATACCAAGAAGGAAAACAACCTTCCCATCCATATCACCAAGAAACTGCCCGAACACCCGGATGTTCCGATGATGGCTTGTGTGGACACGGAAAAGCGTGCCGCCTGTGCAGCCAACCACTCTTGCACCCACTTGCTGGACGAAGCGTTGCGCCAAGTGCTGGGTACTCACGTAGAGCAGAAAGGTTCTTTAGTGACTCCCGAGTCCTTGCGTTTCGACTTCTCCCACTTCCAGAAAGTGACCGACGAGCAGCTTCGTGAAGTGGAACATCTGGTAAATGCTAAAATACGCGAGAACATCCCTTTGACGGAATACCGCAATCTCCCTATCGAAAAGGCGAAGGAACTGGGTGCTATTGCTTTGTTCGGCGAAAAGTACGGTGATGAGGTGCGCGTTGTCCAGTTCGGCAACTCCATTGAATTCTGCGGAGGTACGCATGTTCCCGCCACAGGCAAGATCGGTATGGTCCGCATCATCAGCGAAAGCTCCGTTGCTGCCGGTGTGCGCCGAATCGAGGCTATCACGGGCGCCAAGGTGGAAGAACTGATGGATACGGTTCAAGATACGCTGAATGACCTGAAGGCATTGTTCAACAACGCTCCCGACCTGAAAATAGCTATCCGCAAGTATATTGACGAAAATGCAGGATTGAAGAAGCAGGTGGAAGAGTTCATGAAAGAAAAGGGCGCCGCACTGAAAGCCAGACTGGTAGAGAATGCCAAAGAAATAAATGGTGTGAAAGTGGTGAAAGCCATCATTCCGATGTCTGCTGATGTGGTGAAAGATATTGCTTTCCAGCTGAAAGGTGAGATTCCCGCCAATCTGTTCGTTGTAATAGGCAGTGTAGACAATAACAAGCCGATGCTGACTGTAATGATTAGCGAAGACCTGGTAAAAGCCGGACAGAATGCAGGCAAACTGGTTCGTGAAGCAGCCAAACTGATTCAAGGCGGCGGCGGAGGCCAGCCTCACTTCGCAACGGCAGGCGGTAAGAATCCTGATGGTCTGAATGCGGCTGTTGACAAGGTATTGGAACTGGCTGCTCTGTAAACCCCGACCGGTTTCTTTGCACCTGCCGGCAGGTATATAGTACAATGTATGGCTGATTTCATTCTTTATCCCGCTCTGTTTGTTGTCTCACCCAGGTGACTTGGGCTCTTCACCTAGGTGGAATGGGCTTTTCACCTAGGTGACCAGGGCATTTCACCTAGGTGAGACAACAAACGGAAGCGGATGATTCAATGAATTCCAATAAGTGAGGAGCTATACCCATACAGCCCCTCTCGTCAATATACAACAAAGAATGTATTATAGTTGCTCAATCTCCTCGTCAGAGAACCCTGTAGCTTGTGAAATGAGAGCAACTGCCACTCCCAATTGTTTTAGATTACGGGCATTTTCTCTTTTTTCTTCTTCTCTCCCTTCTGCCCTGCCTTCTTCACGTTCGGTATTGATATTATCACGCAGAATGACAATATTATCCAAGTGACGGTAGTAAGCTGCCAGTTCATCCTTGGTCATGCTGTCCGGTTTCAACCTCTCACGGGCCTCTTCAAGGCCGGGAGCTGTGGCGGTGGAAGGAATCTCCCCGGTATTCAGGTAGTAGATCCATTCTTCCAGAGGACTTTTGGCCACCCGGTTGAAACCGTTCACTTTCAGGATATAGTATTCGGGATATAGCCGGCTGACCGTATCCACCTTGCTAACTTTGTCATAGCTTTCTCCCCTATTGATATATTCGGTTACCAGCTTGGAAGTACCGAACAACATACGTTGGAAATAGGCATACTCATTATTGAATTTACCAAACCGGAGATTTTTTGCGGAAATAATACCCCCTTCATCTTCCGTCCGGTTACGGATTATCCCACCACAGAAAGGGACTTAAGCCTATGAACAAGCATGCGGCATCATCGGACGAAGTGACGAGGGTGTCACCGGACGGATGATGCCGCAGCCTGTATAAAGACAAACGGGGTTATGCTTTACCGTGTACCGGCACCATGCTGATGGTCGCGGACAGGACGCAATGTAAAGCCGTAAGCGTTGTTTGTGGGATAAATATTGCCGACAGGATGTTCTTTTTTGGTTTTGTTTCTATAATCAATAGAGAACAACAAGCAACTAGAAGTTTCAATTTTCGTATCGTTGTTTCTGGAGCAAACAAAACCAGAAGTTGCGATAAACGTCAATTTGGAATGAGCCGGCCATGTTCCTGCCTCCACTTTACGTTCCCTTATTCCCATATCTCTTAATCCTGTAGCAGGAAACTCAAATTCTTTTTTATTAGCATCTTTTATCTTCCAAAGTATCGTTCTACCATCTACCTCCTCTGTTTTCAATTCACCATGCAAATCTGCTATACCTATCTTATCATGGCCTCCATATTTTTTCGAGAATGCAGAGAAAGCAGTAGGAGGCGGAATCTTGTACCCGGCTGGAGACGGATCGTATATTGTTTTAAAAACATATATATTATTAGGGAAATTAGGTGCTTCGTCTGTGCCATTTATCCCATTTTGATTTAACTGTGAATTCCAAAAATTCATAATAGTCTGTTGATCATAGGCTTGGGTACCATCATGCCAATGACGTCGCAAACGATTATCTACACCACCATTATCAGTATCAGATTGAGGGCGTTTATGTATAAAAAACTCATTAGGATATTTGATACCATCACCTATAGGCCTGCCACTTTCCGATGCAGTAAATCTATACTGCTTAGTAGAATAAAACATTTTATTTAACATGTCCAATTCTTCTGAATAAGCACCGTTTCCTATGACTTCACTATTATATACCCCCGGTAGCATCGGGTCTTTACGTCCCCATTGATAATATGTATTATCTCCAGCTATAGATGCTACTATCTCCGGCTGAACAAAGGTAAATACTCCCTCATCAGGTTGAGGTATTCCGGCTGATTCACTTCCAAAGTTTTTTACTATTTGTGAACTACCATCGGGCATAGTCACCTTAAAACGCACATAAATATTTCTTGCTTCATTCGTACCATGAGAATCGCAATAACCTAGATTACAAGGTGCGAACCAGAAATTTTGACCTTCCTCATTTTCAGAGCTTGCCATCTGAGGGGTGCTCCAATCACTAGAAGTAACCCATATATGCCAACTCCATAAAATATTACTGCTATCATCGCGCACGGCAATCACAGCATTACCTTGGTTTATAGTTTCTTTACCTATGTAAAAACCGACCCATTGTTCGCCGTTTTGTTCTATCAATTTAACATCAGCCACAAGATCTGGACTATCCTGCCATACAATTACAGCATCTTTTACATTATCAATTTTCCCACTTGTTACATTTTGATTGTTATGATTCTTAAAATTTTTAAGAATAAAACCTTGTACATTTGGATCTTCTTCTTTATGCTTGTCACTAGGCATATAAGTATAAGCCCTTTCATTATTGGCATCATTTCGATAAGTATTACCATAATAAGCTGGAAATTTATAATAACCAGAAGAATTCACAATATAACAATTGGCACTTTCCTTCTGGTCTGGAAAAAGAGAATTCTCCACCAAATCATAATATACCTCCTTAGTGCCCTTTTCTATCAAATTAAATTTTTGATTAAAAGTTTGAAAGATCGGCTGCGGAGACAAATGAATAGCCCCTTTTTTATACGAATCAGTCCTATTGGACCGAACTTCTTCCGAAGATGCAGAAATCCAATTTCCCTTCGTCCAAGTTTGTTGTTCATCAACTGAATACTCTATAGAAAAAGATTCAAGTCCAGGTACTGTTACTTCATTTCCCGTACTCTCTCGTATCACCTGCACAGATGCGCTTATTTCCACACCTGACAAATATCCGCTGACAGGAAAATAAGCATTCTTTTCTTCATTTGTCATTTCCTCACCATAAACTGATTCATTAGGATTCAAGGGATCATCAGCTTCTTTAAATCCTCCATTCGGCAAAACATCCCTGTTTATCTTCCAAGTAACCACCGGCTTCACCACTATTCCTGTGGAATTAATGGAATAGGTAACCATTTTACCCATAGGCCATTCTCCTGTAAGGTTGGCAGTCAAAGTCCACTTGGTTTTGGAGAATTCATCAGTAAACACCACGGTCAGTTTAGCCCCTTCTAATTTCTGGGGAATCATCATGAAAGTATACTCGTCCTTCACAATCGGCATATCCTTGTCCTGATACATACCACTCCCTTTTCCTGTATCCGTGTCCGGTTCTTCATTGGTTGCGTCCGGTTTACTGTCATTACCCAATGTCACAACAAACTCTCTCTTTTTATCATCACCTTGGGGAATAGTCCAACCCTCAGCTCCTATCTGATACGTTCCTTCACCATAAACGCCTGAAATGGTGACGCTCTTTATAGTGCCTTTCAACATCTCCTCACCGGTCTTTATGGTGACAGCGGTCAGTGCGTGGCTGAATGTCAAATGCGCACATTGAGAACCGTCCCCCGCATAGGTATCATGTGCGGTCATCAGGTCAATCTGCTTCGTTACGTCACTGGGCACTGTATAAGCCAATACAGGTCTATTGTCCTCCCCTACAGAATAAGAGAAGGAAAGTTCCTGTTCACCGGCCGGCGCATTCTCATCTCCTTCGCCAGCCGGCTCTTCTGCCGGAGGAAGGACGGGTGATGATTTGCCTATCCGGGGAGAGTAGGCATAAAAGGCTATTTGGCCTTTGCCGGGCCACTGCCACAATGTTTCAGTCTGCGGCATCCATACGCCGTTAGTGCCCTTCTTCACCTCCATATTTTCATAAGAGGTCTTTTCCGTACCGCCTTCCGTCCATGACGCGCCCTCGGTTCCGAAGGCGAAAAGGCCGAAAGTGCCAGGAAAATTCTGAGTATCCACCGGAGTGCCACGACTTATTACGCCGGAAGCCGCCGTATCAGCGGCGGCTTCCGAAATTTCAGTAACAAGATACAATGGCTTTCCTCCATCGGAACGGGTCATTCGCTTTATGCTGATATCGCTTTGCCCTGCGGCGGAACATGCAGCCTGTCCGCCGGTCCAACTGGCCGGCACTTCCACCTCGAACGTCAGGTAGGGGGAGATTCCCTGCCCGTACTTGTCGAACGTATCGTCCACGCAAGACGACAGGACACAAGCAGCAGCGCATATCCACCCACCGATAGTGCGGAAGGATGCCGGACGAAATATAGAGAAAGTTCTCATCATGGTCTGTTATGTTGGTTCTTGTTGTTGGTATTCTTATTTCATGGATGGTGATTCAACATCTTCCGCCTCTGTCCACTCTTCTACCTCCACAGTAAAGGAAATAGGCTCTTGTACTACCGGATGACCTGGCTCAATATCTGGGGTTTCTTTCCCTCCATCCGGTAATTCAGGGTCTGTAGGAGGAAGAATACCACCACCACTGCCATTATAAAAGAAATCAAGCTTATAGATGTATTTCTTACCCGACTTCCATTTGCCATCTGGCGCTGTAATAGGAACACAAGTATATCCGTATGCGTCTTCATCATATGCACCACCTTCAGGTTGGGGATATAACTGATGATGATGATATGATTGGTCATTGGCATCCTGAACAAAAGCATCATCAGTAGCACCATGATTAATGTATGATCCTTTATGATGTGATTCTATACGGCATAACATTACTATATAGACCCCCTTATTGTCCATATCCTCATTCAATGCTACAATATCCTGTGGAAGCATCATCAGGCTATTTCCTTTTTTCGCTCCTTTTTCTTCATTGGTATACTCAGCCAGCAATCCTTGGTAAGTATCTGATAATTGTATTGCATCTGAAAATGATTCGCCATAAAGCAATTTTGAGGGGTTGCTGTCAAATTTCCAGCTCATGTAATTGTTTTCCGATGCTTTTGAATCATACCACAAACTACCTTCACTGTTCAAGTTTGCAATCCAAGCACTTTTTATTTTCACATGCTTGTTACCATCTCCACATTTAGCTCTTACTTCCACTTGCGACAACGCATGATGGAACTTCAACGGTACTGCTCCACTCGTTTTTTTAGATTTTGTATATGCTACAACTAAATCCTTCTGCTCAGAGGGCTCTTTATCGGGAGAAAAGTGTGAAAAATGCAAAGTACCACCATCATGCGTAGGTTCTCCAACCTTATCAGGGCCATAGGCCCAGAATTCTATTTCCTCTACTTTATCAGGCCACATGATTTCACTTTCCAATTTATATATGCCTGTTGAATTATCTTCACTTGCTTTTATTGCCAATTTATGGTCTATAAATGGAGTGTCACCTTTCGGAACCATTTCAGCATGCACACGAAAACTTTCCAAATCGGCCACTCCATTTATCACCTGGGCGCGTGACGCCCCCACCTTGGTAGTAAACGTAATCTTCTCGCCCTGATAAGCCTCTTTCAACTCGTCGTTTGAACAAGAGACAAATGTCATGGAGAGCATCGCAACCATTCCTGCTAATTTAATCTTTTTGCTCATAATCTGTTGTTTTTTTGTTTATTGTTTTGCTTTAATTCATTCCAAGCTCTATCGTTATCTCCTCCCAACCCGAGATGGACGGGGACATTCCTTCTCCACCGCCCGAAGGAAGATTAATTTCGGCATCTATCACAACATGGATGGGTCCGGCATAGGAAGCGTCTTCACCCAGATGTATCTGATCGGTCACATCAAAATCGTAATATGTCTTGCCGGAAGTATAAACGGACAGGAAGTGTTGCCCCGTCTGCACCGGGCAATGGCCGAACACCCGGAAACGGGCCTCCAGCGTGTGATCGTCCGTGCGACGCAACGCAAACGGAACGGTAGCCGACATTCCCGAAGGCGCATTGTCCGCCAGGCGGAGTCCTTCCGCCATGCCAGTCAACGCCGCACTGACGCCCACCGCATCGGACATATTCTTGACATTGCGCAACTCCACCGTGCATTCCACCGCCATACGTGCCGGAGACAGGGTAACCGACTGTCCGGACACGCCCGCCTGCACCTCCAGGTATTCGCACCGTCCGCCCCACACATCGCCCACAGTTCCACGCACAGGGGCTTCACCGGTATCTCCCGGCCGGGGCGGCGCTCCCAGCGCCCCACGATCCATCGGTTCCAGAAGCGACTGCTCCAACGACACAATCTCGTAGCCGGCATAAGTATCTCCGCGCTCGTCCATTCTCTCTATGTCGTTATTGTGAAACAAAATTTTGTACTCGCCTGCGGGAACACGCACCTTTCCTCCCTTTATCAGACCGCGTCCGGTCTCTCCCTTACGGGCCGGAGAGAATTCGCACCGGTAGCATTGCCTGCCATCCTCCACCCGGAAGAACTGCACCACCATGGCTACAGGATCGGCATCTGGCGCATGGCTCCAGTCGAACACCACATCCACGTCCACCATGTGCGAATGGTTCATACACAGTTCCTTGTGATCGCACGAACATATCCCCAGCATACATGCCACCATTATGATAAGGTGTTTCATCGATCACCTCCTTTCCGCACGCTGCGTCCACCGATGTACCACACCAGCGACACTTCCGCCCGGGTGGGGCCGAACCATTCCTTACGGTGGGTGGAATCCCACACATAGCAGTCGTCCTCAGGACGATATTTCATATAATCGCCTTGCAGATAGCCCACTCCCAATGTGAAGTCGATATTGAAATGACGCCCCACAGGCAGTGAATACCCGTAGGACACGCCTGCCGCCCAGCTCCAGCGGTCTCCCATATAGCCGCGGCCGCCCCATTCCACATCATAGGTCAGCATCTGCCCGTATACCCCCACATGGTGTCCACACATCAGCGAACGAGATGTACGACGGGGGGAGAACCAGCGGCGCACCTCCACATCACCGCCATATACACGCCAAAAGCGGTGAGAGGTATTCCGGCTCCACCAGGCATACATCCAGTCAGCCCCCACAGACCAGCCGGATCCCAAAGATACCTCCAGCCCGATATTGGGCACGGCAACCGCATCATAAAGCATGTTGGTTTTTAACAAGACAACAGATTTCCGGTCCTCATTGCCACCCATCTCAGAAGAGGAAAGACGGGGTTGTCCGGATTGCCTTGGCATACATACAGAATCAAGACCCATACATCCATCATGGGCCGACATATTAAACCAGAGAAATAGCATCAAATGACACACAGCAAGCGTCCTTTGCACAGAATTCATAAGACTAATTTAATTAGCGTTAAACAGTGTTGTGCTTTTTTATGCAAAGGAAAATAAATAGAAAATATAAAGCAAGTATTTTAACCATTTTTTATTTTACTTCCGCTCATTCCATCTGCTCCTTCGGCCAGTTCACCAGATACAGGATTTCCGTAGCACGAGTGAAAGCCGTATACAGCCAACGGAAATAATCCGGAGTCAGCATATCCTCCGTCATATATCCCTGATCCAAAAAGACCCGTTTCCACTGGCCACCCTGTGCTTTGTGGCAAGTAACAGCATACGCATATTTCACTTGCAGAGCATTGTAATGAGGGTCAGCCTTCATTTTCTTCATCCGCTCACGCTTCACGGCAATATCGGCATAATCCTCCAATACCGAATAAAACAGTTTGTCGTTCAATTCCTTGGGCAATGCAGGCGTGTCGGTGTGCAAGGTATCCAACAACAGTTTCACCTCCAGTTCCATATCATCATAGTCGGGAAAAGCCAGCACCACATCGGCAAAACGAAAGCCGTACGCCTCGCGCGTACGGCGCACCCTGCGCACCACCGCTATGTCGCCATTGGCTATGAAATCCATCTCCTTGCAGCCCTCCGTCCAAAAATAATTGTTCTTCGCCACCATCAGCAGGTCGCCGCTGTTCAGTTCATCCTCACGATACAGAATGGTGTTCCTTATACCTCTATTATATATATTCGCCCGCTTATTGGAACGACAAACCACAATCGTTTCATCCATACCCGTCTGGCCGTAACAATCATTAATCACCTCGATCAACTCGCTACCGGAAACGGTCCGGATATCCGGAAACCCTTCCACACGGACAGAAGGCAAAGTAAAAAAATCCTCCTCGGAAATGTAACGTCGCAGTTCCGTCGCATTCCAAAGAATACCCGAGTCATGCATCTGGCGGACTACCTCTGTGAGCTGTGCCTCATATACTTCCATACCATACCCGCGCAACCTGTCGGCCGAAAGAGCCGGACTCTCCTCCTCTCCTACCGGAGGAAGCTGCGCCGTATCCCCTATCAACATCAGGCGGCAACCTGTCCCGCTATATACATATTGAATCAAGTCATCCAACAAACGGCCTGTACCAAAGACCGCCCCCGACAATCCGTCATTGGCGATCATCGATGCCTCATCCACAATAAACAAAGTATGCTGATGCAGGTTATCATCCAAAGAAAAGTTGTCCAGATCATTCGAAAAGTTACGCTGGCGGTAAATTTTCTTATGAATCGTATAGGCCGGATGCTGTGCATAATGCGAAAAAACTTTGGCCGCCCTGCCTGTCGGAGCAAGCAGGACACACTTTTGCTGTAACTGATCCAAGGTCTTTACCAATGCCCCGATAAGAGATGTTTTACCCGTTCCGGCATATCCCTTTAAGAGAAAAGCCGAGTCCGATTGGCGGGAAAAGAGAAAATCTGCTAAAAAATTAACAGCTTTTTCTTGCTCTAAAGTTGGTTTATATAGAAAATTTCCCTTAATTTGCTGCACTAAATAACTATTAATCATAATTGCGTAATAAAAAGTTCCTTGAATTGTGCGTTATTAGATTTATTTGTTTTATTTTTGCGATGCGAATATAAACTAAAAAAAACACATATTTATCATGAAAACAGTTATTAATATTGTATTGGCTGCTTGCGTTATCGGTTTGATATACGTTTGCTATGGCAGTATCATGGGACCGATCAACTTCGATAATGCTAAAAAAGCTAGAGAGAAACAAGTTGTTGCACGATTGATTGACATCCGTAAGGCGCAGTTGGAATACCGTAATCTGCACAACGGACAATACACTGCAAGTTTCGACACCTTGATTGATTTCGTCAAAACCGCAAAACTTCCGTTTGTAAAGAAAGAAGGAGTTTTGTCTGATACACAGCTGGAAGCCGGCATGACTGAAAAGAAAGCTATGGCAATCATCAACAAAGCCAAAAAAACAGGTAACTGGAAAGAAGTTGAGAAAGAAGGTTTGATGAACTTCAAACGTGATACTTTATGGGTTGCCGTAACAGATACCATCTACGCTCCGGGATTCAATGCAGACTCTTTGAGATATGTTCCCTTCGGAAACGGCGTACAATTTGAGATGGTTACCCGCAGCGATACTACCAAATCGGGTGCTCCTTTGAACTTGTTCCAAGCTCAAACTCCGTATGAAACATATTTGGGCGGCTTGAATACTCAAGAATTGGCTAACCTTAAAGACCTTCAGACCAAATTGGGTAAATATTGCGGTTTAAGAGTGGGTGATATCGAACAGCCTAACAATAACGCAGGTAACTGGGAATAAGAATGACTGAACGTATCGATTTTACAAAATCAGAACAATATACATTATCCATCCGCCTCAGTGCGGATGGATTTTCTTTTTCTATCTATAACCCACTGACAGATAATGATTTCTGCTTTGTTCCGCATCCGGTCAACACCGGATATTCCATGACGGCCAATCTGAAAGATATGCTGACTAAAACAGAAGCGCTGAAGTATCCGTATAAACGGGTTAACATCTTGTATGACTCCCCCCGTTTCACCCCTGTTCCTTTGGAATTATTCGAAGACGAACAGATGGATACAATTTTCTATCATAATTTTCCTAAAGCTAAAGGAAATAACGAGATTGTACTTTGCAATGTCCTGGGAAGAAGCAATGTGGTAATACTTTTTGCTATGGACAAACATACCCATTTGTTACTGACTGAACATTTTCCTACAGCTCGTTTCTTCTCCACCGCCAGCCCGCTGACTGAATATTTCGCCCGGAAAAGCCGGTTGGGTAACAGCCGGAAACTATATACATACATACGCGAGCAACAAATGGAAGTTTTTTGTTTTGATAAGGGCAACTTATTACTGATCAACTCATTTCCATGCAAACAAACCACAGACCGTGTGTATTACCTATTATATGTATGGCAACAATTAAATTATAATCAGGAAAGAGACGAGCTGCACTTGACAGGAATATTAAAGGACAAAGAAGAATTACTGAAAGAGTTGCGCAATTATCTGCGCCAGGTATTCGTCATCAGCCCCAAAGCGGAATTCAACCGCTCCGAGATAAGTAAAATAGAAGAGATACCTTTTGACATGCAAACCTTATTATTATGCGAGTAATCAGCGGTATATACAAACGGCGCCGTTTCGATGTGCCTCATACATTCAAGGCACGTCCGACAACGGATTTCGCCAAAGAGAACCTTTTCAATGTATTAAGTAACAATTATTTTGACTTCGAGGACGGAGTTACAGCCTTGGACCTTTTCGCCGGTACGGGCAGCATCAGTATAGAACTGGTTTCACGCGGTTGTGACCGGGTTATTTCAGTAGAAAAAGATCCCCAGCACCTTTCTTTCATCTCACAGATGATGCGTGAAGTGAAGACCGACAAATGTTTTCCTATCCGTGCTGATGTCTTTAGATTTATAGACAAATGCAGCGAGCAATTTGATTTCATCTTCGCCGACCCTCCATACGCCTTGAAAGAGTTGGAAAGCATCCCCACCCGTATTTTCGAAAGCGGGATTTTAAAGGAAGACGGATTACTGGTACTGGAACATGGCAAAGAGAATCATTTTGAGGATGACCCCCATTTTATTGAGCGCCGTGCATATGGCAGTGTGAACTTCTCTTTCTTCAAAGCAACGGTGCCAGCAACCGGACAATAGATTCTTGTGCTTTTTGATACCAAGGACGCTTTATCCATGTTTTTCTCTGCAACAGGATGGCGTCCTTCTGGTCTTGCAGGAAAATACCTTTCAACAGCAATGCTGAGGACGGATCATACATAAAGGCATTCACCTCAAAATTATGCTCAAAGCTACGGAAGTCCATATTTGTAGAACCTACCGTAGAAAGAGTATCATCACTGACCATCAGCTTGGAATGCAAAAAACCTTTCTGATAAAGGTAAATCCTGACACCCGCACGCATGATATCATCCAAATAAGATAACGAACCTAAATGTGTTATCCATGTATCGGCACGTGCCGGTATCATAATGCGAACATCCACGCCTGCCAAAGCTGCCGTTTTCAATGCCATCAGAATAGGTTCGGTAGGCAACAAGTAAGGTGTTTGTATATAAAAATACTTTCGGGAGCTGCTGATAGCTATCAGTAGCCCTTGCATAATATCCCGCCATTCGCCTACAGGATCGGAAGTGACAATCTGTATCAGAGCCTTTCCAAAGATTCCGACTTCGGGGAAATAACGGGAGGAAGTGATAAGGGTACGGTCTACTACATACCAATCGGTCAAAAAAGCAGTCTGTAACCCATATACCGCTTTTCCTTCTATTTTAATGTGAGTATCCCGCCATATCCCCCATGGAAAGCCTTTCATATAGCGCAAAGCAATGTTCATCCCTCCCGTATAAGCCACACGACCGTCGATTACTACTATTTTACGGTGATTACGATAATTTACCTTACTGGTAAATAAAGGAAAACGGACTTTCAAAAAACTGCGTGCCTCAATACCTGCTCCCCGCATTTCATCAAAAAAAGCATGGGGAACTTTCCAGCAGCCCACATCGTCATATAGCAAACGCACTTCTACTCCCTGCCGCGCTTTATCTATCAACAAATCGCGCAGCAACCTGCCTGCCGGATCATCCTCAAAAATATAAAACTGCAAATGGATGTGATGCTTTGCCTTACTGATTTCTTTCATCAATGAATACAGCATGGAATAACCATCCGTAAAAACTTCCGTCGCATTTCCTTCAAAGGGCAAAGCATTATTCACTTTCCGGAAAAAACGCATCAACTGGTGCTGTTCATCAGGACACTTAAACGCCTTTTGCGCCTGATATTCTGCCATGGGACGTTTTATGAGACGGGTGAACCCTTTCTTGCTGATCAATTTCTCCTTACGTGTGCTTCTGCCGAAAAAGAAATAGAACACAAGCCCCACAATGGGCAGGAAAAAGAGCACAAGTACCCATGCCATTGTTTTAACGGGATTACGATTATCAAGTATCACTATAAAGATAGTTCCGATGATAATCACAAAATAAAGCACGTTAAAAGCAACAGCAAAGATTTCATTAAAGATACTCCACTCTACCATATAATTCCAGTAATTTACTTATAAGCAAACTTATAAAAAAAATCCCAACCTATAACAATATAGATTGGGAAAAGATTAAGATATAGTTTCATTTAAAAAGGACGCCGGCCATGTCTTCCCGGACCGGGACCAAAACCGGGACCGCCGAATCCCCTATGGCTATTCATCATCTTGTCACGGGCGGCTTTACTTCCAAAAATATTCAGACGATAGATAAAATGTACCATACAATAACTGTTGATACTGTTGTATTCGGTAACCGAACGTACATCCGCTGTCAAAGAACGGCTGATATTGCTCTGTTGTTTTAAGATGTCGTACATTTCAAAACTAACAGTTGCAGCTCCTTTCAATAGACTTTGTGCTATTTGGGCATTCCAAATCAGTTCATTATTGTTCAAACTGGCATCATCATATCCTCTACGGGACTGGTTGGTGATATTAGTAGACAATGTCATCTGCCATGGTAAAGTGACATTGGTACTCGCTCCATATGAGAATGTATAAGGATTCTGGTTCTTTTCAGGACGCAGCTTGCTACGTTCCGCTGTATACTCAATAGAACCATTCAATGAAAATTCAAACCAGTCATTCCGATAGGACCCATTCAGATTCTCCGCCAAAGTCAAACCGGTAGTCGTATTCTTATCATCATGCAATGTTTCCTTATTGTATAAGAACGCTACCTGATTCCGGTAGCTCACACGAGAAAAAGAATTTATAGTAAACTTTTTATTCTTCAAAGCCGAATTAAAACCGAACAATCCAAACGCATTCCAGTTTCCATTGATATTCTGAGGAGTTGAAGTAGTACCACCCGTATTCTCATCATATACCGTACTATTACTGATACTATTCTGAGTAGCAGTGAAATTTACATGAGTCATTATGCCACGCTGCTTCTCGGCATTATAAGTGTTATAAAACAAACGCATGGTATGGGCAAACGAAGGCTTCAAACCTGGATTACCCACACGGATATTCAACGGATTGGAATTATCGACAATCGGCAACAGGTTTTCCATACTAGGCTGGCTACTACGCCCACGATAAGTGATACGCAACTGACTTACTTTGGAGAAGCGATAACGAAAATCCAGATTCGGAGCAAAATTGAATACCGTTCTTGTGGTATCAGTCATGTAATCTCCCTTCTTATAGGACAATTTCGTATTTTGAGGCTGTAAGGACATGCCGGCACTCAACTGATATTTCTCCCGGATAAATCGTAGTCCCAAAGAAATATCATGATTAAAGTATTTATATTCAGCATCCTTACTCAAGCTATCCACATAAGCAGTTTCATAGTTTTCGGGTAATCCGTCATTTATATCCCAAGGATACCCCAAATCGTATGTCGATTTATCACTCTTGCTATTCTTATATTGGAATCTATAACTAAATTGCAGGAAAGTAGCCCGTGCTATAGGTTCGCTATAAGTAAACTGTGCTGTATAATTATAATTTTTAGTAGGCATCGTAATGTATTGATTACGATGTTCTATAGAATCCCCTCCTAAATAGTTCTTTATCTGATAATAACGGGTTTCCGATTGAGCATACTGATCGCTGTCATCATCTCCATATCCAAATGAACCACGGAATGTAATGTTACGTCCCTCATTATTCAGTTTCCGGTTCAGCTGCAATGTTGCATTAGCCGACAAACTATTTGATTTGGACAGATTATGTTCATTGGTAGCATTAATACGAGTATCCCTTAACGGATCATCAGACTCTATATTGTCAAAGTTCAAATAATCATTGGGATTTACCACATACTGATAAGGATCCTCATTAAAAGTACCTGACTCTGCAACTGAAGCTCCCCTTGTCTTGTCATAAGAAACATTCGGCCGGAAAATAATATTGGTCATTGAATCGGGACGCCATTCCATACGGAAATCTGCCTTGAAACCTGTTTCCTTATTACTATTGGCTTTGTTTGAATTGGAATAAGAATCCCCCGACTGCAAAAAACGCTGTGAAGATCCGACTGTTACTACATCTGCATCACGATAGTTGTAACGCATACTACCTCCCAATTCCAGTTTTTCTGTTTCTGTAGCAAAATTCGCTCCTAGCATTTTAGTCGCGTTCAATCCATTGTTACGCCTCCAACGAGGTCCTCCTCCCGAAAATCCCTGATCATTCACATTATTGGCGGAACCAATAATAGAAACCTGAGTTTTATCATAAAAACGGTTAATCATAGCTCTTCCTGTATAACGGTCTTCCGTTCCGGCGCCTAAATCCACGTTTCCAAACCAGCCTTGATTCATCCCCTTCTTCACCGTCAAATCGAGCACTGTTTCCTCCTCACCATCATCAATACCC
>CAPAOL010000041.1 GCA_948579315.1 uncultured Phocaeicola sp.
GGAGACAAAGATAACAATTTATAAATTTACCCCTCAGCTTTTTACATTGACCCGAGGTTGGTTCAAACCAACAGAATTACCTATCTTTTGCAGCATTTGTTTACCGCTTGTTTACCGATAAACAAAAGGATTAATATGCTGACAATCAACGCAGAAATCAAGAAAGACGGACTACGGTCTGATGGTACTTACAACGTAAAGCTAAGATTCACGCTTAACAGAAAAATGAGAAGGCTGGCAACAAGTCTGTTTGCCACAAGTAAAGACTTGAATAAAGAACTGAAAATCAAGCAAAGTTCACCTATTAAAAAAGAGATAGATTCTCTTATTCGCGGTTATCAAGAGAAATGTGCCAAACTACAAGTCGAGTTAAACCGCTACACTATTGATGAAGTAATGGACTACTTGGATGGAGAACATCAGAAGCAGCAGACCATTGACTTTATAAAGTTCAGCCGTGAGTGGATAACCTCAACTACAATCAAAGGCGCACCAAACTATACTACTGCAATTAATGCCTTGGTGCGCTTTATAGGTAAAGAAGAATTGGACGTAAATCTGATTACCACCAATTTTTTAGATAGTTTCAAAGCGTTTCTGAATAAAGAGCGTGAAGTACGAACGAAGAAACTGATTCTGCAAGGTAAGCGTGTGCCCTCTAATCGGTCTTTATCTCTTTATTTGGTAAGCATTAAGAAACTGTTCAAAGAGGCTCAAAAGAAGTACAATAAGAGAGAGAATAATCTCATACTGATACCTAACAATCCATTTATAGACTTTGAGATACCCAAGCAAGAAGCAACAAGAAAGAGAGCTATTCCGGCAGATATTATCAAAAAAGTATGGAAGCTACCCTATAAAGATATGAAGAAAGGCTATAAATCCACTTGTCGTTATAATTTAGCTAAAGACTGTTTTATTCTATCATTCTGTTTAATGGGCATTAATTCAGCCGATTTATATAATGCTACGGAAATGGTAAACAATACCATCATTTATAATCGTACCAAGACGAAAGACCGTAGATTGGATAATGCTCAAATGAAAGTGGATATACCTAAAATCGCATTACCACTTATAGAAAAATACAGAGATAAAAGTGGTAAACGCTTATTTAACTTTTACCAATATTATGCAGACGAAAAAGGTTTCAATAAGGCTATCAACTACGGTTTAAAAGAAATTGGTACAATATTAGGCGTAGATGATTTGGAGTATTATGCAGCGCGCCATTCATGGGCTACCATTGCACTGAATAAAGTAAACATAGACAAATATATAGTTCATGCCGCCCTCAATCATATAGACGATTCCATGAAAGTGACAGACATTTATATTGAACGAGATTTTGTGAATGAGAACAAGGCTAATGCCAAAGTTGTGAAGTATGTATTCGGTAAATGAATATCGTTTACCACTATGAAAAACCTACTATAATAAAAAGAAGTCTGTAATCCGCTAAAGATTGCAGACTTTTCTTTTATTTTGCAGTATAACTAATATGAATACACTATGTATCAGATAGAAGAATTGCCCGATTTTAAAGTGGCTTGGCATGAAAGCTACAAATGTCTAAATGAGCCACTTTTAGAATATGTGTGGGAAGTAGCCAACCACTTCCTGCCCGATTATGAAGATATGTCCGCTGCACCTGCCATATTCGCCAACAGATATGCAGAAAGAAACTTATCCGTTGAAGAAAGATACGAGAGAACACAAGAAATGAGAACTTTCAAAGGAACTTTGGAAGAATACAAGAAACGAGAATACAGAAAGCTGGATGATTCTTTCAAAGAAAAGTTTCTAACTAATGAAGATTTACAGAATACCATTGAAGCGTATAAGTTGGACGTTAGCAAGTTTTGGTATCTACTTCTGTTCATATATGATTTTATAGAGGATATTGGTACAAATGCACCTACATTGAACAAGTCTGTATTGGAGGATTTTAGCTATTTTCATGCCAATCTGCTGGAAGCTACAAATATCATCCTAAAAAAGAATAATAAGAAAAGCTATGTTATTGAAAGAGAGGACACAATTAGAATCATTCAAGCAGCCTTGCAGCATTTTGTCAATACATATAGCGATATTATACATAGTGAACAAGATAGAGAAGCCATGATTAAACAATTAAAAGAGATAGGTTTAGAGGGATTTATCAGAAATGACTTATCGTCAAAAATCAGCTTTACGGACAAGTTCAGTCTTGACATATCTTATAAGAAGTGGAAATTTACAGATATGTTTCTTTTCTTCATTGAGAGAAGAAAGGCTACCACCATACCCAATAAAAAGGTGAAGGTATCTAAAGACAAGATGATGCTTGCTTCAAGGCTTATCTATACAGTAGGCTATGATGGCAAGAGATACAATGAAGAATACGATTCGGAGGGCAACAAGAACAGAATGTTATCCAATCTCCTTAGAAGATACAAGAACGAGAAATTTCCGTCTGTCATAGCTAATAACTACATGGTAGTCTCATAAACAACATACATAAAAACCATAGCAGAAATGCGTACTGAAAGGCTTATTCTTTTCGGTACGCATTTTTTTTGCGTACTGGAATGGGCACGTTTTCTACACACATGGGCATTCGGCAAATTCCTTTGTCACCCCTAAATTCCTATCTAATTTTGCAATGTCAATCAGAGACAATAAGGCGCCAAAGTCTATGATTGAATTAACTGATTTATCAATTTAAAATTTTAAGAAAATGGAAAAATTTAATTATGGCATTGGAACAGATAATACTGTTAAAGTTTACGACAATCAAGGCGCATACAACACCTTGCAGGAAATGATGAAGCGTAAGGAACAACTGATAGTGAAGTTCTACGGCAGCAAGGACAATACACGTTGTGCATGGATAGAATCCGCTCACGTGGCAGGATTCAAATACCAACTGAAAAGCGCATCCTATCAAGGCTTGTTGAACTACTTATTCAAAGGTGACGTGACAGACTTCGATACAAACCCGAAAGAAGCGGACACGTTGGATGAGAACGAGGACTTCCAGCTTGAAATACTGAAAGCAATGATTGACGCTGGTAAGACAATACAATATGTCCCGTTGTTTAGAGAGCATCCCGAATCTATCAGTGCGATTCTTCCTTGCTTCAAGGGAAAGATAATGTTCAGAATCAAGCGGACAGATGAGCCATTGGACTATTTACGTGAGCATAAACAGATTATCTAAACAACCAAAAGTAAAGGGGGGAGTTTCCCCCTTTTTTATTAACTATTTAAGTATAAGAAAAATGAAGAACAAAGAGATAACAGTCAGCAAGGAAGCAAACGGCAAAATCCAATACTTGACAGAGATACTGCCCGAAATCCCCACCAACACCATATTATATAAGAAACTTACGGGACTTGGTGCTACTTATGGAGAACTGAAAGCACACCGCAATTCAATCATCATAGAGCCGAACAAACCCGTTATCAGCGGAAAGTGTAAAGACCCGAAGCATGGAAAAGACAATCTTTTCGGAGTTTTTGATGGTGTCTATACGGATGACGTAGTGACATACATGGAAAGGAGCATCAAACAGAATAAACATTTCAAGATACTCACCACTCCCGAAAGTTTCCACAAGGTGCAGGAAGCATTTGAAGAAATGGATATGGATATACGCTATAACAGCTTTCTATTGTTTGATGAATGCCATAAGATAGTCAAAGATTCAGGTTTTCGTCCCGATATAACATTACCTATGGACTTGTTTTTTGAATGTGAACAGAAAGCCTTGGTATCTGCCACTCCCATCGAGTTTACAGACCCACGTTTTGAAGAACAGAAATTTCAGACCATTACCATCAAGCCTACATTCGACTATGTAAAAGGCATGAATCTCCATGCTACCAATAATCTGTTGCAGGCAGCAAAAGAAGTGTTTGCAGGTCTGAAAGGTAATTGTTTCGTATTCTGTAATTCTACAGATACCATCTATTCACTGATGCAGCAACTTGACTTATTGGACGAATCCGCAGTATTCTGTTCCGAAAAGAGTGTGGAAAAGCTGAAAGGCTTGAAGTTTGAGAATGTTTCCGATATATGGGACAAGGGCATAATGAGGCGTTATAACTGGCTCACTTCACGTTTTTATAATGCGGTGGATATTGAACTTGAAGAGAAGCCGACCATCTTATTACTGACAGACTGTTATTTTGCGGACTATACCGCATTTGACCCGAATACGGACACGATTCAATGTGTGGGAAGATTCAGAAACGGTGTGTCCTCTATCCACCATATCAGCAACACCAACCGCAATTTCATGGTGAGAAGCAAGGAAGAACTTAAAGGACGTATTTCGTGTTGGAAAGACGTGTACGATATATTACAGAATCATTATAACTATGCGACCACAGTTTCCGCAAAAGACGCATACGGTACAATACTTACCAGCCTGCCCTATGCGGAGATGCTGGACGAGAAAGGAAGAACCAAATACTTCAAGATAGACAACTACATCAATACGGAACTGGTGAAAGGATATTATAATTGCCCCGATAATCTGCATAAAGCATACAAGAACTGCGATGCTTTTGCTGTAAATCATTATAACATTTTGGATTATAAACTCGGTGACTATGAGAGACTGCAACGTAGCAACAAGTCAAATTCCATCAAGGAGAAACGCAAGATAATGGTACAACAGCTTGAATTGCTTGGTGAATGCCAAACGGAAATGGAATACCAATTCAAAAGGGACTTGGAACAAGCGGACAGTTTTATAGTGGAAGCATACAACAAGATAGGCAAGAAAGAAATTGAACGGTTGAAATATAACCGCAAGAAAATAAAGGAAGCAATGATTATTGCAGACTACCATGCCAAAGTTACGGGAACGGAAGTCTCACAGATGATATACAACTCTTTTGAAACGGGCAAATGGTATTCCCGAAAATTCATAAAAGAAGAAATCAACAGAATATTCAAACAGTTCAGCATTGAGCCAAAGAAAGCGGTAACATCACATACTATTCTTGATTTTTTTCATGCGATGGAAAAGAAACGGAAAAATACAAAAGGTTATCAACTGACCATGCGGAAAGGCATATAGGCGAGTACCTTTTTTATGAAGAAATTCCTATATATACCCTGCTTTAAAAAAGTACCTGCGCCTGCATATACAGAAAGTCATCTTACGTTTATACAAGATTATAGGACAGATGCAAACCGTGTCTTTCCTATAATCACTAAAAATGGTTGGTTTTCTCTATAACTAATGATTGCACCGATTCTACTTGGAACTTTTTAATACAATGAATAAGATAGCATATCTGAAAAAACAGAAATCCAACCTCACAAAAACAGCATCCTCAAAATCCGGTTCTGATTCTCAAAAAAGAGGTGTTCATTTTAGGGGGTGCGGAGTGTTCATCTAAGGTGGGTCGCATATAAACACCTATATATAAATACCTACCTACCCGATTTTTCAAATCGGGACAGATTGGTTAATTCTCAAAATCTCATATTTAATTGCCTATGATTATCTATTTGCCTACAAAACAGACGTTCACGAATCAGAAAGAAGCGAAAAGCTACTTCGGAAACCACCATTACAGAAGATTGGTAAAGAAAGGAGATATTTATTTTACTAACTATAAACATACGGTTGCTAATGACCTCATACAGAAGAATAACATCTAATATCGCAGGAAAACTCAATTTGCTGGAAACGTACCTATTCTATTGCTTGGCTCTCTGTTCCGATTGCAATACGATGGAATCATATATCAAACAAGATAACTTGACTGATTTCTACGGAATTAAAAAGACAGACCAGATAAGGGAATGGCTGCACAAGTTTGAATCTCTCGGATTAGTAAGCATAGATAAATTTGATGTTTACGGACAATATGGAAAATTCAACAGATGCAGCTACCGATTAGATACGGAACATTACGTTCTTATAACGAATAAGTTATATGATGAACCTATAAGCAAGGAACTGAAAGGCTTTCTTGTCCTGCTGAAATGTAAATGCTTGAACGGGACTAACACCACTCTTTACAGCCAAAACAAATTAGCGGAAGAACTTGGCTTGTCTAAAGGTACAATATCAAGATATATGAATGAAGCCATAGAAAATGGCTATGTAAAGAGGGACAAGAAAGGAATACACCTGCTTAGAGAGGATATATTTCTGATAACTTCTGAAAGTCAGTTGGCTATTATCAAGAACCTATATCCCGAAATAATCACCGATGAAGACCTTGAAAGAGGTTACATTGCCTAATATATTGCCAAGCCGTAAGTAACCCTTGCGGCTTTTATTTTTGGCGCAGAACCACAGACGTACATTTTTCCGATTCTGACTTTCTGAAAATTTCCACTTTAATAAGAGTTATATAGCCTATACTTTATAATATGCCACATACAGCCAATGACATTAAAAAGACTACATAATTAAAGAATCACCCATATTCAGTTTAGCTAAAAGTCAAGAGAACAGATATATAAGGTACTTAATACAGAAATCCCCCCTCCCCATTCAGCCAGTGACCTAAAATATATAAGAGTGGCTGTCTTTACGGTTGGCAAACCCCTTTAGTCCCCCTCTGTACATTGATATAAAAAGAATTATTAATCATTTAAACTTTTATCAATATGAGAAATTTAGTTATCATGCCAACAGAGAACAGAGAGAGAATGAATTTAGGTGAGTTTGCAGAAGAAGCAACCATTATTGAAGAAACTGCAACACCTAAAAGGGTAAATCATTTCATTGAGGCAAACACCCAAGAAGCTACCTTGCAACATTTGAAAAATGACTGTATTACTCCCGTTTTTGCAAAAGACAATGAACTTACAGTAAACCATGCTGCATTTATTGAAACTGTTTGGGAAGCTGCAAACTCCTACTACAATGGTGAGACTATTGGAACACCCGATATTCGTGTCTCTCATGTGATTAAGGGTCGCATTCCCGAAGCTATCCACAAACCTGCCAATCAGTTGTTGGAATCAGACAAAACAATCTACTATGAGAGGGCAGCTTTCAGTATTGACATTCCTACAATCTATGAAACGGTTGAGGGTAACAAACTGAACCTTTCAATAGTGGGGGTCAGAGCCTATAATCAAATGAACTTATACAGCAAGAAAGTTCCAGAGTTGTTTAGATTGGCTATTGGCTTTAAGAACCAAGTATGCTGCAACATGTGCATCTTCACAGACGGTTACAAGGATGATTTAAGGGTGAGCAATACAAGTGAACTTTACCGTTCTGCCTTGGAGTTGTTCAACAACTACAATCCTGCCAAACATCTGCATTTGATGCAACAGTTGGGCAATACTTCAATGAGTGAACACCAATTTGCACAAATATTGGGCAAAATGAGGCTTTATCAGTGTTTGCCCAATGGCTACCAAAAGAGACTGCCAAGAATGTTGCTTACAGATACACAGATTAACAGTGTTGCAAAAGCCTACATTAATGATGAGAACTTTGGCAGCTTTGGAAATGACTTGAATATGTGGAAGTTCTACAACCTATTAACGGGTGCAAATAAGAGCAGCTATATAGATTCATTCTTAGACCGCTCTTTGAATGCTACTGAAATGGCTGTTGGAATCAATGCAGCCCTGCATGGGGATGAGCATTACAAATGGTTTATTGACTAATTGATGAGAGGGCATCTATTTATTTAGGTGTCCTTTCCTATTTTTACAGAACTATGGATAAACAGATAGAAAAAGTAATAAAGCACATTAAAGACTTGGAAAACAGATTGGGGTATGTGGATAACAACCTACGCTATATCAAAGTTATACAAGCCTTGAAATATTGGTTGGAAAAGTTTGCAGACCTGCTTAGCAACAACCAAGCATTACAAAGAGAGTACCAAGCAACCTATTTAAGCTACTTTTATACGGGTTGTGGTTTTTCCTTTTATGATAGGGTGTGTAATTCCATATTAGAGTATAAATATGGGAACAGACCTTTTTAATAACTTAAAAATACTACAAAATGGAAGATGATGGAAAATTGATACTATGGGGAACATTGGTAGTTCTCCTACTGATAATAATTGGTATTATCAATCCTTTTTTGCTGATACTGATTTTATCCATCTTTATTTATATACAATCATAGTTACACTTGTTTTATTGGAATGTGACAAAGTTTGAAGTTTCTGAACCATTTACAGAAACAGAAAAGTTTGTCACATTCTGATAGTTCCAAGAAAAACGGAGTGCAAACCAGTTCTGTACCGGAGTGGGAAACTCTCTTTTTAAAAAGGCATGATATGGCTTGTAGTTTATGGTATGTGCGATTTTTGGGCAAATTTATCCTCACAAATGGCACTATAATTGCAAATGAATCATTAATTTTGTGGTCTAATTAACTAAAAAACACAATAGATATGGAAGATATGTTCTCTTTAGGCAATGTTGGATTGTGGAGAATGGCAAACAATGGCTATATATCACTAACTGGAGAGGTGGGGGAATTATTTATTACCAAAATTTTGGGTACTGCCATTCTTAAATTAAAATATAAGGACATTGTTTATGCGGTTTCAAGAAGAGCAAATGAAAAATTCTTTAGAGTGCAAACATCGGAAGGTGAATGGCTTTTCTTTTTCGATAACTTCAACGAATTAAAAGAGGCTATTGAAAAAGGCAAATAGGAGACTAATTATTAAATAGTTCGCAGTATTTGCAGACTTTTTTATACCCAATATGAAGATTAGATACTTCTTTCATTCATTACTTAGTTAGGCTGTAAACCTATATACCTTATTATCTCTAATAGAATTGCATTTTCCAATCCGCAGAATCTACGGGTACTTTTTTCGGGAAGAAATCTTTTTATAGACCCCAATCAAAAAAAGTACCTACCTTTGAAGCTACGAAGAAAAAAGGGCAATATTGCCTAATACCTTACTACAGATATGTTTTGGAACACTTGGAACTACATTTATCAGTGTTTTATCTTTAGACATTCAAAACCTTTCGCTAACTTTGCAGCAATTTCAGAGGTCTTAATGCGTTAAGACACTGAAAGGACATATTTAACGAAAAGGTGTTATTGAGATTATCTTCTGAAATCAAATCTCGCAAATTTGAAATGGCATGAAGATGGTAGCGATAGCACCCCTTCATTTGATATATACCTACCTTATATCTATAAGGCTCTTAGATATTGTCAAAATTGGTGTGGGTTGCTATTGTTTTATCCATGCCAAGGCAATGCGAGAGCCGGATTTCAGGATAAAGCAGATATAGTTCCCACACCTTATTTTATATCTGTCTCTTTTGGGAATTAGAGAGCATAAATGATTCGTAATTATGTTTAAAGAGAACAGAAAATTAATCGATTCTTGGACTTTTGATTGGCTTAACCAAAGAACAGGACAACAACTAATAAGAATGAAGCTCTATGAATGTTCGGGACTTTTAGCAACGAGCAAATATGTGATAGAATTTGAGAATAAATGTGGTCTTGTTTTCCATTCAGAGAATTATGCAAGCGTTAGTGACAGTTTGCTGATGGACTATTTTTTTGAAATACACATGGCAAGCATTATGGATAAGTACATACTTAGAGAAGATGGAGGCTTTTGCTTTGACCGAATTAAGAAAGCAGACTTTGAAGTAATGAATAGTTTATATTGGTCTGAATTTAATGAAGCATATCCTAACCAATTAGAACTTAAATATCCGAATGGAAACGGATGGAACTTCAACCCACGAACCAAAGACTATTTCGCTTTTTTTCATGGTGAGTATGATTGTGAGAAAAGACAGCATGATATTATCAAAGCACTTAATATTACTGCATGGGAACAAAATGGCACACATTTTATAAATCTGAAAATCAGTAATAAATCAGCTTTTCTTGAAAGTGAAAATGGAAAAAGAATATATGAATTTGAAAATTCAGACCATATATTATTTTTAGCGGAACATAGCTATTATCTAAAACAGAGAACGCCCATAAACGGATATTCATTACTACAATCATATTATAAATAGAAAGGTAATGAGCAAATTGCCATTTATCATTATTGGATTACTTAGTTTAGTAGCTTGCAAAACAGATAAAACATCTGTTCCGCAGGATTTTGAATGTTTCAATCAGCCGCATATCTACATTAAGTACAAACAGCCTATAAACGGATATACAGTAAAAGTAATGTGGCTGCAAAATGGTGAAGTAGGTAACGCTCTATTCTGTTTAGAGAAACAAGGAGTGGAATATTACTACTTTGTGGAGAAATGGACTGATAGGGTTCTGTATGATAAAGGCAACACATATCCGAACAACACCGTTATAGAGTTGGACTATACTGTTAAATTAGAGAACGAAGAATACCTTTCGGATGATTCTCCTTTCTTCTTTTCCGATGTTGATTTTGACGGAGAAGAGGAGTTCATTATCAATCGCTATAAAAGTGGTTCAAGAGAATCAAATGCCTATGATGTGTACGATGTTACCCCATACGGTTACTTTATGCAGAAAACAGAAGCACCATTTACAGAGTTGGAAAACGGACAATGTAAGTTTGATTCAGAGAACAAGACCATTACTATTTACGGTTCTAATGGATGGAACAACGCTATTAGGCATATCTACCAACTAAAAGGCAGAGAATTTGAATTAATACAATCAGAATAACTATTTTAAAATCAAACGAAATGAAAACATTTAGATTAATTGGAATGGCTTTATTAGCCATAGTAATGTGTGTGAACTTTACTTCTTGCAGTGATGATGAAGAAGAACAAGGAGAAACTTACAGTATTGAAGGTACTTGGCTATTGCAAAGTTCAAAAGGTTACATTGAAAATAGTAACGACAAAAACACTTGGGATGAAAGTTATCCAGATTTGCAAGAAACCAAATTAGAAATTACTAAAAATTCAAAAGGAAAATATACTTTCAAAGAGTATTATTTTCAAGATGGCTCAAGCTCATGGGAGAATGACCCTTTTACATACTATCCTACACTATCAGGAACAACATTGACCGTTACCCCTCATATAATGGACTGCTGGGATACTGCCGAAATAAAATCTTTAGATAAAACAAAATTAGTATTGGAATGTGTCGGTGATGATGGAAATGAAAACTGGTACACTTTAGATACTTATGTAAGAGCAAAATAATTAAGCAAAAAGCCAACCTACCCAATTACGGATAAGTTGGCTTTTTCAGTTCTAAACAAACATCTTATTAACTACAAAACTATGTGTTATACAACTGTATTCAAAATTACGCAATAGCCAAAATCAAAAACGAACCAAAATAGAATAAGAGCTTTAATCATACAGAAATACTTTTATGCCATATTCTAAAATATTGTCTATACATTCTATTTACATTATATAGAGTTGGTTATCTTTGCAACATAAAAGATTTAATCAATGGAACAATTACAAGTAATTCAAAGCAAAATATATGAAATCAGAGGTCAGAAAGTAATGCTTGACCGTGATTTAGCAGAAATGTATGGAGTTCAAACGAAAGCGTTGAATCAAGCCGTAAAACGCAATATAGACCGTTTCCCCGAAGATTTTATGTTTCAACTGACAAGTGAGGAAACACAAAATTGGAGGTCACAATTTGTGACTTCCAATTCTATCAAAATGGGAGTTAGACGTAATCCGTATGCGTTCACTGAATTAGGGGTAGCCATGCTAAGTAGTGTATTGAACTCCAAAACAGCAATTCAGATTAATATGGGTATCATGCGTGCTTTTGTTGCAGTTCGTCAAATGGTGGCATTACCTAAGACGGACAAACTAACAGAGTTGCAGAACGAAGTAAAAGAGTTGAAAGACTACATAGAAGAAGTGTTTGCTGATTACAACGATATTAATGATGATACACGAATGCAGTTGGAACTCATTAATCAGACATTAGCAGAACTGCAAGCTAAGAAGAAATTGGAAGAAAAGCCACGCAGAAGAATCGGATTTATACAGCATGGTGAATAATCTGATTCTGCCAAGCACGAGATTTTATAAAAACTATAATACTTCCACGTAGGTAAAAAAGTGATTGGAGCAACTCCAATTATAAGATATAATTATTGCATAACAATGCAACATTGACTAACTTTGCAACAAGAACGATTGTTTACCGCTGGTTTACCGATACGTTCTTAATAGAGTTCATTAACAGGTTTACGAACGCTTAAAAAGTCTTGTAGCTCAGTTGGTTACACACGATAAATCCGCAGGATTTGTCGTGCTCGGCAACAGACTCATAATCTGGAGGTCCCTGGTTCAAGCCCAGGCTGGTCCACAAACTAAAAGGCTGATTCCTAACGGAATACAGCCTTTTTTGTTTGCAGACCCTCCAGATATAAATCTGTTGCTCTTGGTTGATTTACTCCTAATATATAGCTGTTGTTTCACTATTGTTTCTCTATCTGATACCATGCCACTTCCATTTTCTCTGTTTTAGAGGTACGCCATTTCATAAAGTCCAAGTCTTCACTTTGCCGAGTTCCCATTTGCAATGACAAGGCAGTGCCACCTACCAAGAGATAGGATTTGATGCAGTCCAACTTAGAAACGGCTTCAAAAACTTGCAGCGTGTGTGGAGCTAAACCTTTCATGCAAACATTTTAGTAAATTTACATAATAAATTCAGTGTTGATCTCAGAACTTACACAGAAATAATTAGCGTGTTGATAATGAGGTAGATTTACATTTGTTACTCTTGTTACAGGAATCATGAACAGAATTTCTTTCTCTTAGTATAAAATCATGAGCACATTATACATTATATACTCTAAAACTGAAAATGTGGATATTACCCTTAAAAAGTAGGATGAAAATTTGTACGAAACGGGAAGATGGCTTTATCTTTGAAGAATATTAAAAGATAGCCGGACTTTTTATTTCGGTGGAATATAGAGGTTGTTAGTATAAAAATAAAAAATTAAATTTAGGTTGTATGGTTAAACGTTATGGTTGTGCAGGCATTTTATTGTTTGCGATAGGATTATTCCCCTTAATGGCACAGGACAACACTGTGCCCAAAGAGATGGCTATAAAGATAGCCGATCGTATTGTTGCTTCTACGGTTTATGAGTTCAAAGATGTAAAAACAGGTAAAGTATACATTTCTTTGGACAATGTTTCTTTAAATCCGGATATACGTGTCAATAGTAAATATTTGAATTGGCATTATACAAACGGAGTAACGAATATGGCTTTGATGGAGTTGGGTGATAAAATACAGAACCGGAAATATGAGGATTATGTGCTGAAGAATATGAAGTTTATTTTTGACAAAACTAATCAGTCTTATTTTCATCGTTTGTATGATAAGACTTTCCGTGAAGGAGGATGGAGGGCGGTTCCCCGTCTTACTTGGCATATGATTTATAGAAACAAGCGCTTGGATGACAACGGTCCTATGGGGGCTAGTTTGATAACTTTGAACCAGCGTCATCCAGATGATGCTTTTCAAAAATATATTGAAACAACCAATCATCATATTATGGTTTCAGAACCTCGTTTGGCCGATGGAACTATAGCCCGTTTATGGCCTCATGAAAATACAATTTGGGCAGATGATGCGTTTATGGCGGTGTCTTTTATTTCCCGAATGGGAGAGGTTACTGGTGAAAAGAAGTATTTTGATGATGCGGCCAATCAGATATTGAATTATACACGATATTTGTGGTGTCCTGAAAAACAGATTTATTATCATTGCTATCATACGGATAATAAGGAACATGGAGTGGCGCATTGGTCCCGGGCCAATGGATGGATTTTTATGGCGACAGCCGATCTGTTGGCAAGAATGCCGGAAAATCATCCTATGCGTGAGGATGTGATAAAGAATTTCCAGATGCAGGCTAGTGGGGTAGCGCGGTATCAAGGGAAAAACGGTTTGTGGCATCAGTTGTTGGATAAAGAAGATTCTTATGAAGAAATTACCGGTAGTTCTATGTTTGTATTTGGCATAGCTAAAGGTGTGAAGGAAGGATGGTTGCATCCGGATTTCATTTATGTAGCATGGCAGGGATTCAAAGGAATGTTGTCAAAAATTTCAGAGAATGGTGATGTGACGGCTATTTGTGTCGGTACAGGTATTATGCCTTCCACCGTATTTTATTATAATCGTCCCACTCAGGAAAATGATCCGATGGGTGAAGGGCCTGTGTTACGCGCTTTGGTGGAAATGATTGATGCGCCTAAATACACGGAGATTAGTGCGAATGATCAGTATGATAAGATAAAATAAGAAAGAGATTAATTTACCCGTTGGCAAGCTGAGTTTAAGTTGTCAACGGGTATATGTTAGAATGTTAAATCAAAACGCCCTTCTGTCACTCTTCTTCCTTCAAAAGTTCCGCTGATTATTCTGTTGTTCAAATCAAAGCGGGTAATATTGACAATGCCGTCTTCCAGTCTTTCTTCTTGTTTATTACCATCTTTGAATACGGCGTCGGTATAGATAGTCTGGTCATTATCCATCTTTTCAATATCACTGTAAACGGTGATATTTTTTTCTTTCGGGTCAATGATATTGAAAGAAATAGACGTATTGTCATCTACCCAAACGTATACATGGACTGTTGCTTTTTCATCTTCATTATAAGCAGGATAGTAGGATGCTTTATGGTCCGGTCCATAGCGTTGTCCTGTATATACCCAGCCGTCTATCAGACAGCCAAAGGTATTGGCGCCTGTCTGAGTGGCAGGTGGCATGAGAGTAGGATCTGCTGAAAAGTCTTCTCCATCGCAGGCACAGCATAACGCGACAGTTAATACTATTGTACTAAGATATTTAATCATGGTCTGAATTTTTTAAAAGTGATAGTTAATACCTGCCGAGAAAGATAATTGAGAAATGTCATCCGAACCGTTCATCGGATAATGTGGTTGTACCATCCATTCTTTATGATGGTAGCGGACGGAATATTCACCGGAATACGCCAGGATATAGCTTATCCTTGCACTGATCCCCCAATGGGTGAAAAGGTGGTATTCTCCGCCTACTCCAAAGTTTGCCGCCCATTTGTTCATGGATACTTTTCGTGGTTTATCATATACCATACTGTCGTCTTTATATAACTGGTATCCGGTTCCGGTAGTAAAATACCAATCGAATTGTTGTTTCAGCCAATGCAGGGAGAACTGTGGAGCAAAATAGTGTGTTTGAATCTTGTCTGTGGTATTTGTCGTGTTGCCTGTATACCGGCTGCCTTGATAAAGTATTCCGAATCCGGCTCTAATGGCAGGCTTGTTTCCTACCAGGTAAGTATAACTTCCTGACCAACCTATGCCGTTGCGCAAATTCGAGGAATATCCTGCTATTCCTATCAGCTTTCCGGTGTAGAGGGTAGGACCTGTCTGAAAGGATAGAACGGATCGTTTGTCAGTGCCGGATTGTGCATATAGCGATGTTGGACACAGCAGCGTGGCTACTATAATAAAATATAGTTTGTTTTTCATGGTCATTGTGTTTATCTAGGTGGGTACAAAAATAATAAATCATTGGAAATAACAGCATTAATAGTTTTCTTATTTTAAGTAATCCGTGAAAAATGTGATAGATTAACACTTTCCTGCCATCTTTATTCCATTCATTCTGTTTTCTTATGAAGATTATTCACTTTAAAACCTTATAGTTTATGAAACCAGTAGAATCAGACCGGTTGGATGCCGAAGAGCGTAGAGAACTGAGCAGTTCTGATTTCGGAATTCCTGAAGAGCGTGCTTTCCCGATGCCCGATGCGGCACATGTGCGGGCGGCGGAAGCCTATTTCCGTTATGCTAGTGATGATCAGAAGCCTGAGTTGGCGAGGAATATACTGGAAAAAGCGGCTGAATACGGAGTGCGTGTAGAGAGTCCTGTGGTGCTGTCTTGGGCCGGGAAATAGTTGTTGTATAATGATTTGACCTTTTGTGTTGCTGAATATTGTGTAAATGTAGGTGCCGAATCGTGAAGGAAAGTTATTATTTAAATATTTTCCTAAGGAAATTTGTTATATAGGAAAGTATGGAATATATTTGGAAAAAGTTTCCTGAGGAAATAATTAAAGGAGATAACATAACAGAGTCCGGTTTTAATTATGAAGAAGAGTATGAAAAAAGAGTTTATAAAAAGGTATGGATGGACATTGCTTGGTATTGTGGCAGGAATGGTAGGAGGATATTTGTATTGGCGGTATGTAGGTTGCACCACTGGGACTTGCCCTATCACTTCTTCTCCTGTCAACAGTTCCATTTGGGGGGCGGCAATGGGGGGATTGTTGCTCAGTTCATTTATGCCGGAGCATAGAAAGATAAAGAAGGAGGAATAAGTATGAATAAAACGATTTTATTTTTTTTAGCCCTTGTGCTGGCTGCCACAACAGCTTGCGGCAGAGGAAGCAGTAATAATAACCCTGTAAAAGAAGAAACTATGGCAACAGAAGGAAATGGAAAGGTCATACATTTGACTAAAGCTGAATTTTTGGCGAAAGTATATAATTTCGAGAAAAACCCGGAAGAGTGGAAATATGAAGGTGACAAACCGGCTATTGTGGATTTCTATGCTGACTGGTGTGGTCCTTGCAAAATGGTAGCTCCTATTTTGGACGAATTGGCAAAAGAATACGATGGCCAGATTGTGATTTATAAAGTGGACACGGAGAAAGAACAGGAACTGGCAGGCGCGTTTGGTATACGGAGTATTCCGTCCATTCTGTTCATCCCCATGGAAGGAAAGCCGGAGATGGCACAGGGGGCTATGCCCAAAGCGTCATTTAAAAAGGCTATTGATGAGTTTTTATTGAAAAAATAAGTACTTTTGTGCAATAGCATCAAGAAGAAAGAGCAATATGGAAACTTTATGTAAAATAAGAGATCTCTATCGCGCTATTGCAGAATTTGAAACACGGTTTGAAAAGGCGCACCACCTTTGTCTGAACGAAGGAATGTTGCTGTGCTGTCTCTCCAGAAAGAAACGCCTGTCCTCGGGAGAGATAGCAGAGCAATTGGGGCTTTCTAATTCGAATACTTCTAAGGTTATCAGATCTGTAGAGGATAAAGGCTATATAGAGCGTAATTTGGGAGATTGTGACAAACGCCAGATGTATTTCTCGCTTACGGCGGAAGGAAAGAAAATACTGAAGGAGATGGAATGCTGTAATATTGAGATTCCTGAGTTACTGAGGTCTGTATTATAATAGTAAGAAAGATACCGCTGTAGATGAAGTCTGTTTTTATTTTTATATCATTGCTGATAATGCTCTGTCCCGCTTTCTCGCAAAGCAGGATGGAGCATTATCTTGATTCTTTGGGATTGGTGAATGTAGGCCGGATGGACCCGACATTGAAAATAGATTTGATGTATACCCGTGCCGACAATTTTACCGGGAAAGTCCTTTATGAGGATTTGCAGGAGGCCTATCTTCATCCCGAGGCTGCCAAAGCCTTGTTGCAAGCGCAAAAGCGGTTGAAAGAGTTGTATCCCGGTTATTCTCTGATTATTTATGATGCCGCCCGTCCCATGTCCGTGCAGCAGAAAATGTGGAATGTGGTAAAAGGTACTTCCCAAAATATATATGTATCCAATCCGGCCCGGGGAGGAGGGTTGCATAATTATGGTTTGGCGGTGGATGTGAGTATTGCAGATGAAAAAGGAAATCCTTTGCCTATGGGGACCAAGGTGGATCATTTGGGCAAGGAAGCACACATAGATACCGAGGCGGCAATGGTACAGCAGGGAATCATTACAGCGCAGGAACGGAAAAACCGTTTGCTGCTGCGCCGGGTCATGACGGATGCGGGTTATAAACCTTTGCGCAGTGAGTGGTGGCATTTCAACTTCCGCAGTCGTGAAGAGGCAAAACGGAACTATAAAGTAATTAGATAAAGGATGGAAATATCAACAAAAACACTCCATTTCATCGAAGAACACAGAGAGGACGATACGCGTACACTTGCTTTGCAAAGTAAGAAATATCCCGATGTAGACATGGCGGCAGCTGTCACACAAATTGCCGGACGGCAGGTGGCGGCCCGCAAGATACCTTCATGGTATCCGGTTTCTGCATTATGGTATCCCCCTCATTTGTCTATGGAGCAATGTTCTTCCGAAGCAACTGCTTTGTATAAGGCCTCTTTGTTGGAAGGCGATACTTTTGCCGATTTAACCGGAGGTTTCGGTATTGATTGCAGCTTTATCTCCCGGAATTTCAAGCAGGCTGATTATGTGGAAAGGCAGTCAGGACTTTGTGAGCTGGCTTTGCATAATTTCCCTTTGTTGGGGTTGGGGCACATTCGGATACACAACCGGGACGGGGTATCCTATTTGCAGGAAATGCTTCCGGTAGATTGCTTGTTTTTAGACCCTGCCAGAAGAGACGGACACGGTGGAAAGACGGTTGCCATCTCTGATTGCGAGCCGGATGTTACTGTTTTGGAGCCTTTGCTGGTTGATAAGGCAAAGAAAGTGATGGTGAAATTATCGCCTATGCTGGATCTGTCATTGGCATTGAACGAGTTGAAAACAGTTCGTGCGGTACACATTGTCGCTGTGAATAACGAGTGCAAGGAGTTATTGCTGATACTGCAAAAAGAGTCCGTTTCATCGGAGGTAAGCATCCATTGCGAACATATTGTAGGCAACGGGGAGAGCCGGCATTACACCTTTACCTTGAAGCGGGAAAAAACATCGCCCTGTCTTTTGGCCGATGAAGTCGGAACTTATTTGTATGAACCGAATGCCGCTATATTGAAAGCCGGTGCTTTTCGTTCTCTCACACAAACCTATCCTGTGGCGAAACTTCACCTCAACAGCCATTTATATACCTCTGTTTCTTTGGTTCCGGATTTTCCGGGACGTCGTTTCCGGGTTGAGGCCGTATCGGGTTTTGGAAAAAAGGAATTGAAAGCGTTCTTGATGGATATGGACAAGGCGAATATTACGATCCGCAACTTTCCATTATCGGTTGCGGAACTTCGCAAACGTTTGAAACTGAAAGAGGGAGGAGATGATTATATCTTTGCCACTACCTTGTCCGGCGGGCAGAAAGTCTTGATTAGAGGGAAGAAGTGTTAGTTTATAATCAGTTTGTAACCTATTCCCCTTACATTCACAATCCGTATGCTTTGGTCTTTGGACAGTTTATGGCGTAATTTCGTAATAAATACATGCAGGCTGCGTGAATTGAAGAAGCTGTCATCTCCCCATAGCTCCAACAAGATGCTTTGGCTGTTCACCACTTCATTCCGGTTCTCACACAGGCGTTTTAGGATTTCCGATTCCCGGTGGGAGAGTTCTTGTATGTTCCCTGCAAAATCCAGTTGTTGGGTGACGGAGTTGAACTGATATCCTCCGATGGTGTAGGTATTGGTTATTTCTTTTTCCACAAAAGCTTTGTGCATCAAGGCTTTGAGGCGTACAATAAGCTCCTGCATACCGAATGGTTTTTTCAGATAGTCATTAGCTCCCAGTTCAAATCCTTTTACTACATCATTGATGGCAGACCGGGCGGTGAGGAATAATACCGGGGTTGCTTTATCCGATTGGCGGATGCGGCGTACCATTTCAAAGCCATCCATACGGGGCATCATGACATCGGCTACCAATACGTCCGGTTTCTGTTCGAAAAACTTTCTTAAGCCTTCTTCACCATCTCCGGCGGTAGTAATGATAAAATCCTGTTCTTCCAGTGTGTCCTTGATAATCATGGCAAGAGTCTGTTCATCTTCTACTAATAAAACGTGTATCTTTTCCATTTGCTTATTCGGGAATTTTAAGTGTAAAGGTACTGCCTTTTCCTGTGCTGCTTTCCACGGAAACAGTTCCTTTATGCTGTTCTATCATTGTTTTTACATAATAAAGTCCTAATCCATATCCTTTTACATTATGCAGATTACCGGTCGGAACCCGATAAAACTTATCAAACAGATGTTTTTGTCTGTCGGCAGGAATACCTATTCCTTTGTCTTGTATCTTTAGCATTACATAAGCGTTACGGTCACCGTTGTATGGATTGTTGCAGCGTATTGCAGAAATGTAAATATATGCCTTTTCATCGGAATATTTTATAGCATTGTCTATCAGATTGCTGATCATGTTATACAGGTGCAAGCGGTCTGCACGTAGGGTTATGTTTTCTTCCATAATGAGTTTGAACTCAGTCGGCTTATCAGCTTTCAATCTATGTTGGCTGATCAGATTTTCCAACATAGGCCTCAGTTCGACAGGTTCATAGTTCAGACGGAAGTTCTTCCGTTGCTCCATACTCATGGAAAGGATCTGTTCCACCAGTCCGCTGAGCTGTTTCAGCTGGGTTTGGATAATCTGAAGATAGTTCTGTCGTTTCGTCAGGTTTTCTGCTCCGTTGAAGTTCAGTAATGCATCGTTGGCGGCGTAGGCTACGGCTATCGGAGTTTTCAGTTCGTGAGTAATGTTATGCGTGAAGTCCTCTTTCATTTCTTCTACACTTTTCTGCCTTAAGATGATACGGATAAGAAACCAGAATGATACCCCCAATATAATAATGATAAAGAAAGAGGTATAAAGTATCCCCTTCATTTGTTGCAAGACGATGGTATTTGTCGGTTCCACCCATAACCGGTATGCCATTTTGTTGTACAAGTCATAATTGTAATAGTAGCTCACTGCTTCTTTGCCCGGCCTGTATTTTTGAGGTGAGCTGAGTCCTTGTACGACCGTGCTGTCTTGACGTAAATTCACTATTTCGATGCGGTGAGGCAGGTAGATGATTCCGCGCATGGCAAGTGTCCTTGTAAAAAGGCTGTCGAAAGTGTGCAGGTTGATTTCCGTGAAAAGGTCCAGCTGGCTGTGGATACCCCGTTGGAAGTATTTGGTGAGCAGTTCCAGTGTACCGTTTTTGTCGATGGTAGTAGATACCGGTTCATTGATTTCCAGACCAAATCTTTTTTGCTGTTTGAAAGGCTCGGTTTCTATAACTTTGGTAATCAAAGCACTGCTGTCCAGATTGATACTGGATTCGATATAGCCATTTATGGTTTCGTTGCTTCGTTTCACGGAGTCGCACCGTTCCATCATTTCATTGTAGTCACTCACCTGTAATGTTTCTATCAGGCAATTGTCCATATCCTTCTTCATCGAGGTGTATAATCCTGTCAACCAATATGCCTGATAGGCAAAGACGCCTATCAGCGAAAGGATAATCAATGCGGCTATGGCTTTAAACGGTATCTTCATGGTTTGGCAAAAATAGGTACAAAATAAGTATTCTCTTTCTTTTGATAACACTAAATAAGACTTCATAAGCCGGCGGTAACACATACGGCACATTTTTCACCTTTACTTTGCATGGACATTAAAAATAAAACGATGATGAGGACAGTGATTATCTTTTGTTTATGCTTGTCGGCATTTGCGGCACAAGCGCAGAATGATGTGAATTATACCTATATGGACAGCCTTTTCCAACAATTGCCGGAGGTGTTGGTCAAAGGGGAGCGTCCGGTGGTAAAGGCCGAGCGGGGAAAGCTGGTCTATGACTTACCCCGTATGGTAGAGCGGCTTCCGGTGAATAACGCCTACGAGGCGGTAAAGGAACTGCCCGGCATCGTGGAACAAGATGGCAATCTCACTTTGGGGGGGCGCAGTATTACTTTGGTAGTAAATGGAAAAGTAAGTACACTGGACAAGGACGATTTGAAGTCCGTGCTTCAGAATACCCCTGTCAGTCGTCTGGAGAAAGCGGAAATCATGTATGCTGCTCCGGCACGTTACCGCATTCGTGGAGCCATGGTGAATGTTATTCTAAAATCGAATATAGGGCAGAAGCCTTCTTGGTCCGGTGAAGTGGCGGCTATGTATGAACAGTCCCGCAGGGAAGACATTGCAGGCCGTGGAAATTTGCTCTACACTTCCCGGCGCTTTTCGGCGGATGTGATGTATTCATACGGGTTCAAACATACCACTTTCGGATTGGACAAACAGTCATGGCACACTATGGCGGGGGACGTACACGAGTTGGATTTGAAAACAGAGGCTAAAGGGTATGGCGGCCGGCATAACCTCCGCTTGGGGGCGGATTATGATTTCGGGAAGAAGAACTTGTTGAGTGTGGTTTACAATACACAATACCGCTATGGGCAGGACTGTACAAAAATGCGTGGAACAGCCCACAGTGATAAAACGGATGACGGTGACCGCCAGTTACATAATGTGGCGGCCGATTATCAATCTTCTTTCGGCCTTTCGGCAGGAATGGATTTCCTTTTTTTCTCCAATCCGTCACAGACCTTTCTGGAGAAAGATATGCAGGATGTCAGCCGGACATTGAATTATGACAGCAACCAACGTATCAACCGCTGGTTATTCTATGCCAACCAGCTTCATTCCTTGCAAGGTGGAACCGAGATAAATTATGGTGTAAAGTACACTGCCACACATGATAACAGCTACCAGTTCTATCGGGATGGTGAAACAGGAGCCTTGATTCCCGATAATTCCGAGAAACTGCTTCGAAAAGAATATACTCTGAATATGTACACCGGCGCTTCACATAGTTTTGGGAAGAAGTTCTCTGCCGAAATTTCCTTGGCCGCAGAGCTTTATCATGCCGGGGAACGCCATAGCTGGATGCTGTATCCCACTGTAAACACAACTTATACTCCGGCAGATGGCCATACCTTGCAAATGTCTTTCACCAGTAATCGTAAATATCCCGCTTACTGGCAGTTGCAACCTATTATACAGTATGTGGACAGCTATACCGAGGCTCATGGAAATCCCGATCTGAAGCCAAGTTCCAATTATTCGCTCGACTTGAATTATCTGTATAAGAATAGATATATGATAGGGGTGAATTACAATTACACACCCGATTACTTTGTGCAGCTCCCTTATCAATTGCCCGACCGTCTGGCGGAGGTGAATCAGTTTGTGAATTATGATTTTCAGAAAAGATGGACCATACAGACTATGGCTTCTTATAAAGTGAGTACATGGTGGAACGGGCGCATTTTTGCTTTCGGCCTGTTCTCTCATGACAAGAACAGCCATTTCCATGATATTGCATTCAACCGGCATAAATTCAGCGTCATTCTGAATACCACAAACACATTCATCTTATCGAAGAAACCGAATATCATAGGTACGTTGGCTGGTTTTTACCAATCACGTGCCATACAAGGGGTGTATAACTTAAGTCCTATTTGTAATGTTTCGACTTCACTTCAGTGGGCTTCTCCGGATGGAAAGACAAAGGTGATATTGAAAGGAAATGATATTCTTAATACATCGAATATGACCACCCGGCTGGCGTGGGGGCAGCAACGGAACCGGACAGAAATGAATTGGGACAATCGTAGCTTTACATTTTCATTCCTCTATAAATTCGGCGGATACAAAGAGAAGAAACGTACCGATGTCGATACCAAGCGGCTGGGACGATGATTTTTTAGTGGTTAGTAATCACTAACCACTAATCACTAGTTCGCCATTTTTGCCTTGAAAGCCAGCGCATACATACGCATCTGTTTTACCATTGCCAGCAAGCCATTGCTGCGGGTGGGCGACAGATGTTCTTTCAAACCTATCTTCTCTATAAAGTATAAATCACTGCTTAATATTTCATCCGGAGTATGTCCGCTGACTACTTTGATAAGCAGGGCAATGATACCTTTTACAATCAAGGCGTCACTTTCCGCCTGGAACACCACTTTGCCGTCTTCCATATCGGCTTGCAGCCATACGCGGCTCTGGCAACCGTCTATCAGGTTTTGTTCTGTTTTATATTCGGGGGCGAGTGGTTCCTGCTCGTTACCCAAATCTATGAGCAATTGATACTTGTCCATCCAGTCATCAAAATCACTGAACTCTTCTATCACTTCGTTCTGAAGTTCGTTTATTGTTTTCATTATTTTATCATTTATTTCTCATTATAAATCACATCCATCACTGTTTGTCCTACCGCTTTCAGCGTGTTACGGTCAATGTTTTCCATCGTATCGTTTACCGTATGCCAGAAAGAGCCGAAAGAACTTTGCGGATTGTCGGCATCATAGTTAATGATGTCCACACACGGGATACGCGCCAACTTGTTGACATAGATATGGTCGTCCACCGTCTCACCGCCGTCTTCTTTTACAAAATATTTGCCATATCCCAGCTCATGTGCCTTTTTCCAGATTTTCTTCATTTCGGAACGGGCGGTGCGGGCCGAGTAACCTTCATAATAGAACGTGGCATCTTTTCCTCCTACCATATCCAGCAAGATTCCATAGCGTGCATTATAGTTCTGAACATGTGGGGTACGTGCCCAGTATTGTGATCCAAGACACCAAGTGTCTTGTTTGTACTTGCCGTCATAAAATTCGGGAATTCCATAATCCTCCGAATCGAAAAATACGATATCTATACCTAGGGCAGGTTGTTCCTTCTGTATCTGACGGGCGATTTCCAGCAGCACCCCCACACCGCTGGCACCATCATTCACTCCCAGTATAGGAGTATGGTGATTCTTCGGGTCGGGATCATTGTCGGCATACGGGCGGCTGTCCCAATGGGCGCAAAGCAGGATACGTTTTTTACTTTCGGGCTTGTAAGCACCGATAATGTTGCGTGATTTCAGTATCGTACCGTCGTATGCTATCAGATCGGCATATTGATTGTATACCTTGGCGCCGAATTTTTCCAATTGTCCTGCCAGATATTCCCCACATTCTTTGTGCGCCTGTGTGTTGGGAACACGGGGACCGAAGTCTGCTTGTACCTGAATGTACTGGTAGGCGCTGTCTGCATCGAACTCGGGAGCCTTGATCACTTCTTTGTCTACGGTTTCTGTCCGGTCGTTTCTGCTTTTACTGTTTCCGCACGAAACGGCTGTCAATACAAGCAGCAAGAACGGGATTACTAAAACATTTCTTATCTTCATACTTATTCTTCTGTTATTTATTTGTGCATTATCCTTTATATAGAAGGGGGCTGCGCCGCAAAGTTACGTTATTTTCTTTGTACTTCTTCCATAACGCGCAGGAAGTTTCCACCCCAAATGAGGCGGATATTTTCTTCACTGTATCTTTCCAACAGCAGCCGGCGTGTAAAGTTTATCAATTCTGATGCTGAAGCGCAGCCTGTGATGCCGCCGTCACCGTCAAAATCGGTTCCTATCCCTACATGTTCTATGCCCATGACATTTACCATGTGGTTCAGATGCTCGATGGCATCCTTGATGGTAGCTTCTCCGTTCTTGCGCAGGAATCCGCCATACATACATACCTGTGCCACCCCCCCCTTGGCTGCCAATGCTTTCAATTGGTCATCCGTCAGATTGCGCGGATGGTCGCAAAGGGCACGGGCCGAAGAATGAGAGGCTACGATCGGTTTGCCGCTGATTGCCAGTGCATCATAGAAACTTTTCTCTCCGGCATGAGAAACATCTACCATCATTCCCACACGGTTCATTTCTTTTATCACCTGTTCACCGAATGTGCTTACGCCCAGTCCTTCCTCATTATAACGGGCAGAGCCGCAGATATCATTATTTCCGTTGTGGCAAAGTGTCATGTACACCACGCCACGATGGCGGAAACGTTCTACATTCGTGATATCCTTGCCAATGGCATATCCGTTTTCAATGCCCAGCATGACAGCCTTTTTCCCTGCTTTTTTCAAACGGCACAGATCAGCGGGAGTATATGCTATATCTACGGCTGTACAGTTCTTGGCAACCATCTCCTCTATTTCGTTCAGGATGCGGTCTGCTTTGGCAGTAGCGGCCGATAAGGCTTCATCGGTACGTTCCAATTGCTTCAGGTAAGCCACCATGATGGTCGCGTCCAGATGTCCTTCCGTCATCTTATGCAGGTCTACCAGGATTTTCTTGTCACGGGTGGCGAAGTTTATTCCTTGATCGAAGAACATGGGAGTGTCGCAATGTGAATCCAGCGTTATCATGCGGCTGTGAAGTTTTTTGGCTTCTCTGAAAGAAGTGGATTCCTGTATAAGCCAGTGGAATACCGGCATCATACAGGTATTGTTTTCCAGAATGAAACATTCCGGATGCCATTGTACTCCCATCATGGACTTGCATTCGGTAGATTCCATCGCTTCAATGACTCCGTCGGATGAGCGGGCAGTTACCCTGAAACCCGGCGCAACCTCCTTTACCGCCTGATGGTGAAACGAATTGACCGGCAATATTTCTGTTTCAAACAATTTATAGAGTAAGGAATCTTTCTCTATCCGGACCGTATGCGAGGCATATCCCCGTCCCAAATCCTGATCGTGTTTGATCCGTTCCCCTTCCATCTGTACGTGGATATCCTGATACAGGCTGCCTCCAAAAGCGGCGTTCATCACCTGTATGCCGCGGCATATTCCCAGAATCGGTATCTGCCGGTCGGCGGCCAGTTTGGCAAGCAATAACTCCTGACGATCCCTCCGGGGATTTATACTGTGTAATTCCTTTATCGGTTCTTCTCCAAGGAACAAGGGATTGATATCCGCACCGCCGGTCAGTAGCAAGCCATCCAATGCATTCAGTGAGTTTATCAAACTGTTAGTTTCGTCAACAGGAGGAATAATGAAAGGAATACCTCCTGCTTTCAGAATGGAAGTGAAATATCCTTCCAGCAAAGTACATGCGCCTTCCTGGAAGTTTCCGGTAAGCCCTATGACTGGAGCATCTTTGTGGCAGGGAAAGGTGCGGTGTATGGCATCGTACTCGGCTGAAATGTCAAATGTTTGAAACGTTTTCATAAGTTAAATTATTCGTAGAAACTAAGCAAAGATAGGGATAAATTCAGATTTATTTTTCATATTTGCTAAAAATCTAATGACCATGGAACCTATACAAGACTTCGCCGGCCTGATATGCCGTTTGCGTTCGTTGAAGGAGCGGAAACGTGTGGTGGTTGTTTGCCCCAATGACCCTCATACCGAATACGTTATAACCCGCAGTTTGCACGAAGGCTTTGCCGATTTCTTATTGGTGGCGGATACGCCCCATTTGCTGAACTCGGAATATATCCGCCTTCAATATCCGGATCATGTGAAAGTATACGAGGCGACAAGTCCCGATAAAGCAGCCCAGGAAGCTGTTTCGCTGATACGTGAGGGACATGCGGACGTGTTGATGAAAGGGATTATCAATACGGATAATTTATTGCGGGCCGTGCTTAATAAGGGACATGGTATCCTGCCGAAAGGGAATGTGCTGAGCCATATCACGGTGGCACAGATCCCGATGTACAAGAAATTGCTGTTCTTCTCGGATGCGGCGGTCATTCCCCGTCCTACCTTGGAACAATTCGAGGCGATGCTGCGGTATGATCTGGAGGTATGCCGCCGCATGGGAATAGAAGCTCCCCGTGTGGCCTTGATTCATTGTACGGAAAAAGTAAACGAGAAATTCCCTCATACACTGGATTATGTGACTTTAAAGGAACGTGCCGCCGCCGGTGCTTACGGAAACATGTACTTGGACGGGCCCATGGATGTGAAGACGGCATGTGATGCGCATAGCGGTGAGGTGAAAGGAATCAGCTCGCCGGTGGTGGGACATGCGGATTTGTTGATCTTTCCCAATATCGAGTCGGGAAATACATTCTATAAAACGGTGTCGTTGTTTGGTGACGCCAACATGGCAGGCATGTTGCGAGGTACTACTTCTCCTGTAGTGGTTCCTTCGCGTGCCGATTCCGGTAATTCGAAATATTATAGTCTGGCATTGGCCTGCGTGGCCGGATAAAACCTTTAAATTATGAAGATATTTGTGATTAATCCGGGCTCTACTTCTACCAAAATAGCCCTTTTCATCGATGAAAAGCCGGTGTGGGCGGCAGGGGCCCATCATACTGCGGATGACTTGTCGGAGTTTCACCACGTCAACGAACAGTATGCGTACCGTAAGGACTTTGTATTGCGATTGCTTGCCGAGGCGGATATTCCGTTGGATTTTGATGCCGTCATTGCCCGTGGCGGTCTGCTGAAGCCTACGCCCGGCGGGGTGTATGCCATTAACGAACAGATGAAACACGATTTGCTCAACGCCCGGATGGAGCACGCCTGTAATTTGGGCGCGCTGATTGCCGATGAAATAGCCCGGGAATGCCATTGTCCCGCCTACATTGCCGATCCCGAAGTGGTAGACGAGCTGCAACCGGCCGCCCGCCTGACGGGAATACCGGAGATAGAGCGCATTTCCATCTTCCATGCCTTGAACAGTAAGGCGGTATCGCGTAAATATGCCGCTTCCATCGGGAAACATTATGAAGAGTTGAATCTGATTGTGGTGCATCTGGGGGGTGGCATATCGGTGGGTGCCCATTGCAAAGGACGGGTGATTGATGTTAACAATGCCTTGAACGGTGAGGGGCCGTTTTCTCCCGAACGTGCGGGAACCATTCCTGCCGACCAGTTGGCGGAATTGTGCTTCAGCGGTAAGTATACGTTAAAGCAGATCAAGAAGATGCTGAATGGCAAAGGGGGGCTGACTGCCCATCTGGGTATGAATGATGTGGTGACTATTGCCCGGAAAGCTTCCGAAGGCGAGGAGCCTTATAAAGGGGTATTGGATGCGATGCTCTATACGGTGGCGAAACAGGCAGGGGCCATGTATGTCACGCTCCGTGGGCAGGTGGATGCCATTATTCTGACGGGAGGCATTGCCCATAGTGATTACTGTGTAGGGATTCTCAAGGAACAGATTGATTATCTGGCGCCGGTTGTGCTGATGCCCGGTGAAGACGAGATGGGCTCGCTGGCTTATAATGCGTTGGGAGCCTTGAAAGGTGAGCTGCCTTTGCAGGTTTACCGGCCGGAATAAGAAGATGGTGGTACATCGGAATTAAAATAAGCGATAAAATTGTTCAAATCCTTCATGGAAGGGTAATGTGTTGATATACAGAAGGCTATTATGAAGGAATCATTATAAATTCCTTCATAATAGCTTCAGGGATGTTTTTACCCGGCCAGTGCTACCAGTTTATACATATTTCCTGTTGTGGTATGCATCCGTTCCGCTCCCAGGGAATTCATGATTCTTCCCATTTTGTTTATCGTGATGCCGCGCATGGCTGCCGGATATCGTTTCAGCAGGATATTGAACAAGCATACTGCCGAGTAAAGTTTGAAGTCTTCCCCTTTATCCGGCAGTCTGAAACAATGGAGAATCATTTCCGCTTCGGTAGGCAAGGCATAATAGGCCTGGTTGCGCAGTTTCAGCTCGGATTCCTCCGCCGCCGAGAACCAGTAACGCTTTCCCTCGTCCAGTTCTGCTTTCAGCTGGGCGAAAAGCTGTTTGTGCTCCAGTGGCGAGCAGTCTATCTTCTCCTTTACCTCGGCAAAGAAATAACGGCGGCTTCCGCTGGGGTCGGTGAGCAGCGCTTTCCGGTTACTGGTGCCGATGAACGAGGCCATCCGGGGCAGATGGCTGTAGGACGAGCGGTGCGACTTGCGGAAATCCAGTTTTTTCATCTGCATCAGATTTTTCAGCAATGGCAGTTTCTGTGGTGAAAGACGGTCGTACTCATCCAGATTAATCAGTCCGAAGAAAGCCAGCTTCTGCTCGCATCCTGCCTGTCCGGTCAGTTCGAAGCTGTCCGTATAGTAGTCTTTCAACGAATCGGGCATCAGCAATTCGCAGAAAGTGGATTTGCATCTCCCTTGCTCGCTGCTCACCAGCATGGGGGCCACAGCGTTGGCGCACCGGGCCATGCGTCCGCTCCACTGGGCAGTTACGCCCAGCATCCAGCGGTGGAAACTGTTCACCCAGAAATCTTTCGTAGATATGCGTTGTGCCAGCGGAGTCACGCGGTCCTTGCCGTCCCATTCGGGAAGGGTGTTCATATAGGAAAGTAACGGATGATAGTCCGGCATCTGCTCCGAGTTCACGAACCGGCTTACATCCTTGTCCCAGCAGTTGATGTGACGTGCACGTGCTTCCAGGCACAGGCTGTTCAGGGTGCGCTGGCTTATTACCTTATATATAGGTGTGTCAGCGTCTTTTTTGCAACATTCCGTTTGTTCCGTCAGTAGGTTGAAGCGGAAGTGGTAGCAGCTCAGCAAATATTGTTCCAGTTTTTGCTGTACTTGTTCCGTTTCCGGTTTCTTCTGCATTGATAATGAGGTAGATGAACTCTTCACTGTCGGACTTATCACTACATTCGAGGAAGCAAGCTTCTTCATTACTTTGTTCAATAACTTTTTATCCATTATTTGTTGTTTTAGGTTTCCGTTGGAACAAAGATACTGTGTAAAATAGCGTTTTGCAAGTGTTTTTCGTGGGGTTTTAGAGAAAAGTGACTAAGCGTAAACATCTTGAATAACAAGCTGTTTCGTTCGGTTGATTACACGATATCTTCCTTTTGATTCAGTTGTTTCACCTAAGTGATGAAGTTTGAGCACTCTAGTGATGAAAGTTCATCACTAGGGTGATATAATATCATCACTTAAGTGAAACAATTTACTTGAAGGGAAGATACAACGACTTCGACCGGATGATACACCTTATTCGTCCGGTTGTTGTCATTTGATGAAATGTGAGTGTTTTGCCAGACAGTCATCACCTTGGGATGCGTTTTTGGAGATGGAACGGGGCTGAAGGAATATGTAAGCGTCTCCGCGCTTCTATATTGTCTCTCTTTTTTTTGTTCTTATATCTTGGGTATAAAAACGAATCATTATGGATTTGGCAGAAAATAGATTTAGAAAAACCTGAGAACGTTTCCTTGAAGTATTAAAAGTAGACTGTCATGTAAGCGTCTCCGCGATTCTATATAGTATATTAAAAGTAAAAAGTCTAATGATC
>CAPAOL010000042.1 GCA_948579315.1 uncultured Phocaeicola sp.
GGAAAAAAAGTAATTTTACATCGAATTAACAAGATTGAATATGGACGACTTTTTTACATTAGAGGAAAAAAAGGAGCTTTTTTCACTCTATCGGCATTTATTGCAGTCTGCCGGAGACAGTATTTTCTGGAAAGATTGCCAAAAGTTAAAGAAACATCTAATCAAGGCGGCCCTATGTAACGGTCTGCAACGCAATAACTTCGGGATGAATCCCGTCATCAGAGATTTACAAACGGCAGTGATCGTAGCCGAGGAAATTGGAATGAAAGGTTCGTGCCTCATCGGGATCATGTTGCACGAAATCGTGAAGGGGCATGTATTGTCTATCAACGAGGTGAGCGCCGAATATGGTGAAGACGTGGCAAGCATCATCAAAGGATTGGTGAAGACGAACGAGTTGTATGCCAAAAGCCCTGCCATCGAGTCGGAGAATTTCCGTAATCTGCTTCTTTCGTTTGCAGAGGATATGCGCGTAATCCTGATTATGATTGCCGACCGCGTGAACATGATGCGCAAAATAAAGGATATGGGCAACGAGGAGGACCGGCTCAAGGTAGCAAACGAAGCAGCATATCTGTATGCTCCGCTGGCGCACAAGCTAGGATTATATAAGCTGAAATCGGAACTGGAGGACTTGTCTCTCAAATATACACAGAAAGAAACGTATTATTTCATCAAGGATAAACTGAATGAAACGAAGGCTTCCCGCGACAAATATATCGCCGCTTTTATCAAACCGATCCAACAGAAGGTGGCGGAAGCCGGACTGAAGTTCGACATCAAGGGACGTACGAAGTCAATTCATTCGATATGGAACAAGATTCAAAAGCAAAAGACTCCTTTTGAGGGGATTTATGACTTGTTCGCCATTCGTATCATACTGGATTCGGAACCGGATCCGGCGAAGGAGAAACAGGAGTGCTGGCAGGTGTATTCGATTGTGACGGATATGTACCAGCCGAACCCGAAGCGTCTGCGCGACTGGCTTTCGATACCGAAGAGTAATGGCTACGAGTCGTTGCACATCACCGTGATGGGACCGGAAGGGAAATGGGTGGAAGTGCAGATACGTACCCGCCGGATGGATGAGATCGCGGAACGCGGACTGGCTGCGCACTGGAGATATAAAGGTATCAAAGGAGAAACGGGCTTGGACGAGTGGTTGACTTCCGTGCGGGAGGCGTTGGAGAACGCGGACAACGACTCGATGAAGGTAATGGATCAGTTTAAGATGGATCTCTACGAGGATGAAGTGTTTGTCTTTACGCCCAAGGGAGATTTGTTCAAGTTGGCCAAAGGGGCTACGGTACTCGATTTTGCTTTCCATATACATAGTAAGTTGGGATGCAAATGTATCGGCGCGAAAGTAAACGGCAAAAACGTGCAATTGAAGCAGAAGTTGAACAGCGGCGACCAGGTGGAGATCATGACTTCAAACACCCAGACTCCGAAACAGGACTGGCTGAATATCGTGACGACTTCCAAAGCACGCACCAAGATACGGCAGGCGCTCAAAGAGATGGTGGCACGCCAGCATGCGTTTGCCAAAGAGACGCTGGAACGAAAATTCAAGAACCGCAAACTGGAGTATGATGAAGCAACCATGATGCGCCTCATCAAACGTTTGGGATTCAAGAACGTGACGGAGTTTTATCAACGGATTGCCGATGGCGGACTGGATGTGAACGAGATTTTAGATAAATACATCGAACAACAAAAACGGGACAGCGATACGCACGATGAAATTGTTTATCGGAGTGCCGAAGGGTATAATTTGCAGACTGCACAGGAGGAAACGACATCTAAAGAGGATGTACTGGTGATTGACCAGAATCTGAAAGGACTGGAGTTTAAACTGGCTAAATGTTGTAACCCGATTTATGGCGATGATGTGTTCGGGTTCGTAACGGTGAGCGGCGGCATCAAGATACACCGGTCGGATTGTCCGAACGCAAACCAAATGCGCGAACGTTTCGGCTACCGCATCGTGAAGGCTCGCTGGGCAGGCAAGTCGGAAGGTACGCAATATCCGATCACACTGCGCGTTGTAGGACATGATGATATTGGTATCGTGACAAATATCACTTCGATCATCTCGAAAGAAAATGGTATCACGCTGCGTTCCATCGGTATTGATTCGAACGATGGGTTGTTCTCTGGCACACTGACGGTAATGGTAGGTGATACGGGGCGTTTGGAGGCTCTTATCAAGAAATTACGGACGGTGAAGGGAGTAAAACAAGTGAGCAGGAATTAGTAATAATTACGGCAAAGAAATAAAAACAGTGAACGGTGAACATTTGCAGCAGGATGCGCAATTTGTTCACCGTTCGTCGTTTTATGGTTTGCCGAGGGCTGTCTGCTATTTGTTTCTCTTCTTTCTAATAGGTTGTATACCCTGTACCTCCCGTTGATGATCTATCTTACCTTCTTCTTTATATAATAAGGATAAGTGACCAATACGAAAAACAGCAAAGCGATAGAAGCTACCATCTGTCCGGTATGGAGCATCTTGTCAGTGTCCAGTTCCATGTAGCACGCAGTAGCGATGCCCATGGAGATTCCGACTTCACTTGCCAGTAAATGGGTCGTATTGGCTGTGCCGCGTTGGCAATGATGGGATAGTTTCACAAATATCACCAGAAATTCCGGCATGGTTAAACCTAAACCCAATCCCAAAAGTACAGAAGAGATGCTTATTGAAAGATCTGTATCCAATAAGAAGATGGATACCATTTCTAACCCGATTCCTATAATGATCAAACGCAGCGTTTTGTCTTTGAAAAAGAACAGGCGCGCAAAGAACAAAGAGACAATATATCCAAAGGCTGTGCCCACAAAGAATGGTACAGGGATTCCTATGTTTCCGAGTACGAAATCGTTTAGAAAAGGATGTACCAATGGAATCAGTAAACCCGAAACGAATGTTATCAGAATCAGATTGATGGCGGGAACCCATCCACGAAGCAATAAAAAGCGGTCGAAAGAATAGAGTTTTGTGACAATCGGTGCACGGAAAGGTACATATACCCCCGACAACACAAGAATTCCCACAGCTCCGGTTATAACAGATACAGTAAGCAGGTTTTGAAATGTGTGGCTTTGATAGAGCCAAACTCCGAGGATAACACCCACGATCATTCCCAAGCGTGCCATCCACGAGAAGTTGACATTTCCCGCGCTCCGTAATGTGGAGCTAGTGATATCAATAGCCAAAGTGATACCGGCAGTAGTGCCTATGCCAAAGGCCAGTCCTTGCACGGTGCTCAACAGGATTAGTTCTGTGAAGTTCGTCACAAAAGTGTACCCAATCGTCGCCACTACCATCAGGGCAGCAGCAAACATACATACGTATTTACGTTTGTAGGCATCTACCAGATAGGCATGGAAAGGACCGATGAGGAACATCCCCAAGGTGACAAAAAGAAAGATTACTCCAGTCTGTGCGACCGGCACTCCGAGACGGTCAGCCATCTCTACGGATAGTACCGGAAATAACACATACAAGGATATAAACAACAGCAAATTAGCTACACATATCCGCATAAAATGAACTGTCCACAATTTAACTGCCATATACTATCTTAATATTGTTCCTTCTCGTTGGGGAAGTAGCAATTCTTCACGTCAGAAACGTAACGGCTGATGGCGTCGGTCATCACCGTGTACAAGTCAGCATAACGACGCAAGAAACGCGGACGGAATCCGTTGTTCATGCCAAGCATGTCCTGAACAACCAATACCTGACCGTCTACGTGACCACCAGCACCGATTCCAATGATAGGAATAGTGAGTTCGGAAGCTACACGCTCTGCAAGGGTAGCGGGGATTTTTTCGAGTACAATGGCAAAACAGCCTGCTTCTTCCAATAAATGAGCGTCGCGAATCAGTTTGTCGGCTTCGGCTTCGTCTTTGGCACGTACGGTATAGGTTCCATATTTGTTAATAGATTGAGGCATGAGTCCCAAATGTCCCATCACAGGAATACCGGCACATACAATACGTTTCACCGTGTCGATGATTTCTTCACCGCCTTCGAGCTTCAATGCGTCAGCGTGACTTTCTTTCATGATGCGGATAGCGGAAGCAAGTCCCTCCATCTCATTGCCCTGATAAGATCCGAAAGGCATATCAACTACCACCATCGCACGCTTTACACCACGTACTACGGATTTGGCATGATAAATCATTTGGTCAAGCGTGATAGGTAATGTAGTCACGTTACCTGCCATTACATTAGAAGCGGAGTCGCCTACCAGAATTACGTCCATTCCTGCACCGTCTACAATCTGTGCCATTGTGTAATCATACGCAGTCAGCATAGATATTTTTTCGCCTCTCTGTTTCATTTCAACCAAGCGATGAGTAGTCACCTTTCTTGTGTCATCTGATATATAACCAGCCATGTCTTTTTAATTTATGATTTATGAATTATGATTTATGTCATTGATGTCTGCGCATTTGAACGCTTTCAAAAATTGCGGCAAAGTTATAACATTTAATTCATAACTGGGAAGGAAAAGCAAAAAATCCTTTCAAATGCTTCGCTTAGATAGTTGGAAGGCATTTGAAAGAATGAGTGGCTCACTGTTTATTTAAAGATAAAGTCATTATTTATGGAAAGAAATCAATTTTTCGTATGTCATTCCGGTGAAGTCGTCTATTATAGAATGGGCTTTTCCGGTGATGGCTTCGCGTGAGTTGGTGGTGGCAAGTCCGATCACGGTTGCCCCGGAAGTCATGCCGGCTTGCAGGCCGTGGAAAGAATCCTCAAAAACGTAGGAGTTTTCGGGGGTGGCTTCAAAGATTTCCATTCCTAGCAGAAAGCAGTCGGGAGCGGGTTTTGAACGGGCAAACATTTCTCCCGTCAGAATACGGTCTACCATTCCTTTAAATTCGGGATGGGCATTGTAGACGTTTTCCATCTTCTCTTCATTGGAGCTGGTGACTACGGCTATCTTGGCACCGTTCCGGCGAAGATCGGCTATGAAAGCTTCTACTCCGGGGATATATTCGTAAGACATCTTTTTCTCATAAACATTGAGTTCAGCGCTTATTTCGAGCTGCGCTTCGGGTTTGTCCGCGAAATACTTTCCATAGATTTGCGATAGCGTCTGTCCCTTGATACGACGTCCGAAATCTTCTTCATTCAGAAATTTCCGTCCTTGTTCATCCCAAAAAACAGTGTACTGCGTTTCTGTATCCATGATGACACCGTCAAAATCGAAGAGTGCTGCAATTGCTTTTGTTGTATCCATATTAAACTATCTTTTTACCTAAAACTTAAACCTTGTGTATCTATCTCCGCAAATTTCCGAATAATCATCGAATCAGGCAAATAATTCGTACCTTTGCAAAGCTAAAAAAAACGTAACATACGTTTTTATCCAACAAAATCTACTGGCACATGAGCAAAAACGACCCACATATTTTAGGCAAAGAACGTATTGGAAGGAATCTGGATCAGTATGTCGGTATCGGATGCGCTGGCTTTATTACGGTCGTTATCAGTCTGATGATTTATATCAAGAAGGTTTCCAAACAGCATCCGGTAGTAGCAGAATAAGGCGGTGTCTGCCCTATTCTGCCATTTATTTTATTCGGCTTATTCTGCCTTAATGCTATTGACCGGATTCTCGTTCGCAATATGCCATGCTTTCAGAACAACACAGATTACAATCAGCAATTGGACGAACAAGGCAGTAGCAACAAAAAGCAATGGATTCAAATCAATCTGCTCGGCAAATTGGTCGAGCCACGCCTGACCTACAAAATAAGAAACAGTAGTGCCTGCCAGGATAGAAATCACTGAGACGTATAAAATGTCACGTGTCAGTAATCTGAGGATATGAGATGCTTCGGCTCCATTCACTTTCCGGATAGCTATCTCTTTACTCCGGCGCTGGGTTTCATCGTTCACATAACCAATCAATCCCATGATAACGACCAGCAGGATAAAAGCGGAAGTGATCCAGACAGAATTGCGGAAGCGGTATACGTCTTTATAGATATTTTTCACCATTTGATCTACCAGGATAAAACGCAAGGATATATTCGGATAGGTGTTTTCTACAAACTTGTTCAGACGTTTCAGATTCTCCTTATATGGTTCTTTCAAGCGGACATCAAATGTGTGGTTGGCATTTTCATCTCCAATCAGGACAATAGGAGATTGCGGCACGTAAAAACTTTTATTGCGAATATCACGGAATACACCTACAATCGTTCCTTGGATATTATTCACTGTTTTACCTACTGCTCCGTCGGTCCATTTCATCAGACGCACCAGTTCTTCGTTTACCAATAAGTCGTTCTGCTTTTTCAGTGTAGTACCTTCTATAATCTTAATACCCATTACTTCAGGATAGTTGTAATGGCAGGGGTTGTAATTTAGGGTAGCAATCCGCTTACCGTCATTTCCCATCAGTCCGCGTGTCCAGTACTCGCCCAACACCCCATTCACGGCAACGGTCACTCCTTCTACCATCGGCTGGCGGTTCAAATCGTCTTTGATATGCTCTACCGACTCTTTAGACAACCATGTCTGCGCTTGAGCTAATCCGGGCACGACGATACCCATATCACGGCTCATCAGATGACTGTACTGCAACAGAGTGACCAGCAACAATCCCAAGACGAAAGAAACTCCTGTAAACTGCACAAACAATAACGAACGTTTCCATCCTTTCTTCCCATCTGTATACCGGCGAAATACCTGTGTGACAGGAATACGAGAGAATAATCGTCCCGGTATGCCACCTGCCAGTATGAAGAGAACAAGGATAGTGAGCAACGGTACCCACAACGTTTCCCAAGTGAAAAGTGAGGAAAGACGGACGGAAAGTAAATCTTCAATCAAATCACGCGCATTGATTATCAGTAAGAAACTAAGCAATACGGAAAGAACGACAAGGATTCCCGTCTCTGCCATAAACATTCTGAAAATATGGGTGGAACTGGCTCCATTGCACTTATGCACTCCCACTCCTTTTGCACGACGGCTTAAAGTAGCAATGGATATCAGCATATAGTTCATGATAGCCACAAAGAAGATAGCAAAGCCCAAAAATCCGTAAATAACCAAACGCTTTTGTACATCGGGAGAAGCCAGATGACGTTTCACCAATGGAAGGACGCTAAATTCAACTTTCCAGCCATCATACTCTAAATCTGTATATTTCCCGATCACCCGCTGAATGTCAGCATTCACTTTGTCAATGTCCGATGCATGGCGCAAACGAAGGAAAGCGTAAAAGACATCATTTCCTCTCCAACCAGCTCCTGCATAATACCCTCCATTCTGATGAACAGATATCACGAAATCATGGGTGAGCATCGTATTTTCCGGCACATCTTTGTAGATCCCACGTATGGTCAGTGTGTTTTGTTTTTCAGCAGAAAGCACTTTCCCGACAGGGTCTTCATCCCCGAACGTCTCACGGGCAAAATGCTCCGAAACAAAAACGCTTCCGGGCATAATCATATCTTTGGGATTGCCTTGCAACACCGGTATGCCGAAGGTCTGAAAAAAACAAGTATCCGCAAAGATATAATCTGCATCGGGCAACAATTTATCTTCATAATAAATATTGGCACTCCATGTCGAAAGGACACTACTGGCTACTTCTATTTCTTTCGGCATCTCTTCTGCCAAAGTAGGTGCCACCACATCGAAAACAGTATAGTCGTAATTGGTCTCTCCATCATCACCTGCGGTTTCGCCTGTACTAAGATTAGTCATCTGACAACGTACGAGTGCCAGGCGTTCCGCCTCCGGATAGCATTTCTCATAGCTTAGTTCGAAGGCTATCTGCGAGAAAAGCAGAATACCGATAGTAAGCCCTAAGGAAAGAGAAATGATTCGTATGATATTCGATCCACGTTCACGCAATAAGGTACGTATAGTATAATAGATTTGTCTCATGGTTGGTTCTCTGTTTATGCCTTTACACTTGCTACAATACTTCCATCGAATAAATGTACGGTACGATGTGCAAAACTGGCATCGTGCTGTGAGTGAGTCACCATGATAATGGTTGTCCCCTCTCTATTCAGTTCCGTCAACAGATTCATCACTTCCGCTCCGTTCTTTGAGTCAAGGTTACCCGTAGGCTCATCGGCAAGGATGAGTTGAGGATTGGTAACAACCGCGCGGGCTATCGCCACCCGTTGTTGCTGTCCACCGGAAAGTTGTTGAGGAAAATGTTTAGCACGGTGGTTGATATTCATTCTTTTCAGAATGTCTTCTACCATTCGGCGGCGTTCGGAAGATTTAAGACCTAAATAAGTAAGCGGAAGTTCCACATTCTCGTAGACGTTCAATTCGTCCATAAGGTTGAAGCTCTGGAATACAAAGCCCAGTTTGCCTTTACGGACACGGGTACGTTCCTTTTCTTTCAGGCCGGCTACTTCTTCTCCCATCAGCAGATAAGAGCCTTCAGTGGGGTTATCTAATAGGCCGAGGATGTTTAATAAGGTGGATTTCCCACAGCCAGACGGTCCCATGATAGCAACAAATTCTCCTTCTTTGACTTCAAGGTTTACATGATTTAATGCGACCGTCTCCACTTCGGTAGTACGGAATACTTTACTAATATTTTCAATCTGTATCATCTTGTTTATTTATGATGTTGTTCTACATAGATTTATTTCCTGTTTTACTATTGACGTTTTTAGTCATGCAGAAAGTATGCCAAACAAGAATAGCTATTCATTTTCAATCATTTATCTTTTCCTAGTTGCCCAAGCATTGTCTAATAATTAGACAGGACCGTCTAATTATTAGACAAATCGGATACTGTTCCATATCTCCCATTTATTGTTCAAAGAGTCCTATTTGCCTATTAGCCGATTGTCCATCCAAACAGTAAACTCTATCTTTGCATTTAGTTTTCTAGACTATAAACAAAATAATTATGATAAGAAAGAATGTATATGTATTCTTGTTGTGCTTTTTACTTTCCGGATGCGGCATGATAGATTACCATCCATACGACGTCCGTATCAGCGGCGAAACAGAGGTCAACGCACATAATATCGAAAGAATAGAGGCAAACTGCCAGGGTAAAACCACCATACGCTTTGTGACTATGGGCGACTCGCAACGATGGTACGATGAAACGGAAGATTTCGTGAAAGAGATTAATAAACGGAATGATATCGACTTCGTTATTCACGGAGGGGATATGAGTGACTTCGGACTAACCAAAGAGTTTCTCTGGCAAAGGGATATCATGAACGGACTTAACGTGCCTTATGTAGTCCTTATCGGCAACCATGATTGTTTGGGAACGGGAGCAGAAACATACAAGGCAGTATTCAGTCCCACTAACTTCTCTTTCGTTGCAGGCAACGTCAAATTTATCTGTCTGAACACCAATGCACTGGAGTATGACTACTCTGAACCGGTGCCGAACTTCACATTTATGGAACAAGAATTAACGAACAGACAGGACGAATTCAAAAAAACGGTCATTAGTATGCACGCACGCCCCCACACAGATGTATTCAATGATAATGTGGCAAAAGTATTCCAACATTATGTCAAACAATACCCGGGAATACAGTTTTGTACTGCTGCCCACACGCATCACTTTCAGGATGACGTGATTTTTGATGATGGAATACATTATGTTACCAGCGATTGCATGGATCTTCGTACTTATCTGGTATTTACAATAACTCCGGAAAAATATGAATATGAACTGGTCAAATACTAACTATATCTTGCGCACAGGAGTATTATCCGTACTTCTGTTACTTCCCGGTCTGATTTCAGCTACTTGTAAAACAGATACAATCATCAACTCGTACAAGGCTGATTCACTCCGTTTCATTATCAAAGATGATTCAATTATCACTTTTCGCACAGGAGATTCTATATTTACGATCATCAGAGCGGACTCTGTATTACCGGTTGCACCGAAACAGGTTAAACACAGTCACTACGATAACCGGATTCACCGTTTCCGTAGAAATTGGGAACGGATTATCCCGACACACTCCAAAATACAATATGCCGGAAATATGGGATTACTCTCTTTCGGTACGGGATGGGATTATGGAAAACACAACCAGTGGGAAACGGATATACTATTTGGATTTATCCCAAAGTATTCTTCAAAGAAAGCTAAAATGACCATGACGCTCAAACAGAACTATATGCCCTGGAGCATTAATATTGGAAAAGGCCTCTCTACAGAACCTCTTACCTGTGGGCTTTATATGAATACCGTATTTGGCAACCAGTTCTGGGTGAATGAGCCGGAGCGTTATCCCAAAGGTTATTATGGATTCTCCAGCAAAATACGTTTTCATATTTTCATGGGACAACGCCTGACCTATGATATTGACCCGCAGCGCAGATTTTTGGCCAAGTCCGTGACCTTTTTCTATGAAATAAGCACGTGTGACCTTTATGTCATCAGTGCCGCAACCAATAGCTATCTCCGTCCGCGTGATTATCTTAGTTTATCATTCGGATTGAAGTTCCAGTGGCTATAAAAGAATTTATGATTTATGAATTATAATTTATAACTTACTTTTTCGTAAGTTTGCGCATTACAAACTTGAACGAAAATGAATAAATCAGGAACAATCATCATTGTAGACGATAATAAAGGAGTACTGACTGCCATACAAATCCTTTTGAAAAATTACTTTTCCAAGATCGTCACACTCTCCTCGCCTACCACCCTGTCCAGTGTCATAAGGGAGGAAGCACCGGAAGTAATTCTGCTGGATATGAATTTCACATCAGGCATCAACACCGGTAATGAAGGTTTATTCTGGTTGCATGAAATAAAGAAAGTACGTCCGGAACTTCCGGTCGTACTTTTTACAGCTTATGCCGACATCGAACTGGCTATCCGGGGGATTAAAGAAGGAGCAACCGACTTTATCGTCAAGCCTTGGGATAACCAAAAACTGGTGGAAACCCTGCAAACCGCAGTAGCTTCTACGCACAACGACAAGAAAACAGACAGCAAAGAAGAAACGACTCACTCACCTATGTACTGGGGAGAAAGCAAAGTGATGCAACAACTCCGCACACTGATTGAAAAGGTAGCCATCACCGACGCCAATATCCTGATAACAGGCGAAAACGGAACAGGGAAAGAAGTGCTGGCACGAGAGATTCATCTCCTTTCCAACCGCAAATACAAAGAAATGATTGCAGTGGATATGGGGACTATCACAGCGTCTTTATTTGAAAGCGAGCTTTTCGGACACGTAAAAGGTTCTTTCACCGACGCACACACTGACCGGATCGGAAAATTTGAAGCTGCCGATAACAGTACGCTGTTTCTCGATGAAATAGGCAACCTGCCTTATCACCTACAAGCAAAGCTACTGACCGTCCTCCAACGACGAAGCATTGTGAGAGTGGGAAGCAACACGCCGATTCCCATTCATATCCGACTGATATGCGCAACCAACCAAAATCTGCAAGAGATGGTAGCGAAAGGTGAATTCCGGGAAGATTTGCTCTATCGCATCAATACCATTCATGTAGAGATTCCTCCTTTGCGGGAACGAAAAGAGGATATTATTCCATTGGCGGAAAGGTTTATGATACGCTTTTGCAAGCAATATGACAAGGCATTGATGAAGTTCACTCCTGACGCTAAAGCCAAGTTAAAGGCACACCTTTGGTATGGTAATATCCGTGAACTGGAACACGTGATTGAAAAGGCTGTTATCATCAATGACAGTCCGCTCGTTCCCGCCGAATTGTTCCAATTATCTATTCCACGGACGGAGAGTCAGGAGAAAAATATCTCCACGCTCGAAGAAATGGAAATGCAGATGATACGGAAAGCACTCGACGCTTGCTCAGGAAACTTATCGGCAGTAGCCGCCCAACTGGGAATAACCAGACAGACTCTTTATAACAAGATGAAAAAGTTCGGATTATGACAGTGCAGCTTCAACAAGTAGGTGTTCAATATTGGTTCAGAGTCTTGCTGACGGTACTTTTCTGTGCATCGTCCGTGTGGTTTGGCATACATCAATCATACAGTTGGTTAGGAGTCAGTCTTTGTTTATTGGTTCTTAGCATACTTTGGCAAATCCGCCTTTATCGCCTCCACACCAAACAGGTGCTTTTTATGATTGATGCGCTAGAGAATAATGATAATACGTTTCATTTTACCGAAGAAAACGGTACTCGCGAAAGCAAAGAAATAAACCGGGCGCTCAACCGCGTGGGACATATTTTATATAGCGTGAAAGCTGAAACAGCCCAGCAAGAGAAATACTACGAACTGATTCTCGACTTTGTCAGTACAGGATTAGTAGTGCTCAATGACAACGGAGCCGTTTATCAGAAGAACAAAGAAGCACTCCGTCTTTTAGGCCTGAATGTGTTTACACATATCCACCAATTGAGTCAGGTGGATGCGCAGCTTATGGAGAAAATAGAGAGCTGCCGCCCGGGGGACAAACTACAAGTCATGTTTCACAATGAACGGGGAACGATTAACTTATCCATCCGTGTGTCGGAAATCAATGTACGCAAAGAGCATCTGCGCATCCTTGCCCTGAATGATATCAATACCGAACTGGATGAAAAAGAAATTGATTCATGGATCCGGCTGACACGGGTGCTGACACACGAGATTATGAACTCTGTGACTCCTATCACCTCCCTCTGCGATACGCTTCTTTCAATATCAGCGGATAAAGACGAAGAAATAAGTCACGGATTGCAGACAATCAGTACGACAGGAAAAGGACTGCTTGCCTTTGTAGAATCGTACCGGCAATTCACACGCATACCGACACCGGAACCCTCCTTGTTCTATGTGAAAGCATTCATAGAAAGAATGGTTGAACTTGCTTGTCATCAGCATCCATGCGAGCATATCCGTTTCCACACAGAGATTACTCCTGCGAACTTAATTGTATATGCGGATGAGAATCTTATTTCACAGGTAGTTATTAATCTTTTAAAGAACGCAATTCAAGCAATCGGCAATCAGCCGGATGGGAAAATTGAGTTGAAGGCGTCCTGCAATGACATGGAAGAAATATGGATTGAGATAAAAAACAATGGTCCCGAAATCCCAGCGGAAATAGCAGAACATATCTTTATTCCTTTCTTCACTACCAAAGAAGGTGGCAGCGGAATCGGGCTTAGCATTTCACGCCAAATCATGCGCCTTTCGGGAGGAAGCCTTACATTACTACGGGAGAAAGAGACAACGTTTATTTTAAAATTCAATTAATTTTTCCTGTTTCCAGGCGGGAAACTGTAGTTTCCAGCATTAGAAACTGTAGTTTCCACGGCAAGAAACGGGAGTTCCTACGGTAGGAAACAAGAGTTCCCAAGGCAGGAAACTACAGTTTCCACGTAAGGATACTGTCGCCTCCCCGTAGAGACGCCACAATTATCCCATAGCTTTGCATGAAGAAATCAAGGCTTCTTTGATTATATAACTCTAGTTTCTTTTTTAATCTTCTTTGGGCAATATCAAATTGAGAACTACTCCTACCAAAGCTGCCAGCCCGATGCCGGACAATGAAAAATCACCCCAGCTAAAAGCAGCGCCACCAATCCCGACAGTCAGCGTCAAAGACACAATAACGATATTTCTTGTACGGCTCAAATCAATGCAGTTATTCACGAGATTAGCAATACCTGCACAGGCAATCGTTCCGAAAAGCAGCAGCATGATACCACCCAATACCGCACTAGGTATGGATCTTAGTAATGCGCTGATTTTACCGATAACGGAGAATAAAATAGCAGAGACGGCAGCTATTCGTACCACTTGCGGATTGGTGATCTTTGTTAATGACATGGCTCCTGTCACTTCCGAATAAGTAGTCACAGGAGGACCTCCCAGCAATCCGGCACAGAGACAAGCCAAACCATCCCCCAATAAGGTGCGATGCAATCCCGGGTCTTTTACGAAATCTTTTCCCGTAACCGTATTCACCACATAGACATCACCAATATGCTCTATCACCGGAGCAATAGCTACCGGAATCATAAATAACACCGGCTCCCATGAGAATTTAGGAAAGACAAACTGCGGCAATCCAATCCAAGCGGCATCTCTGACGCCGGACAAATCCAAACCATAGAAGATCCATGCAGCCAAATACCCCACTACAATTCCACAGAAAATAGGTATCAGCTTCAAAAGTCCTTTAGCTTTCATCGAAACAATAACCGCAGTCAACAGTGAAAGCAGAGCCAGCACCCAGTTCTCTTTTGCCATATTCACTCCTGTTCCCGCCAATGATAAACCTATCAGAATAATAACAGGTCCTATGACAACAGGAGGAAACAGCCGTTCAATCACCCGCACTCCCTGCCATTTGACAAGCGCACTCATCACAAAGTAAACTAATGCAACTCCAACCATGCCGGATAAAGCGCCAGGCAGCCCATAAAGTTCTGTCGCTTTAATGATAGGCGCAATAAATGCAAAACTACTTCCCAAAAAGATAGGAACCTTTCCACGCGTAACAGCATGAAAAATGAGCGTTCCGATACCTGCTGTAAACAGAGCAGTCGAGGGATCGAGCCCCACCAATAATGGGACGAGCACCGTAGCTCCGAAAGCCACAAACAAGAATTGTACTCCCACCACCCCTTTCCTCAAAGGTGTAAGATTATTTGAATCCATAAGTATAATAGTAGATTAATCTCTGCAAAATTAGTCTTTTTAGACAATTTAACTCCCTCTTTTCACAAAAATACATCTAAAAAGAGGTTTTATTTGTTGTTAATAATGTGTAACTTCGCACGGTGAGAATTAAAACGACAACTTTAAAACTTTATAATATATTGCCTATGATATTTACAGCAGAAAACACTTTACTTATCGGCTCTATCTTACTTTTCGTCAGCATTGTTGTGGGAAAAACCGGATATCGCTTCGGAGTACCTACTTTATTATTGTTCCTCGTAGTAGGAATGTTGTTTGGGAGTGACGGTCTCGGTCTGCAATTCCACAATGCGAAAGAAGCGCAGTTTATCGGTATGGTTGCCCTTAGCATTATCCTTTTCTCGGGAGGTATGGATACGAAATTCAGAGAAATCAAACCTATATTAGGTCCCGGTATCGTGCTTTCCACTGTCGGCGTATTACTCACAGCTCTTTTCACCGGGCTCTTTATCTGGTGGATATCAGGTATGAGCTGGTCTAATATTTATTTGCCTATCACCACTTCCCTGCTTTTGGCTTCTACCATGTCGTCTACGGACTCGGCTTCAGTGTTCGCCATTCTCCGTTCACAGAAGATGAATTTAAAGCACAACCTTCGTCCCATGCTGGAACTAGAGAGCGGAAGTAATGACCCGATGGCGTATATGCTTACCATTGTCCTGATACAGTTCATTCAGTCGTCTGGTATGGGAGCCGGAGCCATAGTTGGTTCTTTTGCCATCCAGTTTATCGTCGGCGCAGCTGCCGGATATGCACTTGGAAAGCTCGCAATCCGAATGTTGAATAAGCTCAATATTGACAATCAGGCCTTATATCCTATCTTATTACTTGCATTTGTATTTTTCACGTTCTCCATCACTGACTTATTGAAAGGTAACGGATACCTTGCCGTATATATCGCCGGTATCATGGTGGGAAACAATAAAATCATGCATCGTAAGGATATCTACACCTTTATGGACGGACTGACCTGGTTGTTTCAAATCATCATGTTCCTTTGCCTAGGACTGCTTGTTAATCCGCATGAAATGTTGGAAGTAGCTGCCGTGGCAATGTTGATCGGTGTCTTTATGATTATTATCGGCCGACCGTTAAGCGTATTCCTTTGTTTGCTTCCATTCCGGAAAATTACAATGAAATCACGTATTTTCGTCTCCTGGGTAGGATTGCGTGGTGCAGTTCCTATTATCTTTGCCACCTATCCAGTAGTGGCGGGCGTAGAAGGTTCGAACCTCATCTTCAACATTGTATTCTTTATTACCATCGTATCATTGGTGATACAGGGAACAACGATTTCTTTCATAGCCCGGATTTTGAATCTTTCCAAACCACTGGAAAAAACAGGAAATGATTTCGGAGTAGAACTCCCGGAAGAAATAGACTCTGATCTTAGCGATATGACCATCACCAAAAACATGCTGGAAAAAGCGGATACATTGAAAGATATGAATCTCCCGAAAGGCACACTGGTAATGATTGTGAAGCGTGGAGATGAATTCCTGATTCCCAACGGAACGCTGAAACTGCATGAAGGAGATAAACTGTTGCTTATCTCCGAAAAATCAAAAGAAGAAGAGACTGATTCTGACTAACTCCCGAAAAGATTGATTCTATACACTATAACTGATTCGTCTCCACGCATGAAACCTCTTGTCCTCACAAGACGCCCGTTTCTTATTCATGCGTAGAGACGAAATGTTTTAAATAAAGCAATAGACTAGTTTTAAGGAAGAAACACGAAAGCGCTTTTGCAAGCCGTAAGAATTGTTCATTCCTCTCCGTTAATTAACCGTAAAACTTGAATTTAAAATGCGGTTAACATCAGCGAAGTATTAATTTTGCGCAGTTTTAAACTAAATGTGCAAAAATCGAATGGAACAAGAACATCAGTTCATTGATTATATTGAGCAAAGCATCATCAAAAACTGGGACAAGGATGCCTTAACTGACTATAAAGGAATTACCCTTCAATATAAAGATGTAGCGCGTAAAATCGCTAAATTTCACATTGTCTTGGAAAGTGCCGGCATCCAGCCGGGAGATAAAATAGCTGTCTGCGGACGTAACAGTGCTCATTGGGCAGTTACTTTCTTGGCAACAATTACTTATGGAGCCGTTATTGTTCCCATCTTGCATGAATTCAAAGCGGATAATATTCATAATATCGTCAACCATTCCGAAGCCAAATTACTTTTTGTCGGTGACCGAGTTTGGGAAAATTTGAATGAGGACACCATGCCTTTTTTAGAGGGTATTGCTTCACTAACAGATTTCTCACCATTAGTATCACGCAACGAGAAACTCACTTATGCTTTTGAACACCGGAATGCAATATATGGTCGGCAATATCCCAAGAACTTCCGTCCGGAACACATTTGCTACCGGAAGGATCATCCTGAAGAACTGGCCATTATCAATTATACTTCCGGTACCACAGGTTACTCTAAAGGAGTGATGCTCCCCTATCGCAGCCTTTGGTCGAATGTGACTTACTGCTTCGAGATGCTTCCCGTTAAGCCGGGCGATCATATCGTTTCCATGTTGCCTATGGGGCATGTATTCGGTATGGTATATGATTTCCTTTACGGATTTTCTGCAGGTGCGCACATCTATTTCCTGACGCGTATGCCGTCTCCGAAAATCATTTCTCAATCTTTCTCTGAAATCAAGCCAAGAGTGATCTCTTGTGTGCCATTGATTGTGGAAAAGATTATTAAGAAAGATATTCTCCCTAAAGTAGACAGCACAATAGGTAAGTTATTGCTTAAAGTGCCCATTGTGAACGATAAAATCAAATCGCTGGCACGGCAGGCCGCCATGGAGATTTTCGGTGGAAACTTTGACGAGATTATTATCGGAGGTGCCCCTTTCAATGCTGAAGTTGAGGCTTTTCTTAAAAAGATAGGATTCCCCTACACAGTCGCTTACGGTATGACCGAATGTGGTCCGATTATTTGCTCCAGCCGTTGGGAAACGCTGAAACTCGCTTCTTGCGGAAAGGCAACCAACCGGATGGAAGTCCGTATTGACTCGCCGGACCCGGAAACGCATGCCGGAGAAATCGTATGTAGAGGAATGAACATGATGCTGGGCTATTATAAAAATCCGGAAGCTACCGCGCAAATTATCGATACTAACGGCTGGCTGCACACCGGTGACCTCGGCACGGTGGATGAAGAAGGTTATGTAACAGTTCGCGGACGTAGCAAAAACCTGCTTCTCACCTCTAGCGGACAGAATATTTATCCGGAAGAAATTGAAAGCAAGTTGAATAATATGCCGTATGTTGCGGAATCTCTGATTGTCTTGCAGCATGAAAAGCTGGTAGCAATGATTTATCCGGATTTCGATGATGCTTTCGCTCATGGATTGCAGCAAACAGATATTCAGAAAGTGATGGAACAAAACCGTATCGAGTTGAATCAACAGCTTCCTAACTATTCTCAAATAAGCAAGATAAAGATCCATTTCGAGGAATTTGAAAAGACTGCGAAAAAGTCAATCAAACGCTTTATGTATCAGGAAGCAAAGGGATAATTATCCCGGATAGCGCGATAAGTATCCTTGCAATTTCAGAAAAACAGTACAACTCAAAAAAGAGAAACACTTAAATGTAGGGCGAATTTCTTTCTTCAGATGCCAGGAAAAAAGTATCTTTGCGCATAAACAATCTGAATGATGGCAAAGATATTATTAGTTGAAGATGAAATAAACATCGCCTCTTTCATTGAACGGGGGTTAAAAGAGTTCGGACATACGGTAACCGTCTGTCATGACGGAAACGCTGGTTGGAAAATCCTTCAGGACGAACCTTTCGATCTTTTGATACTGGACATTATCATGCCGAAAATAAACGGTTTGGAACTTTGCCAGCTTTATCGGCAGACGTTTGGGTACCAGTCTCCTGTGATCATGCTGACAGCCTTGGGTACAACGGAAGATATCGTCAAAGGACTGGATGCGGGAGCAGATGATTATCTCGTCAAGCCTTTCAGTTTCCAAGAACTGGAGGCACGCATCAAGGCCTTGTTAAGACGCAATAAAGAAGTAACCTCCAATCTGCTGACTTGTGATAATCTGATATTGGATTGCAATACCCGAAGAGCTAAAAGAGGCAATATAGATATTGATCTTACTGTCAAGGAATATCGTCTGCTCGAATATTTCATGACTCACCAAGGGGTTGCGCTCTCACGTATCACCCTGCTCAAAGATGTGTGGGACAAGAACTTTGATACCAATACCAATATCGTAGATGTTTATGTAAACTATCTCCGGGTAAAGATAGACCGTGACTTTGATAAAAAGCTGATTCACACAGTCGTAGGATTAGGATATATCATGAATACTTAAACTCACCAACTATCCCGGCTATGAAAATAGGTTCCAAAATAGCTCTTTTCTATACGTTAATCAGTGTGTTGACCACTGTCATTATCATTGCTGTATTTTATATTTTCAGTACACAGTATATCAATAAGCTCTATGCTTCCTACCTGCGTGAAAAAGCCTACCTGACTGCACAGAAGCACTGGGAAAAGGATGAAGTGGACGAACAGAGTTACCAGATTATCCAACGAAAATATGATGAACTCCTGCCCGAAGCTCATGAGATTCTTCTCAATATGGACAGTCTTTCTGAAGTGCGTGATACGTTGAATAAGTATCTCACGCAACACCAGCAAACACTTCTACTGGCAGGGAAAGACAGTATTCCTTTTTCTTTTAAATATAAGGATCAGTTGGGAGCCGCCCTTTATTATCCGGATAATGAAGGGAATTTCATCGTACTTGTCATGTCCCGGAATGCCTACGGAACAGAAATCAAGGAACATCTGTTGTTACTTTCCATTTTCCTCGTTTTAGCCAGTTCCATCCTGATCTTTTTCATCGGGAAAATATATTCCGGTCGTATTTTGGTTCCGCTGCAACACATATTAAAGGAGTTGAAAAGAATACGGGCCAACAGTCTGAATCGTAGGTTAAAGACTACCGGAAATAATGACGAGCTGGAGGACATGATAAAAACATTAAATAGTATGCTCGATCGTCTGGATAGTGCTTTCAAGGCAGAGAAATCCTTTGTAAGCCATGCTTCGCACGAGTTGAACAATCCGATTACTGCTATTCAGGGAGAATGTGAAATCAGCCTGCTCAAAGAAAGAAGTACCGGAGAATACATTGAATCCCTGCAACGAATTTCTTCGGAGAGCAAACGGTTATCCAGCCTGATCCGCCACCTTCTTTTTCTTTCGCGGCAGGAAGAAGAACTCCTGAAAAATAATGTGGAAGAGATCATTCTATCGGATATATTGAAAGAGTTGACCGGTTCTAATGAAAGAATCCGTCTCCACTTGGAGGCAACAGAACAGCAAGCTGTTGTAAAGGCTAATCCTTATCTGTTAAAGATAGCATTGAAAAATATAATTGATAACGCATACAAATACTCCGATAAGGAAGTAAATGTGGCTCTCTATCGGGAGCAGCAACAAGTCATTCTTGAGGTGGAAGATCAGGGAATCGGTATTCCGCAAGAAGAAATAGAGCATATTTTCCAGTCTTTCTATCGGGGTAGCAACACCCGGGATTATGCCGGACAAGGCATCGGACTTAGTCTGACTTTGAAAATCATTTCTGCTTATCATGCAAAGCTGGATATATCTTCAGAAATAGAAAAAGGAACAAAAGTACAGGTGATTTTTTAATTCACCTGTACTTTTGTTCCTTTCTCACTCTACCTACTGAAAACTACAAATTTAATCTATGAGCGTTTTTTCCACAGAATAGAAATGAACTAAATACGTCTTTGCAATAACTTTCCGTTTTTATCATATAACATTCGTTCATATACCACTTCTACGATGAGAGGAAAGACAAACAAGGCAAAGAAAGTCGCTCCTATCAATCCGCCGATAATAACAATTGCCAACGGACGCTGTGATTCCGAACCAATTCCATGACTCATGGCAGCAGGCAACAAACCGATAGCCGCCATTGCCGCTGTCATAATCACAGGGCGGATACGTGAGCGTACTCCTTCTTTCGTGGCCTCCTCCAAAGGAGAACCCAGTTTCAGATTCGCCTTGATGTCGGAAATCATAATCACGCCGTTCTGAATACAAATACCGAACAAGGCGATGAAACCGATACCTGCAGAAATGGAGAAGTTGAATCGTGTTATCAGAAGGGCTACAATACCCCCCACAGCGGCAAATGGCACATTCAGCAATACCAGTCCGGCATCCCGCGCATTAGAGAACAGAATAAACAGGATGATAAAGATGATAGCAATACTGATGGGAACCACTTGTGCCAAGCGTTTCGTGGCACGTTGCTGGTTCTCGAAATCACCAGTCCATTTCAGCGAATATCCTGTCGGCAGATGTACGGATGCATTCACTTTTTTCTGTGCCTCGGCAACTGCCGTACCCATGTCACGGCCTCTCACCGAGAATTTCACTGCACAGAATCGTGCATGATTATCACGGAAAATAAGTAATGGTCCCGTAATGGTCGTTATATCCGCCAGTTCCTTGATAGGCACCATTGTGCCATCCATTGCCGGAACCAGTATCTTACCTATTTCTTCTTCATTCTGGCGGAATTGTTCGCTATACCTTACCATGATATTGAATTTCCGTTCGTCCTCATACAATAATGAAGCCGATTTTCCGCCAATCGCCATCTCGATAATCGATTGCACATCTTCCTTAGCAACGCCGTAACGCGCCAACTGACCTTCATTCAACTCTATACGAAGTTCCGGCTGACCGATATTCCGAATCACACCCAAGTCTTCAATTCCTTGAACCGTGCCCAGGATTTTCTCAATCTGCACCGCATATTTCTCCGACTCATACAAGTCTTTACCAAACACCTTCACCGCAATAGACCCTTTCACACCGGAAGCAGCTTCCTCTACATTATCGGTAATCGGCTGTGAGAAATTGAAGTCAATGCCGGGGTAAATGGATAAATCCTCCTGCATCTTATCGATCAGTTCCATTTTTGTCAATTTGCTCTCCCATTCCTTTTCAGGGTATATATCAACGTGAAACTCGATATTATAGAATCCGGTAGCATCTGTACCGTCATTCGGTCGCCCGGTCTGTGACAGGACTTGACGTACTTCCGAAAACGTCAATAGCTTCCTTCTCATTTTATTGGCAAGCGTCACCGATTCATCCAGCGAAATGCTTTGTGGCAAGGTGGCACGAATATAGATAGAGCCCTCATTCAACTGTGGAAGAAACTCCGTACCCAAGAAAGAGAAAAGCCATAATCCGACACCTGCTATGACCGTTGCCAGTCCGATAGTCAGTTTCCTGTGCGCATAGAATAAATCAAAAAGAGCCGTACACTTCGCATTGATAAAACGGACAAAACGATTATTCTTCTCACGCACATTCTTTTTCAGCAGCATAGACGACATTACCGGCACCAGTGTCAGCGTAAAGATCAAAGCTCCTAACAGTGCAAAACCCAGCGTATAGGCCAAGGGAGAGAACATCTTTCCTTCTACCTTCTGGAAAGAGAAGATAGGAATCAACGCGGTTATGATAATCAATTTGGAGAAGAAAACTGCTTTCGCCTTGTCTTTTGCAGTGTTACGGATCAATCCCATTTTGGACATGACATTAAATGCCGGCATTCCTACTTGCCTTGCCTTCTTGTCCAAAGCCACAAACACTCCTTCCACCATCACCACTGCCCCATCAATAATGATACCGAAGTCAATGGCTCCCATAGAAAGCAGATTGGCGGACATTCCCATCACCCGTAGACAGATAAAAGCGAATAGAAGGGCTAATGGGATAACGACAGCAACAATCACGGTAGTCCGCCAATCTGCCATAAAAATCAATACAATAAACGTAACCAATAAAATCCCTTCGATCAGATTATGTGTCACCGTCTTTACCGCCAGATTCACTAAATCCTCCCGGTCATAGAATGAAACGATTTTCACATCTTTGGGAAGTATATTCTGATTCAAGTCTTCTATTTTATCTTTCAGGTTTGCAATCACCTCACCCGGATTCTCCCCTTTCCGCATGACTACAATGCCTTGTACCACATCATCTTCATCCATTCGTCCTACTTGGCCGAGGCGTGGCAAACAGGATTCGTGTACATCAGCAAGATTCTTCACCAAAATCGGAGTACCGTTGATGTTTTTCACTACGATGTTTCTCAATTCTTCCAAGTCGTTAATCAGACCAATTCCACGAACAACATAAGCTTGCGAACTCTTGGTGATGACATCTCCTCCTACATTGATGTTACTCTTGGCTATCGCATCATAAAGCTCCAAAGAAGTAATTCCATAGTTAATCAACTGGTGAGGATTCACGCTTACCTCAAACGTTTTCACCTCTCCGCCGAAGCTCACAATATCCGCTACGCCGGATACCGAACGAAGGTTACGCTCGATCACCCAATCCTGGATTGTTTTCAGCTCCCGCACACTACGTTTATCACTACGGAGTGTATAACGGAATATTTCTCCCGTCGGACCATATAACGGTTGCACTTCCGGAGTAACCCCGTCAGGAAGATCGGCATCATTCAATAAATTATATACCTGTTGACGGGCGGTGAAATCATCCACACGATCTTCGAACATCACATTGATTACAGAAAGTCCGAAAAGAGTGGTAGAACGAATATCCGTTTTCTTCTGAACAGGATTCATGGCAATCTCAACAGGAATGGTGATAAACTTCTCTACCTCTTCCGCACTACGTCCCGGCCATTGCGTGATAATCGTCACTTTCGTATTCGTCACATCCGGGAAAGCATCTATCGGAGTATGTTTAAAAGAAACAGCTCCGGCTATAACGGCAATCGCTGTACAGAAGAAAATAAAGAACTTATTCTTCAGCGAGAAAGCCACTATATTATCTATGAATTTGTGCATACTATTTTCTGTTTTTAATCTGCATTCAACGCATTATATACCAACAATACATTATTATTCAGCACCCTGTCCCCCTCGGAAAGCCCGGAGCGGATATAGCACTCCTTGCTCAACTGTTTGTATACATCTACCTCTTTCACCTGCAAACGCTGATCCGGCTCTACTACAACAACATAGTTTTTCCCTCCTTCAAACACCAGCGCATGAGAATCGATACGAGGCATGGAAGTTCCATCTGCTTTGCACTTCACACTTACATTCGTAAACATCCCCGGCTTCAACAGATACTCTTCATTCTTTAATTTGATACGGACATTCATTGTTTTACTTTCGCTATTCAGCAAATGATATACCTTATCAATAGTGCCGGCAAACATCTTATCCGGATAGGCCAATGTAGAAATGCGTACAGAAGCACCTTCAGAAACTTTACTGATATCGCTTTCATACACATCTGCCATCACCCATACGTCCGACAACCCCGAAATCGTGAACAACTCTTCACTCTGATCCGGACGCAACTGCATATCCCTGCTGATTTGTTTCTCCACAATAAAGCCCGAAACAGGTGATTTCAACTGATAATAAGCATTTCCGGAGAAATTATAAATGGAAAAGACTTCCTTTATCCTTCTTTCTTCGGCTTCGGCACTCGTCAACTCCTGCTTTGCCTGAAGCACATCTTTATCCGAAGCCATGCCGGAATTATACATATCCTGCGTAGCATCCATGTTTCTGCGGGCGAGCAACAGTTGTTGTTCCGCTTCTTTCAATTGTTTCTCATAGTCCGCCACTTCTCCACTGCGGATGACTGCCAGTACATCTCCTTTACGAACATAATCTCCTATTTCTGCTTTCAGTTCCGTCACCGTGCCTCCAAACATCGGATATACATGTGCTACCTGATTTTCATTAAAAGTGACCCGTCCGTTCAATGTCAGTTCATCAATCACTTCTTGAACGTGAACCGTATCGACAGATACAATTCTCAACAAGCTATCTGTCAGGCATAAAGCAGTCGGTTCAACATTCGGTTGTTCTCCTTTACCGGAGCATGCTCCCAATACGGTAGTAAGCAATATGCAAGGAAGGAATTTATTCCAGTTCATAGTCTTTGATAATTTATGAATATTAGTAGTTTAATATATTTTGCCCGATAGTTGTATTCAGGTTTTCCATCGCGAGGAAAACATCTTTCTTTATTTCATGCAACTGAATACAGGTTTCCTTATAACTGTCATAGTAATCGATAAACTCCAGCAAGCTGATATTTCGCTTGGTAAAGTTTTCATTCACTCCTGTTATCAGTTTCTCAAAGTTACGTTCCAAATCCATATTGGTAGATTGGTAAAGCTGAACTGCTTTTTCCAGTGAAGCATAAGCGGTATAAAGTTCCATATCTGCACGATTAGCTGCATTTTCCTGTTCCGCTCCTGCCTGTTGAATACTAAAACGGGCCGCCTTTATATTTCCCTGATTGCGATTGAAAATAGGTACTGACAAGCTCACTCCTACCGCAAAATAGTTATTGATAAAGTTTCCGGCACGGTCATAGTTCCCTTTCACCGAGAACTCCGGAAATGCCATCGATTTCTGCAATTTCAGATTGGCACGGGAAGCACTTACCGTACTTCTGGCAATCTTCAAGTCCGGACGTTCATTTACCATCGCTTTCAAATCAGCAAACGATAATTGAGACAAATCCAATTGCTTCAACACCTCTTCGTCCAGTGATAACTTAACCGTAGTATCTCCCGGAAGATTTAACAAGACATTCAGTTCTCCTCTAAGAGTCAGCAACTCGTTTTCCCGTTCGTTCTTCTCTTTCTTCAGCGAAAATAGCATAGATTCCAAACGAGACATTTCCATCAATGAGATATTTCCTTTCTCCTGTTGCAGCTTCATTCCGGCAAGCAGTTCTTGCAGAGAGTTCACTTCTTTCTCGTAGATGGATATGGATTTCGAAAGAAAATAGACTTGCACAAACTTCTCATTCAACTCCTGACGGAGTGTTCTCATCACCTCTTCAAACTGATATTCCGCTATTTCCTTATTGATTTTTTCCAGCTTTATCTGCTTGTTTCGCTGTCCGGCAAGGCGAATGACCTGTTCAACCTCCACAACCGTTTCACCCTCCTTACCAAAATCAAAATACTTTCCGTTCAAGCGGTTATAGACATTCTGTTCCAGCGAGATGACCGGATTCTCAAATAACCTGGCTTGCAGCACTTGTGCCTGTGCCATATCAATGTTATACCGTTCGGCTATCAGCGATAAGTTACGTTCCAGGAAACGTTGTTCCGCCTCTTTCAGCGTTAATGTTCCTGTGGTAGCCTGTTGCGCACATATTCCTCCTGTCAGCAGAAGAAAAAAAGAAATTAAAAATTCTCTGTTCATTACTATATTTATCTTTATTACCTTATCGTAGTTGTCGCAGCAAAATTACAATTCTGCAACCGGAGAAACGGAAAAAAACGATTATAAGCCTCTCATATCAGATTAGAATTTGATTAGAAAAGAGCCATAAAGGAAGAATTGTAAACACAACAGGAAAAATGGCCAGCCTTCTTTCATTCCAACTCCCCTATCTTTGCAGGAGAGAAAATAAAACGAATCATTAAAAAATAGTAGGATATATGAAAATAATAAATTTAACCAAAGATAGTTTTGTAGAGAAAGTAGCAGATTATCAGTCTTATCCTGACAGTTGGAACTTCAAAGGGAATAAACCTTGCCTGGTCGATTTTCATGCACCCTGGTGTGTCTATTGCAAAGCATTATCGCCTATATTAGACCAATTGGCAAAAGAATACGAAGGTAAATTAGATATTTATAAAGTGGACGTCGATCAGGAACCGGAACTGGAAAGCGCATTTAAGATTCGTACCATTCCCAATCTGTTACTTTGCCCGTTGAACGGCAAACCGACAATGAAATTAGGCACTATGAATAAAGCCCAATTGAAAGAATTAATAGAAACCAGTTTACTTTCAGAATAGAAAAACATCGAAAGTCCGGAAAGTTCCTTATGACGATAGACTACCGAGCTTTTGATATAATACAGAACATTTGCTGTTATAATAAGAGGGTGAAAAGCCTTGATCTTATAAAATGCCCCTTACTAGAACTAAACTGAACTCCTAAAATTTTGTATCCAACTTTTGGGATTCAGTTTAGTTCTTAGTAAAGGGCATTTTTCTTTTAGGAAGTCTCCGGACGGCCTTTTCCCTTTCAAAGGTTATTTCAATGGTTATTTATGCAACAGAATATCAGTTCCCGGAACGATCTTTCCCATTGACCATACGCAACGTACATTCAGTTCTTTGTCAAGAATCACAATATCGGCATCCTTACCCTTTGCTAACGCCCCTTTACGATCACTCACTCCAATTAAACGGGCAGGAGTTTCAGAAGCCATACGCACGGCATCTTCCAAAGGAATATTGGCTTTCTTTACCATGGTGCGAACCAACACATCCATCGTAGCCAAACTACCGGCCAACGCAGAATGATCCGCCATCTTGCATACGCCATCCTCTATGATATAACGAGGATCAATCGGTTCATTCCCTTCATAAGCGGCATACGCCAAAGCATCGGTAACAAGGCAGGTATTCTCCACGCCTTTCAACTTATAAACCAGTTTCAGGATAGTGGCAGGTAAGTGAATACCGTCCGCAATCACTTCCACAGTCATTCCATCCGTCAGATACACACTTTCCACTGTACCTTCATATTTATATTCACGACGTTTATGGAAACCCGGCATCGCATTATAGAAATGAGCAGCATGAGAAAATCCTACTGCAAATGCAGCTTTAATTTCATCATATTCGGCTTCGGTATGTGTAACAGCAGTCATAATTCCTTTCGAACGGGTATACTTTGCAAAATCATGTGCACCGGGCAGTTCCGGACTAATATCCCAACGTCTGATACAAGACGTACGCTCCAACAAAGGAATATATTCATTTTCATCCGGAGTTTTCAGAAAACCGTCATACTGCGTACCCGCCATCTTCAGATTCAGATATGGGCCTTCGATATGCAGACCAAGAATCGGAGAATCCTTCTCTTTCATCAAATGCTCACATACATCGACTGCCTGATAGATTCTTTCGAATGAAGTAGAGGACAAAGTAGGAAATATACCGGTAGCACCATGTTTCAGATGTGCATTGGTTGCGGTGCGGAAAGCCTCTTCCGTTGCTTCCGTATAATCATGCCCACCACCTCCATGTGCATGCATACTTACGAATCCGGGCACTATCGTCATCCCTCTGGCATCAATAACCGTTGCACCGATAACCGCTAAATCACTATTAGTTACCTCTAATATTTTTCCATCACAAATCAATACGGAACCATCTTTCAACCAGCCTTGCGGGGTAAGTATTCTTCCGTTTATTATTTGAGTCAACATAGTCTTTGTTATTTATTAGATTTAAAACAGTTTGTTGGTGCCTTCCACCAGTTCTCCCATTGCCCATACGGCTCTCACGTTCAAGTCTCTGTCCAAAGCGATCATATCAGCATCCTTGCCACGTTCCAGCGTTCCTTTACGGTCGAGCACTCCCATAATCCGGGCAGGAGTTTCGGAAGCCATTCTTACGGCATCTTCCAAAGGAATTTCCGCCTTTTGCACCATGGTACGAATCAAGCGATCCATCGTTGCAATACTCCCGGCCAAGGCTGAATGGTCTGCCAACTTACAGACTCCATCCTCAATAATCACACGCGGATCAAAGGCAACCTGGCTATCACTGGCGGCACAAGCCAATGCATCCGTTATCAGGCAAGTGCGTTCCACTCCTTTTATCTTATAGACAAGACGCAAGATCGTCGGAGGTACATGAATACCATCAGCCACCACTTCCACTGTCATATCATCAATCAGATAAATACTTTCTACCGTACCTTCATACTTATACTCTCTCCGTTTATGGAAACCAGGCATCGCGTTATAAAAATGAGTGGCATGCGTATATCCCGCCTCATAAGCCGTCTGTATATCCTCAAATTCTGCCTGAGTATGTCCTACCGAAGCCAGTACACCTTTTGCCGTGATATATTTACCGAATTGCATGGCTCCGGGAAGTTCCGGTGCGGCATCCCAACGTTTAATACAGCGTGTTTCTTCCAATAACGGAATATATTCTTCGGGATCAGGATCTTTGATATTTCCCGGAATCTGTCCGCCTGCCATGTCCATATTGAAATAATGTCCTTCCAGATGAAGCCCAAGTACAGGGCTATTGGGCTCTGCCATCATTTTTTCAGTAGTTGCCGCAGCTGCACGGATCATCGGAATGGTAGAAGAAGAAAGGGTAGGAAAAATACTGGTGGTACCATGCTGCATGTGAGCCTTGATTGCTGTCCGGAAAGCCTCTTCGGTGCCTTCCATAAAATCTCTTCCACCGCCACCATGAACATGGATTTCTACACCTCCCGGAACAATATACATTCCTTTGGCATCAATCAGTTTGGCTCCGATAATGGCAAGGTCACAATTGGTTACTTCCAGAATTTTGTTATCGCGAATAAGAACTGACCCATCCTTCAGCCAACCTTGAGGCGTCAGGATGCGTGCATTAATGATCTGTGTTAACATATCACAAATAGTTAAATTAATTAAAGGTCTGTATGAATCAATGACGCTCTTTTTTGGGGGGAGTACATTGACTTCTTCATTTGCAAAATTACGTTTTTCTATTCAATCTATCAATAAAATCGTCCGATAAACTTCTAATAAAGTCCAATACCAGCCCGATTATTCAACCATCTATAAATCAGAATTCATCAATCATAAATAAAAAAAGGTTGCCAATCTTATCGATTGACAACCTTATGTCTATATGGAGCGGAAAACGAGACTCGAACTCGCGACCCTAACCTTGGCAAGGTTATGCTCTACCAACTGAGCTATTTCCGCAAACTAAATTTCGTCATTCAGAATTCTGAAGGATGGGGGTGCCCAGAACAGGACTCGAACCTGCATGCCTCTCGACACACGCACCTGAAACGTGCGCGTCTACCAATTCCGCCACCTGGGCAAAACTTAGTTCCATTATTTCAAAGAAACAAGAGCGGAAAACGAGACTCGAACTCGCGACCCTAACCTTGGCAAGGTTATGCTCTACCAACTGAGCTATTTCCGCAAATCACTTTCATAAACTGTGAAGAGAAGGAGACTCGAACTCCCACGACATAACTGTCACTACCCCCTCAAAGTAGCGCGTCTACCAATTCCGCCACCTCTCCATAATTTTAAAGTTTAACCTTTGTGCCCAGAACAGGACTCGAACCTGCATGCCTCTCGACACACGCACCTGAAACGT
>CAPAOL010000043.1 GCA_948579315.1 uncultured Phocaeicola sp.
ATCATATTTTTTTACCCCATGTTATTCCGTTACTTCTTAGGTAACGGATAATACACATATAGGATACACATAGCAGTGTAAAAAGGAAAAAAATCGATTATGAGGGAATATAAAAGCGGATACCTAACATTCAATATAATACTTTTTTGAATTTAGGTAATAAAAATTCCTTGAGCATGAAAACGTTATTTTTCATGCTCAGATAGATTCATGTTGCATATTTTAGAGAAAAAGGAAAAAAAGAAGTTTTTTGCTTGTTTGCTATTAATATTTTTACCTATCTTTGTAGCGAATATATTTCCGTTACCTAAGAAGTAATACCAGCATTAAATCCCTAATCTATAATGCTTTAACAATATTAATCAGAACATTTTAAAACTACATACGTAAGAATAATTCAATTTATTAACTTTTGTTCTTTCTTCCAATTCGAAACCCTTTAAATATATCTGTGTTGTTTTAATAGATTTGTGCCCTAATGATTCGCTAATCATCTCGATAGAAACACCTCTGTACTTGGCAGTCGTAGCCCAAGAATGGCGGAGCGTGTAAGACGTGACGGATGAAGATATCCTTAATTTTTTGGACAGGCTTTTCAAGTCATTATTGAAACGTCTCAAGGCTGACTGATATTCACGATAGGCCTCCTCTTCGTCTCTCTTGTATGCTCCGCTTAATATCCGAAAAAGATAATCTGGATAATCAGGACTCCGGGCATCGTTTTTATTGTACAATCCCCCGATTGCATTGTGCGCTGACTCCAACACTTCTATACTCATAGGAGTACCAGTCTTGAGACGATTGTACTTTAAAAGACCTTGTTTCAAATTGGATTTTTCCAGATGGGCCAAATCAGAAAAAGGCATTCCACAAAACTGAAATAACAGATTGGCAATAGCCTGTGTCCGGCGAAGTTTTTCCGATTGAGGATCTTTGTTTAGTAGCATGTGAAGTTCACCGATCGGGATGGCTTTCTTCTGACGTGTGTCTACCCCGGTAAATACCTCTCGGAACAAGCCATGTACATAAGGAGCCTGATGCGTATCGACTCCGCGATTGTAGATACTACGAAGCATACGCATATACGTAGAAATCGTATTAGGCTTCAAACGGGAAGCCAACAGATAATTGCTATACCTCTTGAGAGTTTCGCGGTTTATCTTACTAAACGTAATGGATTGGGTCCCACAAAACCGCGAAAAAGAACGAATAGCGTGTTTATACACGTGGGCCGTAGAATAACGCCCCTCTTGTCGCAAACAATTGATGTAATTGTTTGCGCAAATGGTAAATCGATTTTTTTCCATAAATTATAACTTATCTCATAAGTGTTATTAAAAAAACGTGCGGAATATAGTAAGATTATAGATAAAATGAAGCACAATTTTAAATTTAGTCACTGTGCCAGATGGAAAATCGAATAATTCCTAAAAAAAATAAGTGAAGCCATGCAGTATTTTCAATAACCGTGCATTTAACTTATAAAAGAGGAAAAAGAAAATCAAACCATATATCATTAAAATCTATAACCTGAGCTTAACAAGTGAAGTGGGGAAAAATAAAAAAAGAGAGAGAGTTTTTAGAACAAGATCCCCAAGAATGAAGAATCCCTGCCAATTTTCGAGTTGGCAGGGATTCATTTCAAGAATAAGGAGTAAACAAATCACCCATACTACAGATCGTTGTAGTATGGGTGATTTCATAAATTTACTTGCAGTATTTGGTAATCAACTCATCGACATTCGGATCACCCAGTTCTTTCGCTTTCTTAAAGTTGCCGCAAGCTTCATCTGTTTTCTTCAACTGTATCTGGCAAAGCCCCAGCAAGCGGTAAGCCTCGGCATATTTAGGATCAGCCTTCAGTATATTATTCAAAATCTGAATAGCTTCTTCATAACGTCCTACACGCAGGTTTACCACTGCATGTTCCGCCTGATAGGTCAGGTCTGTCGGATTCATTTCGACTGCTTTAGCTATGTCGTCCAAGGCACGTTGGAATTGGCGTGCTTTCAAAGCGGCCTGTTCGCGATAGTAATAGAATACGTCGTTCACTTCTCCTTTGACTGCCGTATGATAAGCATCATAATCGAGCATCGCATTGCGTGGTTGGCCGGCATTCATGTTCATCTGCGCACGTTCCAACAGATATGGAGCAAAATCTGCTGTGATCGGTTGCGGGCAGCGGGCAATACAACTATCCATTAAAGCTACGATTTCTTTCGGGTCACCTTTCACCAATTCCTTCGTCTTGGCAGCACTAAAGAAAGTGGCCGGAGAAGCAATGTTGCTGGCATTTACCTTTTCATAAGCTGCCAAAGCACCGGCATAATCTTGCTGGGCAAACAGTATATCGCCTTCCATTTGAATATAAATAGGCAGCGGATCAATAGCGATTGCCTGACGAACATTCTGCAAAGCAGTATCATACGTCCAGTTTTTATACGTTTTTTCCGGCTTCGACAATTGATAAGCATATATCAGCTTACCTATATTATAATATACATCATCTTTTTTCTGGGCCACTTTCAAAGCTTGATTAAAGTCGGCAACTGCTTTATCATACCAAGTCTGATCGTCTTTGCCTTTAGCTGCATAATAATTGGCACGACGAAGATAGCCATCCGCATTGGCAGGAAACTGACGGATAAAATCATCCAACAGCTTTTCGTAATCGTCGCCCGACAGGCTCGAAGATGCCATAAACAAGTACACTAATGCTTGGTCTTCCGTTTCAGGCAGACCTTTCCGGATGCCAATCTTTTTCAAAGCAGCGTCTCCCAAAGAAAGAGCACTGATTTTCTGCGACATGGCAAAAGCTGCTCCTGCGGCATAGCAAGTAGTCACCGTATCGACACCGGATGATTTCTGCGCAATACCAAACACCTGACCTTCGGCATTCATCACCGGACAGCTCACCATTTTATCTTTCATCTGCATACCTAATGTATAGTAATGATACTCTCCGGCTACTTTGGAAACATCTTTCACCTTGCCAGTAACGCAAGCGATACTTTTTTGTGTAGAATAAGGAAGCATCCACGCATCGGCTCCCACTGCCGGAGCTGTTTTAGCCACCATCAGCGCAGGCACTTTCTTCTCGGTGATAGCCACACGGAACTTAATGACATCATACATATCATTCGCCCCAAGTATCAAGCTAACCGGCATCTGCTTGCCTTCGGCAGTGATTACCACCGCACGTTCGGCTCCTTTAAAAAGCGTATAATCTGATAAAGCCAATCCGTCTTCAGACACAAAAAATCCGTTTCCGGTATTCAGCATTTTATCATTCTTATCATAAGTCACCACAGAGAAGACTGCACGTTTTGCCTTCTCTACCCATTTGGGAGTTTGCGCCATGCTTCCCTGTATCAGGAAGAAAAGCAGCAAAGGTAGAATTAAAATCTTCTTCATATCAGTCATTATTTCTTTGTTTCACAGCTTCGTAAACCAGGATACCGGCAGCCACGGAAACATTCAAAGATTCGATAGTGCCCAGCATCGGGATTTTCACCCATTCGTCGCAGAGCGCAAGGTTATCATAAGAAACTCCTGTATCTTCCGCTCCCATGATGATGCACAGCGGTCCTGTATAATCGGCTTTTGTGTAGTCATAATCTCCTTTTTCGGTAGCAGCTACAATGCGGAAACCACTGTCTTTCAGATATTGCAGCGTTGAACGAAGGTTCTGTTCACGACACACAGGCAGCGTGTGCAGCGCTCCTGCCGATGTTTTCACGGCATCAGCATTGACAGACGCACTCCCGCGGGCCGGAATAATCACTGCATCGACAGCTGCACATTCGCAAGTACGGGCAATGGCTCCGAAATTACGTACATCGGTCACTCCGTCGAGCATAACAAAAAACGGATTTTTCCCTTGTTCGAACAGGAAAGGAACAAGATCTTCCGTTTTCTGATAAGTCACAGAAGAAATGAAAGCAACCACTCCCTGATGATTTTTCCGGGTAATGCGGTTGATACGTTCCACCGGAACACGCTGAACCGGTATCAGCAGCCCTTTCAAAGCAGCAAACAGTTCTTTGGAAAGATCACTCTGAATGTCTTTCTTTACCAGAATTTTATCAATTTCTTTACCTGCCTGAATGGCTTCTATCACGGCACGAACACCGAATATCATTTCACTTTTATCTAACATCTATTTGATTTACTATTTACAATTTACTATTTACTACTTATCAGTTACCGCTTAATAATTCACTACCTCAACTATTTTGAATGAATCAACTCAGCCATTCATTACTTAGCATCAAGCAGGGATTTGGCATTGCTAAGGGCGGCCTCGGTCAGAGTGGCGCCACTAAGCATGTGAGCTATTTCCTCTACTCGTTCTTCATCGGTGAGACGGCGGATGTGACTGTTGGTTTCCGTATCGCTGTCTTTCTTATATACTTTATAATGTGCACGTCCGCGGGCTGCAATCTGCGGCAAGTGGGTGATGCTGATTACCTGACGGTTCCGGTCGCCCATTTCCTGCATCATGTCCGCCATGCGGTCGGCTATTTCACCGGAAACACCTGTGTCTATTTCATCAAATACGATAGTCGGCAGTTTCACGGCTCCGGCAATCAATGCTTTGATAGAAAGCATGACACGGGCAATTTCACCTCCCGAAGCTACGGACGAGATATTCTGCAAGGTGCCGTTCTTATTGGCAGAAAACAGGAAGTTGACTGTATCTTCTCCATGCAATCCCGGTTCTTTCTTCAGTCCCATTTCGATCTGGAAACGAACATTCGGCATGCCCAACGGAATCAAGCGGGCTGCCAATTGCTTTTCTACTTCACGCGCAGCTTTCGTACGGGCTTTGGTGAGCAGTTCTGCTTGTTGTTTCACTTGCTTATACTGTTCCTCTTTACGAGCGGTCAGCTCGGCAATACGCTCATCGTATGAAGTGATGTCGGACAATTTGCTACGATATTCATCCGTCAACGCTATCAACTCGTCAAGAGTCTGTACCCGATGTTTCTGTTGCAGGGAATAAATCAGATTCAGCCGTTCGTTCACTTCTTCCAAGCGGACCGGATTAAATTCAACGGAATCACTTTGTGAAGAGACTTCGTGCGAAATATCTTTCAATTCGATATAGGCGCTCTCCATACGTTCGGTAAGTTCCTTAGCAGGCTGATAGACTCTTTGCAAGCTATTCAGCGTATTCAGACTATCTTTCAGGTAAGAAAGCAATCCGCCTTCATCCGAGGCAAATGACTGTTCTACCCGGTAAAGTCCGGCTTTAATTTCCTCCGCATGACTTAGTGTTTCGGCTTCCTGCTCCAGTTCCTCCTGCTCCCCTTCTACAAGATGGGCCTCTTCGAGCTGCTCGAGTTGGAAACGGATATAATCTTCATCGGAGCGGCTTTTCTCTGCCAGTGACATTAACTCGGCCAATTCGCGTTCTGTCTGCTTCCATTCGCCATAACGCAGATGGTATTTCTCCAATGCTGCATCATTATGCGCCAAAAGATCAAGCACGTTCAACTGGAATCCTTCTTTATTAAGTAACAGATTCTGATGTTGAGAATGTACATCTATCAACTGTTCGCCCAGCTCTTTCATTTGTGCCAGTGAAGCGGGAGTATCATTGATGAATGCCCTGCTTTTGCCGGAAGCCTGTACCTCACGGCGCAAAATACACTCTTCATCATATTCCAATTCGTTTTCTTCAAAAAACGGACGCATACCGTAGGCAGCAATATCGAACCGTGCCTCTATAATACATTTGGAAGCTCCGCGACGAATCGCTTTCACATCGGCACGCTGCCCCAGCAGGAGTCCGATAGCTCCCAGAATAATTGATTTCCCGGCTCCCGTTTCACCTGTTATAACGGAAAAGCCTGTTTCAAAACTGATATCCAGTTTTTCTATCAATGCGTAATTCTGAATGTATAGTGAACGTAACAAACTAATTAAAAATTAAAATTTGAAAATTAAAAATTGGGAGACAGGGCGGCTACCAGACGATCAATGATGTCTTGAGCTACTTCCGTTTTCGACTTCAAAGGATAGTCTGTACGACCTTTCCTGTCGATTATACTTATCTTATTGGTATCATGGCGGAAACCGGCTCCAGCATCATTCAACGAGTTGAGCACGATAAAATCGAAGTTCTTGCGTTCGAGCTTTCCTTCGGCATTCTGCTGCTCATTATTGGTTTCGAGCGCAAAGCCAACCAAGCATTGTTGTTTTCTTTTTATGGCTCCCAAAGAGGCAGCAATATCTTGTGTTGCCCGAAGATGCAGGGTCAGTTCTTCTTCTTTTTCCCGCTTAATCTTCTTATCGGCTACTGTTTCCGGACGATAGTCGGCTACTGCCGCACAAAGAATACCGGCATCAGCATCCGGGAAATGAGCCTGTGCTGCTTCGTACATCTCTTCAGCAGATTCGACATCGACACGGATGATGCCAGAATGTTGCGTTTTGAGTTGCACAGGACCTGTAATCAAGGTCACTTGCGCTCCGCGACGGGCACATTCTTCTGCCAACGCGAATCCCATCTTTCCGGACGAATAATTGCCGATGAAACGCACCGGGTCAATCTTTTCGTAAGTCGGTCCGGCGGTAATCATCACTTTCTTTCCGGACAATTCGCCACTCGAAGCAAAGAATTCATCCAATACCCGGATGATATTCTCCGGCTCTTCCATTCGCCCCTTCCCTACCAGATGGCTGGCTAGTTCTCCTGTCCCCGGCTCGATAATATGATTACCGTATGAACGCAGAATATCCAGATTTTTCTGGGTGGCAGGATGAGCAAACATATCGAGGTCCATTGCCGGAGCAACAAACACGGGAGCTTTTGCCGAAAGATAAGTGGTTATCAGCATATTGTCGGCTATTCCGTTGGCCATTTTACCGATGGTAGAGGCAGTGGCCGGCGCAATCAATACGGCATCCGCCCATAAACCGAGATCGACGTGGCTGTTCCACGTTCCGTCACGTTGGGCAAAAAACTCACTGATGACCGGTTTGCTGGTCAACGCCGAAAGAGTGATGGGAGTAATAAATTCTTTTCCCGCCGGAGTAATGACGACCTGCACTTCCGCCCCTTGTTTTATCAGCCCACGAATGATATAGCAAGCCTTGTACGCGGCAATACTGCCGGTAATTCCAAGAATTATTTTCTTTCCTTTTAGCATTATTTTGTAATCAAATTACTCATTTCACGCAAGCGGATTTTTGTCAATACCGCCTTGGTGTTCAGCGTGAAGTCACTATTCAAAATCCAACTGTAGTATCCGGGATCTTTCTTCAAAACCTCGGCTACAGACATTCCCTTATATTTTCCGAAGTTGAACACTTCTACTCCGTTATCATCGTACACCATGCGTCCGGCAAAATCGACATTCTTGCTGAAACTTGAATAATCTGCCAGGAACGCAATATCATTCTGAAGATCGGAGTAACGGTCGAGCTGTGCTTTCAGCACTTCGTACGTAGCCCGTGTATCTGCTTCGGCAGTGTGCGCGTCTTCCAAATTTTTGTCGCAATAGAACTTGTAGGCAGCAGACAGGGTGCGTTGTTCCATTTTGTGGAAGATGACCTGTACGTCTACAAATTTACGTTTTGTCATATCAATATCCACTCCGGCACGAAGAAACTCTTCGGCAAGGACAGGAATATCAAAACGGTTGGAATTAAATCCTGCCAAATCGCAACCTTCAATGTCTCGGGCTATGTTTTTCGCTACTTCTTTAAAAGTAGGACAATCTGCTACGTCGGCATCATAAATGCCATGTATAGCAGAGGATGCTTCCGGAATATGCATTTCTGGATTGATACGTAATGTCTTTGCTTCTTCATTTCCATTCGGATATACTTTCAGATAGCAGATTTCAACAATTCGGTCTGTATTGATATTGGTTCCTGTTGTTTCTAAATCAAAGAAAACAATGGGGTTTTTCAGGTTTAATTTCATTTCTGTTTATTTTATTGAGTCACCACAGAGGACGCAGAGGACACAGAGGGTTATTTAATAAATATTCAAATTTATCCTCTGTGTCCTCTGCGTCCTCTGTGGTGAATTAACATTAATCATTTAGCATCATCGGCATCAGCAACATCAGCAAGTCTTCGTTTTCTTCTTGCTCTACCGGGATGATTACTCCGGCACGTGAAGGATCTGCAAGTTCGATGACTACTTCATCTGCCGAAATATTGTTCAGTATGTCGATGAGGAATGTCGATTTGAAACCGATGCTCATTGCAGCACCTGCATACTGGCAAACTTGTGTTTCTTCGGCAGAAGTAGAGAAATCAATATCTTGTGCGGAAATCACAATCTGGTTTTCCTGCATACGAAGTTTAATCAAACTGCTGGCTTGTGACGAGAAGATAGACACACGGCGCAAAGCTCCTACCAGCTGTTGGCGGTCTACGGTTACTTTGTGCGGGTTGTTTTGCGGAATTACCGAGTTGTAGTTCGGGTAACGTCCTTCAATCAGGCGGCAAACCATCCGGTAGCTTTCGAGCATGAATACAGCGTTGCGTTCGTCAAATTCGATGGTCACTGTGCCTTGTTCTTTCGGCAAAAGATTCTTTAGCAATGTAGCCGGTTTCTTCGGAAGGATGAAGGCTGCACGCTCGTTGCCTTTGGCTGCCAACGTTTTGCAACGCACCAGTTTATGACCGTCCGAAGCAACCATTGTAATGTCTTCTGTTGTAATATCGAAATAAATACCGTTCATCACCGGACGAAGTTCATCATCGGCAGTAGCAAACACCGAACGGTTGATACCTCCCAGAAGTACGCTTGCTTCCATTTCTACGCGGACAGCATTATCCCCCAGTGTAGCCGATTGCGGGAATTCATCCGCATTCTGCCCCATCAGGCTGTATTTTCCGTTCTGGTACTGCACCGTTATTTCATAATTATCCGGATTGATATCGAATGTGAGTGGTTGTTCCGGGATTTCTTTCAGTGCGTCAAGCAATGTTTTCGCTACTACGGCAAAACGCCCGTTCGTATCGCTCTCATTCACTTCTACGGTAGTCACCATCGTTGTTTCACTGTCGGATACAGTCACAGATAATGTTCCGTCTTCCAATTCGAAGAGGAAACAATCGAGAATTGGCAGCGCATTTTTTGAATTAATAACACGGCTGATGGCCTGTAAATGGCTGGAAAGAGCAGTACTTGAAACGATAAATTTCATATATTTTCGTGTATTTAAGTTTTAAATGTTCTATCGCACAAAGTTACGAAAAAAGATTGGGGCTGCCCAATAAAAACAAAAGAAAAAACAGGTATTGTGCGAGGGATATTACTAAAAAATTGTAACTTCGCCGCAGAATTTAAAATTATCGCAATGGAATTTACAGGAAAAATCATCGCTATCCTCCCCCCGAGAGGCGGAGTCTCAAAAACTAGCGGCAACGAGTGGAAATCACAAGAGTACGTTATCGAAAACCACGACCAATATCCGCGCAAAATGTGCTTCGACGTATTTGGCGCAGACAAAATCGAGCAGTTCAACATTCAAATGGGCGAAGAATTGACTGTATCATTCGACGTTGACGCCCGTCAGTGGAATGATCGCTGGTTCAATAGTATCCGCGCATGGAAAGTAGAGCGTGTTAACACAGGTGCTCCAATGGCTTCCGGTTCTCCCGTTCCTCCTCCAGCTCCATCGGCTATGCCGGAATTTACTCCGGGCGATGCCAAAGACGACCTGCCATTCTAAACCGAAAGTCATTCGTTCGACGAATAAGCATAAAAAAACTCCCGATAGGATTAAACTCCATCGGGAGTTTTTTTATCTCCTTTTCTCCCGAAAAAAAACAAATCTTTTTCTTCTTCTTTTTCATCTTCAGAAGAAGAATTTTTTTTATTTATTTCTTTGTTTATAATGGGGGATGAATTTTTCTGTATATTTTACGTATTTTCCGTGAATTTTTCTGTATATTTTACAGATTCAAATGTTAAAATCGCTCATAATAAGCTGACTATATGACTATTATAAGCACACATATAAAAACGGCAAAAACGCAAACAGAAAAAAACAAAAAGGCGTTTCTCCAAAAGCAGAACGCACACCAAAAAGCATGGGTCAATGGAGCAAAAAAACGATAAACAGCATCTTGAAAATGTATGGAGGAAGCCGGCAAAGTTTATGGATAATCCAGCCAAAAGCTATGGAGGTTTTCAGAAAAATGATCGCAGACAAACGATGATTTTTTATTCTGATTTATATTTTAAAACAATAGTAGGATATACCATTCCGTCTGCACAGGCAAACTGAACAAAGAGGGTGAAATGACGGAAGAAGTCGGCGTTGCGCAGAAAGAAATCCGGTACCAAACGAACGTGATTTTCTGATTGTTGGAATATGTGGTCGAAATCCGCCATCAGCATAAAATGATAGGAATCGGACAAATGATCCATGCCTGTCTGATAGGCCATCGCTCCATCGAGCACCTCACCTTTATCCAGCTGGCGGATATAATGCGCGAGAGCATCCGCATCAGGAGCGAGCAACAAGCGCCCGCCATAGAAGGCTGCATATACATCCAAGGTTGGTTCCGCAAAACTGGTTAGTTGTTCAAACAACGTTGTTTGAGGCAACCGATAGATAGGATATGCTTTATTTACAGTATAACAAAAAGTTATACGCGGATTTCTTCTTCCTTCGTCCGCCGGAGCTGCATCAACAAGGGCACGAAGCATTCGCTCGGCTTCCGTTATATCTGCCACCGACAGGCTCAAGACTGCCGCTGCACCCTGCAAAGTATCTTCACGCTGAAAGAGACAGGCAACCAAATCCTGCCCGGCATTTTCTATCAGATAGCGCGAAAACTCTTTATCCCTATTTTGGACTTCGCTCGTGCGGGCAGCCACACTCTGTTCCTGGGCATTTCCATAAGAAAGCAGAGACACCCAGTCCGCAATCCCTTGCCGGCTGAAATAGAAAGCAGTAGATGGCAACACTTCTCCCGGAAATCCCTTGACGGATTGTTGCTGGCGAAGCTGGTTTATAAACGCAAAGCAAGTGTCTGCATCGTGAGTGATGCCGGAGAAATAGATGAAATCATCTTTCATCTTCATGTCAAATTCCGTCCATCCCATCATCCCTTTCATACGGGTATAGACTGTAGCAACCGCCGCACTTTTCTTGGGAGCACGTATTTCTGTAAAGGTAGAATCATCAGCCAACGATTTTCCACTTTTATACGTATCAATAACGTTTTCAATCAGTTTTTTCTGAAAGCTCAATGCCATAAAATCGGATGTCAGATAGCAGGCAAGAAAATCACCGTCCGCCATCGGATAAATGACAATTTCTTCTCCTTTGTAAATAAATGTTTTCGGCGGATAAAGTGAGGATATATATTTGCGCACAAATCTGTCTACCAGCTCCTTATCTCCATTCCCCAATCTGCAATAGAGTACTTGGTTACGTTCGTTATCCGGTTCGTGGAAACTAATCAGCATTTGATTCATTTGCCGGCTCAAACCGTGGGGAGTATCCTCCAAAAGGGCATAAAGACCCTGTTTCAGATAAGAAAAGAGTTTGGATACATGAAGATATTGCTGATTTTTACTGCAAGTCAGTTCATCGACTTCTGCTACAAATTCAAGCACGTCATCAGTAACGAATACTGCTGAAGTTGTAGACGGCACTAGTTCATAAAGATTAAAATCTTTATGCCCTTCAGCCGCCGACAGTCTAAAAAAAGAGTACAATGCGAAACCTGAGCACAAAAGTACAACAGAAGACGTGATCGCTATTTTCACTATCGTACGAAGTTTCATAATATTCGCTGTTTATCGGCTAGGTGCAAAAATAATAATTTCTACAAAGAAAACAAAACTTTTACTAAAAACTTCACCAATAATCAAAGATAGATATCCAATCCGTCGAATGCCAGGTGAATATTTTCCGGAAGACTCTTTTCCACTTCCGCATGCAAGCCCATATCATGGCTCATGTGTATAAAGTATGTCTCCTTTGCCTGAATACGCTGCGCCACCGCCAATGCTTCTTCCAAATTTTGGTGAGTAGGATGCGAGGCGACGCGAAGTGCATTCATTACCAAAACATCTATTCCTGCCAATTGTTCATAGGATTCTTCGGGCATGGTCAACATATCGGTGATATACCCCAACTGCCCGATACGATACCCCAGAATCGGCAATCGGCCATGCATCACACGCAGAGGAAGCACTTCTGTATGATTTATAGAAAAGGAGTGTCCTACCGAAATTTCCTGTAAAGGAATATCGGGAACACCCGGATAACGACGATCCACAAAGCAATAAGGCATACGCAAACGAAATCCCCGTGCTACATAGTCTTCCGCATAAATAGGCACGGAACCAAACCGGCAAAACGGACGTAAATCGTCTAATCCGCCTACGTGGTCATAATGTTCGTGCGTAATGAGTACACCATCTATCCTCTCAAAAGGAAGATGCAATACCTGTGTCCGAAAATCAGGACCACAATCTATCAAAATCCGCGCGTCATCGGTCTCCACAATAGCAGATGCACGCGATCGATTATCTTTCGGATCGGAGGAAGTACACACCGGACATGTACAGCCGATCTGAGGCACTCCTGTCGATGTTCCACTTCCTATAATTCTTACTTTCACTTGTTTATTCTCAATTTATAAAGTTGACTTCCGGATGAATATCAATGCCGAACTTCTCACGAACAGAGGCACGGACTGCATCTGATAGCGCAATGATATCACTACCTTTTGCTCCGCCACGATTCACCAGTACCAGTGCTTGTTTATCATGCACGGCAGCCGGCCCCAAGGCTTTTCCCTTCCAGCCGCACTGATCAATCATCCACCCTGCCGGAATCTTGACGCGACCGTTAGCCAGTTCATAATAGGGCATGTGGGGATATTCTTGTTGCAAGGCTTCCAGTTTTTCTTTCGACACAATAGGGTTCATAAAGAAACTGCCGGCATTACCCATCACTTTCGGATCGGGCAACTTGCTCTCGCGAATACCAATAATCACCTTACGCACAACAGGTAGTGTCAGTGCCGGATATTTTTCAAGCTCCTGCCGAATGGTACCATAATCCAACGCATAATGCTCTTCTTTACTTAGCCGAAAACGGACATAAGTAACAAAAGCCGATTTGTTTTCCGGACGTTTGAAGATGCTGTCGCGGTAGGTATATCCACATTCATCCACTGAATAAACGCGTTCTTCAGCTTGAATGTTCACCGTTTCCACAGCGGTTATCAGATCTTTTACCTCAACGCCATAGGCTCCGATATTCTGCACTGCGCTTGCCCCTACCTCACCGGGAATCAGCGACAGGTTCTCCGCTCCATACCATCCGTGCTCTACACAATAGGCCACAAAGTCATCCCATACTACCCCTGCTCCCACTCGCACTGATACAGAGCGGGCATCTTCTTCCGTCACTTCGATTCCTTCAATGCGGGAATGTAATATCAGCCCATCGTAATCTTTGGTAAACAACAAGTTACTGCCACCACCAATATGCAAAAAAGGTGTCGTAATGGCACCTTGCGCAATCAGCTTCTTCAGTTCTTCAACCGAAGTGTACTCTAAAAAACGATCGGCATTGACATCTATGCCGAATGTGTTGTAGGGTAAAAGAGAATACATATATTTTTAATTATAAGTTATATCGTTATTCGTTATAAGCCGACAAACACAATTATTATCATTCACTACAAGGCTATTTGCTATCGTGTATACGACTTGCATCAAATGCTTGTATCTTCAAACTTATACAATTCCCATTCTCCGGCTTTGCGACGGAAATAGAGGATATTGGAAAAACCATTACCGATACCTTTCAACGCCAGGATTTTCGTTGGTGAATCATCGTCATTCCGTTGTCCGTAATTGATATTAGAAAGACGATCGGCAGGAAGTCCCGGTTTAAAAGCGAACCACTGATTAAGGTCTAGAGTGGTCTCCAGAATAGAAAAATCATCATCCGGATCGGTGGTTATAAAAGCCAGAGGCTCACACACACGCTTACTTTGAAAAAGGCTATCTGCGGCAAAGTGTCCGAAAAACTCCACGAAATTTTCATTATCATCTTGCTTAATGGGACGCAGATTAATTGCCTCCAGTATCCATGCCCCTTTGATACGCTCAAAATAGTATTTCTTCACCATTCGTGTTTTCACAAACACCCATTCTACCTGTACGGAAGTGAGGGAGGTATCTCCTACTAAATCCATATCTTCCTCTCTATCAAACAGAAGCGTATAACAATACTGTTTGGTAAACAAGTCATCATGCTTCCAATTACGCTCCTCAATATTCGTTTTTTTATCCCCATTGTAGTAAGGCAACGGAAATTTCACGCGCTGACGCTGCAACACATCATCGGAAGCAAAATTGTAGATAAAATCATCGAAAGATTCATCTGCCTGTATAGGTTGCGGATCTTCCGGCGATTCATCACAGTGAATAGAATCGGCTACCTGCCGGATAGAATCCACCTCTTTTGTGATAGATGCGAAGGGGTCAATGTGTGTTTTCTTGTTTCCACAAGCGCCCAGTATACCGAGCAACATGACCCCTACAATTAGTTTTTTCATTATTTTAGTTTCTCTCTTAACTTTTCAAGCATATCTACCGTCATGCTTTCCAAATCGTAGGCCGGCTTCCATCCCCACTCTTCACGAGCGCAGGTGTCATCCAAACTATCGGGCCAGCTATCGGCTATGCGCTGTTTCAAAGGATCTATATCATAGATCATCTCAAACTGCGGTACATGCTTCCTGATAGCCTGATAGATCGTCTCTGGGTCGAAACTCATAGAGGCGATATTGAAAGCATTGCGGTGTATCAATTTTGTCGGATCGGCTTCCATCAGCGTAATTGCTGCGTTCAGCGCATCCGGCATGTACATCATATCCATCAGAGTGCCTTGCTTAATGGGGCACACAAATTTTTCTCCTTTCACCGCCGAGTAATAAATATCGACAGCATAATCGGTCGTACCTCCTCCCGGAGGAGTCACATTCGAAATAATGCCCGGAAAACGGACAGCACGGGTATCGACACCGTATTTATTAAAATAGTAATCACTTAGCAACTCAGTCGTTACCTTGGTGACTCCATACATGGTACGCGGACGCTGAATAGTGTCCTGCGGTGTTTTTGTATGAGGCGTACTAGCGCCAAACGAACCGATAGAGCTCGGAGTAAACACTGCACATCCTTGTTCGCGTGCTACCTCCAGCACATTCCATAATCCATCGATGCCTATTTTCCAGGCCAGCTTGGGCTTAGACTCGGCAACTACAGACAGCAGAGCAGCCAAATTATAAATTGTATCAATGTGGTACTCTTTTACCACAGATGCAATCGCCTCTCCATCCGTTACATCAGCAATTGCCGACGGTCCGGATTCCTTTAATTCCCCTTTAGGTTCTGCACCTGGAATATAACCTGCTACTACATTTGCATTTCCGTAACGTTTACGTAGCTCCATCGTTAGCTCCGACCCTATCTGTCCGGTAGCTCCAATAATCAAAATGTGTTCCATTTTTTCTTCTGACTTAGAATATCAAGCTTAAATAGTGCACAAAGTAAGCACTTTTTTTTCAGATTTTAATCAAAAAGACATTGTTATTCCAAGAAAAATTGTGTCCTTTGCAATATAACTTAATCACCCAAACACTATGTACGGTAAAATGCAAGAATATCTCTGCCAAACATTGGCTGAAATCAAGGAAGCCGGACTTTATAAAGAAGAACGACTGATTGAAAGTGCGCAGCAAGCTGCCATCACTGTAAAAGGCAAGGAAGTGTTGAACTTCTGTGCAAATAATTACTTAGGATTATCCAATCACCCCCGATTGATTAAGGCTTCGCAGGAAATGATGAACAATCGTGGCTACGGAATGTCGTCCGTCCGTTTCATTTGTGGAACGCAAGATATACACAAAGAACTGGAAGCTGCCATCTCGGAATATTTCCAGACGGAAGACACAATCTTGTACGCCGCTTGCTTCGATGCTAACGGCGGTGTATTCGAACCGCTTTTCTCTGAAGAGGATGCCATTATTTCGGACGCTCTGAACCATGCTTCTATCATTGACGGGGTACGTCTTTGCAAGGCAAAACGTTACCGTTATGCTAACGCCGACATGAAGGACTTGGAAAGATGTCTGCAAGAAGCACAGGCACAACGTTTCCGCATTATCGTGACCGACGGTGTGTTCTCTATGGACGGTAATGTAGCTCCAATGGATCAGATTTGTGATCTTGCCGAGAAATATGATGCGCTGGTAATGGTGGACGAGTCTCACTCTGCCGGTGTGGTAGGCGCCACAGGTCATGGAGTTAGCGAGTTGTATAAGACTCATGGACGGGTAGATATTTACACCGGAACACTGGGTAAGGCTTTTGGCGGTGCACTGGGAGGTTTTACCACCGGTCGCAAAGAGATTATCGATTTGCTTCGTCAACGCAGCCGCCCGTATCTATTCTCTAATTCATTGGCTCCGGGTATCATCGGTGCCAGTCTTGAGGTTTTCAAGATGCTGAAAGAAAGCAATGCATTGCATGACAAACTCGTTGAGAATGTAAATTACTTCCGCGATAAGATGACAGCTGCCGGATTTGACATCAAGCCGACACAAAGTGCTATTTGTGCTGTTATGCTATATGATGCGAAGTTATCCCAGATTTACGCTGCACGTATGCAGGAGGAAGGCATCTATGTGACAGGTTTCTACTATCCGGTAGTGCCGAAAGACCAGGCACGCATCCGCGTACAAATCTCCGCAGGACACGAAAAAGCACATCTTGACAAGTGCATCGCTGCCTTTATCAAGGTAGGTAAAGAGCTCAATGTGCTAAAAACGGAATAATTCCGGAGCAAGATTTACTTGCAACATTCTTTTTTAGACACGGATCGCACGGATTACGTTGTTGCTTTACGCAAACATATTTCTAAAAACCGTGTAACCCGTGAAAACCGTAAAACCGTAAAACCGTGTAATCCGCGTGTCTAAAAGAATCTCTTGTATAAAATGAATTTTGAGCCGCAACTTGATTATAAGATAAATAATGGAAGAATTGACTCTCACTACTCCTACCCTGCTTTTCTCGGCAGTTTCATTGATATTATTGGCTTATACCAACCGTTTCTTATCGTATGCCCAACTTGTGCGCCAGCTGCGTGACCGCTACATGGAGAACCCTTCGGATATCACTGAAGCGCAAATCGAGAATCTACGAAAACGATTGAATCTGACCCGTACGATGCAAGGACTAGGTATTGCAAGTCTCTTTCTCTGCGTAGTCAGCATGTTCCTGATCTATATCGGGCTGCAATTATTTTCTGCTTATGTATTCGGATTGGCATTGATTCTGCTGATAGCCTCTTTAGGCGTATCTTTCCGCGAAATACAAATTTCCACCCGTTCACTGGAGATTTACCTGGGAACGATGGAGAAAGGAAAAAATAAAAAATAAGATAATACAAAGGTAGTTTATTTCCAGATACGGGTCAAATAAGTAAAAAAAGAAGCTACTCGAAATTTCTTCAAGTAGCTTCTTTCTATATAAAGAACTATTTTTCAGAATAGCATCATTAACGCTGTCCCAATTGTGAATCAACAAAGAAAATTCCGGTATCACCAGCTTTCTTGATTTTATCAACAAGACCTTGGGCTGTAGCTTCCTCTTCTACTTGTTCACGAACAAATCCCCACAAGAAATCTTGTGTTGCTTTATCCTTTTCAGCAGCAGCTACGTCTACCAGCTTATCTATCAATTGAGAAACATGACATTCATGTTTGTAAACGTGTTCGAATACTTCAAGAGGTGTGCCCCATCCGTTAGGAACAACATCTATTTTATCCACTTTTGCAGTACCTCCACGTTTGATAACATAATCTGCCATTGCATAAGCATGTTCCATTTCTTCTTGGGATTGCTTTTTCATCCAATGAGCAAAACCACTGAAACCTTCTTTCTCAAAGTAGAAAGACATTGCTAAATACAGGTTAGCAGACCACATTTCAGCAGTAATCTGTTCGTTAATTGCATTCTGTAATTTTTCTGAAATCATAATCGTATTTTTATTAAATTGTTAATGTAGTTGCTTTTTGAACTCATTACAAAAATAACACGCTTTCAGTTAAGATTGTTGCATGTACCCTGTATTTTTAAACTACATTCACATTTTGATTATAGCGGTTCATTGTCCACTTACACCAATTCGTCGGAAATATATCCTTTCGGCAGTTCACGACAGTTGTATCCGGAAGCCATTATTTCACCGTATGCACCAGCAGAACGGAGAGCTATCAAATCACCACGCTTCACTTTGTTCAAGTCTATCGCTTTTCCGAAAACATCCGACGATTCACAGATCGGACCTACTACATCGTATGCTTCCAATGGTTCGTCAGAAGTTATATTTTCCATTTTATGGAATGCCTGATACAAAGCCGGACGGATCAGGTCGGTCATACCTGCATCAAGGATGGCAAATTTCTTCCGCGTTCCTTGTTTTACATAAAGGACCTTGGATATCAAAGAACCACACTGACCTACCACTGCACGTCCCAGTTCAAAATGTAATGTCTGATAAGGACGCAATTTCAATTGTCCGGCGTAGGTAGCAAAGTAATCTTTGAAATTCGGGATAGCCTGACGGTTGGGATGTCCGTAATCAATCCCTAGACCACCACCTACGTTGATATGTTCTACCAAAATCCTCCGTGCTTCCAGTTTATCTTGCAGCTCATTGACACGATTACAGAGAGCTACAAAATCACCCATATCCAGAATCTGCGAACCTATGTGGAAGTGAAGACCGATAAACTTTACGTTTTTCATCTCTTGCGCTACATCTATTACTTGGTCCATATCCTGCATGCTGATACCGAATTTGTTTTCTGCCAAACCGGTAGTTATATTGGCATGAGTATGTGCACCGACATCAGGATTGATACGGAAAGCAACATTGGCAACTTTATTTTGAGCGGCAGCTAATTCATTGATTACTTCCAGTTCGGGAATAGACTCGACATTGAAACAGAAAATACCGTATTCCAGTCCGAGGTTGATCTCCCAATCAGCTTTACCGACTCCTGCGAAAACAACTTTATTGGCAGGGAATCCGGCACGGATAGCAGCACGGATTTCTCCACCACTCACACAGTCGGCTCCCATTCCGCTCTCACGGATGATGGCAAGTACTTTCGGGTTGGCATTGGCTTTAACAGCATAATGCACTGAATAATTAGGATATTTGGCAACCTCATGGTTAATAGCCGACAATGTATCACGCAGCACTTTGGTATCGTAATAATAGAAAGGTGTCTGCAAAGTGCGGAATTTATCGATTGGAAATATTCCCTTCATAATTCGAAAAACTTGTTTAGTTGGTTAAAAAAGAGCGCTTTTATCAGTTCAGTAAAAGCGCTCGTGTTATTTGTGGATTTATTTGTCGTTGAAAAGCATATCGCTCAACGACTGTAAAGCTACTTTCTTATCGCACTCCCGAATGAGGAAGGAGATATTGTAGTTACTTCCTCCGAACGAGATCATTCGCACCGGTATATTCCGCATCGCATCAAGGGCTTTCGCTTCAAAACCGACATTTTCCCATTCAAGGTCACCTACAACGCAGATGATACACATCTCTTTATCAACGGTCACCGTTCCGTATTTTTTCAGATCGTCCAGAATCTCGTTCAGATGCTTCGTGTTATCGATTGTTACAGATACACCTACCTCTGAAGTACAGATCATGTCGATAGACGTCTGATAGCTTTCGAAGATTTCGAATACCTTACGCAGGAAACCGTGAGCCAATAACATACGGCTGGATTTGATCTTGATCGCAGTAATGTTTTCTTTTGCGGCTACTGCCTTGATTTTACCTTTTTCCGTGTCGTTGGAAATCAGTGTGCCCGGAGCTTCCGGATCCATTGTGTTCAACAGACGAACAGGGATATTGGCATATTTAGCAGGCTGAATACAGGTAGGATGCAGGATTTTTGCACCGAAGTAAGCCAGCTCGGCTGCTTCTTCGAAATGAAGCTGACGCACCGGAGCAGTCTTGTCAACAACACGCGGGTCGTTATTATGCATACCATCGATATCTGTCCAAATCTGGATTTCGGAAGCGTTTACTGCGGCTCCGATCAGAGAAGCAGTGTAGTCACTACCACCACGTTGCAGATTGTCTATCTCACCGTAAGCATTGCGGCAGATGAAACCTTGCGTAATGTAGATTTCTGCATCCGGATAGAGATCGAGCTGTGCGCGCAATTTATCCTTAATATATACAGGATCCGGTTCTGCGTTCTTGTCAGTACGCATGAATTCCAAAGCCGGAAGCAACACAGACTTCACACCACATTCTTGCAGATAGAAGTTTACCATCGCCGTAGAAATAAGCTCTCCCTGTGCCAAAACCACTTTCTCTTCAAACAAAGTGAAAAGGTCTTTAGTATAGGAGCGGATGTAGTCGAAGTGGGATTTGACAACTTCAAGACCTTTCTGTTTATATTCCTGAGTTGCAAAAAGCTCATCAATGTGCTGTTTATATTTTGCTTCCAGCTTATTGATAATCTCGTTGGCACCCTCCGGATTCTTCTTATACAGATAGTCCGAAATTTCCACCAATGTGTTTGTTGTTCCTGACATAGCAGAAAGAACAACAATCTTCTGTTCACCATCGGTAATCAATTTGGCTACTTCCTTCATGCGCTGAGCAGAACCTACGGAAGTTCCTCCAAACTTTAAAACTTTCATTTTCGTTACTGTTTTAGTTATCTATATTTAAATCTATTTCTATTGTCCTCTGTTTGGGCATGTATTCGGCTGTCACATCTACAATCTGATGGTCGGCACAACGATATACCCTACCCGGGTACTCTTTCAGCAATTGCAGATTGTGTGTCGTCATCATTACGGACGAACCGGATTCACAGATATTGTGCAACAATTCAACAATGGCTTTACCAGTCTCCACATCCAGATTTCCGGTCGGTTCATCCGCCAGAATAATAGCGGGAGAATTGAGTACGGCACGTGCAATCACAATGCGCTGTTGCTCACCACCGGAAAGCTCGTTCGGGAGCTTATAACCCTTGTTGGACATTCCCACCAGCTGAAGCACTTCTTCAATACGGTCTTGGATTTCCTGTTTGTTTTTCCAGCCTGTGGCACGAAGTACAAATTCCAGATTATTATATACAGTCCGGTCTGTAAGCAACTGAAAATCCTGAAAGACAATGCCTAATTTCCGGCGCAATTGTGGGATATGCTTACGTTTGATAGAACGCATATCATAACCTAACACTTCCGCTTCACCGTCAATTATGTCCAGTTCGCCATACAAAGTCTTGAGCAGGCTCGTTTTTCCCGATCCTACTTTTCCGATCAAATAGACGAACTCTCCTTTGTGCAATTCCAGATTTACGTCGCTTAGCACACAGAGTTCCTGTTGATGGATTTCTACGTTCTTATATTGAATCAACGCCTCGTCATCCATACCGACTCTTGTTTTAATTTTTGAATATTAAATATTAATTGTTTAATGCTTCTTCCATGTACTGCTGTGTCTTTCCTGCAATTCACGTGCAAGATCTTCGAGACGATAGCCTTTTGATGTAAGCAATACAATCATGTGATAAATGAGGTCGGCTCCTTCGTAGATCAAACGTTCGTCAGTACCGTTTGTTGCTTCGATTACTGTTTCTACAGCTTCTTCACCTACTTTTTGAGCCATCTTATTGATTCCCGACTGAAACAGACTGGTAGTATAAGAACCTTCGGGCATTTCTTCATGACGTTTGTCAATGAAATCTTGCAATGCTTTCAAGAACATAACCGGTTCTTCGTTCTTCTCCCCCCAACAAGTATCTGTACCAGTATGGCAGACGGGACCTACCGGGTTTACCTGGATCAGTAGTGTATCATTGTCGCAATCGGCCTTTATAGATACCACATGAAGGAAGTTACCGCTTTCTTCGCCTTTTGTCCACAAACGATTCTTGGTACGGCTAAAAAATGTAACCTTTCCGGTTTCTACCGTTTTATCATAAGCTTCTTTATTCATGAAGCCTAACATCAAGACTTTACGTGTCTCGTTGTCTTGTATGATAGCCGGAACAAGTCCGTTCATTTTATCGAAATCCAATTCCATTTTTATATAAGTTCTAATTACTATTCCAATTTACAATTACTACCTATTCGCTTACGGAATTCTTTTGCAGATATCTTATTCTATTTATCTAAAAGATTATCCATCCGCATGGAAACCTGGCCGGGGTGCCTCACCCCCTGATGGTAATTCCTTCGCCGCAGCCTAAAGGCTAATTTTTGCTACGCAGCAATTACCTGATGGTAATTCCTTCGCCGCAGCCTAAAGGCTAATTTTTGCTACGCAGCAATTACCTAATGGTAATTCCTTCGCCGCAAAGATACGATTTTAATTCGGGAATTTTAATTTCTCCGAAGTGAAAAACGCTGGCAGCCAATGCAGCATCTGCCTTTCCTTGTAAAAAGACATCGCGGAAGTGCTCTTTACAGCCCGCCCCGCCCGAAGCAATAACAGGAATGGAAAGCTGATCCGCCAAAGCAGCAAGTGCATCATTTGCATAACCTGCCTTTACACCATCGTGATTCATGCTTGTGAAGAGAATCTCTCCTGCTCCGCGTTCCTGGGCCTCTTTTGTCCATTCGAACAGGTCTTTATCTGTTTCGATACGTCCTCCATTCAAGTAACATTTCCAACCATTTTCGGTTTGTTTGGCATCTACCGCCAACACACAAACCTGCGAACCGAAATTCTTTGCAATCTCGTCAATCAAGTGAGGATTACGGATAGCGGAAGAATTGATAGAGATCTTATCCGCCCCTGCATTCAATAGGCGGTCCACATCACTTAATTCGTTGATGCCGCCACCTACGGTAAATGGGATATTGATATTAGCAGCAATCCGTTTTACCAATTCCGTAAAAGTCTTGCGTCCTTCATGACTTGCAGTAATATCCAGGAAAACAAGCTCATCTGCTCCTTGTTCACTGTAAGCACGACCTAACTCTACCGGATCACCGGCTTGGCGCAAATTGACAAAATTCGTTCCTTTCACGGTTTGCCCGTCTTTTATATCCAGACAAGGTACTATTCTTTTTGCTAACACAATCCTATTTTATTTATTGTTCAACAATTTATAATCTATATCCCTGAAGTTTGATTATTTATCTCCTCTTATAATAATAAAGCAACTATTTATAATACAAACAGCCATTTCATTCTGGTACACTCATTATAAAAAGATTCTCAAATCTTTTAAGGTGATATGTCCTTCGTATAATGCCTTACCAAAAATAACTCCGGGAACACCAGCCTCATCCAAAGCAACAATATCATCCACCTTACTCACCCCGCCACTAGCCATCAGATAGAGGTCGGGAAATTTTGCCAGCATCTCTTTATATAAATCAATAGAAGGTCCACTCAACATTCCGTCACAACTAATATCCGTACAGATTACTTTTCGTACACCTTTCCCCATATAATTTTCAAGAAATGGAAAAAGCTCACAGGCACTTTCGTCTTTCCAACCATTGACGGCTATCTTATAATCTTTTACATCTGCCCCCAAAATGATTTTTTCACTGCCATATACTTCCAGCCAATGACAGAACAATTCCGGATCTTTCACCGCAATACTTCCGCCTGTAACCATTTGCGCTCCACTCTCAAAAGCTATTTTCAAATCTTCATCACTCTTTACTCCACCACCAAAATCGACAACAAGAGAAGTGTGCACAGCAATCCGTTCCAACACCCGATAGTTGACTACATGATGAGAAGCGGCACCATCCAAGTCTACCACGTGAAGCCTGCGAACACCGTTCGCTTCAAACTCCTTGGCAACTTCCACCGGATTTTCATTATACACCTTTTTACTATCGTAATTTCCTTGGGAAAGGCGTACGCACTTTCCGTCAATAATATCAATGGCTGGAATAATTTCTATCATCTATTATTTATTTGCTAAAAGTTTATTATAAACGATGAACGAGTTTATTATAAATTATGATGGAGTTTATTATAAACGGCAACATAGTTTATTAGAGACTCAAAAAGTTCGTCAGAATCTTCTCTCCCGTCTTGCCGCTTTTCTCAGGATGAAACTGGGTGGCATAAAAGTTGTCTTTATGCAATGCAGCACTAAAGGGGTGAATATAATCTGTTGTAGCAGCAGTAAAGTCACAGGCAGGCACATAAAAGCTATGCACAAAATAGACGAACTCTTCTTCAGTGAATCCTTCAAACAATTTGCTATTCGTTTTTCCAATGGTATTCCATCCCATGTGCGGCACTTTATCTTCATGTTTCTGCGGAACAAAACGTTTCACGTCCACATCAAAGATATTCAAACAATCGACCTCTCCTTCTTCGGAATGCCGGCACATCAACTGCATACCAAGACAAATTCCAAATACAGGCTGACGGAGATTTTTTATCAGTTCGTCCAGTCCCGTTGCTTTCAAGTGGTTCATGGTAGTTTCCGCCTCTCCCACTCCGGGGAAAATTACTTTATCCGCCGATTGAAGTTCTTCTTTATCAGCAGTAATCACCGCTTCCACACCCAACCGCTTTAAAGCATAATCCACAGAACGAATATTGCCGGCATTGTATTTTACAACTGCTACTTTCATCAGCTAAATATTACTGTTTTATTTTTATAAGCCAAAACTTTACGTTCAATGTGCTTCTGCACTGCACGCGAAAGAACGATTTTCTCCAAATCCTTTCCTTTATTTACAAGATCTTCAATAGCGTCCTTATGAGTAATACGCACCACGTCCTGCTCAATAATCGGTCCGGCATCCAGTTCAGTCGTTACATAGTGACTGGTTGCACCGATAATCTTCACCCCCCTCTGAAATGCTGCATGATAAGGCTTCGCCCCTACAAACGCAGGAAGGAAAGAGTGGTGAATATTGATAATCTTGTTCGGATAAGCATTGATCATCTGCTCGGAAATTACCTGCATATAGCGTGCCAATACAATAAATGTAATCTTATGTTTGGCAAGCAGTTCCATCTCCTTGCGTTCTTGTTCTTCTTTCGTCTCTTTTGTGATAGGGAACAGATAGAAAGGAATCCCGAAACGTTCGGCTACATGTTGCAAATCGGGGTGATTACTTATAATAAGAGGTATCTCTACATTCCACTCACCTGCCGTATAGCGCGCCAGCATATCAAAAAGACAGTGCGATAGCTTAGAAACGAAAATAGCCATACGCGGTTTCACATCCGAGAAATAAAGACGGAAATCCATTTCGTATTTTTGAGCGTAAAGGGTTCTGAAGTAATCTTCAATCTTTTCCTGAGGAACTAAAAAACCTTTCAATTCCCATTCAATACGCATGAAAAATATGTTTTCTACATGGTCTACGTATTGATCCAAATAGATAATATTTCCTTTGTTTACCGTAATAAAGTCTGTCACTTCCGCAAGGATCCCCGGTTTGTCGGGACAGTGCAATAACAGTTTGGCTGTTGTCATCATTCTTTTTACTAATTTACGATTCCAGGCAGAATTATTTTCCACCTTTCTAATTTTAGTTTGCAAAAATAACGATTTATTGCAAAATCGCGAATTATTCAAGCAGAAAGTTGATATAAAAACAGAGATTTCTTACAGATAGAAAGAATTCGGGCGTTATCTTCAATGAAAAGAATGACATTTTTTTAGGATAGTGATGCCATTGCCCTCGGATAGTAACGGGATTCTACCATGAAAGCGTCACTATAATGACCCAATACCGTCACTATCCGATCAGAAGAAAAATGAATATTTTTTTCATTACAAAGGTACTCAAAATGAGGCACTAAGCTTTTTTATCGTTTTTTCTTGAAAAAAACTTTTCTCAAAACGCTTGCAGATTTACAAAAAACAACTACCTTTGCACCCGCAATCGAGAGAGATGCAGATTAATAAATTGAAATTCTGGTGCGTTAGTTCAGTTGGTTAGAATACATGCCTGTCACGCATGGGGTCACGGGTTCGAGTCCCGTACGCACCGCTTCTTTCATTAAGAAGTAAAGAGAATAGAAATGAGTTAATCTAATTAAAATTTGGTGCGTTAGTTCAGTTGGTTAGAATACATGCCTGTCACGCATGGGGTCACGGGTTCGAGTCCCGTACGCACCGCTTCTTTCATTAAGAAGTAAAGAGAATAGAAATGAGTTAATCTAATTAAAATTTGGTGCGTTAGTTCAGTTGGTTAGAATACATGCCTGTCACGCATGGGGTC
>CAPAOL010000044.1 GCA_948579315.1 uncultured Phocaeicola sp.
AGGTGGGTCAGAAGACTTTTATAATAGTGGGTCAATCGACTTTAAATTTTCCAATCGGATTCCTACAGCAGATGATGAACTATGCCGGGCTGGTCGCCGAGTTCGAGAAAACCTTTGCCGGGACAAAGGACTACTACGGCAACTTCCAGCCGCATTATATCGACACGCTGCACATCGGCCGGCTGGCCTTCGCCGCGGATCCGGAGGTGACCTCCTACAAATTGGAACTGATCGCCTCGCGGTTGGGTGTGGAACTGGACGACGCCCACGATGCGGCCGCCGACGTTACGGCGACGCTCGACGTGTTGGGCGTGTATGCCTCGCGACTGCGCAACGATGAAGGCGGTACGGCGGGTATGGTACAGAAAAAGGAGAAGACACGGAAATACTTCAAGATATGATTATGGAACAGGACAAGCAGGATGTACAAAATCAAATCCCCGAGACCATCACTTTTCGCACGGCCGACCGCATGACCTACGGCTCGTTGGGCTATGACGGGAACGAGCTGATGGCGGTCATTTCGGGCTACGACCTCGAAATCAAATTCAATATGCGCCTTATCAATTCGCTCTCCGATGCCGAGGCGTGTGCCGACGCGCTGGCTCAGGTCTTTTATGAAGCGTTGATGGAGCAGCTTATCCATGAGAAAAAGGATTTTGTAAAACCGCCGGCGAACAAACCTCCTACTCTTTAACAAAAAGAATATGCCGGAAAAGACGAACAACACACCCGAAAACCGGGAAGAAAAGAGACTCACCGAGCAGGAGTCGCAGTTCTGCGAGCTTTATGTGAACGGCGGGTTGGAGTATGCCGGCCGCCCGAAAAAATGCTATGTCGAGGTATTCGGCGAGCAGGCGGCGAAGAACCCGCATTCGGCGGCCAACTACCTGATGAACAAACCGCACGTGCTGGCGCATATCAAGGCGTTGCTCTCCTCCGAGAGATTCGAGATGGAGACAACAGCTGTCAAGTTGCAGGTGACGGAGACGCTAAAAGCCGTGATGAACGAGACCGCCACGACGGATTACACCGACCGTTTCGGTGTACCCCTCTCGCCGGCGCCGCTGCGTGCCGTGTCGGTCAATGCCGCCAAAGCCCTGATGGAGATATTCCCCATCAAGCACAAGGAAGAGAGCCGCCTGCGTATCGAGGGGGCTGACGGAGGGGTCATCTTTAATGTCATCGTGCCGACAAATACGCCTCCCAAGGATGAAGAAACGGAAGATTGACCGAAAGGAAATCGCCTGGTGGGTTTACCTGGCGATTATGGTGGCGCTCGTCATCTACGGGTTCTGGAACAGCGCGGCGGCGGAGACATTGCTCCGGGCCATAAGAGAAGCATTCACACTACTAATGGAATAAATATATGGAACAGTTCAAACAGTTTGTAATAAAGCATTTCAAGGTGATCTCGGTGGTATTGTCGTTCATGCTGACGATGTACATCCAGCATCAGAACAACACCCGGCAGATCCTGGAACTGTCGGCACGTTGCGACAGGCTCGAAACGCGGATTCAGGACCAGTACGAACGCATCGACGCCATCAAGCTCGACAAAGCCGTATTCGAGGCGACGATGTTGCAGTTCAACTCCATCCAGAGCGACCTGCATGAAATCCGGGAGGATATCCGTTCGCTGCTGGAACACAGTAACCATTATAACGGGAGGTAAGACATGGTAAAGAACGTATATATAAAGATCGTGGCCTCTGCGGAGCTTTCCGAACTGAGGCTCGACGAACTGGTGGGCCGACGCGGGCTGGTTGTGGAAGACCTCGCCTGTGGACGCGAGAAGAACCGCGGTGCGCTGGTGCTGCTGGAAGAGGCGTATATGGACGAGTTCCTGTGGTTCATTCCCGAAAACGCGATAGCCTATGAATAGGATACTCGTCAAATGCCTGCTGGCGGCCGTTTTGGTGCTCGGAGGCATCGTATGGGTCCAGCACCGCAATGCAGTACGGCTAAGGGCAGAGCGCGACCGTTACAGGGACAATACCGAGGCGTTGCTGTCGGACATGAAGCGCATCCGGGTGGATTCGACGACGATGGCCGTGGATGTGAACGCCCTACGGCTGCGGGTGGACGAATACAAACGGCTGCGAGCCGAGGATGCCGGGCAGATCAAGCGGCTCGGCGTGAAAATCAAGAATCTCGAAGCGGCGGCACGTCACGAGGTGGAGGTGGCTGGGCCGATAGATGCGGCGGTGCGGGACACGGTCGTCATCCGGGACACCGTGCCGCTGCTCCGGCAGAAAGTGGAGATGATTACGCCTTATATCCAGCTGACAGGACTTATCGAGAAGGGGCGTCTGAAAGGCGAAATCCGGGTGCCGGTAACGCTCCGGCAGGCGGTGTGGGTGGAATACAAAGGGTGGTGGTTTTGGAAGAAAGTCAAGGCCGTGCATCAGACCATATCCAGCGGCAACCCGTATGCGGAGATCAGGTATTCCGAATACATCGAAATACATAAAAAATAAAAACAGGAGCCTTCATAAAGAAGAATGAAGGCTTTTTTATTGGCTGAAATCAAAAACAAATCATTATGGCAACAGTAAAAGTGAAATTTCGTGCTTCTACCATCCCGACGAAGGAGGGCACCGTATTTTATCAAGTGATTCACAATCGTGTGGCACGGCAAGTTAATACCGGCCATAAACTCTATTCGTATGAATGGAATACGCCATGTACGGAAATCGTCTTTCCTCCCGGGATCGAGGATGCTCGCCGGAATTATCTGACTTCGTTGAAGGACGCACTACACGAAGATATCCATCGGTTCAAAAGTATTATCTTGCGTCTTGAACGTACAGGTGAAAACTATACGGCCGAGGACGTGGTGAATCAGTATCTCACGCCTTCGAATACCGGAGGTTTCATGGCTTTCGCTCGTGATATTATCTGGCAATTGAAACAAATCGGGAAATTCCGTACTGCCGAGCGATATACGACTGTCATAAACAGTTTCGAACGTTTTCTCGGGGAAAATGACGTGCACTTGGATGATTTCGATTCCAATTTGATGGTTAGGTATGAGAACTTTCTGAAATCAAGCGGCGTATGCCCGAATACGTCCTCCTTCTACATGCGGGGAATACGGGCAATCTATAATCGGGCTGTCGAAAAGGAACTGACCTTGCAGCGCAGTCCCTTCAAACACGTCTATACAGGAATCGACAAGACCGTCAAACGGGCCGTACCCCTGAAAATTATCCGTCAAATTCGTGATTTAGACCTAACGATATTCCCAGTCACGGACTTCGCTAGGGACATCTTCATGTTCTCTTTCTACACACGCGGAATGTCGTTCATCGATATAGCATACCTAAAGAAAAAAAACCTGCAAAATGGCATACTTTCTTACCGCAGACAGAAAACAGGCCAGTTGCTTTTCATCAAATGGGAACGGCCTATGCAGGAGATTATCGATAAATACGATACCTCCGATACTCCCTATCTGTTGCCGATTATCAAAGATATGAATATGGATGAACGGCGGCAATATAAGAATGCAGCACATCTGGTCAATGACAAACTGAGAAAGCTTGGGGAGAAATTAGGGCTAGCCATTCCTTTGACCACTTACGTGGCCCGCCACGCATGGGCTTCCATCGCCAAAAGCAAGAATGTGCCGCTGGGAACCATCAGCGAGGCAATGGGGCATGATTCGGAAAAGACCACTCGCATTTATCTCGCCTCATTAGACACATCAGCTGTCGACAAAGCGAACAGTCAAATACTGAAAGCTTTGTAACTATTGTTATACTACTTTTATCAGTTGATTTATAGGGCGTAAATACTAGATTGAATAAAAAATAAAACAAAAAGTTGTTGTGCAATTTGAAGAAATCTCTTTTTGAGAGAAATATTTCACGTGTGCAAAGATACGGAAAATGCTGGATATGGCAATGAAAAGCCGATAGGAAAAATAATTTCCAAGCCAGTCTCGATTAAATATGTCGTGCAAAATGAAAAGTTGTTGTGCAAATTTAGTTTCATTTAAGTATAACAATTTGATAATAAGGTATCATCACGCTGCCATTTCTCTCAAAAAGAGATGTATCGGTCAGTATACGTTTAATGGAAATACTCATCAGCTCCGATAAGTGATAAACAAGGAGAAAAGGAATCATATATAATTCCTGTGAGTAATTCCAATGAGCTAGGTGAAAGACTGCAAGGAGAAGAACTTCTGCGAAAGACAAAAACTGTTGAGCGATAGCTTTATTCTCTCCATAGGAGAAATATTAACGGGCGCAAAGTTATGTAATTTATTGGAAATAAACGCATAAAACAGACTTTATTTTCTATGTTACAGTTTATTGCAAATATTTCTATTCAGCAGATGTTGTGCAAATATACAATTGTATGACAAAAAATAATTTCTGTTTATCAGGCAGTTAAGCCCAATATTACATATTGATATTTCTCCTATGGAGAGAAGTATCGGCGTAGGAACTTAAGGCTTCCTTTAAAACGGTATGAATGATTGATATCATACAAAAAAAGACATAAACCATTATAAAACAGACCAATATACAAATTGGGATGAACTAGGAGTATGTCTTGACTGAAGAAATAACCGATAACATTGCGTATGAGTTCCATCGTGACATCAAAAGATGATCTCACACGAATCCGCTGGTTCGTCATGAGTGCCTATAAAAATGAAAAAAAAGCGGAAGAAAAACTCAGCGGCAAAGATGGCTTGGAATATTTCATACCGAAATGTTATGCCGTACGAGTCTATCACGGCGTGAAATCCAAACGACTGGTTCCGGTTATTCCGAATCTTGTATTCGTACATGCCTCTCGAAAACAGATTACAGACTTCAAGAAGTATCATAATTTCCTACAATTTGTAACGTGGAAGAAAAGTACGGGATTGGAATATCTCGTAGTGCCGGACGAACAGATGGAGAGTTTTATTACAATTGCCTCCCAGTATGAAGAAACGACAGTTTATTATAAACCGGAAGAAATCGATATACGAAAAGGTACGCGCGTATGTATACATGGCGGTAAATTGGATGGCGTAAAAGGAGTGTTCATGCGGGTACAAGGGAAACGAAACCTTCGAGTGGTCGTAATGCTGGATGGTGTCATGGCTGTTTCAGCAGAAGTGCATCCCGATTTGATCGAAGTTATTTCCTGATATGGAGAGTTTGCTTTCACTCACTTTTGCGAAACGACATGCACACTGCCATGAAAATACCTGACGGCTTTTAAGGAACATAAATATTTTCGGAAGCAATGATTGATTATAATTCCGAGACAGAGCCTTGCTGGGTACCATTGATGAAACTCATCGAAACGCACCTGTTCGATATCATTCACACGGGAAATGCTGCCGGACGATGCATCCGCCTGTATGGAGCGGGGAATTATTGGCATGCGTTCGAAGAATCCGCTTATCAATTGAGCCTGCTGTTCGGGACACACGACATAATTTTATTCAAACATAAAATTTACCCATTTCTCGTTGTAATGGCCAGCATTTCAGACGATGAATTGCAGGCTTACGGCAAGAATCACATTTTCAAAAGAAAATCTCCCGGATATAGGGAACTTGTCGGGGTGGAAATCTCGACGAAACAGTACAAAGAATGGCACAAAAAAAAGGAGATACAGTTCTTCCTTTCCCCGTCTTCACATAAGTAAAAAACAACACCTAAATATTTATGATTTTTTGGATTGTAAATTGTTCCTTGGCGTTTCTGCTTTGTGTCTTTTGCGCAGGCATCGTCATACCCCAAATTCTGCTGATCGCTTTTCGTAAGCAATTGTTCGATCTCCCCGACGAACGCAAGATACATCATTGTGCAGTGCCGCGGTTGGGTGGTATCGCATTCAAACCGGTAGTGTTTTTCACTATTGCCTTGTTGCTGGGGATCAATATGGTACTAGGCCATTCGGAAATGTTGGCCGAGATCGGTAATGACATACGGCCTTTGGCCTTCGCTTTTTGTTCCATCATGATATTGTATTTGATTGGTATGGCTGATGACTTGATTGGGATTCGTTATCGTGCCAAGTTTGTTATCCAGATTCTGTGCGGTATAATGCTCATCGCCGGTGGAATATATGTCAACGACTTGCACGGTATATTGGGGATCCACACTATTCCGTTATGGCTGGGGTATCCTCTGACCATTTTGATCGTTGTCTTCATCATTAATGCCATCAACTTGATAGACGGCATCGATGGGTTGGCTTCAGGACTGTGCAGTATCGCCTGCCTATTTTACGGGCTGACTTTTTTCGGGCTTCATCAGTATATCTATGCAATGTTGGCGTTTGCTACATTGGGCGTATTAGTACCATTTTTCTATTATAACGTGTTCGGGAATGCAGAACGCAGGAAGAAAATTTTCATGGGTGATACCGGTAGCTTGACTATCGGTATGATGCTCTGTTTTCTTAGTCTTAGGCTGACGATGTGCGGGCCGAACGGCAATCCGGGAAATGTACATCCGATGGTGTTGGCCTTCTCGCCGCTGCTGGTTCCAGGCTGCGATGTGGTCCGTGTTTACCTGCATCGGGTACGCAACGGGAAGAACCCGTTCCTGCCCGATAAAAACCATATTCACCATAAACTACTTGCGATCGGAATGAAGCAGCGAAGTGCCATGATTACCATCATTTCCGTATCGACTGTATTCATACTGTTGAATATTCTTTTGTCCCTCTATTTCGATGTAAATTGGATTATATTGGGCGATGTCCTAATATGGACTCTCGCCAATATTTGGCTGACGAAACGTATAGAACAAGTTTCATCGAGGCTGGCAACCGGCAAATAAAAATCAATAAAATATGAAAATCAGAAACATTCTATTCCTATTACCCCTGCTTTTTCTGTTGGGATCATGTGCTGCACCAAAGGTCGCTTATTTCACGGACATGAAACAAGGTGCCGCAGAGCAGGTCTTGAATCCGCTGGAAATCCGGGTACGCCCCGAAGATAAGATTTCCATATTGGTTAATAGCAAAGATCCCTTGTTGATGGACCTTTTCAACCTACCGATTATATCCCGGCAGATCGGTAGTTCATCGGGGACATCCAATAGTCAGGGAATATCAGGATATACGGTAAACAAAGATGGGAATATCGACTTTCCCGTATTGGGCAAAATCCATGTGGAGGGGATGACGAGGGAAGAAATTGCCGCGCATATCAAGGACAAGTTGATGTCCCAGAATTTAGTCAAAGATCCGGTGGTGACGGTAGAGTTCATGAATTTAACCGTATCTGTTCTGGGCGAAGTGGCTCACCCCGGACGTTTCAATATCGACAAGGACCGATTGACGCTTTTGGACGCTTTGAGCATGGCCGGCGACCTTACTATCCACGGAAAACGGGAGAATGTGCTGGTTCAACGGGAGGAAAACGGTAAAAAAACCTTGTATCAAGTAAACCTGAATTCGGGTTATGACCTTTATGCCTCTCCTGTGTATTATTTACAGCAGAACGACATCGTTTATGTGGAACCCAACTCGATGAGAGCACGACAGGCGACCGTAAATGGCAATAATGTCCGCTCAGCCTCTTTCTGGATGTCGTTGGCTTCGCTGTTGACCACCATTACCGTGTTGATCGTGAAATAATATAGTATCAGATATGATGACCATCAATCAAAAAAATACAAAACCGGGACAGCAAAATGATTTCCTACGGATACAGGACTTGTTGTACTTGTGTCTAGCGAGGTGGAAATGGTTTGTCCTTTCATTGGCTGTGACACTCGGCATAGCCACCTTTCATATTTTACGCACACCACAGGTTTATACCCGCACGGCATCAGTGTTAATCAAGGAAGACGCAAAAGGAAAATCCGTTTCTTCGGATATGGACGCTTTCTCCGATTTGGGCTTGTTCCAGTCCGGAACGAATGTCAACAACGAACTGATCGCTTTCCAGTCGCCCGCTTTGATAACCGAAATAGTTAAGCGGTTGCGTTTGGATATGAATTACTTTTTTCCGGGAAAATTCCACCAACAGGTAGCCTATGGGTTGACGCTGCCTGTGAATGTGACGATGAGCGATTTATCCGAAAACGAATCGGCCGGTTTTACGCTGGAAATACACCCCGACAGCACGTTGCTCTTGTCCGACTTTACGCGTAACGGGACGGATCTCGATGGAAAGGATATAAAGGGGCGATTGCTCGATTCTATTCCTACACCATTGGGGAAAGTCATTATCCACACGACACCCAATTATGTGAAAGGCGAGGCATATACATTATATGTGGGCAAATCCAGCTTGTATAGTGCCGTAAACAACTGTTCATCAAATCTATCTGTTTCTTTGAATAACGAAAAAGCGTCGGTTATCGATTTATCATACAAGGATAACTCCATACAACGGGCGGAAGATATGTTGAACATGTTGATTTCCGTTTATAATGAAAACTGGGTAAAAGACAAAAATCAGGTCGCCGTCAGCACTTCGATGTTCATTAACGAGCGTTTGGGCGTAATCGAACGGGAACTGGGCAATGTTGACGAGGATATTTCTTCATATAAAAGTGAACACCTGTTACCAGATGTGCAAACTGCGTCAAGCATGTACATGGCGCAGAGTAGCCAGACCAATGCACAGATTCTGGCTCTAAACAACCAGCTCTATATGACCCGTTACATCCGGAACTATTTGACCAACGATGCTAACCGTACACAATTGCTTCCGGCAAACTCCGGCATAGAGAATGCCAATATCGAATCGCAGATCACCGAATACAACAAGCAATTGTTACAGCGCAACAGTCTGGTTGCGAACAGTAGTACGGAAAATCCCCTGGTTGTGGATATGGATCAGGCTTTGGCTTCAATGCGGGGGGCGATTGTCCGGTCTATAGACAATCAGGTTGTAACGTTGAATGAACAGATAAAAAGTTTACAGAAAACAGAACAACAGACGACATCACGTATAGCGGCCAACCCTACACAGGCCAAATACCTGCTTTCGGTAGAACGTCAACAGAAGGTAAAGGAGGCTCTTTACTTGTTTCTGTTACAAAAGCGCGAGGAGAACGAGCTGTCTCAGGCGTTCACGGCCTACAATACCCGCATAGTCACCCCGCCGCAAGGTAGCATGCTACCGATATCGCCTGTACGTAAAAACATCTTCATGGTCGCATTTGCACTGGGGTTACTCATTCCGGTAGTCATCATCTTCATGCGCGAGAATATGAATACTCGTGTACGGGGTAAGAAAGACCTGGAAGGTATAAGCATTCCATTTATCGGTGAGATTCCTCTTTATCTCCGGATTAAAAGAGGTATATTCAGAAAGCCTCTTCCCGAAGTAAAAGCAGTAGTTGTAAAAGAAGGCTGTCGTGATATTATCAACGAGGCATTTCGTGTGTTACGTACCAATTTGGAATTCATGACGGATAACGAGAACCGATCGAACGTCATTGTCATCACTTCTTTTAATCCGGGTAGTGGCAAATCATTCTTGACGATGAATATGGCGGTGAGTCTGGCTATCAAAAACAAGAAAGTCTTGGTTATTGACGGAGACATGCGCCACGCTTCCACATCGTCTTATGTGGGTTCCCCGCAAACAGGTTTGAGTGACTATTTGAATGGTCGGATTGAAAAAATCAGTGATATTGTCATTTCTGATAAAAACCACGGAAACCTGTACATTTTGCCAGTCGGAGTCATACCGCCCAATCCCACAGAGTTGCTTTTCAGCAAACGATTGGAATTACTGATCGATAGTGTCAGGGCACAATACGACTATGTATTTATTGACTGCCCTCCTATCGAATTGGTGGCGGACACTCAGATTATTGAAAAATTGGCAGACCGTACCATTTTCGTTGTTCGTGCCGGATTACTTGAAAGAAGTATGCTGGCAGAGTTGGAGAACATTTACAACGAGAAAAAATATAAGAACATGTCCTTGATCCTGAATGCTACCGAAGGAAACGGAGGACACTACGGGTACCGATATGGCTATCGTTATGGGTATCATTACGGTTACGGTTCAGGATACCATTATGGCTCTGACGAGAAACGGGGGGGGTAAATAGTTGGTTATCAAATAATTAAAATTACACCATTCCATACAAAAATACTTTATCGTTATGTGGCCTTTTAAAAAACGCATCTTGCTGAAAGATAGCGGTATATTCGAAGGGTTTACCGATTGGCACTCGCACATCCTGCCGGGTGTGGACGACGGGGTGCGGACGATGGATGAAGCATTGGAAATACTATACCAGTATGAAGAACTAGGCGTAAAAACCGTGTGGCTCACGCCGCATATCATGGAAGACCTCCCCAACGCCACCACACATTTAAGAGAACGTTTCGCCGAACTACAAGCTGCCTACACGGGAAACGTGAAGTTACACCTTGCGGCAGAAAATATGCTCGACAATCTCTTCGAGGAACGGTTGAAAAAGAACGATCTGCTGCCTTTAGGCGAGAACAGTGACCATCTGTTAGTGGAAACCTCCTATTTCAGCCCTCCGATGGGATTGAACAACATTCTGCTCCGCATCAAGGTTAAAGGCTACCATCCCGTCCTCGCACACCCGGAACGTTATGTCTATATGGGTGAGTCGGACTATCGACAACTAAAAGAGATGGGGGTGAAGTTCCAGCTCAATCTTCCGTCAATTGCAGGTATGTATGGTGACCGGGCTAAAAAAAAAGCTATGTGGTTACTAAGTGAAAAGGTTATTGATTGCATAGGGACGGACATTCATCATGATGATATGTTTCAAAAGTTCATTTGTACAAGTATTACAAGAAATGCACGAAAGCTACTTTAATTTTAACCGGACCATTTCTGTCCATCTTATTCAATTGTGATTAATAGATACTTAGATTATAATAATAAATGAATATACAATGAAAACTTATAAGATTGCTGTAGCTGGAACAGGCTATGTCGGAATGAGTATTGCCACATTGTTGGCACAACATCATCAAGTGACGGCTGTAGATGTTATCCCCGAAAAGGTGCAACTGATTAATCAACGAAAATCACCTATACAAGACGAATATATTGAAAAATATTTGGAAGAAAAGCCATTGAATTTGACTGCTACCCTTGACGGTGCGGTAGCTTATCGCGATGCAGACTTTGTGGTTATTGCCGCTCCGACCAATTATGATCCGGTAAAGAACTATTTCGACACTTCACATGTGGAAGAAGTCATTGAACTTGTAAAGAGCGTTAATCCCAATGCCATCATGGTTATCAAGAGTACCATCCCGGTTGGCTATACCGAAAATGTACGAAAGAGGCTGGATACAGAAAATGTTATCTTCTCTCCGGAGTTTTTGCGAGAGAGCAAGGCTTTGTATGATAACCTCTATCCCAGTCGTATCATTGTAGGCCGACCAGAGGGGAATACCCGTTTGGACGAAGCGGCACATACTTTTGCCGCTCTGCTACAAAAAGGGGCAATAAAAGAAAACATTGACATGCTCTTTATGGGCCTAACCGAAGCTGAAGCAGTGAAACTTTTTGCCAATACTTATTTGGCATTGCGTGTGAGTTACTTCAACGAACTGGATACCTACGCCGAGATAAAGGGATTGGATACACAGGCCATCATCAAAGGTGTGAGCCTTGACCCTCGTATCGGTACACATTACAACAATCCGTCATTTGGTTATGGAGGTTACTGCTTGCCCAAAGACACAAAACAGTTGCTAGCCAATTATGCGGATGTGCCTGAGAACTTAATACAGGCCATTGTAGAGAGCAACCGCACCCGTAAGGATTTCATTGCCGACAGGGTATTAAACAAAGCCGGTTACTACAACTACTATAATCATGGAGATTTTAAGCCTAATGAGGAAAAGAAATGCGTTGTTGGTGTCTATCGTCTGACTATGAAGTCGAATAGTGACAACTTCCGCCAGTCATCTATTCAAGGTGTGATGAAACGTATTAAAGCTAAAGGGGCAGAGGTAATTATTTATGAGCCCACATTGGAAGACGGAAGTACATTTTTCGGTAGCAAGGTGGTAAATGACTTAAATGTTTTCAAGAAGCAATGTCAAGCCATTATTGCTAATCGCTATGACACTTGTCTTGATAGTGTAATCAACAAGGTATATACGCGTGATATATTTAGGAGAGACTGAACATCCTTTTTGTCAGTTCTAAAATTGAAATAACATAAATGTCTGAAAATTTACAGAAAAAAACCTTAACAGGAGTAATATGGAGCAGCATAGATAGGTTTTCCATGCAGGGAATACAATTTGTGCTCTCAATCATAATAGCAAGGCAATTAGCTCCGTCTGATTATGGAGTAATTGCCATGTTGGCTATTTTCCTCGCTTTAGCTCAAGCTTTCATTGATTCCGGATTTTCCAATGCTCTTATACAGAAGCAAAATCGCACGGATATTGACTATTCCACTGTATTCTTTTTCAATATTGGTGTTGGAATTGTGATGTATGGGCTGCTGGTATTGTGCGCTCCATTAATTTCATCATTTTATGATATGCCCTTACTAAATGATATTATAAAATGGGTTGGATTGAATCTGATAGTAACCTCTTTCGCTACAGTCCAAAGGGCAAAATTAACCATTGAGCTTGATTTCAAGCGACAGGCAATCATATCTATAGTTTCAATCTTATTGAGTGGTTGCGTATCCGTTTGGATGGCATATAGTGGCTATGGAGTGTGGACTTTGGTCGCATCGGTTTTAGTAGGCAACATTATCACTACCGTCTTGTTATGGTGGTCAGCCCGATGGACTCCATGTTTAGCTTTTTCGATAGACTCATTTAAGGAACTATTTGGATTTGGTTCAAAATTACTAGCAGGAGGTCTAATACATATTATATATAAAAACTTATATACGCTGATAATTGGAAAGATGTTTCCTGTTTCTCAATTAGGCGCATATAATAAGGCATATACTATCTCCCAATATCCATCTTCAAATCTTACAGGGGTATTAACCCGTGTTACCTATCCAATAGAATGTAAGGCACAAGATGACAATGAAAAGTTGTATAGCATATTTGCACGGATTATAAAAATATCGACTATCATCATATTTCCACTCATGATTGGGTTATGTGCAGTGGCCAAACCGTTTGTCGGTCTATTACTTACTGATAAATGGTTGGTATGTGTTCCGTATCTGCGAATAATGTGTATTGCATTTATGTGGGATCCTATAATGCGTTTATGCTGGGATATTTTAAATGTAAAACATCGCAGCGATTATTCCTTAAAATCTGAAATTTGGAAGAAGATAGTAGCATTTATCTTATTGTTTGCATCTGTCCCATTTGGCATTAAAGCTATGTGTGTAAGTCTTTTGGTTTATTCTATAGCAGATATTTTTGTTGTTACGCAGTTTACAAAACGTATCATTCCTCAAATATCGTTTAGCCACGTTATGCAACTTATTTCACCCAGCTTGCTTTGTTCTGCAATAATGGGATGTATTGTGTATGCATACACTTTATTTATATCATCTTACAGCCTACAATTGTTTGGCGGTATATTAATCGGTATTTGCATGTACGTGCTCCTTGTCTATTTGATTTGTAAAGATGATTTTATTTACTTAACCTCATTGTTAAAAAAAATAATAGTTAAAAAATAAAAGCACATGAATATTGTAGTCTGTCCGAACAACTATTTTACAATGCCATGCACTGTGCTGCTGTGTTCATTATTGGAAAACAACCGGGATGTAAGCCGGATCAAAATACATGTACTTGTGGACGCTTCATTTGAGGAAGAAAACAAGCGTATTATTAAGGAACAGATTTTATTGTATGAAAATGCATCTGTCCAATTCTATTGTATGAAAGAAGACTGGCTGAAAGGTATCACTATTGGTAAAGCCAGTTTGGTAGAAATTCCGATTGTTACTTTCTTTCGACTTTTTATGAGTAAGATATTTCCCGAAGAAGTTGAAAAGGTTTTGTATCTTGATTCAGATATGATTGTCCGCAAGAGTTTGAAAGGATTATATCAAACTAATTTAGAAAACAAGGCTGTTGCTGCCGTTATTGACACATTCAATTACAAGATTGACATTTACAACAACCTGCGTTACAAGCCTACTTTAGGGTATTTTAATGCGGGAATGCTTTTAGTCAACTTGAAATATTGGAGAGAGCACAATGTTTTGGAACGTTGTATTGATTTTATCAAAAATTATCCTGAAAGAATGAAATACCTTGATCAAGATGTATTAAATTATGTCTTGCGTGAGGAAAAACTTTTTGTACCTCTTACTTATAATGCGCAAACATCCTTTTTCTTACAAACACCTCCTGTTTCTTGGGAACTGGATGACGAATTGGAGGAACTTGTAAACGACCCTTGTATCATTCACTACGTTGGTTCGTATAAACCGTGGCAGAAAGAGTATAATCTTCTTCATCCGTATAAAGACGAGTTCTTCAAATATCAATCATTAACCCGTTGGGCAAATTCTCACTTGGTGAAGTCTACAAAAAAAATAAGCAATCGAGAAAAAGTTAAATCTATTTTTTGTAGGGCTTTACAAAAAATAGGTATTCTTTCCGTCCCTAAAAACACAAATCCATTCCGCATAATATAGTATGACAAAAGTTCCTGTTAGGTATGACGCATTAGATGCTATGCGCCTATTGGCAGCATTCTCTGTAGTTTGCATTCATTGTTGGATAGTACCTGGCTCAATGGTAAGCAGGTATGTTATAGTTGCTGCACGATTCGCTGTTCCCTTTTTCTTTATGATTACAGGCTTTTTCTTGCAAACGGTCATAGACAAGGGGCGATTTAAAGAATATATACACAAAATTGTAATGCTTGCAGTCGGTGCTAATATTCTGTATTTCATCCTTGACAGCCTGTATGGAACGCTTGAAGTTTCATCAATTTGGGACGTATGCCTGCAATTGTTGGGGGCACCTATCTGGGGGGGGGTAGTATGGTATCTGTTTGCTTTGATTTACAGTTGCATAATTATTAATTATATCTATAAGAAAAAGGCCTGTATAATAAAATTTTTACCGTTTTTAATTATAGGCTATTATTGTCTTATTCCTTATTCGGTTTCATTGATACCAGAATATGGATGGAGAAGTTGCCTCGTTACAAATAACTTTTTGTTTGAAGGTATCCCTTTTATAGCATTAGGGTGGAACATACGTTCTCTTACAAAGTGGAATATCAATTGGAAAACATGGGCATTCTTTGCGCTAGTATTTACTGTTACAGCAATATTTGAGGCGCGTTTGGCAAATCGGGTTTTACACTCATGGATTCAGTTACTTTTTTCCACTATACCTCAAACTATTTGTATAATGATGGCAGCCTTGACATTCCCACAATACAAATGGCGTTTAGGTTGGCTGTCCACTGCTGGTAGAAAATACGCAACATATATTTATATTTTTCATTTTATCTGGGCAGATACAAAATCATTACCCAGTAAAATAGACAATACACCATATATGGTTTGGTTCGCATTTTTCGCTGCATTGATACTTTCTGTCATATATGTAGATACTGTGAAACCCCTTGTTTCTAATATAGCAAATAGATGCAAAAATGGTAAATGAAATTATGTCTGATGTTGTAATTGCTTCCGACCGCAACTATTTGCATTTGGTCTCTATATGCGTTGTTTCGCTTTTTGAAACAAATCCCGATAGAAAATTGCACATTCATCTGTTGAGCAATGGTGTTGATGTGGAAGATCTCGGTGTCTTGAAAACTATTGTTGAGAGATATCGAGGAGAACTGTCGATCTATCCTATTGAGAACCTACGTGATAGACTTACAGTAGATGTACCCTCAACTATTTCCGTTACATCTTATGCTCGGCTGTTTGTCGGTTCGATACTTCCTGAAAATTTAGATAAGGTATTATACATTGACTGCGACATCATATTCAATGGTGATATACGGAATTTGTTTGATACGGATTTGGCTGATAATTTGGTGGGAGGTGTATTAGACCCGTTAATTAGTTGCACCTATAAAAAAGAAATCAAAATACCAATGAACGAACCGTATATCAATGCGGGTGTTCTGATAATTCCGTTAAATCTCTGGCGAAGCGAAAGAATGGAACAGAAGTTTGTTGATTATTTGGTCGCAAACGGAGGAAAGGTGCATCACCACGACCAGGGCATTATCAATGCGGTATGTGCGGGACGTAAAAAAATCTTAGCACCACAATTCAATGTCATGTCTAACAGTCTTTGCTATCCATGGAAAGAATTGTATAAAATAAACACTCCGTTTTACAACCAAGAGGAGTATAAGAAAGGAATATCTTGTCCGGCAATCATCCATTTTACAGGAGCTATTTATGGAAGACCGTGGATAGTGGGGTGCACACATCCATATGCTAATAAATTCTTGCAATTCAAAACGAAGACTGCCTACAAGAATATACCATTGAAACCTAATAATCAATCGATATTGCACCATTTGGAAGGTACTCTCTATCGGCTATTGCCATTTGAACTTTTCAAACGGTATATGCAATCCATTTACTATCTAAGTTACTTCAAACATTCGATTAAAAAATAAAATTTAATCTATTGATTGATAAAATGAAAAAATGAGAAAGAATAATAGAATAGTAATTATATGTCCATATTTATTTCGCCTTACGCGAGGTATAGAACGTTTTTGCATAAGTCTTTCCAAGGCTTTTGCAGACAAGGGATATGATGTTGTAATTTATGCGTGGGGGACAATCAAAGAAAATTCTTGTGGAGAGATAGACAAAAGAATTAAAATTAGGAAAGTTCCTTATTGCAGATGGTATCAGGAAAAAATTGCCGTTCTCTTTTATCGATGGTGGCTTCGGCAGGACAATCCCAAAGCCACTATACTGAACTTCTTGTATCATGGAGAAATTTCTCTTCCGCGCAAAAGGAAATATCTCTACATTCTTCACAGCCCTGCGTCACAAATTCCCGGCCGATATGAATTTGTAAAGAATCATATTGAAGATTTTGAGAACATTCATGTCATAGCCATCTCCAAGATGGTGGAAGAAGAAGCACGCCCCTATGTAGGTAATGCTCCGATGACTCTGATTTATAATGGAACAGATACCCAACTGTTCAAACCATCGGCGCATAAAATACAAAACGGCAAACTAAACATAATTACCGCCGCTGCTTTTGAGAAACGAAAGGGAATGCATTATATAATCGCAGCTTTAGCTGATTATGAACATCGTGACCAAGTTAAGTACGATATTTATGGTTCAGGCGATGAACAATATACCTCTTACTTATCAAACCTGATAAAAAGTTACGAATTGGATGGAATAGTGGAGTTGAAAGGTAGCGTAAGTAACATTTCCGAACTATTACCTACTTATGACCTGTTTGCCTTGCCGAGCAAGGGTGAGGCTTTTGCATTGTCGCCCATCGAAGCAATGGCCTGTGGGGTTCCTATCTTAGTATCAAACTATCCACCTTACCCCGAATTTGTAAAATCTGACTTTGGATACGCCATAAATCGAGAAGATAAAAGAGCTATTTACAATTGTCTTAACGAGCTTTTGCAAGACAAAGAACTCCTTCAAGCAAAATCTTGTGCCGCTCGCAAAGCCGGTGAAAAATTTTCATGGAATAGTGTTGTGAATCAATACATTGATTTAATTAAATAGTTATATGTATGACAGTATCAGTATTTATTTGCACATATAATCGAGGAAATCTAATTGACGGTACACTGCGTGCTATTATTGAAAAGCAAACAAGAATACCCGATGAAATTGTAGTGGTGAATGGAGGTGGGAAAAATGACTGTCATGCTACCATTACGAAATGGCAGAAATCGTTTCCAACTCTTCGGGAAATCAAGACAAAGAATGTGAATCTTGCTACAAGCCGTAATATCGGTCTGCCACAATGCAAGGGGGACTTTATTCTTCAAACAGACGATGACGCCGAACCATTTCCCAACTGGATTGAACGGCTTGTTGATGAACATCAGAAACACCCCGAAGCTGGCGTAATAGGAGGCAATGTGGTAGATGCTTCCGGTGAAGGCCTGATCTTCAAAATCGCAGACGCTACCACATTCACACATTTCAGTGGCAATGATTATTGTGAAGCAAGAACTGTACCTGGTGTTAACTCATCGTACAAACGAAATGTAATCGCAAAAGTTGGAAAATATGATACCGAAATGTTTCGAGGTGAAGATGTCGATTATAATTGGCGTTGCATCAAAGCCGGTTATAAAGTTCTTTCATTTCCGGACATTAAGGTCTATCACCACCATCGCGCCACATGGAAAGGACTTTACAACCAGCAGTATATGTATGGACGTGCCTACTTATTAGTGCGCCGAAAATGGAAGGATATGTATTGCTGCTACCCTCACGGCATACACAGTCTGCGTGATTTGGCTAAGTTCTGCTATTTTTGCATTGTGCCGTTCATTGACCAAGCTCACAAATTGAAATATGTGAAAGGATTCTTCAATAAACTCATAGCCTACCCCATTATGCTAACTCTCGGATATAATTGGCATAGAGGAGTACTCGTACAGTTTTTTAAGGAGTTGAAAAGATGAAATCGAAAACTATCTACGTTTTTTCTAACTCTTATAAACCGGTTCTTGGAGGCATACAAACGGTGGCTTCGCAATTTGCCGAAGAGTGTAAGGACAGAGGTATCCGCACCATAGTTATTGCAAATCTATATCCCAAACGGCTCAAAATATATGAGAAAATATCGAATATACCGGTAATTCGGTTGCCTTTTGCTATCCCTAATGGACATCTGAAAAATGGGCTTTTGTTCGGTATTTCTGTGTGTGTATTATTTCTACTATTTCTGTTTCGTCGCCCCAAGTGCGCATATGTTCACTTCCCATTGTCACAGTCATCATGTTTGTCTGTACTACACCGAATATTCGGTTTCAAGATAATTACTTGCTTTCATGGTCATGACGTGCTACGATATGACGAGGGGGGCTCTAAAAAATCGGCACAATACAAGGAGCAAAAGAAATTGGTGGACCTTTCCGCATATGTGACTGCTTGTTCTGGCTATTTGGCACGATGTGTAGAAAGAATTTTTGAATGCACGAATGTTCGTGTGGTTTATAATGGCGTAGATTTGGCGAGATTTGATGATTCTAAACTACGCCCGCTTGCATTGAAAAACGATCCTTATCTATTTGCTTGGGGTAGATTGGAGCAAATCAAAGGCTATGATTTACTTATACGGGCATTTGCACGCTGCGCAAAATCTCACGACTTAAAACTTTTGATAGCAGGTGAAGGATCTGAAAGGGGCAATCTGCAACAGTTGATTGATGAATTGGGACTAAAGGATAGAATTGCGCTTATCGGAAAGCTTACGCCTGATGAAGTCGTTCAATACGCACAGAACAGCCAAATAAACGTGATACCATCTATAAGAGAGTCTTTTGGTATTGTTGCATTAGAGGCAATAGCAGCTAAACGTCCTGTGATAGCGACCAAAGTCGGTGGATTGCCTGAAATTCTACCTGAAAAATATGGGTTAATGGTATCTGTTGATGTTGATGAAATCAGAATGGCCATTGATAAAATTTTGGCAAAGGGAATCACTTTCAATTACTCCGACACCAAGGAGTACCTCAAACATTTCACGATAAAAAAAATGGTTGAGAATTATTTGACCTTACAAAGTGATTTCAATAGGCGTTGAATACTGATTGATTTCCCCAAATGATTAAAGTACTTTTCATCTTTTCACTTCTTGCAGCTTATTTGTGGTGCAGCCAAACTGTCAAAGGTCGGAAAGTTTATTTTTTAATTGCAGTAGCATTATCCTTTATTAGAGTGCTTAAAGTACCTGTTTTAGGTGATATAATGCCCACAATGCCTATGTTCGGAATCATGCTTGTAACAGAAGTGTACAAGTCTCTATCTGCGTTGAGAGGGTGGTATCTATATTTACTGGCTATTACAATTTCGCTTTTTATTGGTTTGTTGACAACTGATATGTCGCGAACTTTTTCATGGATTGGTCCAGTTTGGGACGTAATGGCTATCGCAGCTTTGACTCCAGTTTATGTAACTACACACAATGATTTCCAGAAATTTATACGATGCATCCTTATAGTATCATTTATTTATTCAGTCACTACAATATTGGCTTTCTGGGGATTTTATGACGGTGTTGTTTTATTGTCAATGACTGATTCAGATATTACTAATCAATCCCGCATTTATGGAATATCGTATTCGAATTTGGCGCAAACATTATCTGTTATTACTATCTGCTTGCTACCGCATGCAAATATTAATAAGAAAGCAGTTTATTTACTAATTGTTGTTTTCTCATATGCGGCTATCGTGACGCTGAAAAGAATGTCGTTTATCGCTATTATACTATCGTTATTGTATTTTGTATATGTAGAATGTAAAGAACGACAATATAAAAGTGTCTTGATAATTGTGGTATTGGCGATATTAGCATCCGGTAGTAATTTGTTAACGTTTATTTTTAATAGGTTCGATATATTTTCTGACACTACCGCTTCAACAATTACAGACCATTCATCTCAAACCAGAGTAGACCGTATCAAATTTGCTTTAGATAGTTTCATCAATTCTCCGATATGGGGAAATGGAGCCGGATATGCCATATATATACATAATGGTATTATGGAAATCTTGGCAAATTGCGGATTGATGGGGATTGCACTTATTATAGCACGATATTTAAGGCCGTTGCGAGGTATTCTTTCAAGAAATCCTTGGAGCATGTGTGTTTTGATATTTCTTATTACATGCTTTTCACTTGAGGCCGCTATTTCCCGCCCGGAGTTAATGTGCTTTCTCGGATTCTTTATTGGTGGATATACTGTCTCTGAAAATTTACATATAGATTATACGAAACAAGATGAAGAACAAATTGAGTGTGATTATTCCGACGTTTAATGTTGAGATTTATATAGAAGAATTGCTTTGTTGTATCGAGAAATGGGCAGATGAGATTATAATCTGTGATTCGTTCAGCACAGACAATACTTTGAAAATAGCTCAACGGCATGATGTAAAAATTGTGCAGCATGAATACATCAATTCTGCAAAACAAAAAAACTGGATTATACCGCAAGCTACAAACGATTGGGTGATGATCATTGATGCGGACGAGAAACCGGAAGAAGCATTGAAAAAAGAAATTACCGAAATCCTCGCTACGGTGGGGGATGAGGTAGATTTGGCGTATATACCTCGCAAGAATTTGTTTTGGGGAGAGTTCATGGGTAAGGCATCGGCTTATCCTGATTATCAGTCAAGGCTGTTTCGTCGAGATAAAGGTCGCTATCAAGACAAGGAAGTGCACGCTCAGGTCGAGGTACCAGGTAAAAAAATATACCTGAAGTACGCATTGGTACATGATGATTTTACGGATATTTCATCGTGGTGGTTAAGAAATAATAGGTATTATCGTTACGAATTGGACGAATGCATAAAAAAACGGCAAAAATGGGGGATGAAGTTACAAATTCTGAAACCCATCTATGTGTTTTGTTTAATCTATTTTCGTAGAGGCGGTTGTTTACATGGCTTTAGAGGGCTGTTTGTTGCTATGCAATGGTTCATCTATTATTTCATGGTTGGGGCTAAATTATATGAATACGAATTGTCTCAACAGCAAAATTTGAAACACAAATCAGCAAACTCCCAATAGGGAAGTTGTGCAGTATCGAACCGATTATCAAATAATTCATGCGAAAAAAAATTGTAAAAATAGACCTTAATAACAAGGTCTATGGGGGGCGTGTATATGAAAATTTGGCTATTGATTTATTGAAAGATACATTTGAGTTCAAACGTGTCTTTTTAATAAAATATCGGATAAAGGTATTTAACATTTCAAGGATATTATTCTTGTATATTAAATATCGCTTTTTCTATAGAGGTTCCTTGCTTTTAACAAATCAAACAACATGGTTTGCGGGGCGGTATTCTCATAATATCGTGGTAGTACATCATTTAGATAATTCGTTCTCTTATGGTACAAGTTCTTTTTACCAGACTTTTTGTGAAAAGGCTTTATATCGTAACAGAAATAGATTTGCAAGGGTTGTTACCGTTGCGGATTGCTGGAGAAAGATGTTGGAGAAAGATGATTTCAAAAATGTTACTGTCATATATAACTCGTTCAATCCTAATTTATATCGTTTCTCAAAAAAGGATAAAGAACGATTCAAAAGACAATATGGATTCAACGACAAACCTCTAATATATTTGGGAAATTGCCTAAAGAAAAAGGGCGTCGTAGAAACCTATAATTCTCTGAAATATATTGATGCTCATTTTGTGACATCGGGTAATAAAGACGTGGAACTACCTATACCTAATCTGACATTATCATTTGAGGAATATCGTCTTTTGTTAGCCGCTTCTGATATTGTCATAACAATGTCTTTGTTCAAAGAAGGATGGAATCGTGTAGCGCATGAAGCTGTATTATGCGGAACTCCTGTCATTGGAAGCGGGAAAGGTGGAATGGAGGAACTGTTAATGATGTCAGAGCAAACAATCTCTACTTCTTTTGAAGATTTACCCCACCATGTGAATAGAATATTGGAAGACAAACCTATACCGAATTCTTACTCTCTTATGAAATTTGATTTGCACTATTTCAAGAAATGCTGGAAAGCAGTATTGTTATAAATATTTCTTAATATGAAAACAGATTTTGGATTAGTTTCAATAATAATGCCATCGTACAATTCGTCTAAGTACATAGCAAAAACGATTGATTCGATTATAAACCAATCCTACACGAATTGGGAATTGCTGATTACTGATGATTGTTCCACAGACAATACGTGTGAGATTATAAAGGAGTATACCGCATATAATCAACGAATAAAACTTTTCACTTTTTTGGAAAACAAAGGAGCAGGAGTAGCTCGGAATAAATCTATTAAAGAAGCAAAAGGGCGGTATATTGCATTTTGCGATAGTGATGACCGTTGGAAACCAGAAAAGTTGGAAGTACAGTTACGGTTTATGACAGAAAATCGGGTGGAAATCTGTTATTCTTCTTACCTGAAATGTAATGAGAACGACAAGGTTTTGGGAATTGTTATCGCCCCATCCAAAGTTTCGTATGAAAAAATGATACGAAATGACTACATCGGTTTTTTGACCTGTATCTATGATACACATCAGATAGAAAAAATTTATATGCCGGCATTGAGAAGAAGGCAAGACTGGGCGTGGAAAATTCTTCTGATGAAAAAATGCCCTATGGCCTATGGCATAAAAGATGCGCTGGCATATTACAGAATCAGGGAAGGATCTTTATCCAATAAAAAGAAAGACCTCATTCGCTACAATGTAGCCGTTTATAAACAGATTCTTAAATACAATACTATTAGGGCATGGGCAACATTCTTATGTGTTTTTTTGCCGCATTACTTTCTTAAAAAATGCATAACAAAAATAATCAACAGGTAATTATCTAGTGATTATATTCTTGTCCGTTTACACAAAGTGAAATTAGGCAAATCAAACTTTGTGATGTAACCATACAAAATATCATCTATGCAAATCATACTACTATCTGGCGGTTCAGGCAAACGTCTGTGGCCGCTTTCCAATAATACACGCTCCAAACAATTCATTAAGTTATTAACCGCTCCCGACGGATCGAAAGAGTCGATGGTGCAGCGGGTGGTACGGCAATTACGGGAAATCGGTATCTGTGATTCAATAACCGTAGCGACGAGTCAAGCCCAACGTGATATCATCATCAACCAGCTTGGAGAAGATATTCCTGTCGTTACAGAACCGGAGCGCCGTGATACATTCCCGGCTATCGCCCTTGCAAGTTCGCATCTGGCATACCAACGGAAGTGTCCCGCCGATGAAGTTGTAATCGTCATGCCATGCGACCCTTATACTGAAGCTGGTTATTTTGAAACAATCCACAGGATGGCGGATGCCGTGAAAAACGATGTGGCAGAATTGTTATTAATGGGGGTTAAACCCACCTACCCGTCAGCAAAATACGGATATGTCGTGCCTGCCAATGATGTACAGGACAAAAGAATACTTCAAGTATTACGCTTTACGGAAAAACCAGATATGATGACCGCCGAGAAACTAATCTCGGAAGGCGCTTTTTGGAACGGGGGCGTATTCGCTTTTCGATTGGGGTATATGATGGAGATAGTTGCCAAATACATCGAAGCAGACACGTTTGCGGAAATACGTTCTCGTTATGGAGAGTTTCCAAAAATTAGCTTCGACTACGAGGTTGCTGAAAAGGCTCAGTCGGTAGCTGTTGTTCCTTTTGCAGGTGAATGGAAAGACCTCGGTACTTGGAACACGCTTACGGACGAATTATCGGAACATGCCATCGGTAATGTCGTCATGGACAATGAATCTATAAATACACACATCATCAACGAACTTGAACACCCAATTATGTGCATCGGTGCACAGAATCTGGTTATCGCAGCATCGCACGATGGGATACTGATCGCCGACAAGAGTAAGAGCGAAAACATCAAGACCTACGTCGACCGCCTGCAACGTCGGCCAATGTTCGAGGAACGTCGCTGGGGTGAATACAAAGTTGTCAATACCGCCGAGTTTTCCGACGGTTACAAATCCCTTACCAAGCAATTGAAAATCAAATCAGGCAAGGGCATCAGCTATCAGATACACCGTCATCGCGATGAAGTCTGGACGTTTATCGATGGCGAGGGAGAATTAGTTCTTGACGGCATCCGGTCAACCGTCGGCAGGGGTGATACGGTGACAATCAAGAAAGGTGTTAAACATGCAGTCAAGGCTCTTTCCGACTTGACGTTCATTGAGGTGCAGTCCGGAGATTTGCTTGTCGAAGAAGATATCGAACGATTAGACTATAAATGGAACACTTGATACGTTATTCATCTGTATACAGCAATTATATATGATTTATATGCGACAGTCGGTAAAGATACTATTATTTACTACTTGATTAATCGAATATAAAATTATTATGAATCAATTTGAAGATAAAATAATCAAAAAGGCAATAGAAACAAATGGAAAGACAGAGAGTATAATTAATATTATATCAGAAATAATAAATACTCCGGATTGTGAAGGAGTCATAGAAAAAACAATAAAAAGACAAGGTGGAGAAGTAAGAACGTTTATATTCAGAGCTTTTAATCATTTCTATTTTTTGTCAAACATGCCTGTGAATCATGATGTCAAAATAATTCAGTTATCAGCTTTATACGGCAACACAGCTCATTTAATTTATAGTAGTTATCTCCGTGATACCCCGCTACTTCCAGTAATGTTTAATGATTTAGGGGTTACGAAGCATGAATTTGCTATATATAATTATGCAACCCAACTAGCCTACGATGGAATATACAAATTTCGAAATAGATTTGAAGAAGTTATTCTATGTGCTCCGAAAACAAGTGACAGAACAGATCAACGGAATATAATTGCTTATATCCTGCAGGACTTTATTAGAAATGATGCAATGTGCAAGAATATTGCAGTAAAACGTCAGAATATGGAAGCTGGTCATGCTGTTAATATTACTCGTTTCTTATATGATGATTATACATATTATTGGATAGATTGCATATTGAATTCAGACATTTATATGTCGCATCTGGAACGTTTGGCGGGAAATGTTGTTGAGGTTATATACGCATCAGACGCTGAAACCTCTTCTTTTATTCCACGGTACTCCAGTACGGCGCTATTACCCCAATACAAAATGATGATTGAAAATATATAAATATGGCTATTTTTAAGATAATTGCAATAAGCGAATTGGAACAGGAACTCCAAAATATTGAAGGTTTGAAAATTGTAAAAAAAGAGTATAAGACAGACAATCCTTCATATAATATGATTGATCCCGATGTTGCAGAATTGGTGATTTCATTTATTGTCAGTGTGTCTGGTAGTATTGCCGCAAATTTGTTATGGGCAGGACTAAAAAGGATCATTGCAAAAACTCATCGCCCGATTACACTCCAAACCACCTCTGAGCAGATAATAATAGATGAGGATTCACAAAAAGAAGAGTTCCTTTCAAGTTAATACTTCGGTAAATTTTTACCGAAAAATTAAAAGTTAAACAATAGAACCGGC
>CAPAOL010000045.1 GCA_948579315.1 uncultured Phocaeicola sp.
TTTATGGCAGGGCAGTTGAAGAAATCGCTTTCTTTGGAGATTGAAAGGTTTAAAGTTTCGCAAAAGAAAGTGTTCAGTTTTATGTTTTAAGTATCATATAAATGGAGACACCAGTGTTGATAATAGCAGCTGTTCTGTTTGTATTGGGAATGCTCGTAAGGAAATATCCCAACCTCATAGCGGGCTATAACACAATGACTGCTGAGCAAAAAAAGAATGTGGATGTCAAAGGACTGTCTAACTTCATGTGTCGCTCGCTTTGCGTGATTGCTGTGCTTATGATTGTGTCATATTTCGTAATGGTTGCAAGGTCAGTAAACGAAAAAGCGGTGTCAGTTGTGTCGACAATGCTTATACCAATCATCGGTTCAATATATATGGTGGTAAAGGCGCAGCGATACGATAGAAACGGTAAATGAATAAAACGGGAATCGGGTCGGTATGGGAAATCTGATATTCGTCTTTTGAGGTAAAAGGAACGACGGCATACCTGTCCTTCCGCCTGCAAGGGTGTAAATCAAGCATTGGGTTTATACCTTTTTTTACGTTCCAAAAATCAACTACAGGTTTAGTCTTTACTATGGGTAAACCTATTCACTCCCTTCTTTATATGTATTATATCTCCTCTTTTTTTAGCTCCTGTAATCAAAACTACTCTACAGGGTAGTGGAGAAGTCTTCGGAAGTGTGGAACTTTGCTGCAGAAATCAAAAAAACATCGTACAATGAAAAATGTATTTTATATTGTAACAGTAATTTTCTTGACTGTCATAGGTTTGACAGTTAATGCAAAGCCACGTTGTCAAGGTTTCAACAATTACGACAACAAAGTAACCATCGTTTTCACGGACAATCAAGCCAAAGACAAATACACGGTTTCTGATGTAAAACTCATTCCGTCATCATGGAGTGAAAAAGAATATCCGGCAACATCCGTAGAAGTAACAGTAAAAAAGGGGGTGGCCACTGTCACACTCACATTTCCTCATGTCACGCAATTCTCAAATCCCCAAGTGACGCTCCGGATAAATGGAAAGAAAAGCAAATTCAAAGTGTGCCAATAGGATATATCAATGAAAAAGATGAAAATGTATTTGGTCATGCTTGTCGTGAGCATGTTGCTGCCGATGAGAGTGTCGGCACAAACCGTGAAGGGGAAACTTGTAGATGAAAGTAACCATCCGTTGCCATATGCCAATGTGGTGCTGCTGTCTCTGCCGGATTCGGCATTTGTAAGTGGAACCATCAGTGGTGAAGATGGTTTGTTTAAGCTGGAAGCTACATCGGTAAACCAGATAGTGAAAATATCCTCTATCGGATATAAGACAGTGTATAAACCGACTACTCCTGCCAATATGGGTATCGTGCAGCTCGTATCGGATGCACGGATGCTTGGAGAAGTGGTAGTAAAAGCCAATTTGCCTGTGACACGCATAAAGAATGATGCTCTGGAAACCAATGTGCAGGGTACAGTTCTCTCGAAAGCCGGAACAGCTGAAGATGTATTGGCACATATACCCGGTTTACAAAAAAAGGCTGATGGATTTGAGGTGTTGGGTAAAGGTTCACCGCTTATCTATATCAACGGTAGAAAATTACGTGATATCGCTGAACTGGACCAACTGACATCGGAGGAAATTAAAAGCGTAGAAGTTGTTCGTAATCCCGGTGCCCGTTATGATGCAACGGTAGGGGCAGTTGTTCGTATCCGTACTGTCAAACGACAAGGAGATGGATTTGGAGTGAGTTTGCGAAGTTCCTATGATCAATCTCAAAATTCAGACTTTGTAGAGCAAGCCGATGTAAACTATCGGCATAACGGTCTTGATGTTTTCGCTATGGTCCGTTTTGATAAAACTACCTCCTTGCAAAACGATATTCTGGAGCAAACGGCCTTTACCGATACCATATGGACGCAAAAGAATTATCAGCACTCTAATACCGATTCTCGCAGTATAGACGGACGCATCGGATTCAATTATGATTTTAATGAGTATCATTCCATAGGTGTACGTTATGATTTGAGCAATGCCCTGCATACAGATATGTTTACCGCCTTCGATAGCGAGATTCAGGCAGATGGATTGCCTTACGATATTTTATATAGTACCATTGCTGCCGATGCAAAATCACAACCGGAACATCAGCTTAATATTTACTATGCAGGACAAATAGGCAAAGGAGAACTTACCTGGGATGCAGACTATTACAGCAATACATACACGCAATATACCATTAATATGGAGAATAGTCAGGACCATGAAGACCGTACTGTCACTTCTGATAACAGGGTGGAAAATCAACTTACTGCCACCAAAGTTTCATACACTCATCCCTTATGGGGAGGAAGTATCTCTGTGGGAGGAGAATATACCTATACCAACCGGCATGATGATTATGTAAATCAGGAAGGATATGTACCTACAACCTATACCCGCATCCGTGAACAGAATCTTGCCGGCTATGCACAGTACAGCCATCCTTTACCATTCGGTCAGGCAAACATTGGCTTGCGATATGAGCATGTGGATTTTGATTATTTTGAAAATGCTACATTTGTACCCGGACAAAGCCGTGTATATGATAATATCTTTCCAAATATTTCTGTGAACGGGCAATTGGGGAAAGTACAATTCCAAGTCAGCTATGCTGCAAAAACACAGCGTCCCAACTACAGTCAGTTAAGAAATAATATCACTTATGCCAATAGGTTTACATGGCAAACGGGAAATCCACTCCTAAAACCAAGTGTTACGCATGATATAACCGCTGTTGGTGTATGGCGGTTCTTTCAGGCAATGGTAAGCTACAAAGTGCTTCGGGACTATATCCTTTATTGGGGAACACAGGTGGAAAATCAGTCGGCTACTACTTTAATAAACTATATCAATCACGACCGTTTACCGAGTCTGACAGTAATGCTGGCAGCTTCGCCTACTATTGGTATATGGAATCTTAATGCCAGCGCAATTGTGATGAAGCAGTGGTTCTCGTTGGATGCCGCCGGTCAGAGAAGGACCTATAACAATCCACTTTTTGTAGGTTCCTTAAACAATACTTTTACTCTTCCTGCAGGATTCCTTCTCTCTGCTGATTTTAATTATCAAAGTCGTGGTCAGGTTCAGAATATCACCCTTAAACGTCCACAATATACTTTGAACATAGGCTTACGCAAATCCCTTTTTAATGATGCCCTAAGTATAGAAGCGCGTGCAAATGACTTGTTGTTAGGTTGTAAGCAGGAAGCACTTCTTTATATGGAGAGTGCACAAATGAAGGATTTGTCTTGGAGTGATACACGCTCGTTCAGTCTTACAGTGCGCTACAAGTTTAATGCAGCCAAAAGCAAGTATAAAGGTACGGGAGCAGGACAGGATACAATAAACCGTATGTAAATTATGACAGCATCAATTTCCTATATAAATCTCTCATGGGCAGTTGTGGGCATCATCGACAAGGACGTCCGCAACGGCCTTCAATCCATGAAGCGTCCGGACGAACCGATAGAAGTTACCATCGAAAGGTATGTAATCGGTTATCTGGTCTTCTGGCATATTGCCTTTATTGATAAAGAAAAGATGAACAGATGTAACGATGAAAAGGTCATCGAACTTGGACGGAAGAAAATGGAGGAATACATATTCTCACATCCTCCTATAGCTACTTTGCCAAAGTTCTACATTGTGTTCCTAAATCAACCTCAGATTGGCTGCGATACCCACGGCCTCAGTGATGTTTTCTGCGTGTAGCTTCTCGAAGATTTTCTTCTTGTGAAACTTGACGGTATTGGCATCAATAAAGAGAGTTTCTCCAATCTCAGTGTTCGACAGTCCTTTGACGGAGAGCTGGAGAATCTCTTTTTCACGGTCGGAAAGAATTAGTTCCGGCTGTTTTCTCCATCGTCTGCCCTCGAATGAATAGATATAGTGGTCAGTACATGTATGGTCTGATATGACTACATCTCCGATGTTTTTCTCCGGTGAAAGTGAAACTGTACATAGAGCCAGCCATATATCTCCCTTGCCACTTAGCAAAACGGGTGTTAGTTTGTGGTGGATAAGGTGCGGATGCTTTTCTGATGTGTGGATATGAAAGTTATATTCGATAGACAAGTCAAGCCTTTTTTCTATAGGCTGGTCATAGTAGAACCGGAATCCAGCTTCGTTGATTTCCATAAGACGGTTTATCTCGTCAGACGGAACAACCTCAAAGTAGAAGGCATAACCTTTTTGTTGCACTTCTTCCGGTGAATGACCGCAGAGAAAAAGCGGGTTGGACGATACGTAAAGGAAATTCTTGCGGTGATAGTCTATGATATATAGGCTATGATTGGTATTGCGGGCCAAAGCATCAGCCATGACAATACATACATCGGTTTTTGCATACTCGCTATCTGGTATCTGTATGTCCGTATTTATAGGGCGAAAGAAATTGCTTATAATATTTTGTTGCATAATTGATGTTCTGATTTAGTATTGCAAAGTTATAAAAAGTACAGACCATAATAAAAATGGTCTGTACTTTTTAGTTTATATTCTGAGCCCTCTATTTTTTCTTGGCTCCTCCTCTGACTGTCGTAAACTTCGTCTTAACTTTTCCCATTGTTTAGAGGTTTTATCCCGATTTAGGTACTGTAGCCAGGTAATTATACTAAATAGTTGATTTTCTTTTATTTCCTGATATTACAAAGGTACAAAAGAAAATGAGATTTCAAAGTGTACTAAAAGCGTACTGAATAATAGGAAACGGGCAAAATAGGGAAAAATGGAGAATATAGGAAATATGCAAATAGTTGATAATAAGGAAAATAAATTCTTTTGTTTTCCTATGATTTCTATGGCTTGTACCCGATATTTCACTTGGGTGAAAAGGGCTTTTCATCTGTGTGAATATCCGTTGTCACTAAAGTGGAATCACTGCTTCACATAGGTGAGGCAACAGTATATATCGGAAGTTAACGCAATGACATCCTATTAAATTAAATGAAAGCACGGCATGTCCTGTCAGATCCAATCTGATATCTGCGGCTCTTATACAAATAATGGGCGAATGTTTCCATCTCCATTGCCTACATACCGGTTCAGGGACATTATGGATGTTTTTATACGGTAAATTGCTGGTAATGAGAGAGATGGTGTGACAGAAGAATTTTATGTTTTACATAAGACGAAATCACCTTTTCCTTTGGCTCTTATCCGGATTACTCTTGTTGGGCTCTTTCAGCCGCTTGGCTTCACTTCTATAAAGTGATACTAAATCAAAATCGAGCATTACTTTTTGAAACCAACAGCTTCTCCTGATGTCGTAACGTTTTACGTTCTTGCCTTGAATACAGGACTTGCTTTTTGTATCTCCGACTCAAAGCCGAACCAGTAGCCATGTTCCCCCTTTTCATCGGCAGGAAGGAAACACAGACGAAGGCTTTCTTTGTATTCTCCATAAATGATATTCCAAGTGGCAGGAGGGATTTGTCGTTTGGTCCATACTTTCTCGGCAGGGAGTTTTTTCAGTGACATGCCTGCTTCTATCCAGGCAATAGCAGCCTGTATCTGGTATTCGGGGTAGTTTTGTTTGCAGAACTCATACAGTATCAAGCCTCGTTTCTCCAGACTCATGGGCTGGTCTATCAGATTGGCTTTTGTTAAATATGCAAGAAAACGATGGAGGAATTGTTCGTCATTCAAAATGAGTTCACGTGTCAGTGCCTGCCATGCCGGTGTGTTGTAGAATCCGTCCAACAAGCGTGAAAGCTGGCGGGCTGTCTGCAATTCACTGACACTGATCTCGTGGGTTTGTAGCACTTCGTATGGCGGCAGAGGGGAATATTTGATTCCTAATTCTTCCGCCCTCCGGCGCATTTCGGTTCCGGGAAGCAGCTTGAGTGACTCCAGTTGGATTTCTCCCGCAGCATATCCGGCAAGGGTACGGACATCTTCAAATATCTCATGAAGGTGATAAAGAGGCAGTCCGGCAATAAGGTCGGCGTGGGTTTCCATGTTGGGCAAGGCGCATAGGAATCTCAGACCATCCAGTGCATCAGATAGTTTGCCCATCCGGCGGCTTTTCTCAAGTACAGGTTCGCGCAGGCTCTGGATGCCGGCTTCCAGATGAAGCAGTCCTTTGGGCAGCAGGCTGAGTTCTTCTTTCAGCTCTTCTGACAACAGGGCGGGATGTATTTCCAGATGGAAGCGGATATCGGGATGGAATTCCAGAAAGAGCCGGAGTAGTTCTTTGGCTCTTCGAGGGTTGTAATTAAAAGTACGGTCTAATACGCGTACATTTTTGATGCCATGTGCATGGATGAGTTGTAGCCTTTCGCGGATGCTTTCGATGGAAAGGGTGCGTACCGGTTTTTCACCGCCGCTGACACAGAAGGCGCAGGTGTTGAAACATCCGCGTGTTGTTTCCAGTTGGACAAAGGGCTTGCTCCAGTTAAAGAAACGGCTTTGTTCTGGCGGGACGAGTCCGGCGAAATTCAGTACGCGGGCTATACCGTTGTCTTTATATTCTTTGTTAGGAGTGAGGTAACAGAGTCCGGGCACGGTGTGCCATTGTTCCGGATGGTTCCAGCAGGTCAACCATTGTGGAAAGACTTCTTCTCCTTCTCCTCTGAAAACACAATCCACAAATGGATTTTTGCGGAGGAACTCTTCATTGTCTCCCAGAAATTCCGGACCGCCCAGCACCAGGCAGGCTTCGGGGAGCAATGCTTTTACTCTGGAAGCGACATGCATCAGTTGCTCATGGTTGAAAAGCCAGGTGGTTGCGGCAAGGATGTCGGGTCGGTGGCGGTAGATCTCATCGACAATCATTCCTGTATTTTCGTTGATGGTGGCAGATACGATTTCCCATTCTATAGAAGGGTCTGTCATGATTTGTGCATGTAGGGCTGGCAGTGCCAATGAGGAATGGGCATATGAACTGTTCAGGTCTATCCAGAGAATCTTCATGTTTCTTTTTCTTGTTTATTCGGTCGGCAAAGATAACTCTTTTTCGGTTAATGTCCGCTGGTAAGCGATGCGGGATGTGCCATTGTGGGTATAAATGATGCCACAACGCCGGAAACCGTACTTTTTCAGGATATTCTGCATCACAAGGTTGTCGTGGTGGGTATCTACCCGGATATTGTTGCAATGTTCGAAACACCATTTGAGGCAGGCGTCAGCTACTCCCTTCTGTTTGCCGTTGGTAGCCATGCGGTGAATGACGTAATATGGTTCGTTGTTCAGCCAGTTGCCGTCATCAATGCGGGCATAAGTGGGGTCCTCTCCGGGAATAAAACAGAATGTGCCTATTATTTCTCCGTTTTCATTTTCGCAAACATAGTTGGTTCCGTTGGTTATTTCTCGCAGAATCAATTCAGCGGAAGGATAACCGTTTATCCATTGGTTGGGGTTGCCATGCTCTTTCATGAACTGACGGGCATAGTGGAATATTTCTATAATTGCATCCAAATCTTTGGGCAATGAATGTCTGATTGTTATCATATTGAAATAGGAATGGGTTATTCTAAATTCATTCTGTACACATTGGTCTGCTTTTGTTCGAAGCCTAATTTTTGATATAGCTTGTTGGCTGCTATCCGTGTGGGGTTTGAGGTAAGCATAATAAGAGGTATGCCTTGTTCCTTCACAAACCGGACAGCGTGGGTGACCAGCTGTTTGCTGAGTCCTTGTCCCCGGTATTTTTCATCCACTACCACATCTTCAATCCACGCTTTGCCGCCTGTGGGGCTGTGATAGATGCCTACAGTCAGCATTCCCGCAATTTCCTGATCAGCCAGTAAGAAAAACAGATGGGTGTTTTCTTGGGATATGATCTCTCTGAGGGTTGTCCCGGTCAGTTTTACCGGGCGGTTTGTGAGCTGCTCCAGCAGTTTTTGTACTGCATCGGTGTAGGCTGGGATAAAGTCTTTTACTTCTACTATTTCTGTCATTTTTATAGCTGAAATTAGAATCGGCTGTAAATATAGTGATTATTCTCTAGATAACTGATTATTTTTTTATATCTTGCTTACGTTTTAATAATAGATATGACATTATGATTAGACGAGTGGAACTTCAGGATGCCAAAGCCATCACAACGATATACAATGAATATGTCAGGCACAGTGTGGCTACATTTGAAACGGAACCTTTGAGAGAGGAGGATATGCGTAACCGTATTGCCGGAATTGCCGTCCGTTTTCCCTATTTTGTGTATGAGGAAGAAGGGAAAGTAGTGGGTTATTGTTATGCCCATTTGTGGAAGGAGAGGGCTGCTTACAGGCATACGTTGGAAACAACGGTCTATTTAGCTCCCGGATACGAGGGGAAGGGCATAGGCAGGGAGTTGATGGAAAGATTGATTGAAGAATGTCGTAGGGACGGGTATCGTGCACTGATAGCCTGTGTCACAGAGGGAAATGTTGTCAGTGATGCTTTGCATTTGAGGCTGGGATTTAAAAAAGTTTCCCATTTTAAGAAGGTAGGACTGAAATTCGGACGATGGTTGGATGTAGTGGATTACGAGTTGCTGTTATCCTGAAACCACTGTCCGGAATGAACTTTTTAGGGTTATATGGAGTTATAAGCTTGTACCTAAATTAAAATAACCAACTATGACTCAAGTAAACATCAAGAGGGTTTATGATGAACCTTCTGAACAAGACGGCTATCGTGTTTTGGTAGATCGCCTGTGGCCCCGTGGCATGAAGCGGGAATATTTGAAATACGATTATTGGGCAAAAGAGGTCACTCCATCCAATGATTTAAGGAAATGGTTTCATGCGGATATAGAAAAAAGATGGGGGGCTTTTGCAGATATGTATCAAAAAGAATTGAAAGAATCGGATGCCGCTAAAGCGTTCATTGATAAGATAAAAGCTTATTCGAAAGTAACATTACTTTACGCTTCGAAAGAACAGGAGCGAAATCATGCCAATGTATTGAAACATTATTTAGACACACATTTGTAGTTTTTGTGCAAAAAACAAGTATCTTTGCAGCCAATTATGGCTCCCACTTCTAAAAAACAGGGAGTTTTCGTTAAATAATCAATACTAATGAGAGATGCCACCCATGTAAGATGTGTTCATGTATAATGAATGCATCTGTAATTTTGTGTGACATTTCGGGTAAAAAGAGAAAGATTATGATACAAAAGGTTCTAATTGCCAACCGTGGCGAGATAGCCGTGCGCGTTATGCGCTCTTGCAAAGAGATGGGTATCCGCACTGTGGCTGTTTTCTCGGAAGCCGACCGTACGGCGCGTCATGTGATGTATGCAGACGAAGCCTGTCTGATAGGGCCTGCCGCTTCCAAAGAAAGTTATCTGAATATAGATAATATCATTAAAGCTGCAAGGCAACATCATGCCGATGCCATTCATCCCGGTTATGGTTTTTTGTCCGAGAATGCTGATTTTGCCCGCCGGTGCAAAGAGGAGGGGATCATCTTTATCGGCCCTGCCGCCGAGACGATGGAAGCGATGGGTGACAAGATTGCCGCCCGTAAGCGTATGATTGCCGCAGGTGTTCCCGTGGTCCCCGGTACGGAACAGCCGTTGCAAAGTGCCGAAGAGGCGGTACGTATCTGTAATGAAATAGGCTATCCTGTCATGTTGAAGGCTTCTATGGGAGGCGGCGGTAAAGGGATGAGGCTGATACACAGTGAAGATGAAGTGGTGGAGGCATATAACACCGCCCGTTCCGAGTCCATGTCTTCTTTCGGGGATGATACGGTTTATCTGGAAAAATTTGTGGAGGAACCCCATCATATAGAATTTCAAATACTGGGTGACAATCATGGCAATGTAATCCATCTGTTTGACCGCGAGTGTTCTGTTCAGCGTCGCAACCAAAAGATTGTAGAGGAGAGTCCGTCTCCGTTCCTTACTCCGGAACTCCGTCAGGAGATGGGGGAAAAGGCGGTGGCTGCTGCTAGGGCAGTGAACTATTCGGGAGCCGGAACTATCGAGTTTCTGGTGGACAAGAACCGTAATTTCTATTTTCTGGAGATGAACACCCGTCTCCAGGTGGAGCATCCCATTACCGAAGAAGTGGTGGGCGTGGACTTGGTGAAAGAGCAGATCCGCATTGCCAATGATGAAGTGCTGCATTTGAAACAGGAAGAGCTGTATCAGCGCGGTCATGCCATCGAATGTCGTATCTGTGCGGAAGACACGGAGAACAACTTCATGCCTTCGCCGGGTATCATCAAACAGCTGACGGAGCCTAACGGCATCGGCGTACGCATTGACAGCTACGTGTACGAAGGGTACGAGATTCCTGTCTTTTACGACCCGATGATAGGCAAGTTGATCGTGTGGGCCACAACCCGCCAGTATGCCATAGAGCGTATGCGCCGTGTGCTTTACGAGTACAAGATTACGGGCTTGAAGACCAACCTCAGTTATCTGAAACGCATCATGCATACCCCCGACTTTGTGAAGGGTGAGTATAATACCTTATTTATAGAGAAGAACTCCCGTATGCTGCTCCGTGGCAACGGCAACAATGAGGAGATTGAAAACATGGCCATGATCGCCTCTTATATTGACTATCTGATGAATCTGGAAGAGAACAAGAGTCCCCAGCTGTCTGATGCCCGTCCCATCAGCCGCTGGCGTGAGTTCGGCTTGCAGAAAGGAGTGTTGAGAATCTGATTCTTCATTTAATTAAGCAAAAGTATGGAAATACATATTGGAGACCGCGTAGCCGATGTGACGTTGGTGAGCAAGGAAGGAAACAAGGTACAGTTTATGATTGACGGAAAACCGTATGATGTGGATATCGTTATGGCCGAGAACGGAAGCTGTTCCATCCTGCACGATGGCAATTCCTTCAATGCCGAACTGATCCGTGGGGAGGGTGGAAAGAGTTATGATGTGAATATGTTCTACCGTTCCTATCATGTGGACATAGTGGACACCCAGACCAAGTATCTGCGTATGAAAAAGGGCGGCGAGGAGAGACAGGATGACAAGATTGTGGCTCCCATGCCCGGAAAGGTTGTGAAAATTCCCGTCCGGAAAGGTGACCGTCTGTCATCCGGGGATATTGTGGTAGTGCTGGAGGCCATGAAGATGCAGAGCAACTACAAAGTGACCTCGGACTGTACGGTAAGGGATATCCTAGTCAATGAGGGGGATTCCGTCAATGCTAACCAGGTATTAATAGTATTGGATATAATAAAAGAAGATTGATCATGACAAGAGAAGAAATATACAGCCGGTTTGAAGAGCTGGACAAACGCGCGTCGCTGGGCGGCGGTGTGGACAAGATCGAGAAACAACACGCCCAAGGGAAGATGACCGCTCGCGAGCGTATCGGAATGTTGCTGGACAAAGGTACGTTCAATGAACTGGACAAGCTGGTGAATCACCGTTGTACCAACTTCGGCATGGAGAAGAAGCAGATTGCCGGAGATGGTATGGTCACCGGTTACGGAAAGATAGACGGCCGTCCGGTGTTTGTCTATGCATACGATTTCACCGCGCACGGCGGTTCGCTGAGCGAAACCAATGCGGCCAAGATTGTAAAGGTTCAGCAACTGGCTTTGAAGACGGGAGCTCCCGTTATCGCTTTGAACGATTCGGGGGGGGCACGCATACAGGAAGGGGTGAACAGCTTGGCCGGATATGCCTCCATCTTTTATCAGAATACCATTGCATCAGGTGTTATCCCCCAGATTTCCGCTATTCTGGGACCTTGTGCCGGAGGCGCCTGCTATTCCCCGGCACTGACCGACTTTATCTTTATGGTGAAGGAGCAGAGCCACATGTTTATCACGGGTCCGGATGTGGTGAAGACCGTGACTAACGAGGAGGTGGGCAAGGAGGAACTGGGTGGTGCCCAGACTCACAGCGGCAAAAGCGGTGTGACCCATTTTATGTGCGATAATGAGGAGGAAACGCTGATGAGTATCCGCGAATTGCTGAGTTTCCTGCCTTCCAACAATATGGAGGATGCGCCGCTGGTTCCCTGCAACGATGACATCCATCGTCAGGTGGAGGCGTTGCAGACTGTCATTCCTGAAGATCCGAACATGCCTTATGATATAAAGGATATCATCGAACCGGTGCTGGATAACCAGTATTTCTTCGAGGTGATGCCTCACTTTGCTAAAAATGTGGTGGTGGGGTTTGGTCGCCTGGGAGGTCGTTCCGTAGGTATTGTTGCCAATCAGCCCGCCTGGCTGGCCGGCGTCCTTGACATTGACGCCAGCGACAAGGCTGCCCGTTTTATCCGTTTCTGTGACTGCTTTAATATTCCTCTGATCACTTTCGAGGATGTTCCCGGCTTCCTGCCCGGAACGGTACAGGAACACAACGGCATCATCCGCCACGGTGCGAAGATAGTCTATGCATACGCTGAAGCTACAGTGCCCAAGGTTACTTTAATTACCCGTAAAGCTTATGGAGGTGCCTACATTGTCATGTCCAGCAAGCCGACGGGAGCCGATGTGAACCTGGCTTACCCACAGGCGGAAATAGCCGTCATGGGTGCAGAAGGGGCAGTGAATATCCTTTACCGCAAGTCTGCTCCGGAAGAGAAAGCTGAGATCATCAAGGAATACGAAGATAAATTCTCCAATCCTTATCGTGCGGCAGAACGTGGTCTGATTGATGAGGTGATTATGCCCCGTGACACTCGTTACAAACTTATTCAAGCTTTGGAAATGTGTCACAATAAAAACCAAAGCAATCCGCCTAAGAAACATGGCAATATGCCTTTATGATAAAATCAAGATTCCGTCACAGATTGATCAGATTGACATCGGTCCAATTTAAGCAGTGGGTCCTCAATGGAAATAACCGGTGACAATCTGCGTAACCTGTGGCGGAAAAGCTTTTTATCTCGTCTCTTTGCTATTCTTTATTCAGCCATGCATTGATTTGTGTCTTGATTTCTTCTTGTGTGTCGGTGTCAAAGCTGCCGATACGGGTGGTATGGCTGCCGCCGGGTAATACATAAACTTTTATGTTTTTCTTGTTCTTCAGCCAAGTGACACCCGAAGCTGTCCAAGGATCATCGCCGCCATAAATATAGATCATTTCGGGATCATTCTCTTTCAGGAATTTTACCACCTTATTATATAGTGTCTTGTCAAATTTGAGATTTGACAGTTCGGGCGGTAACATTACCTTATGAAGATAGTCACGGCTGCTCTTTATCGTCAGATACTTTTTGAAAGGTTTGATGTCATATCCGTAATACCCCAGTTCTTTGGCCGCTTGCACATTAAAGGAAGGGTAGGGAGATTGTTCGGAGAAATAATCCGGTTCACAAATAGCTATGAAATGCTTGAATAGCGTGTGGTCATCGGCATTTGTTTCCGGAATCTTATTTACAGGAGTTCCCCATTGCCATAGGGCAAATGAGTATTCCAATACATTGAAGTCGTATACTTCGGCTATAGGAATGCGGAAGGTATATCCTTTATCCGAGCAATATTTTTCGAACATCGGTAGCAGCCGGCTCTTGCGTTTAAGTACTTCCAGTTGAAAGTTTTCAACTCGTTTACGGTTTTCGGGAGTCGAAACTTTATTGGCAATGAACGGTTCGTGACGACCGTCCTCCAATGATTGGTTGAGGGGGGCTACGTAAGGTACGGAGATATCCACATCATCGGGAAAGTAAGTGCGGTAGAACATCGTAGTCTGTCCGCCTTTGCTGATTCCGGTAGCTATCCATTTCTCATCGTATAGTTGTTTCAAGGTCGTGGTTACATGATGCAAATCATACAGTGAATTTTCAACCGTGAGATAATCCCAGTTGCAGGGCTTCGGCATGGACTCACCAAAATAACGGTATTCCACGAATACCAGATTGGCGTTGAATAATTTGGATAACTCTTCTTGATAACGCGGATGGGTGGCATAATGGGCGGCATAGCCTTCGGTAACCAGTACGGTAGGGCGGTCAAAACCTACATGCGAGAGAATAACCCTTTGCTTGAAATTCCCTGCTTCGGGGTGATGCGGATCCAATAGTTGATTAATGAAGAATACATATTTCTCCGGATAGGCATCACTTTGCATTGGTTTAATGTCACTGATGTCCGGAAGATTTTGAAGTCTTTTCTGTAATTCAGTGGGAGGAGCTGCGGCCTGGGCCATTTGTAAAGGCAATAAGACAGCCAGTATTGCCCATACCATAAAAGAGAGTGTGTGTTTCATCGTTTATAAATGGTTTAATAACTAATGGGCAACAAAAATAGTATTTTATTTCGATATTGTCGGGTAATCTTTTATCTTTGTGTTACTTAATAAAGCTGAGAAATATGTTTTTTCTTCATCGTATATGGAATTGGTGCAGTCGCTTCCGTCACCGTTGTGGTTACGGAGTACACTCTCCGTCTGATTTTTTTCTGATTACTTCTGTTGTTTATGAAAAATATCACTACTATGCTTATCGGGTATTGAAGGAAAGGGGATTTCCTGCTTATTTGCCACATTATCGAAGGAAAGTGAACCGTTTGCTATTCCGGTTGGTTAATTATTTCAGACCAAAGTCGTTGATTGAAGTGGGGATTGGTAATGGGGCATCCATAGGATATATGCGGGCTGCGTGTCATACTATGGACTCCGTCACCTTGAAAGGCAGGGATTGGGCAAAGACTTCCCGGCAACTGGAGGAGAAACTGGCGGAGGTGCATACATTAGATTGTCTGCATATAGGGCATACTCCTTTTTATAAAGAAGTTTTTGAACTGGTACTTCCTTATGCCGGACCTCGTAGTTGCTTTATTGTCGGAGGAATTCATGAATCGAAGGAAAAACGGAAATGGTGGGAGCAAATTGTAGCCAGTGAGTCGACGGGTATCACTTTTGATTTGTATGACATAGGGTTGGTCTTTTTTGATAAAGCGAGATATAAACAGCATTATATTGTAAATTTTTTATAACCGGAACCATGAAGAAAAGCATGATATACACCAAAACAGGTGATAAGGGAACCACATCATTGGTAGGTGGTACCCGGGTGCCGAAAACGCATATACGGCTTGAAGCCTATGGCACAGTGGATGAATTGAACTCCTATTTGGGATTGTTGCAAACGTATTTGACGGATGAGGAGGATAAACAAATCATTTTTCGTATACAAAATAAATTATTCTCTGTCGGTTCGTATCTGGCAACGGATCAGACACAGACCAAGTTGCGTATGGAAAGTCGTATAGAGGATGAAGACATCCGGATGTTGGAGCAGGCAATTGACGTAATTGACAATGAACTTCCTCCTTTGAATGCTTTTATTCTGCCGGGGGGTGACCGTGGAGCAGCCGTTGGACACATTTGCCGGACGGTGTGTCGCCGTGCCGAGCGACGCATTCTTGCATTGGCTGAAGAATGTGACATAGATGCCCGTGTAACAGCATTTGTCAACCGTTTATCTGATTATTTATTCATTTTGACCCGAAAGTTAAATCATTTAACTAAAACGGATGAAATTTTTTGGGATAAAAGTTGCAAATGAAATAATTTATTATACTTTTGCGGCTAATTAGAGAACGAAAGAAAAGTATTTACTTAAAAAATAAGAAAACTATGTACTGGACATTAGAATTGGCCTCGAAGTTAGAGGATGCTCCCTGGCCTGCTACAAAGGATGAGTTGATTGACTATGCAATGCGTTCGGGCGCTCCGTTGGAAGTAATCGAAAACTTGCAAGAGATGGAAGATGAAGGCGAAATCTATGAAAGTATAGAAGATATTTGGCCGGATTATCCGAGCAAAGAGGATTTCTTTTTTAATGAGGAAGAATATTAGAAAGAGAACATGGCGGACAGAATAAAAAATTCTGTCCGTTTTTTGTTTGATATTTCTTCTTGGAAGGGGGGATTGGAAAGCGTAATGTAACTTTCCTGGGAGATTGAACATTATACATGGAAAAAGTGTTTATCTTTGTGGCGTAAACTAAAAATAGACAAACATGAAAAAGATTATTAGTGTATTAATGGTAGCTGTATGTTTGATGATGGCTGCTCCTGCTCAGGCTCAGTTGCACTTTGGAGTAAAAGGTGGTTTGAATATTTCAAAATTGAGTTTTTCAAAGGATGCTTTTAAAGGGGATAATAAGACTGGTTTTTTTGTGGGTCCGATGGCTGAATTCACCCTGCCTATTATCGGGATAGGGGCAGATGTTGCCGCTTTATATTCTCAGACAGACTTAGGGGTCGATGGAGAGAAAACAATGAAGTTAAAGACATTTGCAGTTCCTGTGAATTTGAAATGGTCCTTTGGCCTTGGTAGCATGTTGGGTGCTTATATTGCTGCAGGTCCCCAGTTTGATTTTAATATTGGCAATAAAACATGGACGCGTGAATTGTCATTGAAAAAATCTACAACCAGTTTCAATGTAGGAGCAGGTCTTAAATTGATACGTCATTTACAGTTAGGGGTTAATTATAATTTTGCTCTGAGCAAGACTGGTACTTATGAATATTATACAGAGGGTGGATCGGGTGATGGACACCATTCTGTTAATATAAAGAACAACACTTGGCAAGTTTCTTTGGCATACTTGTTCTAGACAACCTTATTTAATAAAAGATAAAAAGGAGGCATTCTTCACTGAATGCCTCCTTTTTTGTAATTTTGCACCATGAAAAAATTCGTAGATGTCATAGTTCCATTACCTATTGCCAACCAATACACTTATTCCCTTCCTCAGGAGATGGAAGAGATGGTACAGATTGGTTGTCGGGTGGTTGTTCCGTTTGGAAAGAAAAAGTTCTATACGGCAATAGTGACAAATGTACATTATGCGGCCCCGGAGGGGTATGAAACGAAGGATATAGCTGAAGTGCTGGATTCATCTCCGGTACTGTTACCGAAACAATATGAGTTCTGGCAATGGCTGGCGGAATATTATCTTTGTACATTAGGAGATGTGTACAAGGCGGCTATCCCTTCGGGTATGAAACTGGAAAGCGAAACGTTGGTGGAATATAATCCCGATTTTGAAGCCACTGCACCCTTACCGGAGAAAGAGCAGAAAATTCTGGATTTGTTGAGCCGGGATACAGAACAGTGTGTAACCCAGTTGGAAAAAAACAGCGGACTGAAAAATGTGTTGACTGTCATCAAGTCTTTGTTGGACAAAGAGGCCATCTTTGTCAAGGAGGAACTGAAACGTAATTACAAACCGCGTACAGAGGCAAGGGTGAGGTTGGTGAACGGAGAAGCGGATGAGGCTTACTTACAACGGCTGTTCAATGAATTGTCACGTGCTCCTAAACAATTGATGATATTAATGAAGTATGTGGAATTGTCCGGTTGGGTAGCCAGAGGGTATGCTTTAAAGGAAGTAACAAAGAAAGAGCTGCTTGAAAAGTCTGGAGGGTCTGCGGCCGTTTTTAACGGATTGGTCGAAAAGAAAGTCTTTGAGGTCTATCATCAGGAGATAGGACGTTTGGATAAAGGAATTTCGGATACCGGTGATATTAATCCGCTGAATATTGCGCAGCAACAGGCTTATGGCAACATTCTTCAATGCTTCAGAGAGAAAAATGTGTGTCTTCTGCATGGCGTTACATCCAGTGGCAAGACGGAAATTTATATCCACCTCATTCAGGAGGTGCTGAAAACAGGAAAGCAGGTCTTATATTTGCTTCCGGAAATTGCACTGACCACTCAGATAACTGAGCGTTTGAAAAGAGTGTTCGGACATCGGCTGGGTATTTATCATTCCAAGTTTCCGGACGCTGAGCGGGTGGAGATATGGCAGAAACAGTTGGGAGAGAAGAGCTATGATGTGATTCTCGGAGTTCGTTCCTCTATTTTTCTGCCTTTTCGTAACTTGGGGCTGGTCATCATAGATGAGGAACACGAGAATACGTATAAACAGCAAGACCCTGCCCCACGTTACCATGCCCGTAGCTCAGCCATCATGCTGGCCTCTATGTTCAAGGCGAAAGTGCTGCTGGGGACGGCTACTCCTGGTGTGGAAACTTACTTTAATGCTACCTCGGGAAAGTATGGCTTGGTAGAATTGAAAGAAAGATATAAAGATATCCGGCTTCCTCATATAGAACTGGTTGACATCAAGGAACTGGCGCATCAGAAGCGGATGCAGGGCCCTTTCTCACCGGCGCTGGTCAAGCAGATAAAAGAGGCATTGGAGTGTAAGGAGCAGGTTATCCTGTTTCAGAACCGTCGCGGTTTCGCTCCGATGATAGAATGTCATACCTGCGGCTGGGTTCCTAAATGCAAGAACTGTGATGTGAGTCTGACGTATCATAAGGGGCTGAACCAGCTGACTTGCCATTACTGTGGATATACCTATCAAGTTCCCCGTTCCTGCCCGGCGTGCGGCGGAGTGGAATTGATGCATCGCGGTTTCGGTACAGAGCGTATAGAAGATGATATAAAACTGATATTTCCCGAGGCGAAAGTCGCCCGGATGGATTTGGATACCACCCGTACCCGTACCGCATACGAGAAAATTATCGCGGATTTTGAACAGGGCAAGACCGATATCCTGATTGGTACGCAGATGGTGTCCAAAGGATTGGACTTTGATCATGTCAGTGTGGTGGGGATTCTGAATGCGGATACGATGTTGAACTTCCCGGATTTCCGGAGCTATGAGCGTGCTTTCCAACTGATGGCCCAAGTAGCAGGACGTGCCGGGCGTAAAAATAAGCAAGGACTGGTTATCCTTCAGACCAAATCGCCCGATTTACCCGTTATTCATCAAGTGATGCATAATGACTATGAGCAGTTATATTATGACCAATTGGCAGAACGGCAGATGTTCAAATATCCTCCTTATTATCGTTTGATTTATGTATATCTGAAACACCGCAAAGAGGATATTCTGGATTTGGCGGCGGATACCATGGCGGCACAGCTCCGTTCCGGATTGGGCGACAGGGTATTGGGCCCGGACAAACCGCCGGTGGCCCGTATCCAGACCTTATTTATAAAAAAAATGATTGTGAAAGTGGAGCAGAATGCTTCTATAAAGAAAGTGCGTGATTATCTGCTTGCCGTACAACGTGCCATATTGGAAGATGAACGTTTCCGTTCGTTGTTAGTTTATTATGATGTAGATCCACAGTAACCGGTCCATGCACTGGACGATAATAGAAAAGATAAACGAAAATAAAGATGAAGATAGAATTAGACGTACATACCCATACCATTGCCAGCGGGCATGCATTCAGTACTTTACAAGAAATGGCGCAAGCTGCCGCCGATAAGGGATTGAAGGTTTTAGGGATAACGGAACATTCGCCCGGTGTTCCCGGTACTTGCCATCCTATTTATTTTAGAAACTTGCATGTGGTTCCCCGCCGGATGTATGGGGTGGAGCTGTTGTTGGGGGCTGAGATTAATATTCTGGATGGTAAAGGAAACCTCGATTTGGACGAGGATTATATGAAGATGCTTGATATCCGTATTGCGGGTATCCACTCTTTATGTTATGAATATGGAACGATAGAAGAAAACACCCATGGAATGGTACAGGTTATCAGCAATCCTTTTATTCATATTATCAGTCACCCCGGAGACGGTACGGCGGCGTTACATTTTGAACCGATGGTATTGGCAGCCAAAGAACACCATACTTTATTGGAAATAAATAACAGTTCTTTAAAACCCACCCGTAACAAACCCAATGCCCGTGAGAACAACCTCACCATTCTCCGTTTATGCAAGAAATATGAAGTTCCGGTCATTTTGGGAAGTGACGCGCATATTTCGTTTGATATAGCCCGTTACGATAATTTGTATGAATTGTTGCAGCTTACCGGGTTTCCTGAAGAGCTGATCATGAACCGTGATGTGAAATCATTTAAAGAATACCTTCATTTGTAGATTATATATGAAAAGAATACTTTTTGTCTGCCTCGGTAACATTTGCAGGTCTTCTTCGGCAGAAGAAGTGATGCGTACTCTCATAAAGAAAAAAGGACTGGAACACGAGATAGAGGTGGATTCTGCCGGAATCCTGAGTTATCATAGAGGGGAATTGCCCGACAGCCGTATGCGGATGCATGCTTCCCGCCGCGGTTACAATCTGACCCATCGTTCCCGTCCTGTCTGTACGGAGGATTTCTATCATTTTGATATGATCATCGGCATGGACGACCGTAATATAGAGGACCTGATGGAGCGTGCTCCCGATCTGGAAACGGAAAAGAAAATCCATCGCATGACGGATTATTGCCGCACCAAAGTGGCAGACTATGTTCCCGACCCTTACTATGGCGGTGCGCAAGGGTTCGAGAACGTGCTTGATATACTGGAAGATGCTTGTGCAGGATTGCTTACTTCCTTAGTTCCGGGTAACTGATTCGGGTGTGATACATCGTTTTCAGCTTTTCTTTAAACAGTGCTTTGACTGTTGCTATATCCTTGAACGTAATAGGGCATTCTTTGAAATACCCCTCAGATACCTGTGTGTCAATAATCTTATCTACCAGTGTGCTGATGCTTTCTTCCGTGTACTCCGGCAGGCTGCGTGAAGCCGCTTCTACAGAGTCGGCCATCATCAGGACGGCCTGTTCCTTGGTGAACGGGTTCGGACCGGGGTAGCGGAACTTTTCCTGATCCATTTCTTCGTCAGGATGTTCGTTTTTATATGAAATGTAGAAATACTTCGTCAGTCCCCGTCCATGATGGGTACTGATAAAGTCTTTGATCACTTTGGGCAGATTATGCTTTTCCGCCAGTTTCAGCCCGTCGGTGATATGACTGATGATAACCTGGGCGCTTTGTTCATAACTTAAACTCTTGTGCGGGTTGACTCCCGACTGGTTTTCTGTGAAAAAAGCCGGATTCACCATTTTACCGATGTCATGATATAATGCTCCCGTACGCACCAGCTGGCTTTTACCTCCAATCTTGTTTGCCGCCGCAGCAGCCAGGTTTGCCATCTGCAATGAGTGTTGGAAAGTGCCCGGAGCTACTTCGGACATTTCCCGAAGCAAGCTATTGTTGATATTTGACAGTTCCACCAAAGTCACATCTGAAGTAAAACCGAATATTTTCTCCAAAAGGAACAGTAACGGATAAGCGAACAGCAGTAAGATACCGTTGATCATAAAATAGATGTACATGCGCGTATTCAGCTTGGTCAAATCATCTTCATGAATCAGCTCGAAAGCAAAATATAATAAAGCGTAACTGATAAATACAACCAAAGCCGTCCGTAACAATTGCGACCGTTGGGACAATTCTCTCAAACTATAGATCGCCACCATTCCTGCCACTACCTGTAACAAGATAAACTCATGTGGAAAACGTAAAGTGATGGAGCAAAGCAAAATGATAGTGACATGTGCCATGAATGCCGTTCTTGAGTCAAGGAAAACACGGACTATAATCGGAATCATGGCAAATGGAACCACGTAAATACTTGACAAGTTCTGTTCCACCATAATGGAAGACAGGACGGGGAAGAACACAATCAGCGCAAATAGCAGGGTGAGTGTTCCTTTCCGTTCATAATAATCTGCCCGGAACAACTCCAGATAGGCCATGAAGCAGAACAGGAAGATTCCTACATATAATATTTGTCCGGCCAATGTCAGTCTTTTCTCTTGTACCGAGTCGCTACGTTTTTCCCATTCCTTGCGTAAGGATTCCAATATGTTGTAAGTCTGCTCATCAACAATTTCTCCACGGTCAATAATCTTTTGTCCGTTCAGCACAAAGCCGTTTGCCCATGAAATATTAGAGAGCAGGTCTTTTTGCGCCGCCTCGGACTTTTCTTCATCATAAACCAGATTAGGTGTAATGTAATCATTCAGATTACATTGTTGTAATATCTTCTTTTTGTAGTGGGTGGTATCCGCATTCAGCAAATATTCATAGGCTTCCTTCACGGTGTACAATTGGTCGATAAAACGGCTTGTCGCTACATTCTTGTCTACCAGCCGTATGGCAATGATACTGTCTTCCTCCATACGCTTCAAGTCATTTCCGGCAATGATTCCGTCCTCATACAGTGCCTTTAATGTGCGTTCAATATAACGTACATAGTCTGTGCCCGGCAGTGAATGGCGTAAGGTCTTGTTGTAATCCTCCCTTAATTTGGAAAGGACATTTTTTTCGGCTTCCTTGTCTATCTGGAAATAAGGTTGATAGTCTGCCAGGATGCTGTCCTGTTCCTTTTGTACTTGTATGTCGTTTTTGTAAATCGGAAAATCAAATGATGCCTGTAACAGTCCGTATTTCCAAGGCTTGTTTATATCAAATTGATAGTTGAACTTTCCTTCATTGGGTAAAAAGTAGACTATCACTGATACTGTGGCAATGAAAATAAGGCTTTTATAAATCAAATTTTTATATGAAAACCGTTGGTTGGTCTTGAAACTTCTCATAATCGTATATTTTTGCGCGCAAAATACGAAAAAATCGGGAAATTTAGATTAATTTTGCGGCGTATTTTATATAAAACAACAATGTCAGAAAGAAAAGTAAGAGTTCGTTTTGCTCCGAGCCCGACGGGAGCGTTGCATATCGGCGGTGTGCGCACAGCCTTGTATAACTATCTGTTTGCTCGCCAGCATGGTGGAGATTTAATTTTCCGTATAGAAGATACCGACTCAAATCGCTTTGTTCCGGGTGCGGAAGAATATATCATTGAGTCGTTTAAGTGGTTGGGGATAAACTTCGACGAAGGAGTCAGCTTTGGTGGTAACTACGGCCCCTACCGTCAGTCTGAACGTCGTGATATTTATAAGAAATATGTACAGGTGTTGCTTGACAGCGGTAAGGCGTATATTGCTTTCGATACTCCGGCGGAGTTGGACGCCAAACGTCAGGAAATCTCTAATTTCCAGTACGATGCTTCTACCCGTATGTCTATGCGTAACTCTTTGACTCTGCCGAAAGAAGAAGTGGATGCACTGATTGCCGATGGGAAGCAATATGTGGTACGTTTCAAGATTGAACCGAATGAAGATGTACACGTACATGATATTATCCGTGGCAAGGTAGTGATCAATTCTTCCATTTTGGATGATAAAGTTTTATATAAATCGGCGGATGAACTGCCTACTTATCATTTGGCAAACATTGTGGACGACCATTTGATGGAAGTTTCCCATGTAATCCGTGGTGAGGAATGGTTGCCTTCCGCTCCGTTGCATGTCCTGCTGTACCGGGCTTTCGGCTGGGCGGATACCATGCCCGAGTTCGCACATCTTCCCTTGTTGTTGAAACCGGATGGTAACGGTAAACTGAGCAAGCGTGATGGTGACCGTCTTGGCTTCCCTGTTTTCCCGTTGGAATGGCACGACCCCAAGACCGGTGAGGTGTCTTCCGGTTATCGTGAGTCGGGTTACCTGCCCGAAGCTGTTATCAATTTCCTTGCCCTGTTGGGATGGAATCCGGGAAATGACCAGGAACTGATGTCCTTGGATGAACTGGTGAAGCTTTTTGACCTGCACCGTTGCAGCAAAGCCGGGGCAAAATTCGACTTTGAAAAAGGAAAATGGTTTAACCATGAATATATATTGAAGAAAAGCAATGAGGAAGTAGCCGGGCTTTTCATGCCGATCTTGAAAGAGCATGGCATTGAAGCTCCTATGGATAAAGTGGTGACCGTGGTAGGCTTGATGAAAGATCGTGTAAGTTTTATCAAGGATTTGTGGGAAACTTGCAAATTCTTCTTCGTCGCTCCTACGGAATATGATGAGAAGACCCGTAAAAAACGTTGGAAAGAGGACTCTCCCGAACGTATGCTGGAGTTGGCGGACGTATTGGAGGCCTTGGACGACTTCTCGCTGGAGAATCAGGAGGCTGTGGTCATGAAATGGATAGAAGATAAAGGTTATCACTTGGGTAATATAATGAATGCTTTCCGTTTAACCTTGGTAGGCGAAGGTAAAGGCCCGCATATGTTTGATATTTCAGCCGTTTTAGGGAAAGAAGAAACATTGCGACGCATTCGTCGGGCTGTGGAAGTGCTCAAGTAATAGCCGGTAGTTATGATTTATAACCTAGTCATCTATATTTATCTATTCGGGGTGAAGGTTGCCGGCCTGTTCAGCGCCAAGCCCGCCAAAATGGTGAAAGGACACCGGGAAGTATTTGATATCTTGCGTAACAAGATAGACAAAAATGCCCGTTATATTTGGTTTCATGCAGCTTCATTGGGGGAGTTCGAACAGGGACGCCCTTTGATAGAACGTATCCGTAAGGAGCATCCCGAATATAAAATATTGCAGACTTTCTTTTCTCCCTCAGGGTATGAAGTGAGAAAGAACTACCAGGGGGCAGACCTTGTCTGCTATCTGCCTTTCGACACTCCGCGTAATGTCCGTCGGTTTGTAGAATTGGCTAATCCCTGTATGGTATTTTTTATCAAGTACGAATTTTGGCAGAATTACTTGAATGAGTTGCATAGGAGAGGTATTCCCACCTATAGCGTATCTTCCATTTTCCGTCCCAATCAGATTTTTTTCCGTTGGTATGGGAAGAGATATAGTGAGGTGCTGAGGACTTTTGCTCATTTGTTTGTACAGAACGAAGTTTCCAAAGAATTGCTGGCGACAATTGGCGTGACCGATGTGACAGTTGTGGGCGATACTCGTTTTGACCGCGTGCTGGATATCTGCCATCAAGCCAAGCAGCTTCCGCTGGTGGAGAAGTTCAAAGGTGATTCGTTGACTTTTGTTGCAGGCAGCTCATGGGGACCGGATGAGGATATTTTTATCAAGTATTTCAATGAGCATCCTGAGATGAAGCTGGTTATTGCTCCTCATGTGGTGAGCGACAGTCATTTGAAGGAGATTTTAGATAAGGTGAAACGTCCGTGCATCCGCTATACCGAGGCTACGGAAGAAAATGTGACACAGGCCGATTGTTTGATTATCGACTGTTACGGACTGCTGTCCTCCATTTACCGATATGGTGAGATTTCGTATATTGGGGGTGGCTTTGGAGTTGGAATTCATAATGTGCTGGAAGCGGCTGTATATGGTATTCCTGTGATATTCGGACCTAACAACAAGAAATTCCGCGAGGCGCAACATTTGTTGGAGCAGAAAGGCGGTTTTGAAGTAACCGGTTATGATGATTTTAAACGGTTGATGGACAAATTCCTGTCGGATGAGGCTTATTTGCAACAAGCAGGGAAAGCTGCCGGAAATTATGTGAACCATAATGCCGGAGCATTAGAAAAGATAATGAAAGATATCACTCTCTGAATGTTTCAAGGTGATTTGAGTATATGCAGGTTATAGAGAAGATTTGGCTCTATAACCTGTTTTTTTTCCTTCAAATCCTTCATTTTAAGATAATTTATTGTTAATCAGTTGGTTATAATGATTTCCTTCATCCGGATATAAATCCTTCAGCCTGCTGAAATGAGGGCTTGTCCGGCTTTGGGGCCAGCAGAAATTTAGTGGGGATTTATTTCATGCGATTGTTTGTGATACCCTGTACGAGCGTTCGTAATTTTATGTATGGTTTGTATGGCAGGCAAAAGTAAGGATTGGGATTGCATATATGCCCTCACTTTAGCATTTCGACTTGTTGCTATATACCATACATGTAGTCAGATGTATATCTTCCTGCCCATATGCTGTTTCGCTTTTTTTAAAAGAAGGCTGTCTGGGGATTTTTCCTCCCTACGTAAGGAATGCGTAGCCTTGTAGTCAGCTTCATCCTTAAAAGATCTTATCCATATCTCTAACCCTTTCCCGCCGTATGGTTAAGGGTTTTCTTCCTGCCTGTTTTATCTCCGCAAGCCTTTGGAGTTGACTCCATAGTCTTGGGAGATAACTCCAAAGCTTATGGAGATAACTCCAAAGGCTATGGAGATAGAATACATTCGTATAAAAAGGTTTAATCAGGAGATAGAAAAGGTTTATGCAACAGGGCCCGATCTATTGTTATTTCCACAATAATCCCAAATGCTCCCGGACTTTTATAGTAGAACTTTTTAAAAAAACTGGTTGGCGGTTTTCTCTTTGATGAAATAAAAAAAGTTAAAAGGATGAACTTTTCTTCTTTTAAAGCTAACATGAACTCTTTATAAGAGGAAATCTTCTGTTTTTCAGTTTGTTATGCTTCGCTTTTACATGAACCGATTTATATATCTCTTGATAAGAGATATATATTTTCTGTGCAAAAATAAGCAAAGTTTTGAGA
>CAPAOL010000046.1 GCA_948579315.1 uncultured Phocaeicola sp.
AACAAAAATATGGTTATTCACAAATATATACGCTACATAGACGAGGCTTTTATAGTATAAATTGACTAAACAATATATACTATACTGTTTTTCAATTAAATAAACGGGAAAATATTATTTATTAATAGTCATACAACTACATTTGTATATGTAATATTAGTATTGTAATTACATAAATATATCATTGTGAATATCTATTCTTTTCCACATTTGTATTTTATTCACATTAATACTTTATACATCGGTAACACATCAAATATACAAAAGTAAATATCGATAGTTGCAAAAGCAATAAAAGGAAGGAATCAATCCATACTTTACCAATGTATATTACTATTTTTATCTACTCATCCTTTACAATTTTCTCTAAAAAGCAAATCCTTGCGATATTTCTGTACGAATCTCCAGATATTTATTTTTTTTCGATTCTAGAAGGCTTATTTTTAGCATAAATAAATGATATACAACAAATTGAGCCCAATAAAGTGAATCTATATTTCTATTAAACTAGAAAAAAATCATGCTGTAACAATCCAATATAGTCTGAACTATCAAAATGACATTAATGGGCAACTTTAGAAAAAGAGAAAATCTCCATTCTCACTAGAAAATAGTAGCATCAAAATCTTAAACGCTTGTTTGATAAAACTCAAGGATCAGTAAACTTTTCTCGTTAAGAAATTCAAGCTTTAGATTTAATAAAAATATGTATTTTCTGAAAAGATAGGGCAATATAAAATTAAAAAAACTGTTTGTGTGATTAGCCAAACAGTAACTCTATAAAACGATGAAATAACTAAATTTATTTGTAAAAATAATCACAGAAAATAGTGAGGGGCTTTTTGTGATAAGTATAATTATGGGAATATAAAAAAGACATATACTTTCCGTTTCTATCTATGGTAAAAGTATATGTCTGATGATATATGTGATTCTTAATTTGACTTAATGTAAAATTTTAAACACCAGCTCGCGAAGAATATCTCCATCTGTCATAGAACTGTTTTGGACTCCTTTAGATTTTGCATCAGCATATCGTATTTCTCCAACAATTTGCATCGTCTTTACTCCACTATATTTTCGCATTGCCGCCATATAATCCCGAGCCTGCCATGGAGTTCTTAATCCTAGCATGTTTGCAATTCCTTGCTCTGATTTATCCGGCGCATAATAAGTCAACATCAAGTTGGAGTAAAAGCTAAATAATAGAGACAACGTCATTTGGATCGGATTAGTTTTCGGATTTTCTTCAAAATATTTTATTATTTTGTTCGCTTTCAATATATCTTTTTCCACTAAAGCACTGCGCAATTCAAAGTTATTATAGTCTTTGCTTATGCCGATATTCTTTTCTATCTGTTCAGGAGTAACACGCTTCTGTCCGGCAGGCAAAGTGATAATCAACTTTTCAAGTTCTCCAGTCAAACGACTTAAATCCGAGCCTACAAAATCAGCAAGCATAGAAGTTGCCTTCGGCTCCATATCAACTCCTTTTCGTTTCATATATGAAGCAATAAAACCAGGAAGTTGCGCATCTTTGATTTTTTTAGACTCAAACAATACACCTGTTTTTTCCACCTCAGCAGCCAACTTCTTTCTACGATCTAAAGTTCCATGCTTATGGCATACCACTAAGATAGTAGAAAGCAAAGGCTTTTGAAGATAATATGACAACTCCTCCATATTGCGCACGGCCTGCGCTTCCTTAACTACTACTACTTGATGTTCTGACATCATGGGATAACGCTTTGCGGCATTTATAATCGTTGCCACATCCACGTCAGCACCATACACAACAGTCAGGTTGAATTCTTTTTCCGTTTCACTCAACACATTATCCGTTATATAATCTGCAATCAAGTCGATATAATACGACTCTTCTCCCATCAAGTAATAGATAGGACGATACTGCTTTGCTCTCAATTCTTTGAGGATGTCGTCACAGGTCAATTCTTGTTTTGCCATATATATTTTTTCAGAAAGACCGGATTACCAGTCGAATTTCAAGTGTTTAACAGTTTTCTTTTCATCAATAATCATACGCAGAGAAGCAATGCCAATTTCAACATGCTCTTCTACGTAATTCTTGGTAACCAGATTATCGCTTTTATCCGTTTTCACTCCATCGGGAGTCATTGGCTGATCGGATACCAATAATAATGCACCGGTAGGAATATGATTGGCAAAGCCACAACTAAACAGAGTTGCAGTTTCCATATCGACTGCCATAGCCCGTGTCTTTGTCAGATATTCTTTGAACGCATCATCATGTTCCCAAATACGACGGTTAGTGGTATATACAGTACCGGTCCAATAGTCGCGGCCTTTGTCACGAATGGATGAAGAAACGGCACGCTGCAACATAAATGCAGGCAACGCAGGAACTTCGGGAGGAAAATAATCATTGGAAGTTCCCTCCCCACGGATAGCCGCAATAGGAAGAATCAAGTCACCAAGCTGGTTTTTCTTGTCGATACCACCACATTTTCCAAGGAATAAACATGCTTTGGGGCGGATAGCACCCAGCAAGTCCATGATAATAGCAGCGTTGGGACTTCCCATACCGAAGTTAATCATTGTGATACCTTCGGCAGAAGCAGAAATCATATTTGCGTCCCTTCCTAAAATAGGAACATTAAACTGATTTGCGAAAATCTCGACGTACTTGTTGAAGTTAGTCAACAGAATATACTCTCCAAAATCCTCCAGGTTACGTTTTGTGTAACGCGGCAGCCAATTAGCTACGATTTCTTCTTTTGTTTTCATAATTATCTATTAAATTTGTGCTCCCAATAATGGGAACCATTATTTAACTTACAAAAATAATAAATGTTATCGTTAAACCTACCAGTATTCGACACTAAAATAAATATACGAAACGGAAAAAATGTAATTTTCGACGTGATTCGCAAACGATATGTCGCCCTTACCCCCGAAGAATGGGTACGACAACACTTCGTTCACTTTCTTATTGCACATAAAGGATACCCGCCCGCACTCTTAGCCAATGAAGTGATGGTCAAGTTAAACGGTACTACCAAAAGATGCGATACAGTCCTCTACCGGAGAGACTTATCCGCCCGGATGATTGTGGAATACAAAGCTCCCCATATTGAAATAACGCAAGCTGTTTTCGACCAAATCACCCGATATAATATGGTGCTGAAAGTAGATTATCTGATTGTCAGCAATGGAATGCAACATTATTGCTGCCGGATGGACTATGAAAATCAAAGTTATGCCTTTCTAAAAGATATTCCAGATTACAATTCTCTATAAAATTATCCACTTTATCCGCCTCAAAAAACACACTTATCTACAAAATAAAAATAGCGTCACTATCCGCTCAAGATAGTGACGCTATTTGCCCATTATAGTGACGCCATCCCGAACGGATGGCGTCACTATGTCAATCGGTGCTCCACTTGATACTTACTGGCTGGCCTGAATCGTCATATACGCTTCATCATTGAAACGGTTGACAACGGTAGCTGTTAAGAAAGGGGTATAAAAAAAGCCCCGCCATGATGCGGAGCTTTGAAAAATATAGCGAAAAAGCAAACACTTATTCGGCAGTTTTTCTTCTGATAGCTCTTTTGGTAGTAGCTGCCGGAGCTTCTTCCACCTTGTGTTCGATTTGTACACCAGCCAATTCCGGGTCAATCATAATACGTCCGCAATATTCGCAAACGATTACTTTCTTACGAGAACGGATATCCAACTGTCTCTGAGGCGGAATCTTGTTAAAGCAACCACCACATGCGTCACGTTGCACATACACAATGCCCAATCCGTTACGAGAGTTCTTACGGATACGTTTGAAAGACTGCAACAGACGTGGTTCAATCTTAGTTTCCAAGTCTTTAGCTTTGTCTCTCAATTTCTCTTCTTCCTGTTTGGTTTCAGAGATAATTTCATCCAGTTCACTCTTTTTCTGCTCCAAATCTTTCACTCTTTCGTTAAGAATCTGATCGTTCTTTGTCACTTCAGCCTCTTTTCCTTCTTTATCAGCAGAGTATTCTTTGATTCTCTTTTCGCAAAGTTCGATTTCCAATGTCTGGAATTCAATTTCCTTCGTCAAGAAGTCATATTCACGGTTGTTGCGAACATTATCTTGTTGTGACTTATATTTTTCTACTGAAGCCTTTGCTGTTTCAATTTCTACTCTCTTGCCGGCAATAGCAGATTTCAGTTCATCCACTTCAGCTTTGATCTTGTCGATACGGGTACTCAAACCAGCAATTTCGTCTTCAAGGTCTTGCACTTCCAACGGAAGTTCACCTCTCAATGTCTTGATTTCATCAATCTTAGACAACATTGTTTGCAGTTGGAACAGTGTTTTCAGTTTCTGTTCTACCGTCAACTCATTCGGATCTTTTTTTGCTTCTCTAGCCATTTTACTTATAAATATTTTATGGGATTCGTATTTATTTTACTCAATTGGAGTGCAAAATTAGGAAATAAATCCCGGATTATGGAATAAAAAATTTCTTTTGTATATTGTTCGCTTTCGTAATGACCTATCTCTGCCATCAGAATATCTTCTTCATGACCGAAATAATCATGATATTTAATCTCGCCAGTAATAAAAACATCCGCTCCCGACCGGATTGCCTGTGGAAGCAAAAATGCACCTGCACCACCGCACAATGCTACTTTCTGTATCTCTCTTCCCATCAGCTTGTTGTGACGCAGCCCCCCTACTTCGAATGTCTTCTTGATACGCTTCAAAAATTCAATTTCTGTTTCCGATTCATCCAACTCACCGACAATTCCCGCCCCCGCCTGCGACCAGTCGTTCAATAACGGATAAATGTCGAATGCCGGTTCCTCATAAGGATGGGCAGCCAATAATGCCTTGATGGTTTCCGCCTTCTTAAAGGCAGGAAGAATCGTTTCAATCCTCACCTCCTCTTCGTGGTGCAGTTCTCCGATTGTTCCACAAAAAGGATGCGTTCCCTCTTTTGCACGGAAAGTTCCCTCTCCTCTCAGATTGTAACTGCATGAATCATAGTCGCCTATATTTCCGCATCCGGCGGCAAACAATGCTTGGCGCACCATATCAGCTTGTGCGTAAGGGACAAAAGTCACCAACTTAACCAAGTTGCTCTCTTTTGGCTCAAGCACTTTCAAATTCTTCAATCCGATTTTTTCGGCTATCTTATAATTGACTCCACCTTGTGCATTATCCAGATTAGTATGCGCTGAATAGATTACAATATCATTCTTTATCGCTTTCAATATACAGCGTTCCACATAATCCTTGCCTGTAATGGATTTATATCCTTTAAAAATTAGCGGATGATGAGATATAATGAGATTGTAACCCAAGGCGATTGCTTCATCCAGCACTGCTTCAGTAACGTCAAGACACAACAAAGCCCCTGTTGCTTCCGCTTCTGTCAATCCGATTTGCAGGCCGGCATTATCAAATCCGTCTTGCAATGGCAGAGGCGCGAATCGTTCAAGGGCGCTTACTATTTCCTTAATTTTCATTATTGGTAGAAAATTTGGTTGCAAAGATAAGAAAATAAAAGGGAACAACTGCTCATTGCCCCGCTTTTTTTAGTAATTTTGTTGCATATCCTATAATAATTGAATACGATGAAAACAATTCTATCCTATTTTCTATTAGTTATTTTGACTGTTTCCTGTCAATTGAAGCCAAACGAGAACTCTGAAAAGTCTGTTACCAAAGATATGAGTAATGGTGGTACAGAAGAATGTATTGCAGATACAGTAAAAGCTACCGCTATCTTCTGGATAGATAAGGCGGAGACGAAACACTGTAAAGAATGGGGTTTCCGTACAATTAAAGCTAAAGTTTTCATCTATGAAAACGGAAAGGTTGCCTTAAAAGCTTTCGTCAAAAAGCAATCGCCGGACGCAGAGAAGTATATACGCCACCATCTCTCTAAATTTCAAGTCTCAGAAAAAATGTTTGAAAACGGATATGTGCAACCGGGAGAACAGTTTGTTCAACTTCGTTGCTTATATGAAAAACTCAAAGGGAAATAAAGAGCTGATTTGTTTCATATAGGAGAACTATTTGTTTCAAGGAATGAAACTAAATGTTTCATGCTTTGAAACTGTAGTTCCATCTGCGTGAAACTTTAGTTTCATACCGTTGAAACTAATGTTTCTTACCGATGAAACTCTAGTTTCCATTGCTTGAAACTAAAATTTTAAATAACGTCAATAAAGGAAACAACTTGGAACTTGCTTCTTGTGACAGCAACATTTGTCATCACACTGTTGTCACACCGTGCTGTCACACTCTAACCTCGCACTAATCAATCCTTTAAGTACCAAAATGTGACAGATGACAGCAAGTTTTATTTCTTATATATATGGAGAGAGGTTTTATTCTTGAGGGCATAGCGTTCATCGACTACTCTATCCGTAGGGAAAAAAGTAAAAATCAATCGCCACTCTCCTTCCCGATAGATGAATTTACGACCGTTCGCGCCTCGAAGAATTGCCTTATGCTTTTCCAGCAAAAAGGTTTCAATACCTTGGGGCATCCCACTACCCATTGCTGCAAATTCCACTGTAACAAAGAAATGCGGTATGGATATTTCGGCGACTTTCTGAAATATATGGTCGGTTATTGTCATTTCTTAGTTTCTTTCGATACTTCCAGAAGCTTCCCATATGCATCAAATGACTTTCGCGAAGCCAATGAAATGGTTATCATCAACGACAGCATGGATGCAGCGAATGTGATTACCATTATCATCATCTGATATTTAATGGCAACGTTTGGAGTACTTCCGCCTAAAATCTGTCCAATCATTGTCCCCGGGAAAGCTACCAATCCCATTACAGCAATATTCGCAATCAACGGGCTGAATGATTTAATAATCGCCTGCCGAATAAACGGAGCCTGCGCTTCCTGTCTGGTAGCCCCGTTGCCCAATAAATATCTATATAATTGTTGTTCACGTTTCAATCCGCTATAATAAGTATTCAAGGCGATAACATTGCTCGAAAGCATATTTCCCATCAGAATACCGAATATCGGAATAAAGTATTGAGCACTGAAAATATTATCCAATTGAAGAACAATACCTATAAAATACAACCCTACCAACACGACACTGCAAAGAAACCCAACTGAAATCGGAATCAGCAAAATACTGCGTTTCAACTGCGTACGTACCAATGCGGTTTGTCCGGCTACGAATATCATAATAATCACCCAAAGGAAATTAATCCAGGGATTATTCCATATAAAAAGATATTTCAAATACATGCCTATGAAGAACAGTTGGATAATCATCCGTACTGTACCGATCACGGCAGGTTTCAATAATCCCGTCTTGAATTTCCATAGATAAAAGAACGGAATGGCAAGCAGAAGCAAGCCTATGGCTAAGTTATAATATGATATGTCAATCGTTCCCACGGTATATATTCTTACTGTTTTATTCGATTTGGATTATAGTTCTATTACATAATGACACCCCGACGCAAAGTCCTTGTCGTGAGACACAGCAAGTACAGCCGCTCCTTTTTCCGCCTGTCGCCGGAAAAAAGAAAGCACTTTATCAGTCGATCCAGAATCCAAAGCAGAAGTCGGTTCATCTATAATAATGAGAGGTTTATCAAGCATCGCAGCCACTGCAAGCATAATACGTTGCCGTTGTCCGCCCGAAACTTCATTCACTCTCTTTGTATATAATTCGTGCTCCAATCCCAATTCGTCAAAGCAAGCGAAAAGCCTTTCTTCTGAAAAAGGAACCGAGCGGTTCACTTTCAACTCGAACGGCAGGGCGACCATTTCTTTCACCCATTCAAATGGTAACGCTAACTCTTGCGGAATCCATGCAATCTGACGCCGGACACTATCAATAGTGGATATATCAAGAAATATTTCCCCCACTCGAATAGTCCCTTCTTTCAATGGGACGAATCCCATCACTGCATTCAGCAACGATGTTTTTCCGCAACCGGATTGTCCTACGATACAGGCTGTTTCTCCCCGTTCCAGTTTCAGGTTAAAACCGGAGAAAAGCACTTCTGTCCCAAAGGTTATGCAGGCGTTATTGATATGTAACATTTATTTGTTCTCTTGAAATTCTCGCCAAAAGTACACAAAAAACAAGACTTTTCGGATATTGATGGGAAACAAAAGCGGGAGGTTTTGTATAAATTCGACAGAACGACATGTTTTGTCGTCATGGCTCATTATCTTTGCCGGTAGAAATCCAAAAGAAAGCAGACTATGGGAAAGAAATTGGAAGGCATACAACGAATGCTGGTTATTATCAACAAATTGAAAGAAAGGCAACGTTATGTTCCGCGTGAAGAGCTGGAGGAATATGTGCGGCTTCGCATGGAAGAGCGTGACGCGACGCCTGTTGATATTCGGACCATACAACGTGATTTTAAAGATATAGAAGATTTGTTCGGCATTTGCATCCGCTTTGACAAAAAATGGAGCGGCTATTATATCAATGAAGAGGACAGTCTGATTAACGAGCAATATGAACGCCTGCTGCTGAACTTCGATTTGCTGAATGCTTTAGATAAGACATCCAATCTGCATACTTATGTCCTTGCCGAACATCACCGTCCGTCTGACACCGAATGCCTTCCGGCATTGATAAAGGCCATCAAATTCTCTCATCCGGTAGCATTCGATTATATATATGTACGCGAAGAAGGCAGAATGCGCGAAAAGAAAGTTCTTCCCCATTATCTGAAAGAAGACCAGCAACGCTGGTATCTCCTTGCCTACGATAATAACGTGCTGAAAACATTCAACGTAGACTGTATCCGTAACCTCCGGATTTATTATGAAGAAACCTTCAAAAGAGATATGGATATTGATGCAAACGACTTATTTAAGGACAGTTATGGTATCTGGAACCAGCCGGATATTCCCGTAGAAGATATTGAATTGAGTTACAGTGCACTAGATGGCAGATTCTTAAAATCTGTTCCTCTACACCATTCGCAGAAAATCATTGCAGACAACGAAACAGAATTCCGGATTACATTGCGCCTCCGTATCACCAATGATTTTGTCATGGCATTACTCGCACGTAGTAGCTCGCTTACGGTAATCAAGCCGCTACATCTTCGGGAACGTATCCGAAAAGTATATGAGGAAGCATTGCAAAGGAATACATAAAAATAGAACTTCAATTTCCTAAATATGAAAATAAAAAAGATATTCAGAACCGTAGGTATCTCGGCCCTTGTTATTGTCTTTAGCTATTTTGTTTATCAAGACCAGTTGGCACAGAAAGAGTTAATGAGAAGTCTTGACAGGAATGCTTCGTCCATTCATCCTGATTCCGACAATTGTTCATACACCTCTTCTTCACCAACCAACGAAGATGAACTTCTTCTGAAAACAGAAAAGAAGGAAAACGGTGCCAACACTTATTGCCCAGAAGATGATTTCAACGAACGTTTGGATGATTTTCTTGCCGATCCGGAAGATGAGATGACTTTTCCATCGGAAGTTTTCGATACACAAATAGATGAATGCGATGATGAACTGATAGAAAACGAGATTGATTATTAGCGAATAATTTATACGCTAAGAACAAAAAACAATGCCCTTGAAGTGTTATATTGCAAAAGATTGTCTATATTTGCAACGTTGTCACAAGTAGTTGTGCAACTTTACATATAATTAATAGATGAAAGTGTTTTGCTTTTATCCTTATTCGGGAAATCTGGTAAATTTCAAAAGGAACAGGGATAACAATAACACTCGTCACTTGTATTCCATTATGCGCTGTCATGTGCATATCTATACAAGTGTGGGGTATTGTTTATTTGTTTCTTAGGTTTACCAGAGCCTCCCGATAGATAAACAGATGACTCCACACTTTCTTTTTTATGTATAACCTCATTTTAGGGAGTCGAAATGATATTATAAATAGGATGTTTATGGAAAAAAAATCAGCAATTCCCAAACCAGAAATTGGAGTTAGGAATCTTCTTTCTCGAAAAAATGGTGTAAAAAAACATAATGAAGACTTTTTAATTCTAACAGCGCTATTCTGTTTATTCATGTTATGTTGGATATTTGCGTTTTTAAATTTTATAGGAATAGATGTTTAATAATATAAACTTTGATTATATGGAAAACAATAATGAAATGAAAAAGATTGATTCTTCAATGGTTGAATGTCCCTATTGCAAGAATGTGATAGAAGCTCCTGATAAACCGGACGTCATATTCAAATGTCCCAAATGCCATAAAGAACTCATTACTTACGATAAAAGGAAAGAATCCCAATCAAAAGCTGATGTGGCAGAAAATCCGAAAAAGACAAAACAGAAAAAACAAATATTCATATGTATTGCAATCTTTATAGCTTTGTTTTCATATTTTTCTTTTTATATAGATAACAAACATCATCAAATTGGGAAATGGACTGACCCTGTTGCAGGCACGTTTTATGAACTATATCAAGAAAATGAAAATATTTTTCTCAATTACTCAGATATCAAAACTGTTTTATGTAATCTATACATATCAAAGGGAAAAGAATATAAATTCCATGATGATACTAATGGTCTTTTTTATTACCCAAAAGGCACACACATGTATATAGCAGAAGGTTTTGAAGAATGTTATGACAATTATGGTCGTCAATATCATAGCACCGTTATACTTATTATTCAAAACAATCAATTATATGTATATAGCAATGATTATGACAAAAATGTATATCATAAAATGAATTAAGTACTAATTAGATAAATATAGACAACATGTATCAACAAGGAAATGACCAAAAATTGTCTGAATTAGAAAAAGCTCAAATAGAATTTTTAAAAGGAAAAGCTGAATTTATGCAAGGTTGCGGCGGATGTTTAATGATTCCTGTCATCCTTGTTGTATTGTTCTGCTTATTAATTTTAGTTGCTATGATTGTAGGTCCTTTTATGGATTAACACTGTAGGCATTGAGCCAAATCCAGAGAAATCAAAACTATAGGAAGAGGGGATTAAATTTGTGGCAATAGCTGCATAAGTGTTAAAGGAATATTTGACGAACTATTATTTATGAACAGAATTACATTAAAACCATTTGTAAGAGAAAATTTAGACATTTTGTTTGTCGGCTTAAATCCAGCCGTCATATCCAATCAGAAAGGACATTACTTTTCAGTAAAGCAATCTTTTTGGAATCAATTATATAAAAGTGGACTGATTTTAAAAGAAGTCGATAAAGAATATGCTGATGAATGTATATTTGGAAATACAGTCTTTAATATTAATCAACGGAATTTTGGTATAACTGATTTAGTCACTAATATAGCAAACAGCAATAGTACTGAAGTCACCCCAACCATAAATGACTGCATACAATTAGAGAGAACAATTCTTGAATACAAGCCCAAAGTAGCAATCATTTTACATAGTAAAGTCCTTAAAATATTTATTCATAAACATTTGGGATTAAAAAAGAAATACTTTTCTAATTGTGGTAATATGGGGCAATTATTAAGAAATAGTGATACGACCTTTTTCAATATTGCCTTTCCACATGGAAACGCAATACCTGATGCTGCCAAAATTGAAAGATATAAAGAAGTGAAAGAGTTTATTTTAAAATAGATGCATAACAAAATTGCAACAAAGTGTAATGAATCGATTGATAAACAATTTATTACACTTTGTTTTTCTATAAAACAGCCAAGAGAAGACAAATCACTGATATATTTGTTATCTTGAGATTTTCGCCTAAATTATGTCTATTGAAATTGCCTATGATTCAAACCTTACTCTGCCATCCACTTTTCAATGTTTCTTGTCTCAGCGCTGAAATTCACCCCTATTTTGAACAGTCGGCGCTCGTCACTCTCAAAAGGTTTCGCATAATGTTTCTCATTAATCTGTCGCAAAGCCTCTTCAGCCATACCCTCCAGTTTGAATTCCATGACATAGATAAATTTATCAGTCTGCAAAACAAGATCGATACGTCCCCGACTTGTGTGATATTCTACTTTTACATAAAAACCGACTAATTTGAACACGATAAAGAGAACATTCTGATAATGCAATTCCAAATCGCGAACCATCTCATAAGGAGTATCTGCAAAAAAACTCTGAAGACGACGGAAAAAAGAATCATAATCTCCAGAACGGACTTCACGGACAAACTTCTGAATTTCAAAGGAGGATTCAACAGCATCGGCATTCGTATAGAAAGGCATCAGATATTTTATAAACCCTTCCTCTACTTCACGATTGGGAAATCCCAAACGATAAGTTTCAAATTCACGATCGTAGCCTTTTATAGTAAGATAACCGCTCTGATAAATCACAGGGATAGGATTGTCGGAAGTTGAATCAATACTATTCAGTACATCAGCACTGGTTTCTTCATGAGCCATCCGGTGAAGATCGTAATGATGTTTTTTTAGTAATTCGACCAAATAAGTAGGTGTCCCCGTTTCAAACCAGTAGTTACCAAACGTATTGTATTTAAGTGTATTAAGTAAGCTAAACGGATTATACATACCTACAGAATCATGAGTAAAATGATAACCATCATATCTTTCACGCATTTCAGTACAAATTTTATCATACGCCAAATTCTGCGCATCAGCAAATTCATGCAATTCTGTTTCAAAGTTCTCATGCAACTCATGATCACTGATTCCACAGATTTCAATGTATTGCTGACGCATGGATATATCCTCCAGGTTGTTCAGGTCACTAAACACGCTCACCTTTCCGAATTTTGTCACTCCCGTAAGCATACCAAATTTAATGTAGCCATCCTTGCTTTTTAAAGCTCCATAAAAGGCCTTCAATGTATCACGAAAACTCTTCTGAAGTTCATCATTGCCGATTGCCTGCAACATAGGCTTATCATACTCGTCTACCAAAATAACGACACCTCGTCCCTCTTGTTCACAAGCACGCTGAATCACACCTTGAAAGCGAGAAGCGAACGTTTTCTCATAGTCCTTTGCACCATAGAGAGCTTCCCATCCGCGTAAAGCACTTTCTAAGACTTGGTCGAGCGCTTCGGGAGTCGTATATTTCTCTGCATTCAAATCTAAATGCAAAATGGGATATTTAATCCACTCCTTTTCCAGCTTCTCCATCGCCAATCCTTCGAAAAGTTCTTTTTTTCCTTGAAAATAGGCTTCTAAAGTAGACAGTAACAAACTTTTCCCAAAACGACGTGGACGACTAAGAAAATAGTAACTGCCCGTTTTCACCATTTGATAAATCAAGGCAGTTTTATCTATATAACAATAACCACCTTTACGTATTTTTTCAAAGTTCTGTATGCCAATAGGATAAATTTTGTTACTCATATACTCATATTATTTAGGAGTTGACAGATACAAAGATAGACTTTTCCACCCAATAACACAAAGTTCGATATGAAAGTTTTTTCTTTCATCGTTTAATGTAAAGTTTTCCAATTTTGATTTATCTTTGCCTTACTTAATTAATTCAAGAAAAGTTATGATACTGAACGAAAGAGATGCCCGTCATGAGCATGTATTACAAGTAGCCCGCCAAATGATGACGGCTGCGCGTACTGCTCCGAAAGGAAAAGGTATTGATATTATTGAAGTGGCACTAATCACGGATGAAGAGATTAAACAACTATCGGACACTATGATAGCTATGGTAGAAGAACACGGAATGAAATTTTTCCTTCGTGATGCCGACAACATCTTAAGTGCCGAATGTGTTGTATTGATAGGAACACGCGAGCAGACACAAGGCTTAAACTGTGGTCATTGCGGTTTCACCACCTGCACCGAACGTACCGAAGGAGTTCCCTGCGCATTGAACAGCATAGACGTAGGTATCGCCATAGGTTCCGCCTGCGCTACTGCCGCCGATTTGCGTGTAGACACACGTGTGATGTTCTCCGCCGGACTGGCAGCACAACGCCTGAACTGGCTGAAAGACTGCAAGATGGTAATGGCCATCCCTGTAAGCGCATCCTCCAAGAATCCGTTCTTTGACCGGAAGCCAAAGCAAGAAACGAATTCATAATAATACATAATGATGCGTAACAGGCACACTGACGACTGACGCAGACAATAAACTGATTTTATAAATAACTAAATAGATAATAGTCTAATGGGAATCATGGTTGGACTTCCCAGCCCAAGTGGCTCGGAGAAAGATTTGCAGTTGAATTTCAGCAAAAACATGACCGTGCAGGTAGAAATGAGAGCCCCTCATTTGCCCGCCGAATGGTATACGCAGAGTGGTATACAGCTGACATGGCCACACGCCGGTACAGACTGGGCGTACATGCTGGCAGAAGTGCAAGAATGTTTTATAAACATAGCCAGGGAAATAGCGAAGCGAGAGTTGCTATTGATTGTCACCCCCGAACCGGAAGAAGTGAAAAAACAGATAGCCGCTACCGTCAACATGAATAACGTCCGCTTTCTGGAATGTGCCACCAATGATACATGGGCACGCGACCACGGAGCCATCACCATGATAGACACCGGCACCCCTTCCCTGCTCGACTTTACATTCAACGGTTGGGGACTGAAATTTGCTTCCGAACTGGATAATCAAATCACCAAACAAGCGGTAGAAGCCGGATCCCTGAAAGGTCAGTATATCGACCGCCTCGACTTCGTTCTTGAAGGAGGCTCTATCGAAAGCGACGGAATGGGCACACTGCTCACTACCTCCGAATGTCTACTTTCTCCCCAACGGAACGGGCGACTGAACCAGGTAGAGATAGAAGAATACCTGAAATCAACCTTCCACCTGCAAAAGGTTCTTTGGTTAGACCACGGCTATCTTGCCGGCGACGACACTGACAGCCACATCGACACTTTGGCACGTTTCTGTTCTACTGACACCATTGCTTACGTGAAATGTGATGACAAAGAAGACGAACACTACGAAACATTACTCGCAATGGAGGAACAACTGAAAACATTCCGCACCCTAGCAGGAGAACCCTATCGCCTGTTAGCCTTACCGATGGCAGACAAGATAGAAGAAGACGGCGAACGCCTGCCCGCAACTTACGCGAACTTCTTGATTATGAACGAAGTTATTCTATACCCGACATACAATCAGCCGGCGAATGACCAAAAAGCAAGAGAAGTGTTACAACAAGCATTTCCAAACCATCAAATAATCGGAATAGACTGCCGTGCCCTGATTAAGCAACACGGTTCCCTGCATTGTGTCACCATGCAATACCCATTGGGAGTTATAAAATAACAAATAAATCAACCAAGTAATTATTCATCATGAAAAAGATAAAAGTCGGAATCATCCAACAGTCCAATACCGCAAATATTCGGGTCAACCTGATGAACCTCGCAAAGAGTATCGAGGCTTGCGCTGCTCACGGTGCGCAACTAATTGTGCTTCAGGAGCTACACAACTCACTTTATTTTTGCCAGACAGAAAACACCAATCTGTTTGATCTGGCTGAACCCATTCCCGGACCATCCACAGGCTTTTATTCCGAGTTGGCAGCCGCCAATAAAGTAGTCCTTGTCACCTCTCTTTTTGAGAAACGTGCCCCCGGACTATATCATAACACCGCTGTTGTGTTCGACCGCGACGGAAGCATTGCGGGTAAATACCGAAAAATGCATATTCCCGATGATCCGGCTTACTACGAGAAATTCTACTTCACTCCCGGAGACATCGGTTTTGAACCCATTCAAACCTCATTAGGAAAGCTGGGCGTACTGGTATGCTGGGATCAATGGTACCCGGAAGCTGCCCGCCTGATGGCACTGAAAGGTGCGGAACTTTTAATTTATCCTACCGCCATCGGCTGGGAAAGCAGTGACACGGACGACGAAAAAGCCCGCCAACTCAACGCTTGGATTATTTCACAGCGTGCCCATGCTGTTGCCAATGGTCTTCCTGTTATCTCCGTCAACCGTGTAGGACACGAGCCCGATCCTTCCGGACAAACAAACGGCATCCTATTTTGGGGAAACAGTTTCGTAGCAGGACCGCAAGGAGAATTCCTGGCACAAGCCGGAAACGATCATCCGGAAAACATGGTAGTGGAAATAGATATGGAACGCTCAGAAAACGTCCGCCGCTGGTGGCCTTTTCTCCGTGATCGCCGGATTGACGAATACGAAGGACTTACCAAACGCTTCCTCGACTAAAGTTCAATGCAGAAGTTCTCCAATAAAGTTTACTCCCAAGACATAAAAGAGGATATTTATAAATATCACAACACCCCAGAGGAGCTGTCTTACAAATTCTAAATATTGAAAATCACCCACGCTACAGATAGTTATAGCGTGGGTGAAATTATTAATGAGGGACTTATCAGACAGCCCTTTCTATATTTATTATGTGAAAAATGTTCCTACTACAGTAAGGAAGCAAGAAGGGCACAGAGTCAAAATCTAAATTTAAAACTCTGTGCCCTTCTTAGGGATATTCCTAAAATAATAAAATTTAAGGCAACTAATTCATTGCGAGTTAGTTGCCTTTTTTGTATCTTTAAGCATTCCCCCCAAAAAAACGGTTTGACGGCCAAAACGGGGGTAATTAAAAATAAAAACACATGGTAAAGATACAAAAAATCTCAGAAATCGAACCTTGTTTAGGTTTTACCGAGTTCGATATGCTTAAAAAATATCGTCAAAGTTTTGTAACGAGTGAATTAGGTCGACTCCATTCTCTATTCCCTTTCTCGGAACTGGCCCGACAAATGCATTTGAAGTCCTCTCCTTTGGGGCGTAAAAGTTATTTTTCTCCTGAAGGTAAAATAGCCTTGATGGTCTTGAAGTCCTATACCAACTTTTCCGATGCACAACTGATTGAGCATTTAAACGGTAATATTCATTACCAGTTATTTTGTGGTGTTCAGATTGATCCGCTTCATCCACTAACCAATCCTAAAATCGTTAGTGCAATTCGTCAGGAACTAGCGAATCGCCTTGACGTTGACTCCCTCCAGCTCATTCTTGCCGAGCATTGGAAACCTTATCTTGAGAACCTTCATGTCTGTATGACCGATGCCACCTGTTATGAAAGTCATCTGCGTTTTCCTACTGATACCAAACTCTTATGGGAAGGTATTGTATGGCTTCATCGTCATCTGTGCAAACATTGCCAGACCTTACATATACAACGTCCCCGTAACAAGTATCTTGATGTACGCCGTGCCTATCTTGCTTATAGCAAACTGCGTAAACGCAAGAAATCACAGACTCGTATGATTACACGAAGGTTACTTCAGTTATTGGCAAAGTTACTTGACCAGTTGGAGCAGCTTCATTCATCCTACAGGAAAAGGCTTACACTATCCTCTGATTACCAAAGACGTTTCTCGGTTATACAGACAGTCCTTGAGCAAGGGAAGAATTTATTTGCAGGCAAAAAAGTGTCCAACCGTATCGTGAGTATCGACCGGCATTACCTTCGCCCCATTATCAGAGGTAAGGAAACCAAATCCGTTGAATTCGGAGCCAAAGTCAACAATATACAGATAGACGGAATCTCCTTTATAGAACATATCTCCTTTAAGGCTTTTAACGAAGGAGTACGTTTGAAAGACTGTATTCATCTACAACAACAACTGACCGGGGTTAGGGTTAAGGCGCTTGCGGCGGATTCAATCTATGCCAATAATGCCAACCGGAAATTTTGTACAAAATATCATATAAGTACTTCCTTTAAGCGTAAGGGCAGAGCTGCCAAAGATGAGCCGCTTCGGAAAATCTTACGGTCGCAACTCAGCCGTGAAAGAGCTACCCGCCTGGAAGGAAGTTTTGGAACGCAGAAACAACATTACTCACTGGCCAGGATAAAAGCTAGAAACAGGAAAACGGAAGTACTTTGGATTTTCTTTGGGATACATACAGCCAATGCGGTATGTATGATAGAAAAGGTCGAAAAGAAAAAAAGAAAGGCAGCATAATCGGATCAAAATAAGAAGAAAAACAGGAGAGGTTTTAACTTCCCCTAAAAAAGACATGTACATAATGCATGGGTGGGAAGGAAAAAACAAGAATATGTAAACAATATTCTACAAAAAAGATAGAAAACTGGGAGAGTTGAACGAAAAAATCAAGAGAAAAGCTCACGTAAAGCAAAGCTTTTCTCTTGATTTTTTAGAAAGAGGAACATTTACTGAATATCCCTTCTTATATACTATATATAATAACTATTTCATTGAAAAGTTATTTTCTTGTTGGCTAGGAAATTAGCTCCTCCATAAATAAATAATCCCAGGAATTGAGCCAGATATTCATTCACATCCAGTCCTTCTACCAATAAGATAAGAAATAAAAACTGTGCGGTGTAAGCCGCGGCAAAAGCAGAACAAAAGAATAGTATCTGTTTCCAGATACTATTCTTTTTATTTTCCACGGGGAATATCCAATATTTACACCAGATAAAATTATGGATTTGAGCTATCAGATACGCTGTTATATTAGCCACCATATAGTCGCTGTTAAATGACATTTGTTTCATCATTAACCACACAACCAACGCCATAATCAAAGCGTTCATTGTACCAATGACTATAAAACGGAATATGCGTACAGATTCTTTCACTCGCCCTCTTTCAAATCTACGATCAAATTCAGTTCATCAAGCTGGCTCTGGTCGATTGCAGAGGGTGCGTCCAACATCACATCACGTCCGGAATTATTTTTCGGGAACGCAATACAGTCGCGTATAGAATCCAATCCTGCAAACAAAGACACCCAACGGTCGAGTCCGTATGCCAAACCACCATGAGGAGGCGCACCATACTTAAAGGCATTCATCAGGAAGCCAAACTGTGCCTCTGCCTTCTCCGGAGTGAATCCAAGAATCTCGAACATCTTCGCCTGCAACTTCGCATCGTGGATACGGATAGATCCGCCACCAACTTCCACACCGTTGATTACCATATCGTATGCATCTGCACGTACAGCAGCCGGATCAGTGTCCAACATCGGAATGTCTTCCTCTTTCGGATGAGTAAACGGATGATGCATAGCCATCAGACGACCTTCCTCTTCGCTCCATTCGAACATCGGGAAGTCAATCACCCAAAGGCAAACAAACTTATTCTTATCACGCAATCCCAGTTGAGCACCCATTTCCAGACGAAGCTCGCAAAGTTGTTTACGTGTTTTCATTACATCGTCGCCAGACAGAATCAGAATCAAATCACCCGGTTTAGCTCCGAATGCTTCCTTCATTTGCTGGAGCACCTCTTGCGTATAGAATTTATCTACACTCGATTTCACCGTTCCGTCGGCTTCCACACGGGCATAAACCATTCCTTTCGCACCAATCTGCGGTTTCTTTACGAACTCGGTCAATGCATCCAGCTGCTTGCGGGTATAAGTCGCAGCACCTTCGGCACAGATACCACCCACATAAGCCGCATTATCGAATACTGAGAATCCGTGACCTTTCATGATATCCATCAGTTCCACGAATTTCATGCCGAAACGCAAATCCGGTTTATCGCTACCATAATATTTCATGGCGTCCGCCCAAGGCATACGTTGGAATGGTTCATTCAGTTCTACACCACGAAGAGTCTTAAACAAATGTTTAGCCATTCCTTCGAAAGTAGTGATAATATCTTCCTGCTCAACGAAGCTCATTTCGCAGTCGATCTGTGTAAATTCCGGCTGACGGTCGGCACGCAAATCTTCATCGCGGAAACATTTCGCAATCTGGAAGTAACGGTCGAAACCGGAAACCATCAACAACTGCTTCAAAGTCTGCGGAGATTGCGGAAGTGCGTAGAACTGTCCCGGATTCATACGTGAGGGCACCACGAAGTCGCGTGCGCCTTCAGGAGTAGAACCGATCAAAACGGGCGTTTCCACTTCGATGAACCCTAGACTATCCAGATATTTGCGAACTTCAATGGTCATCTTATGACGCAGTTCCAAATTGGAACGTACAGCGTTACGGCGTAAATCCAAATAACGGTATTTCATGCGGATATCATCCCCCCCATCCGTGTTATCTTCGATAGTGAACGGAGGAGTCATGGCAGTATTTAGTACGTTCAGTTCCGAAACAATGATTTCAATGTCTCCAGTAGGAATGTTTGCATTCTTGCTGAAACGTTCATTAACCGTTCCTGTTACTTGAATGACGAACTCACGTCCCAATTTATTAGCACGTTCACAGAGTTCAGCATTAATTTCTTCATTAAAAACCAATTGGGTAATTCCGTAACGGTCGCGAAGGTCAATGAATGTCATCCCTCCCATCTTACGGCTGCGCTGTACCCATCCGGACAGCGTGATTTGCTTGTTTACATCAGAGATTCTAAGTTCTCCACATGTGTGCGTTCTAAACATATATTTTTTATTTAAACGATTATCACTCGCGTTTTTATTTTGATTGAACCAAAACTGCGCAAAAGTACGCAATAATTTGTAATTCGGTGTCAGTAATCCGTTATTTTATCAGACTTTCTTTGTCAGTTTTTTCAATATTTTCTTGTTTTTATCCGTTATATTGTCGACGATGGCTTCATTCATCAGTTTGATGCCATTCATATATTCCTGCGCTCTTTGGAGCACATTGGCTGCGTCCTTTTCCGGTGCTCGTGGCACTACCACGCGCAATCCTCCTTGAATCAGTTGAATGTTTATATTGGCATCCGTTTCCATGGGATCACCATCAAAATGCACTACCCCCGGAGTAGTACGGCGGATGCACAACTGCTTACAACGGAAAGTCTTGATACGGCTATTTTGATCGATTGTTTTATTGAATAATTGAAAGGCTAATGAAGGAACGTCCAATACGGTGAACGGTTCGAGAATGGTCACATCCAGCAAACCATCTGTCAGAGTGGCTTGCGGTGCGATATAAGCATTGTTTCCGTATTGCGACGCGTTTCCGCAGGCAATCAGGAAGGCTTTATACTTGGAGACTCCGTTTTCCGTTTCCAACTCATACGTTTCCGGCTCATATTTAAGACTTTCCTGGAGAGTTTTCTCCAAATACGTCAATAGCCCCCGTTTTCCGGCAAGTGCAAACTTCAGACTGACAAACGCATCGAATCCTACTCCGCAAGTGCAGAAAAAATCTGTACCGTTGATCTTACCATAATCTATTACATCCATGCAACCTTCGTTCAGCACTTCCAATGCTCTCTTCGGTTCCATCGGTATATGCAGATGCCTCGCCAATCCGTTACCCGATCCGCAGGGAATAATTCCCAACGCGGTATCAGTATGCACTAACGAACGGGCTATTTCATTGATCGTTCCGTCCCCACCAATAGCCACTACTATATCTGTTTTCTCTTCGGCAGCTTTGGCAGCTATTTCTACTGCATGACCGGCTCTTTCCGTATACACTACTTCCCAAGAGTATCTCGCCTTGTCTATTTTTCCGTCCAGCAAGTTAAGAATCAATTCTTTACTTTGTGTTCCCGAAATAGGATTGACAACGAATTTTATTTTTTTCATTCTTTCGTTCATGCTATTCTTGTCGATTGTAGACGACAAAAGTAATATAAATATCTTAAATTTTAATCTATTAGAGGTTTCTAATCATACGAGAGCAACTTTTTTCTCTTAAAAAGAACAGATAAAAGTAAATTTTGTTATCTTTGCCCCCTGTTTTTAAACACTTGTTAAGATAAAAGGATGTAAAATCGTCAGCGAACGATTTGAGTATGAGTATAATAAATTATAATTCATGGGATTATTACAAGATAAGTTAGCTAAGTACGACCTGCCACAAAAGTTTATGGCACAGGGCGTTTACCCATATTTCCGTGAGATAGAAGGAAAGCAGGGTACAGAGGTAGAAATGGGCGGACACGAAGTGTTGATGTTCGGTTCCAACGCATACACTGGCCTTACGGGAGATGAAAGAGTGATTGAAGCTGGTATCAACGCCATGCATAAATATGGTTCCGGTTGCGCAGGCTCGCGCTTCTTGAATGGTACGCTTGACCTGCACGTTCAGTTGGAGAAAGAACTGGCTGCCTTTGTTGGCAAAGATGAAGCGCTCTGCTTCTCAACCGGTTTTACGGTGAATTCCGGAGTTATTCCTGCTTTGACAGACCGCAATGATTATATCATTTGCGATGACCGCGACCACGCATCTATCGTAGATGGCCGTCGCCTCTCCTTCTCCCAACAATTAAAATATAAGCATAACGATATGGCGGATCTGGAAAAGCAACTTCAAAAGTGCAATCCGGATTCTGTGAAACTAATCATAGTGGACGGTGTGTTCTCTATGGAAGGCGACTTGGCAAACTTGCCTGAAATCGTACGCTTGAAACACAAATATAATGCTACCATCATGGTAGACGAAGCTCACGGCTTGGGTGTATTCGGTAAACAAGGACGTGGCGTCTGCGACCATTTCGGTCTGACTCACGAAGTTGATTTGATCATGGGTACTTTCAGCAAGTCACTGGCTTCTATCGGCGGATTTATCGCTGCTGATTCTTCTATCATCAACTGGCTACGTCACAACGCACGTACTTATATTTTCAGTGCATCCAACACTCCGGCTGCTACTGCATCTGCTCTCGAAGCTCTCCACATCATCCAAAATGAGCCAGAAAGACTTGAAGCATTGTGGGAAGCTACCAACTATGCATTGAAACGTTTCCGTGAAGCTGGCTTTGAAATTGGTGCAACAGAATCACCTATCATTCCTCTTTACGTACGTGACACAGAAAAAACGTTTATGGTTACCAAATTAGCTTTTGACGAGGGGGTATTCATTAATCCGGTTATTCCTCCTGCATGTGCACCGCAAGACACTTTGGTACGTGTGGCATTAATGGCTACTCATACAAAAGATCAAATAGACCGTGCTGTAGAAAAGCTAGTTAAGGCATTTAAAACACTGGATCTTTTATAATCTACGAGAAATAAATCACTCATATCAAGTGAATAAAATAAAGTCTGGCACATTGATTTGTGTCAGACTTTTATTTTATCCCTCCAAAAATAGGAAATCAAACTATAGACGGAGCCTCTGTTTTTTCTTCTTTTTCTTCTTTTTCTTCTATCCGAAATCCGACTACTCCTCACATACTTCAACCTATTCTAATTTTTATATTTGATGTTCCATTTTGTTTTATATGTCCTCCTGTTTGGAAAACAATCGCTTTAAATGTCGCCAATCCGAAAGGCCCAGTTGTAATTCTTGGGAATTTGATTCTAGGCAATCACATTCCTAAAATTTAATTCATTCTATACTGTAATGAATGAGATTTTGTTTTCAATAACTGATTTGCATTAATATAACATGAACTTTTGATTTATAAGTTCCACCTGTTTCACCTTATAACTGAAACATCGATGAATAAGGAGATAGCGGGTGAAAGCGTAGGAAAAAACAGGTGAAGTCTTCCATTATCGCTTTCACCTTTTGAATTTATTTATACC
>CAPAOL010000047.1 GCA_948579315.1 uncultured Phocaeicola sp.
AAAGGTAGGAAGGAAAAGAGGGGGAAAAAACACGCACGAGGCCGAATGCTTACGGTGAAGGTATGATGAGAATAGGTTCTTCTGATGCCTACGAGCTACCGGGAGGTAACGAGGGGCTGATTTTACATTCTGTCCGAGAGCATCCCCGAAGCAGATGTATTTCGCCACCGGCATACCGATTGAGGAGGTTTTGAAAGACTGTCGCACGGGAAGCTCTTGGTAATGAGTGAGTTGTTGTGATGGAATGCTTTTATGTTTTATGTAAATGAGTCAAAAGTGATTTTTGTTGTCGTTATGTTGTATGGGCGGGCTCATGGGCCTGCCCATACGGTGGAACATTTGATGGTTATTTCGGATTTTTGAAATATCCTCTTATTGGATGAGTCCTGTTTACATCTTTATTCTCTTATTGCGTACTTGCCTCAGAATGGTCTGCAACTCAAATACTTTCTCAGGATACTTTTCTGCTACATTCTCTTGTTCGCTCACCTTTTCCATTTCATATAACTGGGGAACGTTCAGGTTTCCGGTTTCTATTTTTTCTGCTTTCATGAAAGTGGTCGGGTCATCATTCGGTTCAATGTATTTCCAGTCTTTGGTACGGACGGACAACGTGTGGTTCATGGATTGTTCCACAATCCAGGGGCGGTCTGTCTTGTCGGTTCCTATCAGATTCCCTAAACGGTCATAACTGTCCGGAGCGCTGCCTTTAGGTAATCTGGCGTTGATCAAAGCTCCTAAGGAGGCTAGCCAGTCAATCTGTGACATTAATACGTCCGAGTCTCCTGTCTTTTTTATCTTCTGTGGCCAGCGGACAATGACCGGGACGGCTGTTCCACCCTCGAAAGCGCTGTATTTGTTTCCTCTCCACGGACCGGAAGGTGTATGTCCGTTCAACAGCTCTTCTGCCTTGTCCTTATATCCGTCGTCTACAACCGGACCATTGTCGCTGGATAGAATAATCAGCGTGTTTTCAGTTAGTTCAAGTTGGTCCAATGTTTCCATCAGCTGGCCTACCGTCCAGTCGAATTGGGCGATTGCGTCTCCGCGTAGTCCCATAGGATTCTTTCCACGGAAGCGGTCATGGGGAAAACGAGGAACGTGTACATCATTGGTTGCAAAATACATAAAGAAAGGCTCGTCTTTATGCTGTTTGATAAAGTCGATGGCATGAACGGTGATGGAATCGGCAATGTTCTCGTCTTTCCAAAGTGCTTTTCCGCCCCCTTTCATAAATCCGATGCGGCTGATGCCATTGACGATGGACATGTCATGTCCGTTGCTGGGATGTAGGTTATACAGTAATTCGGGATTATCTTTGCCGGTCGGTTCTCCCGGAAAGTTCTTGGTGTAACTCACTTCTATGGGATCGGACGGATCATAGTTGGCTACCTTGCCGTTTTCTATAAATACACAAGGTACACGGTCGGCTGTAGCGGCCATGATATAGTGATAGTCAAAGCCTAAGTCACCTAAAGCGGCTGGTAAAGGAGCATTCCAATCCTGCCCGCCTGTCTTGTCTCCCAGGCCCAGATGCCATTTGCCGATGGCGGCTGTAGCATATCCGGCACTTTTAAACATGTCTGCCATGGTGTATTGTTCGGGACGGATAATCATTTTTACATCTCCTGCGGCAATATCCGTGTCCGGTCTGCGCCATGCATATTCTCCTGTCAGCAAGGAGTAGCGGGATGGGGTGCTGGTAGCGGCTACGGTATGTGCATTAGTGAAACGAATGCCTTCCGATGCCAGTTTGTCAACATGGGGAGTTTCTACATTCTTGGCTCCGTAACATTTTAAATCTCCATATCCCAGGTCATCTGCCAGAATAACGATAACATTGGGCTTTTGGGGGGCCTGCGTACTGTTTTTTTGAACGGTTTCTGCTGTTGCAGAGTTACAGGCGGCTAATGAGGCAAGTAAGGATATGCCTGCATAATTTCTACTTTTCATCTCTATTTATTTAAGGTTTGATCCGGATACATGTCTATTTTCACTTTCCGGTTTCTCGACCTGAAGGTGAAGAACGACGGAAAGTTATCAAGAAAATCTTGAAGCAGCAAAAAAGAGGGCCGAAATATGATTTGAAAGTGTCTGGAATTAGATGATAATGCCCCCACCCAGTACTACATCATCCCTATAGAAAGCGGCTGCCTGTCCCGGAGCAATGGCTGTCAGCGGCTCGTGCAGTTGTACATGCAGGGTGTTATCCGGTTGCAGGGTTACTGTGCAGCGGTTGGCTTGTTTCCGATAGCGTATTTTGACGATGATGTCGTCCTTGTTTAGTAATAAAGCGGGATTGGTGATGCGCCATTCTTTCAGTCTCATTTCTGTTTTTTCCAGTGCTTTCAAGTCGCTCAGTATGACTTTGTTTTCTGCCGGAATGATTTCTTTGACAAAGACAGCCCGGTTAAGATCTATGCCCAATCCTCTCCGCTGGCCGATGGTATAGAAAGGATAACCTTTGTGCCGTGCGATAAAATTCCCCATTTCATCGAAGAATTTACCCGGTAGGATACTTCCTTCAGGTAATTCCTTATGTAGGAATGTGCGGTAGTCCATGGGGCAGAAGCAGACTCCCAGACTGTCCCGTTTATGGGCGGCTTTCAGAAAACCACGCTCTGCCGCGATTTCACGGACACGGGCTTTAGTCAGGTTGCCCATAGGGAGAAGCATACGTTGCAGGATTTCTTGTGGCAGCCCCCATAGGAAAAAGGATTGGTCTTTATCCGGGTCGGCACCGGTAGTGATGTGATAGCATCCATTGATGAAGCGCCGGCGTACATAATGTCCTGTAGCGAAGTGATAAATTCCCATTTCATCGGATATTTTCTTCAAAAGAGGCCATTTCAGGTAGTTGTTGCACAAGGTACAGGGAACCGGGGTATGACCTGCCATATATTCGTTGATGAAATAGTCAATGATGGTTTTCCGGAAGGTGTCACGAACATCGTATGTGAGATGGGGGATGTTCAGACGTTCACATAAAGCGCGGGCGTCCTCCAGATACTCTGTATCATTTTCTTTTTCATAAAAGCGGAAGGTGATGCCGGTTACTTCGTATCCTGCATCCTGCAATAGAAGGGCGGCTACGGAACTGTCTGTTCCTCCGCTCATGCCTAGTAGGACTTTATTATTGGACTCTGTTTCTCTCATCTTTATAGCAGTTTTGTGAGGATGGATGCCGGAATATCCATTTTGGAGAAGGCAAACAGTTTCTTTCCCAAATCTTTCAAAGAGGCTCCGATGTGATATATGTCGGATTGGTCTATAATAAGAAAACGGTCATGTGCCTGGCTATTAGCCCATTGGCGGAATTGGATTCCTCGTTTCGTATTTACACGGTATCCTACTGATATAATCACATCTAAATTATAATATTCTAAGTTACGGGTAATCTGTCTGTTGCCTTCTTGGCGAACTGTTCGGAAATTCCGAACGGTTGAACTTTGGATTAGTTCTTCTGATTTATAAATGTTCTTTAGATGCTCGCTTATATTGGCTTTGCTGGATTGGAATAGTTCTACTATTTGTGCCTGGGTCAGCCACACTGTTTCATCTTCAATGCGCACTTCCATCCTCACTGATTCATCCGGCTGGTAGAGTATGATTTCTCCTTGTTGTTCCATGTGTTCGATTTTTTGAGTACAAAGCTAGCAAATATAAATCAGACTGATCTTGTTTTCAGGTTATAATTGAAATGTAGGATGGGAAATGAAACTCCGATGACAATCTATATGATAGTGCCATCGGAGTTCTGACATACTCTTCTTATTAAGGAAGGAATGCTTGCTATGTTTTTATTTTACCGGCATCAATGTGAATCCCCAATGATATTCCTTATTGGCGGGTAGGGTATGTTCCGGCAGAGGGCGGTCTCCCCAGCTGTCATAACCGGCTACACCTTGTTGCTTCATATCAATACATACTTCCACAAAATTACGTGGGGTGATATCATTGACATGTGTCATGCGGCGTATTACATTTTTAGCTTTTTCCTCATTATGGTTAGCAACTTCTTCGGGAGTGAAGTTAGTCCACTGACGGGGACGGCTGATAGCTTCTTCCGAGTCAAAGTCCTCTACGGAGTTGCGCAGGGCATTGAATCCGATAGTGCTGTCGGCACGTATTAACAATCCTTTTCCGCCTTTGCGGGTCAGTTCTACCCAACGGGTGTCGGTGCGGTGTCCGTTTTCTTGTGGACGGACATAGTTGTTGGTGTACATCTGGTCGGCTGTAGTGCGGTAGAGATCAACGAAGCTGCTTGCATTACGGTCGATGTAGTTTTCACCCGGTCCGCGTCCGAAGTATTCTACCTGGTTCATATCGGATGGCAAATGGAAACGTACACCGATACGTGGTACGTTCAGTTTGGAAGAGGCAAGGCGTTGAGCATCCTGTCCCGGTGTGAAAGTGGCCATTAAGGTAGCTTCTGATACTTCCGTGTCGGCAGCCTTCATATCGGTAGAAGTAAAGGTGATGCCTGCATGAACCACACCGTCGGGATAGATGGTATATTTCATGATGTACAGATTGCCTGCCGCCAGTAGGTAATTGACTGTTAATACGGTCTTGTTGCCGTCTGTTGTTGTGGTAACATCTGCTACATTGAAATTCTTGCTGGACTGTTTCCATATTTGCTCGCGCTTAGGCCCACCGTTACCATAATCATTGTCCGTCGGTGCGCGCCAGAAGTTAGGCTGAATACCAAAACCTTCAGCGAAATATTCTGTACCGTTTACTTTGTATGAAGTCACGAGTCCGCTTCTCTTGTTGAAAACGAACTGCATACGTGGTGATAATACGGTGATGATGTCACCATCCGTGCTGACGGTAGTCTTGCCGCTTGCTTTATGTCCGGTCATAGCCAATGGTTCTATGGGCAGGCGGAATTGTTCGGAAGCAATATCGTGTCCTGCAGGAATCAAGGGCTCCGGTTCTGTGGTGGTAACTACAAAATCTACAAAATATTCTGTGCCGGCCTTGGGTTTCAATCCGTTGAGGTTGATGTTCAGTTCTTTGGAACCTTGCGGTTCGATATCTAATGATACTTTTCCGCCTTTGATTGTTTTTCCGTTTGCCTTTACGGTATAACTGATCATATACTTTTTCAAGTTGGTGAAGTAGAAACGGTTTTTTACCAGGAATTTGCCGGCAGCCGGGTCGATGGCTTCGAAACCTACATTCTGATGTGCATATTTCACTTCTGTCATGGCCGGATGCGGAGTGCGGTCCGGAGCTACGATTCCATTGCATAGGAAGTTTCCGTCGCTGGGTGCATTGGTTCCGTAATCACCTCCGTAGGCCCAGTAGGTACGTCCATTTTCGTCTGTTTCCAGAATACCTTGGTCTACCCAGTCCCAAATGTAACCGCCTTGCAGGTTCGGGTACTTGTAGATTGCTCTCCATTGTGCTGCCAGATTACCATTGGAATTGCCCATAGCGTGTGAATATTCGGATGGTGCGATGGGACGGTCGCTGCCTTTCTTGCCTATTTCTTCCAGCCAGGCGGCACTGGGGTATTGGGGTACATACATATCTGTGTTCCATTCCCAAAGGGCGCGTTCATAATTTACAGGACGGTTCATGCCTTTTACTTCGCGTTCTTTCAGCCATAAATAGGTCTGATAGAAATTATAACCGTTTCCGGCTTCGTTTCCTAATGACCAGATGGCGACGGAAGGATGATTTTTGTTACGCTCGTACATATTAATGGTACGGTCCATGTGCGGCTTCAGCCATTCGGGATGGTTGCCCAATGTTCCGCCCCGGCTTAAGTTATAATACATACCGTGGCTTTCGATGTTGGCTTCATCATATACATAGATGCCATATTCATCACACAATTCATAGAACTTGCGGTCTTGCGGATAGTGGCAGAGGCGCACGCTGTTGATATTGTTCTGTTTCATCAGGGTGAAGTCCTTGCGCATCAGCTCTTCGGGAACATAATGTCCTGTTTCGGGATTATGTTCGTGTATGTTTACACCTTTCAGCTTGATGGGTTGGCCGTTGACGAACAAGCAAACGTATGGTTTGCCGTTTTCGGCTATCTGATCGGTTGGTTTGATCTCGAAACGGCGGAAACCTACCGTATAAGGAATGATTTCGCTTGTTTTTTCTCCGTCTTTCAGAGATATCAGTAACCGGTACAGGTTAGGGTGTTCTGATGTCCAGGTCTTGACGTTGCTGAGGGCGGCTTCAAAAGAGATGCTCTTCTGCCCGTCTGCTGTAACAGGACAGGGGGTGTTACCTTCTGCAACCACTTTCTTTGCGGCATCCAGCAATTCGTATGCTACGGTTACCTCTTTGTTGGCTGCTGTATGGTTGGTTACGTCCACATTCAGTTTGAAGATACCATTCTTATAAGTGTCGTCCAGTGTAGACACCACATTGAAATCTTTGATGTGGGTTTTGGGCTGTGAGAACAGGAATACATCACGTTCAATACCGCTCATGCGCCAGAAGTCCTGGCATTCCAGATAAGAACCGGTACTCCAGCGGAATATTTTGATGACCAGCGAGTTTTTGCCGGGTTTCAGGTAGTTGTTGATTAAGAATTCTGCCGGATTCTTGGAGTCTTCGCTGTATCCCACTTCCTGTCCGTTGACATACACGTATACACCGGATTTTGCTCCTTCCAAACGGAGGAATATGTCGCGTCCATCCCAATCGGCGGGAATTTCGATATCACGCTGATACACACCGACCGGATTGGTTTCGGGTAACTGCGGCGGTTGTGGATTTCTGGGTTTGAATTCGTATCCATGATTGGTGTAGATGGCCACTCCGTAGCCCTGTACTTCCCAGTTGCCGGGTACTTTAATCTCCTTCCAGGCTATGTTGGCATCCGGTTGCTCAATGTTGGCAGGCAGATCTTTGTATGCATCTGCATAATAAAAGTTCCATGTACCGTTTAGTAGTTTGTAATAAGGGCTGTTCTCATACTCGCCGGTCAGTGCCTGGTTCCGGTTGTCGTAAGTCATGAAAGCTGTGCGTGGATATTCCTTGTTGACGGCTACGGTCTGAATATCTTTCCAATAAGGTAGTTTTGTATCTTCCGCATGAAGAACTTGTGTTGAATATGCGCATACAGCAGCGCCGATCAGGAATTTAAATAAGGTTGTCATTTTAGGTTTCATAGGTTCAAATAGAAAAATGAAGAAGAAAGGGCGCTAGTACCGGCGCCCCTTTCCTTAAGTCCTTTTATGTAAAATAGCAATTATTTAATTGCGTCTGCCAGTTCAGCACCTGGTTTGAACTTGGTTACTTTTTTAGCAGGAATAGTAATCGTTGCTTTTGTGGATGGGTTGATACCTGTTCTTGCACTTCTTTCAGCAACAGAGAATGTTCCGAATCCGATTAATGATACTTTGTCCCCTTCTTGGAGGGCTTTTGTTACAGTTGAAACGAAAGCTTCAACTGCTTTTTTTGCGTTGACTTTGCTCAAGCCGGCTTCAGCGGCGACTGCGCTGATAAGATCTGCCTTATTCATAACGAAAATGATTAATTATTAAATGTAACACAAAAGTTTTACCAAAATCAGTGACAAATATATGCTTTCAAAATTAGAAATCAAACAGATAGCCTAAAAAAGATGCTCCAAAAATCAAAAAAACGTAAGAGAACTCTTGTTTTCTGTTATATAACAGAATAAAATTGTAAATTTGCGCGCAATCAATGTTTTATAAGACGAAGAATATTTATGAACAGTATACCTACAGTAACCAAGAATTTATTGATAATAAATGTGTTGTGTTTCTTTGGCGGCGTGGTAGCCATGAAGTATGGAATTGACTTGAACGACCTGCTGGGACTGCACTTTTTTATGGCATCTGATTTTAATCCTGCCCAGTTGATTACTTATATGTTTATGCATGGCGGTTTCCAGCATATCTTTTTTAACATGTTTGCTTTGTGGATGTTTGGCCGTACGCTTGAACAGGTCTGGGGACCGAAACGTTTCTTATCCTATTATATGGTATGTGGTATAGGTGCGGGACTGGTGCAGGAGCTGGTGCAATATATACAATATGTGACTGAATTATCGCAGTATGACAGTGTGAATACGGGGATTGCCGTGATCCCGATGGCGGAGTACTTGAATCTGATGACTACAGTTGGCGCTTCGGGAGCGATATATGGCATTTTGTTGGCATTCGGTATGCTGTTCCCCAATAGTCAGATGTTTGTATTCCCTATCCCATTTCCTGTCAAGGCTAAATATTTTGTGATGGGATATGCTGCTTTGGAGATATTTTTGGGCTTGGGTGCTTCGACCGATGGCGTTGCCCACTTTGCACACTTGGGAGGTATGATTTTTGGCTTTATATTGATAATGTATTGGAGAAAAAAGAATAACAATGGGCAGTTTTATTACTGATTTGAAAAATAGTTTCAATAAAGGGAACATATATATCCAGTTTATATATATTAATGTAGGGGTATTCATTGTAACTTCCTTATTGGGAATTTTATGGATGCTGTTCAACCGGAATGGAGCATTTGTGCTTCAATATTTGGAACTGCCGGCCTGGACGTTGCAGTTTGTCAAGCAGCCTTGGTCTTTGCTGACTTATATGTTCATGCACGCAGGTATTTTGCATTTGCTGTTTAATATGCTGTGGCTTTATTGGTTCGGGCAGATGTTTCTGTCTCTTTTCTCGGCAAAGCATTTCCGCGGGCTCTATCTGTTGGGAGGTATTTGTGGCGGTTTGTTGTATATGATCGCTTACAATGTTTTCCCTTATTTCAGTGATTCTTTGTATTATTCTTATTTGTTGGGAGCATCAGCTTCCGTACTTGCTATCGTTGTGGCCACTGCGGTACGTGCACCGGAATATAGAGTAAACTTTATGTTTATTGGGACTGTTAGGTTGAAGTATGTGGCTCTGTTTATGGTTGTGACCGATTTGCTGTTTATGACATCGGGCAATGCCGGTGGCCATATCGCTCATTTAGGAGGTGCTTTGGCCGGATGGTGGTTTGCTTCCGGATTGTCCCGCGGACATGATGCTACGTCATGGATAAACCGATGCTTGGATTGCTTCTCGGAAGGTCTTTCGTTTCGTCGTCAATCGAAAAGACCGAAGATGAAAGTTCATTATGGTGATAAGGCAAAAGATTACGATTATAATGCCCGTAAAAAACAGCAAAGCGAGGAGATAGACCGTATATTGGATAAATTAAAGAAATCCGGTTATAACAGTCTGACTACCGAAGAGAAGAAAAGCTTGTTTGATGCGAGCAAAAAGTGATATATGAAATATATTGGTCGTTTTTTGGGATGGATACTACTGGGCATAAACTTGTGTATGGTGGTATTGTTACTGGTATGTGCTTACAGCCCTTATATTGATCCTGTGGCTCATCCGGTATGGTCATGTGCCGGTTTGGCTTTTCCCGCTTTTTTGATTGTTAATCTTTTGTTTCTGGTCTTCTGGTTGGTGATTTATCGTAAATATGCGTTGCTTTCATTTTTAGGCCTGGTATGTTCCATTGGTGCTATCCGTACTTATTTCCCAGTCAATGTATTTGTATCTGATGTACCGGAAGGGGCAATCAAATTCTTATCCTACAATACGATGGCCTTTGAAAAGAACCGTGCGAACACCAAGGATAATCCGAACCCTGTGCTGGAATATTTAAGAAACAGCAATGCGGATATAATCTGCCTGCAGGAATATATTGTAGGCGGACGGTTAACCAAGAAAGAGGTGGATTATGCTTTAAGAGATTATCCTTATAAAAATTATCATAAGATATCGGGGGCCAACGGTTTGGGTTGTTATTCCCGTTTTCCTATTTTGTCGGCACATCCGGTGAAATATGCCAGCCTTAACAATGGTTCCATCGCTTATAAAATCAAAGTGAATGGTGATACCTTGCTGGTTGTTAATAATCATCTGGAATCCAATAAGCTGACTGAGAAGGATAAAGAAGTCTATCGCGAAATGATGAAGGATCCTGATAAGCAAAAGGTATCGCAAGGGTCTCGTTTGCTGATCGGAAAACTGGCGGAAGCATCGGCTATACGTACCGTTCAGGCTGATTCCATAGCTCGTTTGGTGGCCGGTTACAAAGGGGGAGGCATAATTGTATGCGGTGACTTCAATGATTCTCCTATATCATACACTCACAGGGTGGTAGGGGAAGGTCTGAATGATGCTTTTGTGGAGTCGGGAAACGGCTTTGGCATATCTTATAATCAAAATCATTTTTATTTCAGAATAGACAATATTTTATTGAGCAAGAATTTAAAATCTTACCGTTGTACGGTGGATAATACGATAAAGAGTTCGGATCATTACCCCATTTGGTGTTATGTGGCGGAGAAGTGATTTTACATACCTTTAATTGACAGATTATGAAAAGACTATTATTTACGTTAGCGACGTGTTGCGTAATGTGTGCATGTGAACAGAAAACAGAAATGAATCCGTTCTTTACGGAATTCCAGACCGAGTACGGTGCTCCCGATTTTACTAAGATCAGACTGGAGCATTATGAACCTGCTTTCTTGAAAGGAATAGAGGAGCAGAATGCGGAAATTAAGGCAATAGTTGATAATCCCGAGGAACCTACTTTTGAAAATACCATTGTGGCGCTGGATAAAAGTGGCGGGATTTTGGCGAGAGTAAGTGGGGTGTTTTTTGCATTGACCGAAGCGGATACAAATGATTCGTTGACGGCCTTGAATGAAAAGATGGCTCCTGTACTTTCAGAACATAGTGATAATATTTATTTGAATCAGGATTTGTATAAACGGGTGGCTGATGTGCATCAACAGGAACGGGAAGGTAAGATAACTCTTACGACTGAGCAACACCGGCTGTTGGACAAGTATTATAAAGCTTTTGTCCGTTCGGGTGCCGGACTGGATGCCGGAAAACAATCCCGTTTGAGGGAGATCAATAAAGAATTGTCGACTTTGGGGATTGCTTTCGACAATCATATCTTAAATGAGAATAACGCTTATCAGTTGGTTATCGAGAATGAGGCTGATTTGGCCGGGTTACCCGAATGGGTGAAAGCAGGGGCCGCAGAGGAAGCGAAAGCTGCTGGAAAAGAAGGGAAATGGCTATTCACTTTGCAAAACTCCAGTCGCTTGCCTTTTTTGCAATATGCTGAAAACCGTGAGCTAAGAAAAAATATTTATGAAGCTTATATCAACCGGGGGAATCATGATGATGCGAATGACAATAAAGAGATATTGGGAAAGATCATGGCATTGCGTTTGGAACAGGCAAAATTATTAGGATTCGATTGTTATTCCAATTTTGTACTGGATGAGAACATGGCTAAGAATTCGCAGACAGTCATGGATTTCTTGAACAACCTGTGGGGATACTCACTGGAAAATGCAAAGAAAGAGGCCGCCGAGTTGCAGAAAATAATGGATAAGGAAGGTAAGGGAGAGAAGCTGGCTGCATGGGACTGGTGGTATTATGCCGAAAAATTGCGTCAGGAAAAGTATGATTTGAATGAAGATGAAATCAAGCCCTATTTCAGTTTGGAAGATGTGCGTAGCGGATTGTATACCGTGGCCAACAAACTGTATGGCATTACATTGACCGAACTGAATGATGTGCCCGTATATGAGCCGGATGTGAAAGTGTATGAAGTAAAGGATGCCGATGGCTCATTTTTGGGATTGTTCTATGCGGATTACTTTCCACGCGCAGGTAAGCGTGGTGGCGCATGGATGAGTAATTTTCGTGAACAGGCCGGTGAAGTACGTCCTTTAATTTATAATGTGGCAAGTTTTACTAAACCTGCAGGAAATATGCCTTCTTTACTGACTTTGGATGAGGTGGAAACCATGTTTCATGAGTTTGGACATGCATTGCACGGTATGCTGACCAAGTGTAACTACAAAGGAGTGTCCGGTACCAGTGTGGCGCAGGATTTTGTAGAACTTCCTTCACAGATTATGGAACACTGGGCTGTAGAACCTGAAGTGCTGAAACTCTATGCCAAGCATTACGAAACAAGAGAAGTGATTCCGGATGAGCTGATTACGAAAATCCAAAATCAGGGTACTTTTAATCAAGGTTTTATGACCACGGAATTATTGGCAGCCGCTTTGCTTGATATGGAACTGCATAACCTGACTGATACAGACAACCTGAATGTCGTTGCTTTTGAAAAAGAAACGATGGACAAGCTGGGGCTGATTCCTGAAATAGCTCCTCGGTATCGCGCCACTTATTTTAGTCATATTATAGGTGGATATGCTGCTGGGTATTACAGCTATCTATGGGCAGAAGTTCTTGACACGGATGCTTTTGAAGCGTTTAAAGAACATGGAGTGTTCGATAAAAATACCGCAGACTCTTTTCGTAAAAATATTCTAGAGAAAGGTGGAACGGAAGATCCTATGACCCTTTACAGAGGTTTTCGTGGGGCTGATCCCAGCTTGGAACCCTTGCTTAAAAACAGGGGTTTGAAATAAAATAGACTGTGAGATAGAATAATTTAGGCTGCAAAAAATGCTTTTGCAGCCTTTTTTCTCTTTTGGAATCTAAATATTTGTGTTTGATACCGTGGGAATGTGAAAAAAAAACTATATTTGCAACCTTGTATAAACTAAGAATTAATCAAAAAGTAAAAATAATAAATTTCAAAGTAACATGCAAAACAAAGGATTTGTAAAGGTTTTTGCGGTATTACTCACCCTTGTATGTGTGTTTTATCTTTCTTTCTCTTTTGTGACCCGCTATCACATGGACAAAGCGGCACAAGACCCGAAAGGTGAAGCACATTACCTTGATTCTATGCAGAATGAAAAAGTTTATTTGGGTAGTTATACGCTGAAACAGTGTCGCGAGATGGAGATTGGTCTGGGTCTGGACCTGAAAGGTGGTATGAACGTTATTCTTGAAGTTTCTGTACCGGATGTAGTGAAGGCTTTGGCTGACAACAAGACTGATGAAGCTTTTAACAAAGCGGTTGCAGAAGCATCAAAACAATCTATCACTAGTCAGGATGACTTTATCACTCTTTTTGTAAAAGAGTATAAGAAACAAGCTCCCAATGGCAAATTGGCTGAATTATTTGCTACTCAGCAGTTGAAAGACAAAGTAACCACCCGCAGTTCCGACAGTGAAGTTGAAAAAGTATTGCGCGAAGAGGTAAAGGCTGCTATCGACAACTCTTATAATGTATTACGTACACGTATTGACCGTTTTGGTGTGGCACAGCCTAACATTCAGGCGTTGGAAGGAAAGATGGGCCGTATCATGGTGGAACTGCCGGGTATCAAAGAACCGGAACGTGTCAGAAAACTGTTGCAGGGATCTGCTAACTTGGAATTCTGGGAAACTTTCGACGCAAAAGAAATAGTTCCTTATCTTTCTTCTGTAGATAACAGACTGCGTGATATTCTTGCCGTTGAAAGTGGTGCTGCTTCTGCTGATTCTGTAGCTACTGATACTGTTGCTGTCGCACAGGCTTCTGCAATTTCTGCTGCCGACAGTCTTGCAGCCGCATTGAAAGGCGAAACGGCAAGTAATTCTGCCGCAATGGAGCAGATGAAGAAAGAACATCCGTTGGCTTCTGTTCTTCAATTAAATCCGAATGGTTACGGGTCGGTGGTAGGTTATGCCGATTATAAAGATACTGCTCAGGTAAACCAGTACCTTGCTATGAAAGAAGTGAAAGAAATGTTGCCGAAAGATCTTCGTTTGAAATGGGGTGTAAAGGCTGCTGACTTTGACAAGCAGGGACGTATTTTTGAATTGTATGCTATCAAGTCTACTGAACGTAACGGACGTGCTCCGTTGGAAGGTGATGTGATCACTGATGCTAAAGATGAATATGACCAGTTCAACAAGCCTTGTGTCAGTATGTCTATGAACACTGACGGCGCACGCCGCTGGGCTGTTCTGACAAAGAACAATGTAGGCAAGGCTATCGCTATCGTACTGGATGGTTACGTATACAGCGCTCCGAATGTAAACGGTGAAATTACGGGGGGACACTCTCAGATTACCGGTAACTTTACCCCGGAGGTGACAAAAGACTTGGCTAACGTATTGAAGTCTGGTAAGATGCCTGCTCCTGCACGTATCGTTCAGGAGGATATTGTTGGTCCGTCATTGGGTCAGGAATCTATCAATCAAGGTATTATTTCATTTGTTGTTGCGTTGATTCTGTTGATGATCTATATGTGCGCTATGTACGGATTGATTCCGGGTATGGTTGCCAACTGCGCATTGGTTGTTAACTTCTTCTTCACATTAGGAATCCTTACCTCGTTCCAAGCTGCACTGACCATGTCTGGTATTGCCGGTATGGTGTTGTCATTGGGTATGGCTGTAGATGCTAACGTGTTGATTTATGAACGTACAAAAGAAGAATTGAGAGCCGGTAAAACTGTTAAGGCTGCTTTAGCAGACGGTTATTCTAACGCATTCTCTGCTATTTTTGACTCAAACTTGACATCAATTATCACTGGTATCATTCTGTTCTATTTCGGTACGGGTCCGATTCGTGGTTTTGCCACTACGTTGATTATCGGTATCCTCTGCTCATTCTTTACAGCAGTATTCTTGACCCGTATTGTTTATGAGCACTTCATGAATAAAGACAAGTGGTTGAACTTGACATTCACTACAGGGATCTCCAAGAATCTGATGCAGAACGTGAATTACAACTTTATGGGAATGATGAAACGTTCATTCACGGTATTCGGAGCGATTATCGTTATCTGTATCATTTCATTCTTTATCCGTGGTTTGGCGCAGAGTATTGACTTTACCGGTGGACGTAACTTCGTAGTTCAGTTTGAACAGCAGGTTGAACCTGAAACAGTGCGTGACCTGTTGAAGAAGAAAATCACAGAAGATAATGTACAGGCTATTGCTTTGGGTACAGACAAGAAGACAATCCGTATTACAACCAATTACCGTATTAATGAAGATTCTCCTACTATCGACTCTGAAATTGAAGAGTTCTTGTATCAGTCTTTGAAAGATGGTAACTTGCTGGGCGAAGGTACTACATTGGAAATCTTTATTGACCGTGATAATCGTGTCGGTGGTTCTATCATCAGTTCTCAGAAAGTAGGTCCTAGTATCGCTGATGATATCAAGACTTCGGCTGTCTGGTCTGTATTGTTTGCATTGGTGGCTATCGGTTTGTATATCTTGCTGCGTTTCCGCAATGTAGCTTATAGTGTGGGTGCGACTGTTGCATTGGCTGTCGATACTATTTTGATCATCGGTGCATACTCGTTATGTTATGGATGGGTTCCGTTCTCATTGGAAATTGACCAGACTTTTATTGGCGCTATTTTGACCGCTATCGGTTATTCTATCAATGACAAGGTGGTTATCTTTGACCGTATCCGTGAGTTCTTCGGTCTGTATCCGAAACGTAACCGTATGCAGTTGTTTAATGATTCATTGAATACTACTTTGGCTCGTACCATCAATACTTCATTAAGTACATTGATCGTATTGTTGTGTATCTTCGTGCTGGGTGGTGACAGTATCCGCAGCTTCGCCTTTGCAATGATTTTGGGCGTTGTGATCGGTACATTGTCTTCTATCTTCATTGCTGCTCCTATCGCTTACCTGACTATGGGTAACAAGATGCCGGAAGAAACAAAGGCATAAGAAGGTTTCTTTTAAGAAATAAATAAAAAGAGGAGGATGCTCATTCATGAGCATCCTCCTCTTTTTATAATGGTCGATTGGAATTGGTTTGTGGAAAAAGGGTAGATGAATCTTCTGTGGCTTCAAAAATTAACTTAAGTACATTGGGTAAGTAACTTAGCTTGCTTGGCATTTCAACTTAACTTGCTTGTCCCATGAAGTTAACTTGCTTTTTTACGCTGTATCTTGCAGATCAATTCTGTTTGGCTATAATCGTGAAAATAGTTATCTGACTACTCTTCCTGAAGTGTTTCCTTGCATTAACTCTTCCACTTCTTCTACTGTTACTTGATTGAAATCTCCATATATGGTATTTTTCAATGCAGATGCGGCAAGGGCGAATTCCAATGTTTTTTGGTCATTGTCGGGGTAGGTCAGCAAACCATAAATCATGCCGCCTACAAATGCATCTCCTGCACCCACACGGTCTACTTCATGGACAATATCGTAAATGCCGGTATGCCTTAATGTTCCTTTAGAATAAAGTATGGCTGCCAGCAGATTGTGATTGGAAGTGATGGTATTACGCAACTCCAGAAACATTTTCTGGCATCGGGGAGCTTGTTCTGATACTTTTTGACCGAATACTTTGAAACCGGACAAATCTAATGGATATGAGGTGTCTACAGCTTTAAAACCTACCGGGGGAATGCCGAAAATTTCTTTGTATTCGGGTTCTGCACCAAAAATGACATCACTATATTGAACAAGGGGGAGCATTACCTCTGATGCGGATTTACCGTAATTCCATAATTTTTTGCGGAAATTTAAGTCGCATGAGATTGTTAATCCCAGGCGGTCTGCTGTTTGCAGTGCTTCCAGGCAGGCATCTGCTCCTTCCTGTGACAGGGACGCTGCTATACCCGACCAGTGGAACCAGCCTGCATCGGAAAGAATCTTTTCCCAGTCTATCATGCCGGGACGTAAAGTGGCAAAGGAAGAGCCTTCACGGTCATATACTACATTGGAGTTACGAAATGCTGCACCGCTTTCCAGAAAGTATAATCCCATGCGTTTCCCACCATAAATAATGCCGTCTGTACCTAATCCGTAAGCTTGGAGTGAGTTTACGCAGGCTTGTGCCATTGCATTCTCGGGAAGTCTGGTAACGAATTCTGTGGGGATGCCGAAGTTGACCAGTGATATGGCTACATTCGCTTCACTTCCTCCATAAGTAGCAATAAACTCGTTTGTTTGGGAAAAGCGCTGGAAATTGGGGGCGGTCAGCCTTAGCATTACTTCTCCGAATGTAACGACTTTCTTGTTCTGGGTAATAGCTCTTGTATTCATAGTATGTTTTTAATCAGTATGTTAATTTGCACGAAGATACGATCAAAATTTTATATAAGTGCAAGAAATGTATAAAAATAGCCTTCTCTATCTTTTCCATATAGAATAGAGAAGGCTATTTTATTTATTCAATATTAGTGGTTTATTTATTGAATCGTATTTTTAGTTTGGCAAGCATATCCTGTGTCATGCTGTCTAGATCATATTCCGGTTTCCATCCCCATTCCTCACGGGCACAAGTGTCGTCCAGTGAGTTCGGCCATGATTCGGCGATAGCTTGACGTAGTGGATCTACTTTGTACTCCATATGGAAGTCGGGCATATACTTCTTTATATTGTTATAAATAATTTCCGGATCAAAACTCATTGAAGCAATGTTGAACGAATTGCGATGAATTAGTTTGTCGGGATTCGCTTCCATGATTTCAATGGCTGCACGTAAACCGTCAGGCATATACATCATATCCATGAATGTACCGGCTGCAATAGGACATTCAAATTTTTCACCTTTTACAGCCGAATAATAGATGTCTACAGCATAATCGGTAGTCCCGCCACCCGGAGGTGTGACATACGAAATTAATCCGGGGAAACGAACGGAGCGGGTATCTACGCCAAAACGGATATGGTAATAATCGCTCAGTAATTCTCCTGATACTTTTGTAACTCCATACATGGTACGCGGATTACGGATAGTGTCTTGCGGGGTCTTGTCTTTAGGGGTGTTGTTGCCGAAGACACCGATAGAACTTGGGGTAAATACGGCGCAACCCATTTCGCGTGCTACTTCCAATACGTTGAACAGGCCTCCCATGCCTATTTTCCATGCTAGTTGAGGTTTGGCTTCTGCTACAGCCGATAGTAAGGCTGCCAGGTTGTAAATGGTGTCGATGTTGTACTTTGATACAGTTTCGGCAATTTGTTGTTCGTTGGTGATATCTACGATGGCAGAAGGGCCTGATTCTTTTAATTCCCCTTTAGGCTCAGCACCGGGAATATATCCGGCTACGATATTACCATTGTAAATACTTCTCAATTTCATGGTTAGTTCCGAACCGATCTGACCGGTGGAGCCGATAATTAATACATTTTTCATAGTTCGCTATTTGCTTTAAGTTTTCTTTTGAAAGCAAAGATAGATAGAAAACTGCATATTTTATCAAAATTTTCTCTATAATTTAATCGGATATCAAAAAAAAATAAGAACTTTGTCAAGTCAGACTGATTTTTAAACTTAAACTATATACTTAATAAAAAAACAAAGCTATGTATGGTAAAATGAAGGAGTTCCTTGCGAAGGAACTGGCTGATATTAAGGCAGCCGGATTGTATAAAAATGAACGTATAATTACCACACCTCAGCGTGCGGACATCAAGGTGAATGACGGAGAAGATGTGTTGAACTTTTGTGCCAACAATTATTTAGGTTTGTCAGATAATCAACGCTTGATCAATGCTGCCAAAGAGGCGATGGACACACATGGCTTCGGTATGTCTTCCGTACGCTTTATCTGTGGAACTCAGGATTTGCACAAACAGCTGGAAGCTGCCATTTCTGATTATTTTAAAACAGAAGATACTATACTTTATGCAGCTTGTTTTGATGCTAACGGTGGTTTGTTCGAACCGCTGTTTACAGAAGAAGACGCTATTATTTCAGATGCGTTGAATCATGCATCTATTATAGATGGTGTACGCTTGTGTAAGGCAAAACGCTATCGTTATGCCAATGCTGATATGGCTGACTTGGAACGTTGCTTGCAGGAAGCGCAGGCACAGCGTCATCGTATTATTGCTACAGATGGTGTATTCTCGATGGATGGTAATGTGGCTCCATTGGATAAGATTTGTGAACTGGCGGAAAAGTATGACGCGTTGGTTATGGTGGATGAATCTCATTCGGCCGGTGTAGTAGGTCCTACAGGGCATGGCGTGGCAGAACAGTTTAATGCATACGGGCGTGTGGATATCTTTACTGGTACATTAGGTAAAGCATTTGGTGGGGCAATGGGAGGATTTACCACCGGTAAGAAAGAAATTATTGATATGTTGCGCCAGCGTTCCCGTCCTTATTTATTCTCTAATTCTGTAGCTCCTGCCATTATCGGTGCTAGTCTGGAAATGTTTAAGATATTGAAAGAAAGTGATGCTTTGCATACTAAGCTGATGGATAATGTGAATTATTTCCGTGACAGGATGCTGGCTGCCGGTTTTGACATCAAACCAACTCAGAGCGCGATTTGTGCTGTGATGCTTTATGATGCGAAACTGTCTCAGGATTTTGCCGCCAAGATGCAGAAAGAGGGCATATATGTAACCGGTTTCTATTATCCGGTTGTTCCGAAAGGACAGGCACGTATCCGTGTCCAGTTGTCTGCCGGGCATGAAAAGGCACATTTGGATAAGGCAATTGCTGCATTTATTAAAGTGGGCAAAGAACTTGGGGTGATTAAATAAGCAGATTTGAAAGCTATCCAGTAAAAAAAGAGCAGTAAACGGTTGTATAACAATTGTTTACTGCTCTTTGTAGCCCCGAGGGGAATCGAACCCCTATCTAAAGTTTAGGAAACTTCTATTCTATCCGTTGAACTACAAGGCCCCTTTATGGGTACAAAGGTACTTCTTTTTGTTAAAATGGCAATATGAAAGATTGAAAAATGTCTTAAGTGGGAAGAAAATAATCCTTTCTTTGTTGTTTTGTTGTTTTTTGTCTGTTTTTTATAATCTAATAATGTTGTTATTCTGCTATAAACTTTCATGTTGTTCATAAAACATGGATAAAAATAATAAATTGTAAAAATGAATCGTTTTTGATGCTGTCATAATGATAGGGATTTATGCTTTTAAACAGGTAATTATCTCTGCTTTTTCTTAGCTTGGAAACAAATAAACCTTTAATTTTGTACATTTTGATATTCAAACGTAGTTTGATAGCGGAATATTTTGTCCTTTGACAGAACTTTCCGAACTTTGCAAACAGTGAAATTTTGTAACCCTAAATAATAAGTTATGGCAGATGAAATGATAGTCAAGGAGTTGGACCAAGTGGTGGTCCGTTTCTCAGGCGACTCAGGCGATGGTATGCAGCTGGCCGGAAATATCTTTTCTAATATTTCGGCTACAGTGGGAAATGATATCAGTACATTCCCCGATTACCCAGCGGATATACGTGCCCCGCAAGGTTCGTTGACCGGTGTGTCAGGTTTCCAGGTGCATATCGGTGCGGGTAAAGTTTTTACCCCTGGTGACAAATGCGACGTGCTGGTCGCAATGAATGCCGCTGCATTGAAAACACAATACAAATTTGCGAAGTCCACAGCTTGTATCATTATTGATACAGATTGTTTTCAGAAATCAGATCTGGACAAGGCGGCTTTCAAAACAGACAATCCGATTGAAGAAATGGGTATTAAGCAGGATGTAATTGCTGCTCCTATTTCGCAGATGGTGAAAGATTGTCTGGCAGATACAGGCATGGACAACAAGTCAATGTTGAAATGTCGTAATATGTTTGCTTTGGGATTGGTCTGCTGGTTGTTTAATCGTGACCTGGCGGTTGCTGAAAATTTCTTGCGCGAGAAATTTGCAAAGAAGCCGCAAATAGCTGAAGCGAATATTAAAGTGATACACGCCGGATATGATTATGGGCACAATACGCATGCGTCTGTGGATCATACTTATAAGGTGGAAACTAAGTCTAAAGTACCTGGAAAGTACATGGATATCAGCGGAAACAAGGCTACGGCTTATGGCTTAATTGCTGCTGCCGAGAAAGCAGGTCTGCGTTTGTTCCTGGGATCTTATCCCATTACTCCGGCAACAGATATCTTGCATGAACTTTCTAAACATAAATCATTGGGAGTGACTACGGTTCAATGTGAAGATGAAATTTCAGGTTGCGCTACGGCTATCGGTGCCTCGTTTGCAGGTGCGTTGGCAGCTACTTCTACTTCGGGACCGGGTGTTTGTCTGAAATCAGAGGCTATGAATCTGGCTGTTATTACAGAATTACCATTGGTGGTTATTAATGTACAGCGCGGCGGTCCTTCTACTGGTTTGCCTACTAAGTCTGAGCAAACAGATTTATTGCAGGCTTTGTTTGGCCGTAACGGTGAATCTCCTATGCCGGTCATTGCCGCAGCTTCTCCAACTCATTGTTTTGATGCTGCTTATGATGCTTGTAAGATTGCCTTGGAACACATGACCCCGGTGGTGTTGCTGACTGATGGTTTTGTAGCAAATGGTTCCGGTGCATGGAAGTTGCCTGATCTGGCGAACTATCCGGCTATTAACCCACCCTATGTTACTCCGGAAATGAAGGATAATTATACTCCTTACAAGCGTAACGCCGAAACAGGTGTCCGTTATTGGGCATTGCCGGGACAGGAAGGTTATATGCATATTTTGGGAGGCTTGGAAAAAGACAGTGATACAGGTGCTATTTCTACCGAGCCTGAAAACCATAATTTGATGTGCCGTTTGCGTGCCGAGAAGGTTGCTAAAATTCCAGTGCCTGATGTTAAGGTGCAAGGCTGCGTAGAGGATGCAGATTTGCTGATAGTAGGTTTCGGTGGAACTTACGGTCATTTATATTCAGCAATGGAGGAAATGAACCATGCGGGCAAGAAGGTTGCTTTGGCACATTTTGTTCATTTGAACCCGCTGCCTCACAATACGGCAGAAGTGCTGAAGAAATATAAGAAGGTAGTCGTGGCTGAGCAGAATCTTGGTCAGTTTGCCGGATATCTCCGTATGAAAGTGGACGGATTTGTTCCTTATCAGTTTAATGAGGTAAAAGGCCAGCCGTTCGTAGTCAGCGAGTTAGTTGATGCTTTCACTGAGATTTTAAATAAATAATAACCGTAAAGAAAGTAAAGACTATGAACGAATATACAGCAAAAGATTTCAAAAAGGGACAACCTCGCTGGTGTCCGGGTTGCGGTGACCATTTTTTCTTGGCTTCGCTGCACAAAGCGATGGCTGAATTGGGAGTGGCTCCTCATGATACTGCCGTTATTTCGGGTATCGGATGTTCCAGCCGTCTGCCTTATTACATGAATACATATGCCATGCAGACTGTGCACGGTCGTGCGGCTGCTATTTCTACAGGCTGCAAGGTGGCTAATCCGAAGATTACTGTCTGGCAGATTTCAGGGGATGGTGATGGGCTGGCTATTGGTGGAAATCATTTTATACACGCCGTTCGTCGTAATATCGACTTGAATATGATTTTGTTGAACAACCGTATATATGGTTTGACCAAAGGACAGTATTCTCCGACCTCTCCCCGTGGATTTGTTAGCAAATCATCTCCTTACGGCACTGTGGAAGATCCGTTTCATCCGGCTGAATTATGTTTTGGTGCGCGTGGGCGTTTCTTTGCCCGTGCGGTAGCTACGGATGGTCCTGGTACAGTGGAGATTCTGAAAGCTGCTGCCAATCATAAAGGTGCGGCTGTATGTGAAATTCTTCAGAACTGCGTCATTTTTAATGATGGAACACACGAATCAGTATATACGAAAGAAGGTCGTTCAAAGAATGCCATTTATTTGGAACACGGTAAACCGATGTTGTTTGGGGTAGATAAAGAATACGGGCTGATGCAGGAAGGTTTCGGGCTGAAAGTGGTAAAGATTGGCGAGAATGGTGTGACGGAAAAAGACATTTTAGTGCACGATGCTCATTGTATGGATAATACTTTGCAGTTGAAACTGGCATTGATGGAAGGACCGGATTTTCCGGTTGCATTAGGGGTGATCCGTGATGTGGAAGCGCCTACTTATGATGACGCCGTTAATGCACAGATTGAAGAAGTGGCCGCAAAGAAAAAATATCATAATTTCCAGGAATTACTGATGACAAATGATATTTGGGAAGTGAAATAATATTTTCATTTTCCCTGTAGGAACCGGATCTACAGAGTTGTTCTAAAAATTAAATGGTTAGTAATAGGCAGTGAATAATTGCCGGTTACTAACCATTTACCCCAATTCGGGATAAAATAGCGATTAGTTGCATGTTAAGACAGATACAT
>CAPAOL010000048.1 GCA_948579315.1 uncultured Phocaeicola sp.
GCCGGTTCTATTGTTTAACTTTTAATTTTTCGGTAAAAATTTACCGAAGTATTAAGTAGGTGTAACATTATATCTTTTGTTTTTTCATTTTAAGAAAAGAGGATTTAAGTGGTATGAATACATTGCATACTATTTGGCAATTCCATTGGCTGCTGGAACATTACAGGGGATTAGAGGGGGCGATCTTACTCTTATAGCATCTCATATCGCTGTGTTTTTCTCGTATCCTATTGTGCTTTATCAAGCTAATTCGATTCCTATAATGAATTCCGTTGGAACAGAAAGTATTTTTTGGGGTGAGGAATATTATGTGGGATTAGTGAAAATAATACCTCGCTTTTTATGGCCAAATAAGCCTCTTGCTTTTGATTATAAACTAAAGGAATTGGTGGGATATGATTTTGATGGAGGAGGAATTTATACCACTTTGAGTAATGATTTATATATAAATTTTGGATATAGTTATTTTATATTTTACATCTTATGGTTATTGTTCGTTCATTATATATATGGAATAATTATAGATAGTAAAAGAAACTATTATAGCCGTATCATCGCTCTATTTATTATCCTCATGGGAGGTATTGCATCTACTATTGGATCATGTGAAATTTTACTATTATTTCTGTTGTTTATGATGTTGTATTATTCGAGAATTAAAACGTTGTAGGCCAAAATGAAGAAAGTACTATTAATAGCTTCAGAGTATGCGCCAGGCATGCTTTCTTTCGCATCATCTATTATAAATAGATTATCGGAGAGTAGTGAGTTTGAGGTTTATGCTGTTGTTGTATCAAGAGGAAAATTTAAATATGAATCTTTACTCTGTGAAAAAGCAAAGAAGAAAACTATATGTATAGAAGCGTCAGCTAATTGTATTTTAGAAAAACTTCTTTTTAAAATTTGGCCGTCTAAATTAATCTCTAATATAAATAAAACGATAAGGGATAATCATATTGATTGTATTCATTTTTTAACAATAGATTTTACATTGACTTTATTTATCTATTTAAAATTGAGAGGAAATAATAGTGTGTATTATACAGTTCATGATTTGTGGCCTCATGAGGGAGAACGTAAAAGTTTAACTGAACGTTTGATAAGTTGTTATATAAATTGGAGTACAAAAATAAATATGAGGATAATTCCTAATCTAACGACTTCTTCTCGAACACAATATATAGCTCTTAAAAATAGATATCCTAGTAAGAAAGTAAATATGACTTGTTTTCCAACGCTTGTTACATCACAAATAGTGAGTGGAGAGAGAGTGGTAAGAGAACTGAATGGAATTACAAATTATATTCTTTTTTTTGGTTCTGTGGATAAATATAAAGGAGTAGATTTACTATTGAGTGCATATAGACTTCTGAGAAATAAAAGTTCTTTTTTGGTTGTGGCTGGAAAAGGTATTCAATATTTTGATACAAATATTCAAAAAGGCGAAATTAGAATAAATAGATTTATAGAAGATAATGAATTGAAGTATTTATATGAAAATGCAGCGATAGTAGTCTATCCTTATCGTTCGGCTACTATGTCAGGAGTTTTATCATTAGCGTATTATTTTAAAAAAAAATTGTTAGTATCGGATATTCCTTTTTTTATAGACAATATAAGTTTGCAAACATCTGTTTTCCAGTCTGGAAATATATATGATTTGAGTGAGAAAATCAGAGTGAAATTGAATGAAACAAGTCATATAGAAGATAATGGTTATTATGAGAAATTATATTCAACTGATACATTAATAACAGGATATAAACATTTATATAATAAATCTTGATTGATCTTTTGAGTATTGATATAATTATGAAAATGAATCTTTTGATTTAATAATAATGAAAATTCTTATTTTAAACAGTATTCTTTTTACTGCAGAGACGGATATTCCCCAAGTGAAAACAATAAAAGATACAATGATATATGGATTATGTATGGGATTTGTAAAGTTGGGGCATCAAGTTACTTTAGCAGCTGCAAACGAATACCGCCCTATAAGAGAAGAAACTTATGATTTTGATGTGAGGTTCTTTTCATCTGATTATACAAAATTGTGTAAACCATCCGTATTACCATATAGTAAAACGATGAAACGATATCTCAAAGAATGTCATAAAGAATTTGATATGATTATTTCTAGTGAGGTATTCCAGTTTCAGTCACTTTATGCAGCAATGACGTGCCCAAAGAAGACATTGATTTGGCAAGAGCTCACTACACATCAACATAAGTTGTATCAGATCCCATCAAAGATATGGTATAACATTATTGCTCGATTCTTTATGCGGAAGATCATGGCTGTAATACCTCGTTCTCGGATGGCATATAACTTTGTAAGTCATTATATGCCTCATGTTTCGGATATCATTGTGGATCATGGCATTGATATTGATAAATTTGTGTTATTTACGAAAAAGAAGCGTCAAGTTATCAGTTCTTCACAACTAATCCTGCGTAAAAATGTGGATAGTATTATTCATATTTTTGCAAAGTTTCATCAAATGAGAAATTATGAGGATATCAAGTTGTTGATTGCTGGGCGAGGAGAAGAAGAAACAAATTTAAAACATCTTGTTGATGATTTGGGATTGCAAGATTGTATTGAGTTTGTTGGTTTCTTGTCGCAAAGTAAGTTGAATGAATATATCCGAGAGTCATTGGCTTTTTTGGTGAATACTCGAAAAGACTTAAATATGGTTTCAATTCCTGAGGCTATTATATCTGGTACTCCCATCCTAACCAATTTGACACCTGCTTCTTCAGATTACATTATAAACTATGATTTAGGTATCGCTAAGAATAATTGGAATGAAATGGATATGAAGTTGCTTGTGGACAAAAACGAAGAATATGTAGGAAATTGTATAAAGTATAGAGAATATCTTACAAATACATATTCTGCTAAGCTCTTCTTGGAAATATTTGGACAAAAATAACTCTTCAACTATGTTTATTACTTTAAGATGAAAATGTATTAATTGGTAACTTTTGCTTTATTAGTTATTATGAAAATTTTGTTAGCGAATAAGTTTTACTATCGTCGTGGTGGGGACTGCATATATATGCTTAATCTAGCACAATTGCTTAAGACCCATGGGCACGATGTGGCAGTGTTTGCTATGGATTATCCAGAGAATATTGAGACTGAGTGGAAACGGTATTTTCCTAATGAAATAAAGTTTACTCCCGGAGTAGGTATGCTCGAAACCTTTATGCGTATGTTTGGTTTAGGTGAAGTGAAGAGGAAATTTAATTCTTTACTCAATGATTTCAAGCCGGATGTGGTACACCTGAATAATATTCATACACAATTATCACCAGTAATAGCTCGTTTGGCTCATGAACGAGGAATTAAAGTTATTTGGACATTGCATGATTACAAACTGCTTTGTCCAAGGTATGATTGCCTTCGGAATGGGAATAAAATATGTGAGGAGTGTTTTGCTAATAAACATAAAGTTTTGGAATATAAATGTATGAAAAACTCTAAATTGGCAAGTATGCTTGCATATAAAGAGGCGATGAAATGGAGTCGTGAAAAGTTGGAAAGTTACACGGATACATTTATTTGTCCAAGCCAGTTTATGTACAATAAAATGGCTCAAGGTGGATTCGATAGAAAAAAGATGTATACTCTTTGTAATTTTATTGATATTGAAAGGACTATGAAAGGCTCTTATGATAAAGAGGACTACTATTGCTTCATAGGAAGGTTATCTTTTGAGAAAGGAATCGAAACATTGATAGAGGCTGCCCGGACTCTTTCTTATCATTTGAAAATTATAGGTGGTGGTCCACTGGCAGATATTTTAAAAGAAAAAGCAAAAGGGACAAATATTGAATTTACAGGTTATAAAGAATGGTCTGAACTAAAGGAAATAGTGGGTAAAGCACGTTTTAGTGTAGTTCCATCAGAGTGGTATGAAAATAATCCTCTAAGTGTGATTGAAGCTCAATGTCTGGGTACTCCAGTTTTAGGAGCTAATATTGGTGGTATCCCTGAATTGATAAAAGAAGGGGTAAATGGAATGTGCTTTGAAAGTCGCAATATTATGGATCTGAAGAATAAAATCGAAAAGATGTTTATATTAAATGTAGATTATAAACAACTTGCAAAAGGTTCTCAGATACGTTATTCATCCGAGAAACATTACTATGAATTATTAAAACTGTATCAGCAATGAATGTAGGAAAAGAAGCTAAAATATATTGGATATCAATTTTGCAGGGCTGGAGTATGCTCTTAGTAGTCATAGGACATGTCACCCTAACCAATATATTCGAGAATCCGGCAACTCCTATTAGTGCGGAAGTTGAACGGATTATCTACGGCTTTCATATGCCTTTATTTATGTTTATATCAGGAGGTTTATTTTATTATACAAAAATCAGGAAAGGTAAAAAATATCAGGGATAAGGCAAAGAGATTATTGGCTCCTTTCATCTTTTTCACATTAGCTACTTTTGCTCTGAAGTATATATTTAATCCGTTGATGAAAAGACCAGTCGAACTGTCTTTCAAACAGATAATCAATAGTGTTCTTTATCCAGCTTCGAACCCTTTAGGGGAAATGTGGTTTATAATAACTCTTTTTATAATATTTCTTTTTTATCCTGTTTTTAAATGGTCATTGCAGTGGAATAAATGTATAGTAAGTGTGTGGATAACTGCATTATTATTGAATCTGTTTTTTCCTAAAGATATAGAGATTCTTTGTTTTTCGCAAGTAGCTTATTATTTGGTCTATTTTTATTCGGGGCTACTCTTTTTAAAGTTTGATGCCTATAAATATGCCGATACAAAATGCTTTTTTGTAGTTTCTCTTATGTTTTTTATCCTTTTTAATATACTTGTACTTCCTGGCATTTTCTTAAACTTTACAGGGATAGCTTTCTCTGTTGCTTTATGTTTACTCTTATCCCATTATTGGATTCGCCTCTTTTCAAGTTTCAGGGATTATACCTTTCAGATTTTTTTAATGGGTCTGTTTTTTCAAATGGGAATAAGATTTCTATATGCAAAATTAGATACCGAATTATTATACTGGCCTTTATATGTATTGAGTATATTGTTAGCTCTTTACATGCCTGTTTTAATATCAAAGTTGATTCAAAAAATAGAAAGTTCATTCATATGTCAATGTTTTGGACTATAAAATATTACTATTTCTTTAATTATATAAACAATGTCAATTAATATTCCCCAACCTACGGATATGTGCATCATCACAACTTATCGTTGTCCGATGCGCTGTAAAATGTGTAATATATGGGAACATCCGACCGATAAAAGGAAGGAAATAACTCCCGAAGAAATCAAACTGTTACCTTCTGTAAAGTTCATCAATCTAACCGGTGGCGAACCGTTCATTCGTGAAGATTTGGATCAAATAGTAGAAGTGTGTTTCACAAAATCTCCTCGCGTGGTTATATCGACTTCTGGTTGGTATGAGGATCGGGTAATAGCCTTGGCTAAGAAATTTCCTAATATTGGTATCCGTATTTCTATCGAAGGACTTAGTTGTAAAAATGATGAGCTTAGAGGACATGCGGGAGGTTTCGACAAAGGACTTCGGACTTTGCTTACATTGAAAGATATGGGTGTGAAAGATATAGGTTTCGGTTGCACTGTTTCCAATAAAAACTCTAAGGATATGCTTTCTCTTTATCAACTATCCCGATCTTTGGGTCTGGAATTTGCTACAGCTGCTTTTCATAACTCTTATTATTTTCACAAAGATGATAATGTGATAACCAATAAGGAGGAGGTTTGTGGCGATTTTGAAAAACTGATAAATCTACAACTTAAAGAAAAACATCCTAAATCATGGATGCGAGCTTTTTTCAACATGGGACTAATCAATTATATAGAAGGTTCACGGCGTATGTTGCCCTGTCAAGCTGGCGAAATGAACTTTTTTGTAGAGCCCTATGGTGATATTTATCCCTGTAATGGTTTAGAAAAGAAGTATTGGAAAAAAAGTATGGGGAATATTCGTGAGACTCCTAACTTCAAAGAAATATGGGAAGGGGAACAAGCAGAACAAGTACGCCAAATGGTACGCCGTTGCCCTAAAAACTGCTGGATGGTAGGAACGGCTTCACCTGTAATGCATAAATATATAAAGTATCCGCTGAAATGGGCTTTAAAAAATAAATTACGAAGTTTGCAGGGAAAACCAGCTTGTTTGGACAAATGTTGGTATAACGTAGGTCAAGATCCTTCTCAAGGAGACTTGCGGGAAGTTTTTTAATTATAGAACACGTATTCTTTGTACTAATTCTATGAAGATCTTTGTAACCGGAACTCGTGGTATCCCAGATATTTTGGGCGGCGTTGAAACGCATTGTCAAGAGTTATTTCCCCGAATTGCTGAAATGGGTTTTGATATAACAATAATACGCCGGAAAAGTTATGTGAAAAATACCATGGCTGAATACAAAAATGTGAGGCTTATTGATATAGAAACCCCTAAAAAGAAATCTTTTGAAGCAATCGTACATACTTTCAAGGCTATTCTTAAAGCTAAATTTCAGAAAGCTGACATTGTTCATATTCATGCTATCGGTCCGGCTTTACTTGTGCCTATAGCTAGACTACTGGGAATAAAGGTTGTGTTTACTCACCATGGTCCCGATTATGATCGGGATAAATGGGGCTTTTTTGCTAAAACAATGCTGAAATTAGGAGAGCGTATGGGAACGATTTTTGCTAATGAAGTAATTGTTATATCTGAAGTCATTAACGATCTTTTAGTGAGAAAATATGGTAGAAGGGATTGCCATTTAATTTATAATGGAGTTCCGGAGCCTGAGGTTTGTGACTATCCAGAATATTTTAATGAATTGGGGATTGAGAAAGGAAAGTATATTTTGGCTATGTGTCGGTTTGTTCCTGAAAAGAATCTTCATCATTTAGTAGAAGCTTTTGCCGGAATATGTGCAAGTGACTATAAATTAGTGTTGGCGGGGGACGCAGATTTTGAGGATGATTACTCACGCAGTTTGAAAAAAAGGTCGAGGGAATGTGGAGTAGTATTAACCGGTTTTATAAAAGGTCGGAAATTGCATTCTTTACTTGCTAATGCATGTTGTTTTGTTCTTCCATCTTCACATGAAGGGTTGCCCATCGCATTATTGGAAGCTATGAGCTATAAATTGCCTGCCATTGTAAGCAATATTCCAGCAAATATGGAAGTGGGGTTACCTTATTCATGTTATTTCAAAGTAGGGGATGTAGAACAGCTACAAGAAAAACTAGAAGAGCAGATGGAACAAGGGCTGTGTCGGATAAAGTACGATATGGGTTTATATAATTGGGATGTAATAGCAAAACAGGTAATAGATGTATATAAATTAGTATTACAATAATATCCTCCAATGGAATATTAGTTAATAATGCTAATGATAATACGTATGATAAAACGATTTATCCAAGAAAAAGATATGGTATAAAATAAATGTTGAAAATGTTGAGATGTAATAAACACGTGAGTGTTTAGTATGTGAGATGAAGAAAAATGTAGGTTCCTAACTTCATGCTGTAAAAAGCATGATTCTCCTACATTGTGGATTGGAAATCGTACGATGGTGCATTTCTGATCTACGCCCTGGCATCGGAGGTTAAAGCCGATGTGAATTTCCCACTATATCAACTGTCTGTGAAGATCGTTGATATTTCCTTATTTTACATATAGTGACGTATTTAGACACTCAAATAAAAAGAAAAAACATTGGGAGATTTGTATCGAAACTTCCCAATGTCTGATTTCAATCATTGAGATGTTTTTTTCAAATCTCCCGATGTCTTTCCGACTGTCCAAAAGGACAAAAGGTCATTTATGATCATTTTTTTTTCGTCTTAGTATAAGGATTGTAATGTATAATGCTGATTCTTATTTTGTTAAGTGGCTCTGGATGACGTGTGGCTATACGAATCTTGAAATCATATTTACGCGACTTGAATCGCTTTGTTTATCGTGAAATGATCGGGTAAACTCTTGAATGATATTGTGTGTATTGTCAGGATTATTTAGTGTAAAGGTCGAGTTTGGAAAGGTGAGTGATATCTTATTTGCGTTTGCTTCCTTCTTCAATAATACGGTCAATTAATAAATTGGTAATATTATTGTATGAATTTAGGGGGAGTAAAGAGGCCTATTCCCGAAAAAACTCTCCCAATTAATAGGCTTCGTCGGTGGTATTGGAATTTTATAGTGTCATAGTGACCTTTTGTCCTTTTGAAAGGAGGGTACGTTGGCGAGAAGGAGGAGAATGTGTGTTTGCTAACTTGTATGTATTCAGGTGATAAACTGTTGTTAGCTCTTCGAAACGAAGATTTGTGTGCTCTAAAAAATGCAGTAAACTCGCGTAATATGCTTTTTTGTGAATAGTGTCAGCAACAGGCGATTTTAGTAGCGGCTCGCTAATTGGTTTCTAATGTGAAAATATTTAACAATATAAATAAAGACTGAAATAGTATAAATTATTAATCATAAAATGACATGGCAAAAGAAAAACAGAAACCATACGAGTTTTTAAGCAATCTGGTATTGGCATTAATGGGAATGGATCGCATTTTTAGTAATAGTTTCTTTAATCAGCGAACTTGCTATTTCTCCTAGAACATTGAGTGCGATAAGACGGGGAGAGGATATGTGTATTTATCAGTATGTACGGGTGATCCGGTGTATGATGGAATATCTTAATTTAATCATCCGGATGGATATGTTGCTGAAGGAGTTAAGGGGTCGTATTAGCATCTAATTGTGATTTGGTAGTCGCTACTGTGCCGCATCGTTTTCACGAAACTTACCAACTGAAAGAGTGGGTGGTGGTAATGCATTGGGATGGAGTGAGATTGTGAATTGGTATAAAATAAATGTTGAAATGAAGAAATATGTAGGTCCCTAGATTCATGATAAACTCATGAAATCCCTACATTTTGCAGGTTAGAAATCGTACAGCGGTATATTTTTAACTTGCCTCTCGTATCGGTGTAAAAACTGATATGTATCTATATGTGAAATATACCAACTGTCTGTGAAGATCGTTGGTATAAACTATAGATGGCTGCATAAACTCATCTTTCTTAGATTAAGTTCGTATATAATGGTGTTAATTCCCTGAATTCTTTTTATCTTTGGCAAATATTAATGACTAACGGTTATATAAAATATAATGAGATACTTAGACCCCAAAGCAGATTTGACGTTCAAGCGCGTCTTCGGCGAGCATCCCGATTTGGTGATGAGTTTTTTGAATGCCTTGCTTCCTTTATCTCCCGGTCAGGAGGTGACTGAAATCGAATATCTTCCCGTGGAGCTTGTCCCTGACAATCCATTGCGTAAGAATAGTATTGTAGATGTCCGTTGCCGCGACAATCAGGGTCGCATTTTTCTGGTTGAAATGCAGATGATATGGAGTTCTGAGTTCAAGCAACGTGTTTTGTTCAACGCTTCCAAAGCTTACGTTCGCCAGCTGGATACGGGTGAGAATTATGAACTGCTTCAACCCGTTTATTCTCTGAATCTAGTGAACGATATCTTTGAATTGGATTTGGATGATGAGTTCTATCATTATTACCGTTTGGTTCATACTGAACATACCGAGAAGGTGATCGAAGGCCTGCATCTTGTATTTGTGGAACTTCCTAAGTTTACTCCTCAAAATTATAGTGAGAAGAAAATGCAGGTTCTTTGGCTGCGTTATCTTACTGAGATCAACGAACGTACGCGCGAAGTCCCCAAAGAGTTTTTGGCAAATCCTGAACTTAAAAAAGCTGTGAAGGCTCTTGAAGAGTCTGCTTTTACCGATGCCCAGCTTGCTGGCTATGAGAAGTTTTGGGATATAATCAGTGTGGAGAAAACCTTGTTCAGTAGTGCGGAGCGAAGGGGCATGAGGAAAGGTCTGGAAGAAGGCATAAAAGAAGGTATAAAAGAAGGTAAAAAAGAAGTTGCTCGCAGTTTGAAAATGGCAGGTATACCTACTGCCATTATAATGGAAAGCACAGGCCTGTCGGAAATTGAGATTGAGGATTTGTAAGTCAGGAGATGTGAACTACACCCCCAAAAAAGTTAGAGACTAAACTTTGGGAGTGTAGTTTTTTTATACTGTACTTTATCTGATGATTACAAAAATAATAATGTCTTGTGTAATACCTGTTTTCGGATAATTAATTGTAATTTTGTACTTGTGAATAGAGAAGTTTTTACTGTGAAGATAATATAGTAGTCATCATAACAATGGATTTGAATACTCTGATGGCAGAATGTGCCGTATGCGATTTTAAATTGGTGCTGGAAGAACTGAAACCTGTTTTCAAATCCACTCTTGTTCAATTCCATACCATCATCTTTGCTTCCACCGACATGGCAGATGTTGGAGGCTTTGTCTTGGGGAATGGAAGATTATGGAAGGATGATTATGTCTCTGATTAATGGATGGACGGTTAAAGAATACAAAAAAAGAGCAAACCCGTGATATTCCTAAATCTTTCCTAAATCTGTGTCGTTATTTATAGAATAGAATAAAGTGTAGTATTAACGCTAAAAGAATAACGATTATGAAGAAAATTCTATCTTTACTTGTATTGGCTTTGGTATCCGTGCAGTTTTCATTCGCAAAAGATGTGATAACTAAAGACATGAATCAGTTGCCGCTTCAGGCACGTAATTTTATCAATAGTAATTTTACAAAACCACAGGTTGCCCATATCAAAATTGATAAGGACATGATGGAACCTGCTAAGTATGAAGTGGTATTGATGGATGGTACGGAAATTGATTTTGACAGTAGGGGCAACTGGGAAGAGGTGAGTGCTAAGAAAGGACAGAATGTTCCTGTTAGCATTGTTCCAGGATTTGCAGTCAACTACCTGAAAGCGCATAATTTTGTGAATGAGGGAGTGACAAAAGTGGAACGTGACCGCAAAGGGTACGAAATTGAATTGTCTACCGGGCTTTCTTTCAAATTTGATAAGAGGGGGAAATTTATCAAGGTTGATGATTAACTTGTTGCAGTAAATAGACCTGAACAAGAAGATAACTCTATGTGGTGATTTAATCATAAAAATAACAACAGGCTATTTCTATAAAAGGGAATAGCCTGTTGTTTTTCTATAATTACATTTTATTGGGGGCTTACTATACTGCAATCAGGCAGTATTATTTCCATTCGCTGTGTTGCTCCAACAACGGGTTTGTGTCAATCTCACTTTGTGGGATAGGCCATACCAAATCCTGTGCTCCACGCAGATTGCCGCGTTCAACGACTCCGAATCCATAGAATGCCTTGTCTTCCTGCATGCGTTTCTGAGCATTCTCGAAATCGTTCCAGCGATAAAGGTCGGCAAAACGTAAATCTTCAAAGGCAAGTTCTACACGGCGCTCATGGCGTACAATGGCGCGTAGCTCTTCTTGTTTCAGATTTTCTCCTTCTGCTTCCTCCACGGCAGGCATGCCTACGCGGGCACGGACTTCGTTGATGTGCTTGGTCACTTCCGCCTGGGAGTAACCACCTTTTTCAATCATAGCTTCAGAGAGTGACAATAGCACCTCTGCATAACGGATGACGTAGAAATCAAGGCTACCGTCATACTCGTTTGCCGTATTTTCGGGAGTAAACCATTTGCGGATACAGCATGTGGAGCTGGCCGGTAAATCATTCGTGTACAACTTTCCGTTCCATTCCATTCCCGGAAGCATCAATGTTGCCTTCATACGAGGGTCGCGGTTCTCGTAACGTTCCATGTCGGGATTCTCTTTTGTATGAACTCCTTTGTCAAGACTACCTTTAAATAAAGGAGACTTGTCAATAGGCAATCCATCTGTGCAATAAAAATCATCGCATAAATTCATCGAACCTTCGATGGCATTCATTGGAGCAGACCAGCAAATTCCAAAGGAATTGCCTTCACCCAGGCCCGGACCTTTGTAGTGAACACTTAGTAATACTTCACTGGCTGTTTCATTGGCTTCCTTGAATAAGTCTGCAAAGTTGGCTGCATAGTCGGTGCCGTCACCCGATTCAAAAAGTTGAACCTTGCCAATCACATGGTTATAGGCAGTTATCGCTTCGTCCCAATGTTGGTTGAAGAGTGCTATTCGTCCCATGATTGCGTAAGCTGCTTCTTGAGAAAGACGACCTGTTTGCGCTTTTCCTATCACTTGTATTTTGGGAATCCATATTTTCAAGTCTTCCAACAGAGAAGAGATAATCTGGCTACGTTCCATTTTGGGGGCTTGGGCTTCTGTCAAAGTGAGAGGTTGGGTCAGATAGGGAACATCACGAAATACGGAAGTCAGATTACAATACATCAGAGCTCGCAATACTATTGCTTCTGCTTTGTATGCTTCTATCTTTTCTTGTTCCATCGGGACACGTTCTACGTTCTCTATCAGTATATTGCATCGCTTGATTACTTCATAGTTGGCATTCCAGTACATTAAGAAACATTCATCGGTGGTAGCTGAAGTGCATTGAGAAATGGAACTTCCTAACATCCAGTTGCCCCATGTGTGGTCGCCATTGTCCGTGCTGGTTTCGCGTCCGAGGAATCCGAATTTCCAGTCATCAATGTTATCGTTGTATAAATTGGGGCTTTGCATACCATCGTAGCAAGCGGTCAGTGCCATCAATGCATCCGATTCAGTTTGCCAATAATTGGTTTGTGAAGGTTGATTCGGAGAATCCGTCTGTAAAAAACTGTCCGAACAAGCACCGGTAGCCAATAATGTTCCGGATAATAATAGAACTTTGCATATATATTTTGTATTCTTTATCATAATATGTTTCCTCCTTATAAATTAATTAGAATTGAATGTTTAACCCGAATGAATAAGTACGCGTATTGGGATGTACGTCATTTCTTGTATCGCCCGACGACTTTTCCGGATCCCAGTTTTTCAACGGTGTAAATGTCAGAAGATTAGTTCCGGCAAAGTAAACTCGGATACTAGTAATTCCTGCTTTGGCAAGTTCGGGCTGGCGGAAGGTATAGCCGAATTCCAGGTTCTTCAGACGCAGATAATTGGATTTTTCTAGCCAAAATGAGGAATATGAATCGTTCATTGTATTGCCCAGAGCAGGCATAGGGGCATTTATGTTGTCAGCCGAATAGCGGTTTATCCAACGGTCGGTGAGGTTACCGCGAATGTCGGTAGAAGTCTCCCAACTGTAGCGGTAGATACCACCTACTCCTTGCCAGAATGTAGACAGGTCGAAGTTTTTCCAAGATGCACCCAGGTTGAAACTATAAGAATATTTCGGGAACGGATTGCCTATAATGTCGCGGTCTTCAGGGGTAATGTTGCCATCGTCATCCAAGTCGGCATACATGATATCGCCCAATTTTGGAGCGACACCGTTTTGTTTGATTACTTCGCCTTTTGAGTTCGTGCGCTGCAAATCGGCTTCCGTACGATAGATACCTATTGCTTTATACCCGAAATAAGCACCGATAGGATTGCCTATACGGTTGATGGTATTACCGTTGATTGTTTCTTCCAAACCGCCCATTTCGAGGATCTTATTTTTTACATGCGATAGGTTGAAACCTGCATACCAACTCCAATCGCCTTTGCTATCCGTGTAGTTCACATTCCATTCCCAACCGCGGTTGCGGACTGCTCCTACATTCTGATAAGGCGCTGAAAGAGTACCCAGGAAAATGCCGGGCATAGCCAGCTGCATCAAAATATCGGAAGTCTTCTTGTCAAACCATTCAAAAGTGGTTTGTATTCTGTTATTGAAGAATCCAAGATCGAGGGCAACATTTACGGAACGGGTGGTTTCCCATTTAATGTTCTCATTCGGGACGGATGTCGGCACCATACCAGTCTGTTTGTCTGTATTCTGATCGAAGAAATAATTCCCGTTTGATCCTAAAGTGGCTGCGTAGGCATAGTTACCGATTTCCTGGTTGCCCAATTTACCCCATGACAGGCGTAACTTTCCAAGAGAGAAGTTCCTGTAATCTTTCATAAACTCTTCATTCGAGAATACCCATCCTGCTGACAATGATGGAAATGTTGCGTATCGGTTGGCTTTAGGCATACGTGAAGAGCCGTCGTGACGAATATTGAATTCAAACAAATACCGGTCATCATAACTATAGTTTACACGACCGAAAAATGATTGGAGTTTGTATTCTTCCGAATTTCCCTTTGCTCCCGGATTGATTGTACCTCCATCGATTTCGTATATATTTTCGGTGGGAAATCCTTGGATGGAAGCCGTTGTTTTGTAGTAACGCGAACCGATAACTGAATGTCCCAACAATACATTAATGCTGTGTTTGTCGAATTGCTTGTTATAAGTCAGTAAGTTTTCGTTTGTCCATGTGGCATTACGATACCAATAATCTTCTTCCATATTTGTCTGTCCTGCCGCTTTTATAATGTTTCCATCAGCATCATAACGGGCAGGGGATTTGGGACTATAAGATTTGGTTGCATTCAGATCAAAGGAGTAGGCAAAACTAGTTTGAAACTTGAGTCCATCCCACAAATCAATACCGGCAAATGCCTTGCCGTTGAATCGCCAATATTCATTGCTACGATGACCTAAAGACATCAGTTCAACAGGGTTTTTCATCAGTTCGCCACTCAGGGTCGAACCGTCTACATAGCCATAATGTCCGTTAGAATACATTACCGGCACGGTAGGACGAGTGAACCAGGATACTAAACGCATGATACCACCTTCTCCGGAAGGTGCTATGGCAGGAGCTGTCACATTATTTTTATTGCCGGACAAATTCAGACCAAACGTAAAGCGTTTATAGCGTGTGTCAAGGTTTGAACGGAAAGAGAAACGTTCTACACCTGTTTTTACCATGATACCATCTTGGTTTGAATAAGCTACCGAGGCCATGAAGTGCGTATTTTCACTACCTCCTGATACGGATAAATGATGCTGGTGCATGCTGGCATTGCGCAATACAGCGTCCAACCAATTGGTGTTTGCATAATGATCAGGATCCGAACCGTCTTTCAGTTTTTGCAGAGCTTCCGGTGAGAAAGTGTCAGGATTCACTTCATTTCTCATTAGAGCCCAGTTATAACTGTCTACATAGTCGGGTACGATGCCCGGAGTCTGTAAGGTATAGCTTCCCGAGTAGGATACTTTTACTCTACTTGATGCCTGTCCCCGTTTGGTGGTAATCAAGATAACGCCGTTGGCGGCACGTACACCGTAAATAGCTGCAGATGCTGCGTCTTTCAATACGGAAATATTGTCGATATCCGCAGAAGGAATTTCGGATATTTGTGAAAGGCTGCCTTCCACACCGTCAATCAATACCATCGGATTGTTGTTGCCAAAAGTACCGATACCACGGATTCTTATTTCCGGATTGTCATTACCGGCTTGTGCACCGTTCTGGGTCAGCACCAGTCCCGGTAGGCGGCCTTGCAGCAAAGTAGCTGTATTGGCAACTGGGATGTCTTGGATATCTTTGGATGATACAGATGCCACGGAACCCGTTAGATTTACTTTCTTTTGGGTAGCATATCCCACTACGACTACTTCATCGAGTTTCTTGGAGTCTTCTTCCAAGGTAACTTTAAAATCATTTTTGTTTCCTACTGGAAGGGTGACATCCTTGTACCCCAAGAAACTAACGACCAATGTTTGTGAAGGTTGTGCCTTCAGCTGAAAAGCACCGTCTATATCGGTGATAGTTCCTTGTGTTGTACCTTGAATCAGTACACTGGCTCCGATGATAGGTTCGCCTGATACATCGTAAACCTTACCTGTTACTGTGTTTTCTTGTGCATATACTGTGAAAGAGAACAGTATAAGAATGCCCGCAAAGAAAATGCGGAATAAGTTTTGCTTTTCTCCGTTCATAATTTAAAGTTTAAGTAAATTAATAATTTCTTTATTGTTGAGCTCTTATAGCTAAGAAGAATTTTATCGTTTTATTTCCATTGGTAATGGCGTACCCAGTCTACTTCCATCTCTACGGGTAAATCGGCTGGATCTACTGTGCCAACCCAGGTTCCTCCTAATTGCATGTCGATTAGCAAATATTGAGGAATATCGAAAGGAAATTGTCCTTCCTGTTCGGTTTCAATTCGGGGATAAACAAAGTTTCTTTTTCCGTTGACATGGAATACCAGACTATCCGGCCAAAAATCTACTCCATATACGTTGAAGTCTTCAGGATTAATGGAGATGGTATTTCCGTGTTTCGGGTTGTTTTCTATTCCTAGTGTATAGGTGTAGTGTGAGTGTACGGTTTGATAAACAATAGAGTCATGGTTCAGGCGTTCCATAATGTCCACTTCTCCTCCCATAGGCCATGAGTATTTGTCTGTCTCATAAGGCAATGTCCAAATGGCGGGCCATGCTCCTTTTGCCCCGTGCAGCCTGGCACGCACTTCGATGCGTCCTCCGTGGAAAGCATGCTTGTCTTTCGTCCATAATCCTCCGGTCAGGTACTTGGCTGTGTCTGTTTTAGTGTTGTCATTGATAATGCCTTTTAAGATAAGAAGACCGTCACGTATTTCATAACAACGGTCGTCCGACGACTGGGTGTTTTGCCAGTCTGGCTTGCCGCGGGGGATGCGACTCCAAATAGTGGTGTCGGGTTCTGTTCCGTTAAAATTGTCTTCCCACACTAGTTCCCATCTAGGGGTATGAGTACAAGAAAGCATACCACATACCGAGAATAATAAAAGTATAACCTTTTTCATACGCTTTAATTTTGGTTTACATAATTTACTTTAAATAATTAACACGCAGACGTGCGTTTTTTCTTTTGTGAATGACTTAGAAATTATATAATTTGAGTCAATTTTTGTTTAATTGAGACGATTTCAGTGCCTTTTTAATAAAAAGCTTTCTTTTTTCTTGAGATAATGGATGAAAAATGAGGTGCAGACAGATTCTTAATGAAAAGAAAAAAAAGTATTTTTGCAGAAAATGAAATGATGATGTATATCAATTGTCTCTTTTAAACAAGTAAAAAAGGAATGTCTCTTCCTTGGTTTAAGGAAGAGAATAGGAGAGGGGAATAGTTGTTTTGTGTGCGATATAAATGCCGGGCAAGATGTATGATTACATTTGTTTGTAATCCTTGGCCAATCCTCCTTCACTTGTTTCTTTATAGAGTGACGGTAGGTCATGTCCGGTCTGTTGCATCACTTGCACTACTTTGTCGAAAGAGACACGGTGCATGCCATCGGTGAAAGCTGAATAAAGATTAGCATCCAGCGCACGTGCGGCGGCGTATGCATTTCGTTCGATGCAGGGAATTTGTACCAATCCGCATACCGGGTCGCAAGTCATTCCCAAATGGTGTTCCAAGCCCATTTCTGCTGCATACTCAATTTGTGCAGGACTGCCCCCGAACAATTGATTGGCGGCAGCCGAAGCCATTGCGCAGGCAACGCCTACTTCTCCCTGACAACCTACTTCTGCTCCGGAAATGGATGCGTTGAATTTGACGATATTGCCAAACAGACCGGCAGTGGCTAACGCACGTAAAATGCGCATATCGCTAAAGTCACGGCTTTTTTGAAGATGATAAAGTACGGCTGGCATGACTCCGCAGGAACCACAAGTAGGAGCGGTTACTATTTTACCGCCGGAAGCATTTTCTTCACTTACGGCTAAAGCATAAGAGAAGACGAGCCCTCTGGATTGCAGGGATTGTTTGTATCCGGTAGCACGTATGTAATAAGTGGAAGCTTTCCGCCGGAGATTTAGTGGTCCGGGTAGTACGCCTTCTGCTTCGAGTCCACGGTGGATGGCTTCTTTCATGGTAGCCCATACTTCAGCCAGGTAGTCCCATATATCTTCTTCCTCACATTCTTTTACATATTCCCAATAACTTTTTCCGGTATCTTCACACCATTGGAGTATTTCGGTCATGTTATCCATACCATATACATCGGGGCTTTCGATGGTTGGATTGTTATTATTTTCTGCCAGTGCACCACCACCGATGCTATAAACAGTCCAATTCTCCTGCACTTTATTGTTGCTATCCAGAGCTGCGAATGTCATTCCGTTCGGATGAAACGGTAGAAAGACTTTGGGCTGCCACACAATTTCTACCGGGGCAATGGGTTGCAAGGTGTCTATGATGGCTACATCCGTCATGTGGCCTTTGCCTGTAGCAGCTAAACTGCCGTAAAGGGTTACTTTAAAAGATGCAGCATCCGGATGACGTTCCAGAAACATTTCGGCAGCTTTACGCGGTCCCATAGTGTGGCTACTGGAAGGTCCTGTACCTATTCTGTATAGCTCTTTAATCGATTTCATGACTGATGATGTGTTTTTGTTAATACCATTTCTTTTTTCTGAAGTACAAATATACAAAAATACCAATAATTGCCATTACAATCCAGGCAAATAAATACCCGTATTGCCATTCGAGCTCGGGCATCCATTTGTAATTCATTCCCCATACTCCGACCAGAAATGTCAGAGGGATAAAGATGGTGGATACGATGGTTAACCTCTTCATGATGTCGTTCATACGTAAATCATTGTTGGAGATGTACAGATCGACTAATGAGGAAAGAGTTTCCCGGCAGATCTCAATGGTTTGTAATACAAATTGCAAGTGGTCGTTTACATCATTGAAAAAGGCACGGTTCACTTTGTGAATGAGCTGGTTTTCTGCCCGTAGTAACTTGATATATTGTTCTTTTAGTGGAAGGATGGATTTTTTCATCAGCATATATTGGTGTCGTAATGCCTGGATCTGAATTCCAATGTCATCTCCACTGGTGATGGTGAGCAGTTCTTCTTCCAAATCTTCAAGTGCGTCATCAATGGAAGAGATAGTTGAAATATAGTTTCCCATGATGCTGTTGAGCAGTACGCTAAGTAGATAATCAGTCTGGCGGCTGCGTATTTTCAGGACATCATTACGCAGGGCGGAACTGACATCATCGAAGAAGTCGGTTTCTTTTTCGAGGAAAGTAAGTACGTAGTTGTTACCTAAAATGAGGCAGACTTGCTGTTGGAGCAACTCGTCCAGTTCGTTTTCTTCTTTATGTTCGTTGGGGTAGAATATTTTCAAGATCAGGACGATGTATTTGTCATGCTCTTCTATCTTGGTCGGATGATTCGCATTCAATATATCTTGCAGGACTAGGAAGTCTATCTCAAAATGACTGCAAATTTCCCGGATAGTTTCCGTATCTTTCATTCCGTGTATTTGTAGCCAATTGATTCGATCGCTGTTCAGCGTTCCCTTGATGGCTTGAAAGGTGTCGTCGGTGCTTTCCTGCATCTCGGTAGCGTTGTAAGTACAAAGATGTAAGTGGGTAGGAGTAAGGCTGTCTCCTGTGTAAATAAGCTTTTCGCTTAACAGATTATTCTTCATGCTTTATTCTCGTTTTAGAAAACCACTGTAATAAAGGTAGTGGTTTTCTAAATGAGAACAAGTTCTTTGGACGTTTTGTTTACAGGTTAGTCCAAATCGACTACTGTGATTCCGGCACCGCCAAACTGCACATGTTCGTCGGCATAGTGGCCCACTCCCGGTACGGTGGCCAGATACTGGCGGATTAATGTACGAAGTATTCCCGTTCCTGTCCCGTGAAGGATGCGTACACGGTCCATGCCGACTAATATGGCGTCATCAATAAAATAGGTGACTGCTTGCAGAGCTTCGTCTCCACGCATTCCGCGTACGTCAATGTCTTGTTTGAAGCTAAGCTTCTTTTCGTACATCTGATCGTGTGTCTGGCTACTGACAAAGGTGCTTTTGGCGATTCCTTCCGTTTTGGGTGCGTTATTGGTACGTTCCAAACGGTCTGTTTTTACGGTCGTTTTTATACTTCCAAAAGCAACGGTCGCATTTTTACCATTGATTTCCATCACTTGACCGACACTTGTCTGTCCTTTGATTTTTACATTATCACCTACTGCAATCGGCACTACTTTAGGAGCGCTTGACGGGGAAGAGGCTGCGGCTTTCGGTTCGTTTTTCTTATTTTTCTTCCGTTCTTGTTTTTCCTTTAATTTCTCCATTTTCCGCGCAATCTTCTCTTCATGCTCTTTAGAAGCCAACGCATCTAAAGAAGTACGGAAGTCTGTCAGCTCCTGACGTGCCTGGCGTGTCTTTTCCTTTTCAGCTTGTGCTTCCTTGATGGTGCGTATTGTATTTTCAATGCGTGCATTGGATTCCTGGAGCATCCGTTCCGCTTCTTCTTTTGCTTGCCGGATGATCTCTTTCCGTGATTTTTGTAACTCTTCCATTTCTGTTTGGTAGCGGGCAATGGTTTCTTCCATGTGCTTTTCCCGTTGACGGATGGTTTGACGTTTTCCTTCCCAGTAACGCTTGTCGCGCACGATGTCCTGAAGGTATTTGTCGGCATTGATATATTCGCTTCCTACGATTTCCGAAGCATCTGCAATGACATCTTCCGGCAATCCGATTTTTCGTGCGATTTCTACGGCAAACGAACTTCCGGGATTTCCGATTTGTAGTTGGAAAAGTGCTTGCATGAGATGGCGGTCGTAAAGCATGGCTCCGTTCACTACTCCTTCATGATCTTCGGCAAAATGTTTTAGATTCTGGTAGTGGGTGGTGATGACTCCGAAGGTTCTTTTCTGGTTGAAACGTTTCAGGACGGCTTCGGCAATAGCACCTCCAATTTGCGGTTCCGTACCTCCACCGAACTCGTCAATCAGGATGAGGCTCCGTTCGTTGCAACTTTTCATCATGATTTTCATATTGGTCAGGTGAGAAGAGTAGGTACTCAAATCGTCTTCAATAGATTGCTCATCACCAATATCGATAAAAATGCTGCTGAATATGCCGGCGTGACTGCGTTCGTGCAAGGGAATGAGCATACCGCATTGCAACATATATTGCAGTAAACCGACTGTTTTGAGGCAGACGGACTTACCTCCGGCATTCGGACCGGATATAATAAGAATACGTTGTTTTTGATTCAGTTCTATATCCAGCGGTACGACTTTCTTTTCGTGTTTGGCAAGTGAAAGTTGTAATAAAGGATGCACAGCCATTGTCCAGTCCAGTAGTTGCTCATTCTCTACGGCGGGTTTTAGGCTATGGGTCTGTATGGCGAAATAGCTTTTCGCACGGATAAAATCTATTTCTGCCAGAAATTCGTATGATTGAAGGATTTCCGGGATAGACGGACGGAGAATGTTTGAAAACTCGGTAAGGATGCGAATAATTTCGCGTCGTTCGTCGCCTTCGAGTTCGCGAATACGGTTGTTGGCTTCTACGACTTCCGCCGGTTCTATAAACACGGTTTTCCCGCTAGCAGATTCATCGTGTACAATACCTTTGATTTTTCGCTTGAGTCCGGGTGCGACGGGGATTACCAAACGTCCGTCACGCATGGTGGGAGCTACGTCTTTATCTACGTATCCTTCGGATTGTGCGTTTCGCAAGATGCTGTTTAACGAGCGGGAAATATTTCCCATCGTACTGGCAAGCTCGCGACGTATACGGGCTAATTCGGTGGAAGCATTATCCTTGATTTTTCCATATTTGTTAAGGATGCCGTCTATTTTTCCTATCAGTTGTGGGAAAACGGCTATATCTCCTGCCAATCGTTTCAGACTGGGGTAGGGGGTGTCGTTCTCTTCTTCATCTTCATTTCGATGGAGAAAGCGTACAATGTCACGGATGGTTTCTAACGAACGGCGCAGGTCGAATAGTTCTTGCTCGTCCAGATACATTCCTTCTATCCGCACTCGCTTTAGCGAAGGGCGGACGTCAAAGAAAAATTGATCGGGAAATCCATCTTCTTCCTGAATGATGCGAACAAACTCTGTTACCTGGTTTAATTTTTCCTCTACTTCTTCATATTGCTCGGAAAAGTTCATGTTTGTGACTCTTTCTTCGCCTAAAGTGCTGAGACACTTATCTTTTAGTAACTGTCTGATTTGATCGAATCCTATCTTTTGCTCAAAATTTTGAGGGTATATCATATCTTTGTTCTTACTAATGGACTGCAAAAATACGATTATTTCGCGAAAAAATTATCAGAATGTTTGCAGATTTAAAAATGATTCGTACCTTTGCACCGCTTTCAACGGAAAGCACTTCTGATAAAGGAGTTTTGGAGAGGTGGCAGAGTGGTCGATTGCGGCGGTCTTGAAAACCGTTGTACTGCGAGGTACCCGGGGTTCGAATCCCTGTCTCTCCGCTGAACTAACCGGACAATACCGGACAGTAAGCAGACAAGTCCCACAAATTCAATGATTTGTGGGACTTTTTTTATCCCCTTGTGTCTGCCTTAAAGTACACCTTTTCGCCCCTAAAAGACAAAGTTCGTAACCTAACTCGTACCCCCGACAAACAAAAACGGAAAGGGGGTACAGATTGTCCGAAATTGGCGAAGTCCTGTCGCTATTTGGCTTGCCTGCATAGAACTCATTTTTAGAGAATTACAATAGTTTTGCAACTTAAAAAGTGAGTTATGAAATCGACATTCAACATTTGCTTTTACGCAAAGAAAGACAAGCAGAAAGCCAACGGTGCGTACCCCCTTTTCGCCCGTATCACAGTGGACGGCGTGGCAAGCCGTTTTAACACCAAGCTGGACGTGCTGCCCTCTATTTGGGACGGCAAAATGGGCAAGGCTACCGGACGTAC
>CAPAOL010000049.1 GCA_948579315.1 uncultured Phocaeicola sp.
GATCATTAGACTTTTTACTTTTAATATACTATATAGAATCGCGGAGACGCTTACACTTGTTTTATGAAAATTGTAGATGGCAGTAGCTATGAAGAACAGAGGGAATAAAAACAAGGTGGCTGAAAACAAATCCAGCCACCTTGTTTTTATTGTTTAACCTGTGTTTTATTCTATCTCGACGCTATGTTTTACCGGAGTCAGGATGAAAGTAAATTCATAATCACCGTAGGGCAACATATATTGAGGCAACGGCAGAGCTCCCCAGCTGTTTACACAACCCAACCCCATCTGAGCCTTGTCGATGATCAGGTTGGTCAGGTCTGCTTTCTGTACTTCGGGCGAGTGACGCTGGTCTTTTTGTTCGCCATCATCCAGTGAACAGATGGTATAATGCAAAGCGGATGCAGAGAATGGAGCATCACCTACTACCTTCAGTCCGTTACCGCCGGCATTCAGTTGCTTCCACCAGCGGATATCGGTCTTGGTTCCTGTTTCCTGCGGACGGATATAGGAGTAGAATTGTTCATCCACACTCTGGCGATAAATACCCAAGTCTGTGCTGTGGTTGCGGTCACTGTAGTTTTCTACCGGACCACGACCATAATATTCTACGGTTTCAAAACATTTAGGCATCTGCATTTGCATACCGAAGCGGAACATCGGAGATACTTTGGCATTCTTGTCGGCTGTCATCTTTTGGGTCACTTTGATGGCTCCTTCGTTGTTGATGACATAAGTCAGATATAATTTGGCGGAAACATTCTTCATGTCATATTCCGCATTCACTACTATCTGGTCATTTTCTGTTTTGGAATTCAAGGAAACCAGTTTCAATCCCGGGTTTTTCCATGCGGCATATCTGTTTTGCAGGCCGGCTCCCATATCATTGTCTGTCGGGGCACGCCAGAAGTTAGGGGTCAGGGCTGCGCCTTCTTTCAGCATTTCCGTTCCGTCCACTGCATATTTGCTTAAGTAACCGTTCTGTTTGTTGAACTCGGCTACGAAGTTATTGCCTTTTACGATCAGATAATGATATTGGTTGTCGATGATTTGCGGAACAACGGTGGCTACATTGGTCGTTTCCACGTTCTTCAAATCCATAGACGGTGCTTTGTAATCATTCAGTGTCAACTGATTCTTGGCGACGGTGAAACCTGCGGGCAGCAAACCTTCGCGGTTTTTCAGTTTGTAGGAAACGTTCAGCAACCATTCCTTGCAGGTGCAGGTCTTGCCGATATTCAACGTAATCTTGGCTGTTTCCTGAGGAGCGACTTTTAAATCATCCACGCGTCCGGTGCGGATTACTTTTCCATCTTTCAGTACTTGCCATTCCATATAGTAGGCGGACAGATCACGGAAGAAGTTCTCATTGAATACATTTACTTCCCCTTTGCTTAAATCGGCGGGAGTAGTCCAGATATTTTGGTAAAAGTGACCTACTTCATACATGTGCGGATTAGGAACACGGTCGGGGCTGATCAAACCATTGTCACAGAAGTTATTGTCAGAAGCGTCAAAACGGTTGAAATCTCCTCCGTAAGCATAGATCATCACGCCGTCTTTTCCTTTCCAGCGGCAGGACTGGTCAACGAAATCCCAGATAAATCCACCTTGCAGATTCGGATATTTACGGATCAAATCCCAATATTCTTTGAAACCACCCTGCGAGTTACCCATTGCATGGGCATATTCACACTGAATCAATGGTTTGGTAGCATCGGTACGTTGACCATATTTTTCCATGCCGTTATAATCATAGTACATCGGACAGAAGATATCGGTATGTTCTTTCTGGCGTGCTTGTTCATATTGGCAGGCACGGCTGGGGTCTTCTGCTTTAATCCATTTATAGCATTGTTCGAAGTTGGGGCCGTCACCGGCTTCATTACCCAATGACCAGAAGATGATGCTCGGATGGTTGAATCCGCGTTGTACATTGCGCTGGTTACGTTCCAGATGGGCTTTCTTATAAGAGGGGTTCTTGGCCAGCGTCTTGTCGCCGTAGCCCATACCGTGAGATTCTATATTGGCTTCGGCCACGACGTAAATACCATATTGGTCACATAAATCGTACCATAAGTTGTCATCCGGGTAGTGGCAGGTACGTACAGCGTTCAGGTTGAATTGCTTCATTATCTGGATATCCTGTAGCATACGTTCGGGAGATACTACATAGCCTCCGTCCGGATCCATTTCGTGGCGGTCGGCTCCCTTGAACAGGACTGCCTTACCGTTAACCAAGATCTGGTCACCTTTCAATTCAATCTTGCGGAAACCTACTTTGACAGGAATCACTTCATTGCTGCCCTGCATGCTGGCACGCAAGGTATATAAATAAGGTGTTTCGGCACTCCACTTTTTGGGGTTCTCTACGTTCATGGTCACCAGACCGGATTTGTTGGCGGTAGCGGTTGCCACTTGCTTGCCTTGTGCATCTACCAGTTCCAAATCGACTTTACCACTGCCTTTCAAATCCAGATTGACAGCCAGGCTGCCGTTTTGGTAAGCTGCGTCCAAGTCGGGAGTTACACGGATATCTTGAATGCGTTTTTTGTTGCGGGCATATAGATAGCAGTCACGTCCCACGCCGCTATACCGGAAGAAATCCTGATCTTCCAGATAGGTACCGTCGCACCAGCGGAATACTTGGAAGGCGATCAGGTTTTTCTGACCCGGTTTTAAATATGGAGTCAGGTCAAATTCGGCTTCCAGTTTGCTGTCCTCGCTGTAGCCTACATAACGTCCGTTTACCCACAAATACATATTGGAGGTAACCGAACCGAAATGGGCGATAATATCTTTTCCCTTCCATGAGGCGGGAACTACAATTTCACGGCGGTAAGAACCTACATGGTTATTCTCTGTCGGCACTTCGGGAGGGTTGTTCTGGAACTGGTTACGCCAGGCATAGCCTACGTTCACATAAATAGGATCACCGTATCCGTTCAGTTCCCATACGGCGGGAACTTGCAGGTCATCCCAGCCTTTGTCGTTGAAGCCGGTTTTCCAGAAATCAGTCGGACGGGAGTCTGCATCCTTTACCCAGTTGAACTTCCAGGTTCCGTTCAAAGTCATGTAGTTAGTTGATTGTTTTTTGTCTGCTTTCTTAGCTGCATCTGCATTCTCAAAAGCAAAGTAGTTCGTGTGCATCGGCGCACGGTTTACCGCATTTATTTCCGGGTTGCGCCATTCTTGGAAGGTCTGTGCGCCTGCTGTAAGGGCGAGGACTGTGAACAGACCTGTCATAAGTTGTTTCTTCATGCTATTATTTTATTGGTTTTGTGCAAATATAGTGAAAATAATAGTTACCGATGGGACATAAATCGGGCAATATTTGTTATAATTGTGAATGATTTGTGTTCTATCCTAAAAAATTATGGCATTTCTGAGGCGTATTTGGAATAAATGGCAGAATTTACTGCATGATGAGAAATTAAAGCATAAAATATATGTGATTATTTTTGAAAGCGACACACCGATGGGAAAGTTATTCGATGTGGCGTTGATAGGGTTCATTGTCTTGAGTATTCTGGTGGTTATTGCCGAGAGTATCAAGAGTTGGGATACCGTTATCGGGCCTTATCTGCGGGTGTCGGAGTATGTTTTTACTTTCTTTTTTACGTTAGAGTATATGTTGAGGCTTTATTGTTCTCCCCAACCGCGGAAGTATGCTCTGAGTTTTTTCGGTATAGTGGATTTGCTGGCTACCTTACCTCTATATATAGGCTGGCTTTTCGGCACGGCACGTTATCTGCTGGTGATCCGCACTTTCCGGTTGATTCGTGTGTTCCGTATCTTTAAACTTTTCAATTATCTGAATGAAGGTAATTTCTTGTTGCGTTCCTTGGTGTTCAGCAGTCGGAAGATTATTGTTTTTTTCTTGTTTGTACTGATATTGGTGACTTCGATCGGTACATTGATGTATATGATTGAGGGACAGCGGCCGGGCACTTCTTTCAATAATATTCCGAATAGTATTTATTGGGCGATAGTGACGATGACGACGGTAGGTTATGGGGATATCACTCCGGAAACTCCGCTAGGGCGCTTCCTTTCGGCCATTGTAATGTTACTGGGCTATACCATCATTGCAGTCCCCACAGGAATTGTTTCTGCGTCTATGATCCAGGAACATAGACGCAGGGTGGCCCTGAAATGTCCGCATTGTGGTAAGGACGGACATGAGGACGGGGCTGCTTATTGTAAATACTGTGGAGGAAAACTGGTAAATTGATTATGGAATGCTGTATGATAGAAAGTTATTCTATCACCCATCGCTTATCATGCGCCACCGTCTTTTTCGGATCATAAGTCATTCCTTCTTTGGTAGGGATTTTTATCACGTAAGTCCGCCCGCTGTGGTTGGACAAGGATGTTTCCCGTAACCAGGGATTCATATTCTTTAATATGGCCAGATTGATTCCTTTGCTGCGTGCGAAACGTGCCAAGTCTGCAATTCCTTTCGTCACAGTGATTTCCGTATAAGGAATAGGCGGATACAAATCCGATGCACGCAGGCGGAAACCGAAAGTAGTGGGGGCATTGAACAATTGTTTGGCGGCAAGAATGCGGTACACATACCGGGCAGTCTCTTCTACCAGTTGCAAATCCAACGAGTCGTCCACATCCTGTTTGGCCAGTTGGCTGGCAATGCGTGCCTGACCGGCATTGTAAGAGGCGGCGACAGCCACCCAGTCCTTATATTTTGCATACGCGTCTTTCAGATAGCGGCAGGCGGCACGGGTCGCTTTCTCAATATGGTAACGCTCGTCCACATTGTTGTTTACCTCCAATCCGTAATCCCGTCCCGTACCTTGCATGAATTGCCATAGTCCGGCAGCTCCGGCAGAAGAACGGGCGGTGGGATTCATATTACTTTCTATTACCATCAGGTACTTAAAATCATCAGGTATTCCGTTTTCTTTCAGTATGGGTTCTACAATGGGGAAATAGCGGTTGGCTTTTTTCAGCATTTGCAAGGAAGTACTGTGCATATAGGTGAATGCCAATAGTTCACGGTCCATACGCTCGTGGCGGTCAAAGCGGCTCAAATCAATGGTTTTGCCACAGAACTCAATACTGGCGGGAACTTCGGGACTACTGTATTTCAATGCCGTAATACCTGAATCTTCCCGTATGATAGTGGTATCTTCCTGCTCCGTTTTTGGAGTAGCGCAACTGCTGCTTACTAAGGCCGGTGATGCAACTACAATGCAAAAGGCTGCCACAGCAGCCAGATTGATGGTTATTTTTCTCATTTTTTCTTTATTCGTTTTCATTCTCTTTTTCTTTTCCGCCCCGTCCGAAGTTACGATATTCGGTAGGGGTGAAATTGGTACGCTTTTTAAATACCGAGAAAAAGTGTTCAGTAGAGGTATAATTCAATTCATAACATATCTCTTTCACTGACATGGAACTTTCAATCAACAGCTGCTTCGCTTTGCGCAGTTTCAGCTCTTGGAAATACTTGGCGGGCGCATAACCGGTGTATTCTTTGAATACTTTGCGGAACCAGGAATAACTGATTCCCAATTTCATGGCCAGTTCTTCCGGGTCTATATCCTTGTACACATTTTCGTGCATGATGATTTTGGCACTTTCTATTTTTTGTGCCGCATTGTCCACCTCATAGCGTTTGTTCTGCGAGATAGCAAGTACGGCTCCCATAATGTGTAAAACGATGCCGGACAAATATTGTTGCGCTGCGGTCTTGTCTGCTTCCGCTACTTCCAGTGCACGGGCAAAAAGACTGGCCAGTTCTTCATTGATACCGATATCCAGAATCTGGCTTTCTTTTGAGATAAAGCTGTTTTTTACCAGATTGTCTATAATCGGGCCTTCAAAACCGATGTAATATTCGTTCCATCCTGTCTTTTGCAGCGGCGCATAGGTATGCCACTGTCCGGGAAACAGGAAAAGTATCTGCCCTTTGGATATGTCGACAGACGGAGTAGTATCGCTGGCGAAAGTTCCCCGTCCTTTAGTAATGTATACCAACTGATATTCATGCAGCACACGTCCTTTCTGGGCCGTGAAATAATAAGCGTCCGGGTGGTTGCGTGGTGGATAAACGCTCCCGGCCCTGATGGCCTGGAATCCGACGGTAGTCACCGACAAGCCGAAACGCTTGTCACGCTCATTGACAATTAGGTATTTAAAATCAGCGCCTTGGTCGTTGTAATGCATGTTTCTCTGTTTTAAAATTAGGTCACACTTATCGGCAAATATACAATTTTTTATCTTAACAGCCTCTAACCTTTTTGTTCTAAGTGTTTCTGGAGGTATAATTTTGACATCTCCCTTTTTTATTTATGGTTCATTCTTTCTTCTTTAGATCCATTTCTCCGGAGAAAGAAATAGATTGTCTGTTTGTGGGGGTGACCTGTATGTTACTGCTGCCATTGGGATAAATGGTGATATTGTAAAGGTAATTGTCTTCCTCGTTCCGTACTTTTAGTGTGATTTTAGCATTTCCCTTTTTGCTATATGTTGAAGTATATTCTGATAAAGGAGCACTAAAATTTAATCCTTTTCCACCTCCGTAAGGAACGTTATACGCCACTCCGAAATAAGGCAGATAGGAATATACCGAATCGTTTCTTATTTCTAAAGAATAATCGGAAGTCAGGTGTTTGCTGCCTCCTTTCATAGGCATTACCCGGTCCACATTGATTTTGTATGCCTTTGCGTCAACAGCCTCGCGTACTGCTTGTTCTCTTTGTTGTTTCTTCTCTTTCTTGTTCTGAGCCGTTATAGGTATCATACTGCCTGATAGAAGGAGACTTGCCAAAAGGAATAATTTATTTGCTTTCATATCTCTCTGTAGGTTTAGTGAATCTGTCCTTGCCAAAGATAGCCAAAAAGAATACTCATTGTTCTGAAAAAAACATAAGATAATCAAACTGTCAATGAGTTAAGTACGCGATTTATCTTTTGAGTCCCGATAATAAAAAAGATGATTTGTCCCCATGCGGAGTCAAATCATCTTTAAAATCTCCCCATTAGGGGAAGACTATAAAATATTATTTGGGTAGATTAAAAGCCACACTCATTTCTTTCATCTGTTCCTGACTCATACCGTCCGGCTCAAATCCCATATTCTTGGCAGCGATGTAAATCAATGCGGATTTATTTAAAACATCGATTTGGTCGAATGCGGCCATTACGTCACGGTCAACGGCAAAAATGCCGTGTTTTTCCCACATAACGACATCATAATCGGCTAGTTCCTTGATGGTTGCATCGGCTAATTCTACAGAACTAGGCAATTGATAAGGAATCATGCCCAGGCCACGCGGACAGAATGCTTTTGTTTCAGGAATCATACTCCATAACAGGTTGGTTGCCACATCTTTTTCCATGAACTTTTTGTTGTGAGACAGGGCAATCAGTTCGATGGGGTGTGTATGCACGGATGCTTTGTAAGGAGAACCTATGCTGATGAGGTAATTGTGTACGCTCAGGTGGGAGGGAACTTCCGAAGTAGGTTGAACCGGTTTGTCGGCAATGATGACATAGCTGGCACAGTCATCCAAAATACGGATGACAGAACCGTTGTCCATAGGCCAACGCGCCAAATCCCGCATACGCATATTGGTTCCTTTGCAATAAAAATAACAGCCTTTCAAGTGAGGCAGTGTTACACCGATTTGTTTTACTTCGCTGATAGCGGGCATCTGACGGATTTCATCGTCTACATATTCGGTGATATTGACGGTGATATTACCTCCGTTACGTTCGGCCCATCCTTTTTGCCACAAATATCCGGCTACTTCGGCTACTTTATTCACCTCTTTGGCCAATTCAGGGCGATTGTCTAAGATTGATTTCATATCTTTTTTATTTGATTGTTCATAGGATATTGTTATTCATCTTTTTCATTCTGAATAACAGTATGCTACAAATATAGTAATTCTTTTAAAATAAATTAGGAAATACGAGAGAAAAGATAAGAACTACCAGTCCGGTTATCAGAACAGTGATAGTCCGGGTAGATACGCCTTTCCATTCTTTTAATAAAATACCCCATACGTTACTGAAAGTAACATTCAAAGCCATCAATATACACCATGAGAAAGCTAGCAGTACAGGACTTTCGGTCAGGAAACTTTTACCCATTTCCAAACCGAAGAATTGCATATACCACAGTACTCCTGCCAAAGCACAGAATATCAAGTTATTTCCCCATACATTGCTTTTGGCATAATCACTCATGGTTTTGTTGGCTATATTTTGTTGCAGACAGTAAACCGCATTGGTCAAAAAGCCTCCCAATGTTACTAGGAAGATTACGGGAAGTCCTGCATAAAGCCCTTCTACGCCTCCTGCCAATGCAGCTTCTTTGATGGGCGTTCCGGCATCGAGTCCTAAAGCGAAACAGGCACTCATCACACCTGCCAGTAGGGCTACCAACAGTCCTTTGGTCAGAGCGAAATCTTTTACTGCCGCGCGTTTTTCTTCTTCGCTCATGTTTTTGGCGCGAAGACTGCCGGCATATCCTATAATGGCAATACCCGACAAAGTGATACATACTCCCAGTAAAAGAATAAGTCCGTTTCCTTCAAACAGGTTGGTTCCGGCAAAAATGGCGGGAAAAAGTGTGCCGAATCCGGCACAGGTGCCCAGTGCGATACTTTGTCCTAAGGCCACTCCCAGATAACGCATGGAAAGACCGAAGGTGAGACCGCCTACTCCCCATAATATACCATAAAAGATGCTCATCGGAGCACCTCCTGTTCCCCAAAGGTCAAATAAACTGCTTCCTTGAGGGATACCTAGCAACGCACCCAATAACGGGAATACCAGCCAGGCAAATACACCTTGTAGCAGCCAGAAACTTTCCCAACTCCATTCTTTCACTTTTTTTATAGGTACGTATGAACTGGATTGGCAGAAACTTCCTATGGCGATGATGATTAATCCGATAATGATTTCCATTGTTTATATTCTTTTAGGCTACAATTATGTTCCCGGTAGGGGCAGCACTTGAGGCCGCCCCTACGGAAGACAATCTTGTAGTTGGATATTGATTAGCGTTTCGAAGTGACTTCTGCTTCGTATTTCTCTACTTCTGCAATGAACTCTTCGCCTACGGGTACATTGTTCTTCAAGCAGAACATATCCCATACAGCATTCCAAGGCAAAGCTTTTTCTTCTTCGAGCAGAGCCAGACGTTGGAAGCCTTGTCCGTTTGCTTCATATTCGCGTAGTTTGGCAATCGGTTCCAATAAAGCGCGTACCATACATTTTTGAGCCGCGCGGCTGCCTATAACGTATGCACCAATGCGGTTGATGGAAGCATCGAAGTAGTCAAGTCCATAGTGTACACGATCCAAGGCGTTGCAACGAACGATTTCGCTGAATAAATCCATAGTCGGGTCGTCCATGATGGTTACATGGTCTGAGTCCCAACGTACGGGGCGGCTTACGTGCAGCATCAGTTCGGGGACATACAACAACAAGGAAGAAACTTTGTCGGCAACACTTTCTGTCGGGTGGAAGTGACCGGTATCCAAGGTAATCATTTTGTTGTTCTTGGCACCGTAGCCAATATAGAAATCATTAGAACCTACTGTATAGCTTTCCAGTCCGATACCGAATACTTTTGATTCGATACAGTCTTTCATGTTCTTATATTCTGTTGCGAAAATCTGATCCAGAGAGTCTTTCAACAAAGCACGGTATTTCATGCGGTTTACAGTGATGTCTTTGCTGCCATCGTGTACCCACAGGTTCATGATACAAGGATCGCCTTGGGCTTTACCCATCTCTTCGGCTACGGCACGACAACGTTTGGTATGCTCAATCCAGAAGTTGCGGATACCTTCATCGGGATTTGATAAAGACAAGTCACCGCTTTTAGGATGAGAGAATGAAGTAGAGTTGAAATCCAGTTTCATGTTGTTTTCCTTACCCCATTCAATCCAGCTTTTGAAGTGTTCGGGTTCTACTTCGTCACGATCTACGACTTTTCCTTGGAAGTCGCCATAAATTTCGTGCAGATTCAAACGGTGAGTACCTGGTATATATGAAGCTGCTTTCAGAATGTCTGCACGTAGTTCGTCGATGTTGCGGGCTTTGCCGGGATAGTTACCTGTAGCCTGGATACCACCGGTCAATGAACCTGCCTGAACTTCGAAGCCGGTTACATCATCTGCTTGCCAGCAATGCAGTGACAGATGGAAATTCTGCATGGTTTCCATTACTTTTTCTGTGTCGACACCTACAGCGGCATAACGTTCTTTTGCGATCTCATACGCTTTATTAATCAATTCTTCTTTCATGATATTATTTGTTTGTTTAATGAATAAATTTCAAGGTGAATATTAAATATCTTCTCTATAATGAGCTAAATACTTCTTATATGCTTCTTCCCATTCTTCTGCTTGCTGGGGTTCAAAAGAAACGGTTTCTATGGAAGTGCTGATTAGTTGGCGCATAGCCGCGATATCGCTTACCAGCCCGTTGGCTTTTGCCTGTAACATAATGTTACCGATAGCTGTTCCTTCACTGGGACCTGCTATAACAGGTACGCCCACTGCATTGCAAGTGAACTGGTTTAACAGATTGTTTCGTGAGCCTCCACCGATAATGTGCAGCTTTTCGATGGGGAACGGGGCCATTTGTTGCAAATAGCCGAATACTTGTTTGTAGCGCAGGGCAAGACTGTCGAATATGCAACGGGTGATTTCTCCATAACTCTGTGGTACAGGTTGGTTGGTTTCTTTGCAATAATGTCCGATGGCTTGAATCATAGATGTCGGATTGGAGAAGCAGGGGGCATCGGGATTGATGAGACTGCGGAAAGCGGGAACTGTCAGAGCGGCATCTATCAGTTCTGTGTAAGAATAGTTGTTGGTTGCTTCCCATTCTTTGCGACAACGCTCCAACAGCCACATGCCACAGATGTTTTTCAGGAACCGGGTAGTTCCTTCCACACCTCCTTCATTGGTGAAGTTCTGTTCAAAGCTTTCCTTATTTATAATGGCATCTTTCACTTCAATTCCCATCAGGCTCCACGTACCGGAACTCAGATAAGCGAATCTTTCGTTTTGTGCTGGTACGGCAGCCACGGCTGAACCTGTGTCATGACCGGCAACGGCAATGACTGGAATAGCTCCCAGACCTGTGATTTTCTGCACTTCTTCTGTCAGTACTCCGATAGGCTCTCCCGGGAAAACGAAACGGCCGAACTGTTCTTCCTTGATATCTGCTACATCCAGCAGTTCCTTTTCGAAGCGTTTGGTGCGTGGATTCAACATTTGGGAAGTAGAAGCGATGGTATATTCTGTTACCATTTTACCGGTCAGCATATAGCTTAAGGCATCCGGCATAAACAGTATTTTATCGGCTGCTTCCAAGGCCGAGCAATGATTGCGGTGGAGTGTTGACAATTGGAACAAGGAATTGAAATTCATAATTTGAATTCCAGTGATGTCATATACTCGTTCACGGGGAATATGGGTAAAATATTCTTCAGGTGCACCTGTTGTGTGAGGGTCGCGGTAGCAATAAGGATTGCGGAGTAACTCTCCGTCTTTGCCCACGAATACGAAATCCACCCCCCAAGTATCGATACCGATGGACCGGATAGGCAGATTGTCTTTGGCTACCACTTTCAGTCCTCTGATAATTTCATTGTATAAGGCGTAAATATCCCAATAACAATGTCCTCCGGTTTCTATAATATGATTAGGGAAACGAGTCAGTTCTTTCAACTCCATTTTGCCTTCTCCCAAGCAACCTAAGATGGTACGTCCACTGGTGGCACCCAAGTCTACCGCAAAGAAATAAGTGTGTTCCATGCCTTTATTTTTGATTTTAAGGAATTAATAGTGATGCAAAAATAGTTTATTCCCCGAAAGTCGTCCTTGTTTTTTTGATATTATAACTGTTGGATTTGGTTGTACCTGCCGTAAAACATAATATTACCGTCTTTTTAAGAAGATCGCATTGAAAAGAAGAATTTGGTGTGATTTTGGTTTACTCTTGGGATGATAGATAAGAGCTTTATTGAAAATATGCATAAAGTCGCAAAAATATTCTCTTTTTTGTATCTATATTCCCGAATATTCTGTAATTTTGCAGCCGAATCAGAATAATTATGCAGTATGAAGAGCAAGAATAGCAGACTTGATGCCATTAAGATTATTATTTCGAGCAAGGAAGTAGGTAGCCAGGAAGAGTTGTTGCAGGAATTGGCGAAAGAAGGATTCCGATTGACCCAAGCTACTTTGTCTCGTGACTTGAAGCAGTTGAAAGTGGCGAAAGCAGCCAGTATGAACGGAAATTATGTATATGTATTGCCAAACAATACCATGTACAAACGTATGACTGAGCAACATTCGGCCAGTGAGATGTTGATGCATAATGGATTTATTTCCATTGAATTTTCGGCTAATCTGGCAGTAATCAAGACTCGTCCCGGATATGCTAGTAGTTTGGCTTATGATATTGATAACCGGAACTTTGATGAAATATTGGGAACTATTGCTGGTGATGATACTATTATGCTTGTCATTCGTGAAGGCTGCACAAGAGCGGGAGTGAAGAATGCGCTTTCATTGATTATACCGAATATACAATAAAATAATATAGATAAAAAAGGAAATGGATGCTAAACAAGTGGATGTGATGGTGGCAGATGCCTCACATGAAGTTTACGTTGATAAAATTTTAGATACTATTAGAGAGGCGGCTAAGGTACGCGGAACAGGCATTGCAGAACGCACACATGAATATGTGACTACAAAGATGAAAGAAGGAAAGGCGATTATTGCTTTATGTGGAGAGGATTTTGCAGGATTTACCTATATTGAGTCATGGGGAAACAAGCAATATGTAGCAACTTCGGGATTGATTGTGCATCCCAATTATCGTGGGATGGGCTTGGCCAAGCGTATAAAGGCGGCTTCGTTCCGATTGGCACGTCTGCGATGGCCTAAAGCGAAGATATTCAGTCTGACCAGTGGTGCGGCGGTAATGAAAATGAATACAGAACTGGGATATGTTCCTGTAACTTTCAATGAACTGACTGATGATGAGGCCTTTTGGAAAGGTTGTGAAGGCTGTATCAATCACGATATATTAGTGGCAAAGAACCGTAAGTTCTGTATTTGTACAGCCATGCTTTACGATCCGGCTTTGCACGAAGAAGACACTATTTAATAAATTAAAAATTAAGAATTAAAAATTAAAAGATGGCTGCGCGTTCATGTACTTATTTCTCAGTTTTCAATTTTTAATTCTCAATTAAAATAATATCATTATGGAAGAAAAGAAGAAAAAAGTAGTAGTAGCATTCAGCGGGGGGCTTGATACCTCTTTCACTGTAATGTATCTGGCTAAGGAAAAAGGGTATGAAGTGTATGCAGCTTGTGCAAACACGGGTGGTTTCAGTGAGGAGCAGCTGAAGCAGAATGAAGAGAACGCTTACAAACTGGGTGCTGTGAAGTATGTGACATTGGATGTGACCCGGGAATACTATGAGAAGAGCTTGAAATATATGGTATTCGGTAATGTGCTCCGTAATGGTACTTATCCTATTTCTGTAAGTTCTGAACGTATCTTCCAAGGGTTGGCCATAGCGCGTTATGCTAATGAAATAGGTGCGGACGCTATCGCACACGGCTCGACTGGTGCGGGTAATGACCAGATTCGCTTCGATATGACTTTTCTGGTATTGGCTCCGGGGGTTGAGATCATCACATTGACCCGTGACATGGCATTAAGCCGTCAGCAGGAAATTGATTATTTGAATGAACATGGTTTTGCCGCTGACTTTACAAAATTGAAATATTCTTATAATGTAGGTCTTTGGGGAACTTCTATCTGCGGTGGGGAAATATTGGACTCTGCGCAGGGTTTGCCCGAAAGTGCTTATTTGAAACAGGTGACCAAGGAAGGAAGCGAACAGCTTCGTCTTACATTTGAAAAAGGTGAGCTGAAGGCTGTTAATGACGAGAAGTTTGATGATCCTATCAAGGCTATTCAGAAAGTGGAAGAGATCGGTGCACCCTACGGTATCGGCCGTGACATGCACGTTGGGGATACCATTATCGGTATCAAAGGGCGTGTAGGATTCGAGGCTGCTGCTCCTATGCTGATTATCGGAGCCCATCGTTTCCTTGAAAAATATACGTTGAGCAAGTGGCAGCAATACTGGAAAGACCAGGTTGCCAACTGGTATGGAATGTTCTTGCATGAAAGTCAGTATCTGGAACCGGTAATGCGCGATATTGAGGCAATGTTGCAGGAATCTCAGCGTAATGTAAACGGTACAGCTATCTTGGAACTCCGTCCGCTTTCATTCTCTACTGTGGGTGTTGAATCGAAAGACGACCTGGTGAAGACCAAATTCGGTGAATATGGTGAAATGCAGAAGGGATGGACAGCAGAAGATGCCAAAGGCTTTATCAAAGTGACTTCTACACCTTTGCGTGTTTATTATAATAACCACAAGGACGAAGAAATTTAATAAGTATGATTAAAGCAGGAATTATCGGTGGGGCAGGTTATACGGCGGGCGAATTGATTCGTCTGCTGATTAATCACCCTGATGTAGACATAAAGTTTATAAACAGCAGCAGTAACGCCGGCAATAAGATTACCGACGTACATGAGGGACTCTATGGTGAAACGGATTTGGTTTTTACCGACGAACTTCCTCTGGATGAGATTGATGTATTGTTCTTCTGTACGGCTCATGGAGATACAAAGAAGTTTATGGATAGTCACAATGTACCCGAGGATTTGAAAATCATAGACCTCAGTATGGACTACCGTATCAAGAGTGATGACCATGACTTCATCTATGGTTTGCCGGAACTGAACCGTCGTGCTATCTGCCATAGCAAGCACGTGGCCAATCCGGGATGTTTTGCCACTTGTATTCAATTGGGTTTATTGCCGTTAGCCAAACATCTGTTACTGAACGAGGATGTAATGGTAAATGCCATTACCGGAAGTACAGGGGCAGGGGTGAAACCGGGTGCTACCAGCCATTTCAGCTGGCGTAATAATAATATGAGCATCTATAAACCGTTTTCTCATCAGCATGTTCCCGAAATCAAGCAATCATTGAAACAGTTGCAAAACAGCTTTAATGCTGAAATAGATTTTATTCCTTACCGGGGTGATTTCCCGCGTGGTATCTTTGCTACTCTGGTAGTCAAATGCAAGGTGGAACTGGAAGAACTGGTGAAGATGTATCAAGACTATTATGCCGAGGATTCTTTCGTTCATATTGTAGACAAAAATATAGATTTGAAGCAGGTGGTGAACACCAACAAGTGTTTGATTCATTTGGAGAAGCATGGCGATAAACTGCTGGTTATCTCTTGCATTGACAACTTGTTGAAGGGGGCAAGCGGACAAGCGGTCCATAATATGAATCTCATGTTCAATCTGGAAGAAACCGTAGGGCTGAGGTTGAAACCGTCTGCTTTTTAATAAAGAAGAGTTTATGAAATTATTTGATGTATATCCTCTTTTTGACATAAACATTGTCAAGGGAAAAGGTTGTCATGTATGGGATGATCAAGGTACGGAATACCTTGATTTGTATGGTGGTCATGCGGTTATTTCTATCGGTCACGCACATCCGTATTATGTGGAAATGATAAGCAAGCAGGTTGCACAGTTGGGATTTTATTCCAATTCGGTGGTTAACAAGCTACAACAGGAAGTGGCAGACCGTTTAGGGAAACTTTCGGGTTATGATGATTATCAATTGTTTTTGATAAACAGTGGGGCCGAAGCTAATGAAAATGCGTTGAAACTGGCTTCTTTTTACAATGGTCGCAAACGTGTGCTTTCTTTTTGCAAAGCATTTCATGGACGTACTTCACTGGCAGTGGAGGTAACCCACAATCCGAAAATTATAGCCCCAATCAATGACAATGGGCATGTGACTTATCTGCCTTTGAACGATATAGAAGCAGCTAAAGCGGAATTGGCAAAAGGAGATGTCTGTGCGGTGATTATTGAAGGTATTCAAGGAGTAGGCGGTATTCAGGTTCCGGAAGTGAAATTCTTGAAAGAACTGAGTAAGGCTTGCGAAGAAGTGGATGCAGTACTTGTTTTGGATGAAATACAATCCGGCTACGGGCGTAGCGGTAAATTTTTTGCTCACCAACATGCAGGTATCCGTCCCGATATGATTACGGTTGCAAAGGGGATTGGCAATGGCTTTCCGATGGCTGGTGTCCTGATCAGTCCGAAATTCAAACCCGTATATGGACAATTGGGAACCACTTTTGGTGGTAACCACCTGGCTTGTGCTGCTGCTATCGCGGTGCTGGATGTTATGAAAGGTGAGAACCTGGTAGAGAATGCTGCCAAGGTAGGTGCTCATCTGCTGAAAGAATTGAAACAATTCCCACAGATTAAAGAGGTGCGTGGCGAAGGTTTGATGATCGGTATGGAATTTGACGAACCGATTAAGGAACTGCGTCAGCGTCTGCTGTTCGAACAGAAAGTATTTACCGGAGTCAGTGGTACGAATGTAATCCGTCTGCTCCCGCCTTTGTGTCTGACTATGGCTGAGGCTGATGAATTTATTGGACGCTTTCGTAAAGTGTTGGTATAAGCTGGAGATTCAAGAGGGATAATAATCAGCGAAAGAAAATAAGGTCTCGTCAGGAAACATTTCGGTTCCGGCGAGACTTTTTGATTTCATCTTCTTCAAAGTAATTTTATTTTTAGCTTTTCATAATACGTTCTTCTCCTTTTTTCCCTTATCTTTGTAGCTATAGACTTAATCTTTAATAATATGAAAGTAGCAATTATTGGTGCGGGAAATATGGGAGGGGCCATTGCTCGCGGCCTTGCCCAAGGCACTATCATTCCAGCGAGTGATGTAACAGTAGCCGATCCGTTCAGCGGAAGTCTGGAAACTCTACAGGCGGATTATCCGGAGATTAATGTGACAACGGAAAATCCGAAAGCGATAAAGGATGCCGATATCGTTATTCTGGCTGTAAAGCCGTGGTTAATAGACCAAGTGTTGAGTGTGGTTCATTTGACTCCACGGCAAGTATTGGTTTCTATTGCAGGTGGTGTAACTTTCGAACAGCTGGTAAAGAGTGTAGGTCCGGAACAGACCATATTCCGTTTGATTCCCAATACTGCTATTTCTCAGTTGGAAAGTATGACTTTGATATCCAGTCGTAACGCCAGTAAGGAACAGGAACAACTGATGCTGGATATCTTTAATGAATTAGGATTGGCTATGCTTATTCCTGAAAGTCAGATGGCTGCTACTACGGCTTTGACTTCATGTGGTATCGCATATGTCTTGAAATATATTCAGGCAGCTATGCAGGCAGGTATTGAATTGGGGATTTATCCGAAAGATGCACAGAAAATGGTTGCCCAGTCTGTGAAAGGAGCCGCTTCCTTGATATTGAATAATGATACTCATCCCAGTGTGGAAATAGATAAGGTGTGTACGCCCGGTGGTATGACTATCAAGGGTATTAATGAATTGGATCACGAAGGGTTTGACTCAGCGATCATTAAAGCAATGAAGGCTTGTCTGAAATAGAAACAACCTCATGGAAATGACGTGGATAACACGGTTCTCGTTTTTGTGTATTGTGTTATCTACGTTTTTATAGAAGGTACTTTTGCAGGTTTAGTATAAAAATATGTTCACTTTTTTGTTTCCGATTTCATATTTCATGTTATCTTTGCTATACAAGATCAGATCTAATGTGAAAGAGAAATATGATAAACACAGAATTGTTCAAAGAAGTGTCACCTTTGTCTGCCAAGGATTGCTTTATTTTGATAGAGCGTCAGAAATCGAATTTTAATTTTCCTATACATATACATCCCGAATATGAACTGAACTATATTGAGAATGCAAAAGGCGCACAACGCATTGTGGGAGACTCCATAGAAGAAATAGAAGAAGAGGAACTGGTGCTGGTCACCAATCCTCAATTGGAACATGCTTGGAGGGATTATAACAACAAGCCGCAGAATATCCATGAAATAACCATTCAGTTTCATTCCGATCTGCTTTCCGACCAGATTCTGAACAGGAACCAGATGATCAGCATTCGGGAACTTTTCCACCGTGCCCGTAAAGGAATCGTGTTCAGCAGGGAGACTATCGCGAAAGTCCGTCCGTTGTTGAAAACGCTGTCTTGTGAGAACGATAGTTTCTATTCCTTGATAAAACTGCTTGTTATTCTTCATGAATTATCATTGGACAAAGGGATGCGTGAGCTGTCAACCGGGCAGTTTGCCATTAACTCTGTTTCCAAAGAGCATACTAACGAGAAGTTGAACAAGGTGCTGGATTATGTTCATTTTCATTTTTCGGAAGTGATCCGTCTTGCAGATGTGGCTAAAATGGTAAATATGAGCGAGGCCTCATTCTGTCGTTTTATCAAACAGCATACTTCCAAAAGTTTTATCGATTTCCTTACTGATATCCGCTTGGGGGCCGCTTCACGTGCTTTGGTTGATTCTTCCTTGTCAATAGCTGAAATAGGATATGATTGTGGCTTTAATAATCTATCCAATTTCAACCGTATCTTTAAAAAGAAAAAAGGAGTGACTCCTAAAGAGTTCCGTGATAATTATCGTAAGAACAAGACTATCATTTGAAAGGTTCGGCCGGAACTTTCTCATGGACTTGTCTGATTTTGACAGCACTAAAAGAAAGCGGATTTTTTGGAAATTCGGGGATGTTGTAGGATTTGAATGCCTGGGAATAATGTTCCGTGTCTTTTTGCGGTACTACGAACGGCTTGTAAGTTTTTTCTTCTTTATTCGGATAGCCAGAACAAGGCTTCTCATATTGACGGTCTCTATTTTGATAAAATATCATAAGTATATGTTCGGATAGTATTGGTTTGTCTGTCGGTAAATTTCCATCTTTGCCTTTGGGTTACAACCTGGTAAAACTTTGAATACTAACCTTAAAAAAGACAAGTGTCATGAAAAAGCTATCTTACCTTTTTGCCGTGGCGGCTTCCGCCGCTTGCCTCTGTGCCTGTACCGATGTTACCGATGTTCTTCCGGCAGAACAAATCCCGGCCGATGCACGTAGTACCTTGGGGGCCGACGTAGTTCTTCAGTGGAACAACGAAGAACAAACCATCGATGGTTTTGGTGTGGCGCAGGCCGGCTGGTCCGACTATCTTTATGCCCACCGCAAGCGTCAGGAGATCATGGATGTGATGTTCGGACAGGACGGGCTTCGCCTCAGTATCCTCAGGGGCGAGGTATTCCCCCATTACGATGAAACCACGTTTAATATGGACGAGGATATCAATCTGTCTTTGGATGATCCTTTTTTCGATATTGATTTCAACCGTGATGAGAATCGTGTTGCCGAAGGCATCGCACAGCGCAACGGACAGTTGTGGATTATGAAAAAAGCGAAGCAGGAATACGGTGTGGACAAACTCATCTTTTCCGTTTGGTCTGCTCCGGCTTATATGAAAAGCAACGGCAGTACCTCGCAAGGTTTTTTGAAACGCGGCAGCTACCAGGCCTTTGCCGACTATCTTTCCAATTTCTGTGATGCCTACACAGCGGCAGGTCTGCCTGTCTATGCCATCTCTCCGGCCAACGAGCCCGAGTATGCGGCAAGCTGGAACTCATGCCTCTGGCTTCCCGGTACCACTACGCTGGGACCGTTCATTGTGAATAACTTAGGTCCCAAGTTGCGACAGACCCATCCCGAAACCCGGATTATCTTTGGCGAGAATGCCCAGTGGCCTGCCATTCTGGGCTTTATCATGGGCAGTAAAAATTATGTGCGCGATATTCTGAACCTGAATCCTAAAATCACCAACTTTCCCGTCATTGCCGCCGGACACGGCTATGTGGATCCTGTGACTGGGAAAGATCCTGCCATTGAACCGTTCAGCAAAGCCGAATCGAAGGGAATTCCCGTGTGGCTGACCGAAATCAGCGATCCTACGGAAAGTTATGATGCTACCATGACCAGTGGCTTGAAATGGGCGAAGAAGTTCCATCGTTTCTTGTGTGAGGCCAATACCGGCGCTATTGTGTGGTGGGCAGGTGCTATACCGGATGGCGGAACCACCGAGGGGCTGATTAACATTGAAAAGAACCGCGTGGACTATGAAGTGACCAAGCGTTGCGAGGTGTTCGGCAACTTCTCCCGTTACATCCCTGTAGGAAGCAAGCGCATCTCGGCGCAATATGATTTCGAACAAGGCTATATGGTGTCTGGCTATAAATATGGTGACAACGGTTACACGGTTGTAGCCATCAACCCTGCGGATCATGAAGTAGTTATTTCGTTGGCTCTTGAAAGCGCTCAGGTTTCCGGTGCTTTGCAAGGCTATGTCACCGATGACACCCGTAAATGGGAGCCGGTGGAAGCTGTTCAACCTGCCGATGGTGTCTATACCCTGACCTTGCCGGCCCGTAGCGTGGTTTCCTATACCGGAACTGTGTTGAGTAGTTCGTCTTTGTAACGTTGGTTCTGTTTTTATTTCTACGCTGCAATAGTTTTTTGTTCCGTCATTGTATTGCGCTGATAAACAGTAATATGCGGTGACGGAATTTCCTGTATCCCCACGAAGTGCTTTTTCGTTTTTTCCTTGCAGAAGCCGGTTCGTCGGATATCGGTTTCCATGTCGGGTACGTAATCTTGATATATGTATGGCAGTATCCGTGCAAGGGGATGGGAGTTTCCATGCAAGAAGACTGCATCATTTGTTGCACCACTCGGCTGAACGTGCCTTTTCACTGTAAGCATTCGGCCTCGTGCGTGTTTCTCTCCAAGTTATAATAAAGTCAAAAG
>CAPAOL010000050.1 GCA_948579315.1 uncultured Phocaeicola sp.
AAGTTTTGAGAACTAATACATTTTTGGCAAAAAAAATAGGAATTTATATAAAAAAATAGTTCTCTCATTTATTTATATTCTTCTTTATTTCGTTTCAACAGCTCTGTAATATGTTGATATAATGTGTGTTAATACATTTTGTAGATCTCTTATCAAGAGATCTACAAAAATGTCGTTTTTAAGACCTTTTTATATATGGAATATATCTGGTCTTTGAAGCGGTATAATTAAATGAAAACAACATAAAGCAGATGGAATATCTATTTCTGAGACGTAAACGCACGACCGCTACTTCCGAGCGACAGAAGACTTTGCTTTTCAAGGCTGCCGAGCGGCAATGGAAAGAGGAGTTTGCCGGAAAGGAAACAGACATTCGCAAGGTGGATTGTAATATATATAAAGGTATATTGTACCAGCTTGAGATACGTCAGGTATTTCTTGACACCTCGCTTTCTCTGAAGAAACTGAGTGCACTGCTTGAAACAAACCAGACCTATCTGAGCAATGTGGTGAACAAATACTTCGGTTGTAATTTGAAGGAACTTGTGAACACGTATCGTGTGGAATATGCCAAAGAACTTCTCTGTTCCCGACGTTGTGCGCTGACTGAGCTGCCTTGCAGTTGTGGCTTTGCTTCGAAAAGTGCTTTCTACTCTGCTTTCAGCCGTATTGTCGGGGTATCACCTTTGTCATATCAGACTCAAGAAAGGAGGAGGCATCATTTGCAGGCAGTAAACTAGCTAAGCTATTAATAATGAAATTAATATGTATAACCAATTTTAGTTTTTTAAATTTATAAATTTAAAGTTTTTCTATTATGAACAAAAAGTTTTTAAGTGCAATCCTGTTCGGAGCCTTAATGGTGACCTCGACAGGAACATTTGTGTCTTGTAAGGACTATGATGATGACATTGACCGCATCGACAAGGAATTGAGCGAAGTCAAGGAAACCATTGCAAGTCTTGACTCGGCAATTAAGGCAGGTAAATTCGTTCAGTCATGTAATGAGGTTACCGGTGGATATGAACTGGTTTTCACTGACGGTTCCAAAATTACTATCAAGAATGGTACGAATGGAACAGATGGAGCAGCCGGTACTACTGTTATCCCTGAATTCCGTGTGGAAGGTAATTACTGGCAGGTCAGCACAGACAAAGGTGCTACTTGGGTGGATGTGAAAGATACCGAAGGTAACAAAGTTCCGGCCAGAGGTCAGGATGGTGAAGCTGCCGGTTCAAACGTGTCTTGGGTGACAGTGGATGGTGTGGAATACATCAAGATCGGTGACAAAGTTACTGATTTGAAGCAGAACAATGAATTTCCTAACATTGCTGTAGATGCTGAAAGCAAGACTGTAATCGTGACTATCGACGGACAGAACTATACTTTGCTGCAGGAAGGTTCTGCATTCAAAGGGTTACAGACTGTAGTTTACAGAAAACAGGCTGTTAATGATGCCGAAGATGTTTGTAAAGCTTATGATATCTATTGGATGGAAAATGAAGGAAGTCTTAACCCAGATAAGGATGTCTTGTTTGCATCTGTTCCTGCTTATGCTTCATTCAAGGTATATCCGGGTGATTTCTCATTGAATAATGCGAAATTCTCCTTTGTTGATACGTATCAGGTTCGTAGTGTCGCTCCTGCTTTGACCTATATGGAAGGTTCTGCAAAATTAGAAAACGGTATTTTGAGCCTTGCTATTTTGCCGAATGAAGGTATTGGAAATAATACCTATGCAACCTCATTGGATGTAACTATGTATGGTCAATATACATCAGCTTCCGATTATTTCACGGTAAGTAGAACACATGCATCTGTAAAGAGCATTGTAAATGCTTTTACCTCTACTAATATGAAAGAAGATAAATACCCTGCAATAATCAATGCAGATGGTGCTTCTTATGATGGTAAATCTTATGGATGCTTTGACTATCAAGGTGTTTATAATGTAAATGATTCTATTGACGCTTACATTTTCGGAGCAGCAAAAGTATGGTTGAAGTCAACCAATATTTCATATACCAGAGTGTTTAGATTGTTGGATCAGAATGAGGATTATACATTTAATGAACAACCTATTAAAACTCGTCAGGGTATCTTTGATTTTAAAGATAATGTTTTGTCTGTAAAATCGACTAACCAGGCGTCTGCTATTGATGAATACGCTGCGATAGAAGTGACTACTACAGTTAAACCACAGGAAGAAGGTGTTAAAGAATACGAGGTGAAGAATGTAGTCTTCATCAAGGCTGTTCGTCCTGCTGTTAATCCTGTATTTGGAACCGTTGCTTTGAAACCGTTGGATGCTAAGGAAAACTTTACATTTGCATACAATAGCTCACAGGCCCGGATCATTACTTTGGATGTCCGTAACTTTGAGGCTGCTATTGAAGGTCGTGATGTTATTTCTAATAAAAATAAGGAATATTGCACATTCATTACATTGAACAAGCCTGTATATGATGCTGGTGGCAAGTTAATGAAATATGAATCAATATCTGATGACTGTAATCAATATTATCAAGATAACAATTTGTCGACTACTATTCCTGCAAAGGTTACAGACTTGGCAAAAGCTCTTGAAACGGTTAAAAATGAGGCTGTCTTGTATTATAAGAACGGTGGAAACAATGCCGATAAGGACTCTTTGTTCTTGATTTTGACACCGGGTGCTAACTTTGCACAATTCAAGAATATGTCATTGCTAGCCGGAGCTTCTTCTTATGGACTCTTTGGTTGGGGAGCTACTGAGAAGATGACTAACGGAGTGAACACACCGTATGCAGTTTACAACAGCTTCGTAAACAAGCTGTTTAAGGTTTCTGTAGATAACTTCTCTGTAACCTATAACTTTGATTGTCCTATCAAGGATGAATATAAGAGTCGTACTATTATCGGTACATGGACAAAAACTGGCGGTGCTTATAGCAAATTCATCATGGAATCTAACTACTTCGACAAGATGTACAATGTTGTTCCTGAAGATGCGACAGTTGAGTTTGAATTGGATTATAAGAAGCAGAATGCTTATGTTCAGGAGATGATGAAAGAACAGAACGGTATCAAGAATATTGAATGGACTAGCACTAATCAGATTGTCTTTACTCCGCATGTAGATTTGGCTAAGGTTGGAACTTTGAAAGTTGATATCTATGATGCTACTGCCGGTTCTGCTAAGCGTGTATTGTTTGCGACTGAAGACTGGAAGGTGGAACAACCTATCTTGGCATTCACTGATGTTGTTGATTTGAAGTATAATAATCCGGCATTGGCTACAAACGATCAGATTAAGATTATTGATTTGATTAATGCATTGAATGTTAAGGCAACAGAAGCTTCTTATAAAAAATGGACAAACTTGACATTGAAAGATGCTGTTGGCAATACATTGGTAAAATACGATGTCACTAAGATTGCTGCTGAAGAAACCATAGCTGAAACATTGTATAGAAAAAATGCTGCCGGTAATGCTGTTGCTGAAGCTACAGGATTGGAAATTTCTTTGGATGAGAATGAAACAGACTTTACTTATGATGCAGCTACTGCAACTCTTACTTGGAAGGGAACTCCGGAAGGTACAGTATATACTCATGATGTAAACTTGAATATTACTTATACTCATAACTGGGGTGTTGTAACCAAGACATTCAAGGTAACTGTAACAAGAAAAGTACAGTAAACATTCGGGCTAAGATAGAAAGTATAGTTTAAATTTGATATGCTTTCTTCTTGATAACTTCAAGCGAGGAGGGGATATGAATCTGATTACAGAAGAATATCCTCTCCTTTTTTATTATAAAAATATATTCTTGATATAATGACGAAATTAGTTCGATGCGGTATAAACTTTTATGCGGATGTAGATAATAAAAAAGCGGTAAATGATAGGGATGCCTTGCAGAACACTAAATTAATGGAACATTATACTCACCTTCTTGGTCAATTACAGTATGAAGGAGCTGGTATCTGGAGCCGTTTTAATATTATGTTCGGAATAAATGTTTCTTTATTCGGATTGGAAACCGTCTTGTTTAACTCTGTATGTCAAACTTCTGAATACCTGACATTTATTATTGCATTTGGCGGATTGTCATTTTCAATATGGTCTATTTACGTAATGCAGAGATTATGGAGTTATCATGAGCACTGGAAGAATATGTTATGTGAAGCGGAAAAGGCTTTTCCGGATGAGTATGTGAAACTTTTCACAAAGATTCCTTCTAATTTGAAAAGAGAGAAAAAGTCTTGGGAGTTATGGCTGAAATCATACACCCAACCTTTTTTTGCTATATTGTCTCTTATTTGGTTGCTTATTATGGTGTTAAACCATGCTATTTATACTGATATGCTGAATAAGGAAAATATTATTCATCACGTGGGTGTGGTGAAAATACAACAGAATGAAAATTTAAAAAATAATGAAAATGAAAAAGATGATGGATTCGACTACTGTGATTATTACTACAACAGATAATAGAGTATTGTTGCAGAAAAGAGATGAGAACCCGGATATAGAGTACCCCGGATATTATTCTCTTGTTTCTGGCTACCTTGAGGAGGAGGAAACCCCTCTAGATGGCATTATCAGAGAACTGAAGGAAGAATTTGAACACAAGAAATCCCAAAAGGTGCATTTTAGTTCTATAACCTATTTGGGGTCTGAGTATAGGGCAGACTATGATAGGTGGGAATATATTCATCATACTTATTTGATGGACGATGCAGCGGATATCCGTATTTTGGAAGGTGAATCTTTTGTCTTGCTGGATATGGATGAGTGTTTGAGATTGGAGAACCTTGCTCCTCATCATAAGTTGTTTTTATTAAAATATCGTGCCGGATTATGTAAAATTGACGTGCGGGAGCAATCAAAAAAAATGTTTGATGAAATAACTGTCAGGGATTTGATAAAAGTGGAATCCGTAGGGGATGTGAAAAATTATAGCTTGCTGGAGGCGGGGACTGGTTTTGTAATTGGCGAGGGTACTACTTTGAGTGCTTCAATTCCAGCGGTGGAAGCCGCTAAATATATAGGATTCTTGCAATTCGTCCCAAAGGTTCTTAGAGGCAATCATTATCATTTTAGAAAGGTGGAATATATGCTTATTTTACAGGGGCGTATGCATGCCACTTTTCAGAAATATGATGATAGTGAGGCTGTAATAGAAGAGATTTGGGAAAAGGGGGATTTGGTACGGACTTTACCGGGGTGCGTCCATACATTAACAGCTTTAGGAGAGTCGAATGTGTTGACTATTGAGTTTTCTCCACAGCCTTATGTTGCGAGGGATGTGTTGATGAATGATAAAAAATAGCTTGAGTATGGGAACCATTGCAGTAACGGGGGCTACCGGTTATTTGGCTGAGAAATTGATAGAACGGTTGATTACCCAAGGACATACTATTCATGCGATAGCCAGGAATGAAGGAAAACTGATTGCTCTGAGGGAGAAATTTAAAAGCGTTCAAATCTTTCCATGCCCCGTTGAAGATTATCTTTTATTGAAAAAGGCATTGAATGGTTGTGATGGGATATTTCATTTGGCTGCGTTTAAAGATGTCATTTTGGCAAAAGAACATCCTCTGAAAGCTGTTCAGACTAATATTCTTGGTACGTTGAATCTTCTTAAAATAACCGTTGAGGAACAGAACATAAAATTTATTCTGGCAACAAGCACTGATAAAGCTGTTCAAGTTTCAGGAACGTATGGGGCTACTAAATTGCTTATGGAGAATCTTTTTGGGGATTTTGAGCAAATAAACGGATCGAATTGCGCTTATAGGATAGTTCGTTATGGAAATGTATTGCATTCTACAGGGTCTGTTTTGGTAAAATGGAAGTATGCATTAGAAAATAGGAAGGAACTTATATTGACAGATCCTGAAGCTACCCGGTTTTTTATTACGTGGGAACAGGCAATAGATGTTATTTTTTCCTGTTTAAATGACGCTCAAAGTGCGGAACCGTTTTATCCGCCTGATATGAAATCGATAAGCTTAGGAATTTTATTGGAACTCACAATAAGAAAGTATGCTAAAACTGTTCCTGACATCAGAGTTATCGGTTTACAAAAAGGGGAAAATAAGCACGAATGTATCACGGCAGACTTAAGCAGTGAATATGCTGAAAGATGGAATAATGAGGAATTATTAAACCTTATCTAGAAAATACTATGAATGATAGATAGTTAAATCTTTCTTTTAAGACGGGGAATTGCAGTATATTGATTACTTTTGTCCTGTATCATAACTTATTAAACCTCGGATAGATATGGGAACAGAAGGCATACAGGATAAATACATCAACCCTTATGCCGATTTCGGCTTCAAGCTGCTTTTCGGCACGGCAATGAACAAGGAACTTTTCGAGGCTGCCGAGATAGCTAAGTTCAATCCTAAGGAATTAGGCGAGTATTGGGAAAGTTTGAAGAATTTCCGTGATTGGTACAGTGTGATGTCCACCCAGTTGAAAAAAGGGCGTGAGGAAGGTCTTAAAGAAGGTCTTGAGCAAGGTCGTAAGGAAGAATGCTTCAAGAATGCAAAAAAAATGAAACAGGCCGGTATTGCATTTGATGTAATTGCACAGGTTACCGGTCTGTCTATAGGGGAAATAGCGTCTTTGTAAGTCGTTTACAGCACCAGTCCGTCCAGCATCTCGATATAAAGCCTTATTGCTTCCTCAATTTCCGAAACCATGATATATTCATCAGCCGTATGTGAACGGGAGGACTTTCCCGGACCGATTTTGATAGACGGGAACTTCATCAACGCCTGATCGGACAAAGTAGGAGAGCCGAAAGGTACACGTCCTAGTTTTACCGCGCGTTTCACAAAGGGATGCTCGGCACTGATATGAGATGAGTTCAAGCGGAAAGAACGGGCTTTCGCCTCGCTTTTTAGACGGGCGCTTATTTCTTTGAATAGTTCTTCGTTAGAGTAACATTCATTACTGCGGATATCCACAACGAAAGTACAAGTATCGGGGATGACATTATGCTGCGTGCCGGCATTTATTTGTGTCACGCTCATTTTGACGGGGCCTAGCAGGGAGGATTCCTTCGGGAATTTATAATCACGGAACCACTGAATGTCTTCCAGTACTTTGTAAATAGCATTCACTCCTTCATTGCGTGCGGCATGTCCGGCTTTTCCGTATGCGGTAACATCCAGCACCATCAATCCCTTTTCGGCAATGGCAGGCTGCATTTCTGTCGGTTCACCCACTATGCCCAAGGTGATGGGAGGTAGTTGGGGCAATACGCTTTCTATTCCGTTTTTTCCGGAAACTTCTTCTTCACATGAGGCAAGAAAGATCAGATTGTATGCCTGCTCGGTTATAGAGAGATGGCGGTACACCTGAAATAAGGATACTACACTGGCGCCGGCGTCATTACTTCCCAAACCGTAAATCTTTCCGTTTTCGGCTTTCGGAGTGAAAGGATGTTTCCGCCATCCGTTTACCGGTTTTACGGTATCGATGTGGGAATTTAGTAAAATAGTCGGTTTGTTGAGGTCGAACATCGGACTGATACACCAAATGTTGTTGCCCGAACGACCGGTCATGATACCTGTTTCTTCAATATAGTTCTGCAGAAAGTCGGCGGCAGCTTCTTCTTCCCGGCTCAATGAGGGGATACCGATTAACGAATTCAGCAATGTGGTTGCTTCGGAAGTGTAATATTCTATATCAATCATCTTGATTTTAATAATTTAATGTGTTGCAAAGATACTATTTTTGCGTGGTAAACGGTGATGAAAAAAGTAGGTAATTAAGTTAGATATGCAACTAAAACTTTTGGCTGATTTCTTCTAACTCTTTGACTGGTTGGGAAAATTAATGCCTGTTTATAGAGGATAATTCCAAATTAAACGATAACTTTGCCGATGAATTAAAAATAAATCTTTGGAATGAGTAGTTCTTTCTTATCTGTCCTGATACAACGTCAGGCAGGGAAATATGGTGATCGTGTAGCGTTGCGTTACCGCGATTATAAAACAGAAACATGGATTCCGGTTTCTTGGAACCAGTTTGCCGCAACTGTAAAAACAGTTTCGAATGCATTGATAGAATTAGGTATAGGCATACAGGAAAATATAGCAGTTTTTTCTCAAAATAAACCGGAATGTCTGTATGTGGACTTTGGAGCTTTTGGGGTACGGGCTGTTACTGTACCATTTTATGCTACCAGTTCCGAGGCGCAGGTACATTATATGGTAGGTGATGCCGAAATACGTTATATCTTTGTAGGTGAACAGTTGCAATATGATGTGGCGTTCCGGGTTATGCAGCTGGGAAGCCAACTGAAACAGATTATAATTTTCGACAAGGAGGTAAAACGTGATGAGCGGGACCAGACTTCCATTTATTTTGATGACTTTCTGAAATTGGGCGAGGCGCATCCGCATCAAGCTGAGGTAGACAAGCGTACTTCAGAGTCGGGTAATGGTGATCTTGCCAATATTCTTTATACCAGTGGAACAACCGGAGACAGCAAGGGGGTGATGTTGCATCATTCTTGCTATGAGGCGGCCATTCCGGCACACGATGAACGTTTCCCTCAATTGGGTGATCAGGATGTAATTATGAATTTCCTTCCTTTTACTCATGTGTTTGAGCGTGCATGGACTTGCTGGTGTCTTTCGATGGGGTGTACTTTGTCTATCAACTTGCGTCCTGCTGATATCCAGAAGACAATAAAGGAGATCCGTCCTACGGCTATGTGCAGTGTTCCCCGTTTCTGGGAGAAAGTGTATGCCGGCGTGCAAGAAAAAATCAATGAGACAACCGGATTGAAAAAGAAGTTGATGCTGGATGCTATTAAAGTGGGGCGTGAACATAATTTGGAATATGTGTACAAAGGGCTGACTCCTCCGCCTGTATTGCACATGAAATATAAATTTTATGAGAAAACGATCTATAGCTTGTTGAAAAAGACTATTGGCATTGAAAACGGGCGTTTCTTCCCTACTGCCGGTGCGGCTATTCCGCCGGCTGTACAGGAGTTTGTTTTGTCGGTGGGAATTAATATGGTAGCCGGTTATGGATTGACGGAATCTACTGCAACGGTTGCTTGTGAGAATGATAATGACCATGTGGTTGGTTCGGTGGGGCGTATCATGCCTCATGTGCAGGTCAGAATAGGGGAGAATAACGAAATAATGCTACGTGGTGAGGGAATCACTCATGGCTATTATAAAAAGGAAGCTGCTACGAAAGCGGCGTTTACTGAAGACGGATGGTTCCATACCGGTGATGCGGGTTATATAAAAGATGGGCATTTGTTCCTTACAGAGCGTATCAAGGACTTGTTTAAAACTTCAAACGGGAAGTATATCGCTCCTCAAGCCATTGAAGCCAAATTGGTGGTAGACCGTTATATCGATCAGATTTCTATTATTGCCGATGAACGTAAATTTGTTTCTGCTTTGATAATTCCTGAATATAAACTGGTGAAAGAGTATGCCGCAAAAAAAGGTATTCGCTATGAAAGTATGGAGGAACTGTTGCAGAAACCGGAAATTATCGATTTGTTTAAAGAGCGGATTGATACACTGCAGCAGCAGTTTGCACATTATGAACAGATCAAGAGGTTTACCTTGTTGCCCCATCCTTTCAGTATGGAACGTGGTGAGCTGACCAATACGTTGAAAATAAAACGTAATGTGCTGAACAAGAACTATGCTGCCGAAATAGAAAAGATGTACGAAGAATAATGGGAAAATGAATAGATTTCCACTATCTTTGCACCTTGAAATGCAAAAATTCTCAAGATGATAACAATAGAGCAACTGAAAGACGTAAAAGAACGTACTGCGGCACTTGAAAGATATCTGGACATAGAAAATAAACTGGTTCAGGTGGAAGAAGAACAACTGCGTACGCAGGCGCCCGGTTTTTGGGATGATGCCAAGAAAGCAGAAGCACAAATGAGGAAGGTGAAAGGTCTGCAAAAATGGATCGACGGTTACCGTGAGGTAAAGACGATGGCAGATGAACTGGAATTGGCTTTTGACTTTTGTAAAGATGATTTGGTTACCGAAGAAGAAGTGGATGCAGCGTATCAAAAGGCTGTCACTGCGGTGGAGGCATTGGAACTGAAGAATATGCTTCGCCAGGAGGCCGACCAAATGGATTGTGTATTGAAAATTAATTGCGGTGCCGGTGGTACTGAAAGTCAGGATTGGGCTTCCATGCTGATGCGTATGTATATGCGTTGGGCGGAGACCAATGGCTATAAAGTGAGCGTGGCTAACCTTCAGGATGGGGATGAGGCCGGAATCAAGACGGTGACTATGAATATTGAGGGCAGTTTTGCATATGGTTATCTGAAAGGTGAGAATGGAGTCCACCGCTTGGTGCGCGTGTCTCCTTATAATGCTCAGGGGAAACGGATGACTTCTTTTGCTTCTGTGTTTGTAACGCCGTTGGTGGATGATAGTATTGAAGTGACAATTGAACCTGCCCGTATGTCTTGGGATACTTTCCGTTCGGGAGGGGCCGGCGGACAGAATGTGAACAAGGTGGAATCAGGAGTACGTCTGCGTTATCAATATAAAGATCCGTATACCGGTGAGGAAGAGGAAATCTTGATTGAGAATACTGAAACCCGTGACCAGCCGAAGAATAAGGAAAATGCGATGAGACAGTTGCGTTCAATTTTATATGATAAGGAATTGCAGCACCGCATGGAAGAACAGGCCAAGGTGGAGGCAGGCAAGAAGAAGATTGAATGGGGATCACAGATACGCAGTTATGTCTTTGATGACCGTCGTGTGAAGGATCATCGTACTAATTTTCAAACTTCGGATGTGAACGGAGTGATGGATGGAAAGATTGATGGCTTTATCAAGGCATACTTGATGGAGTTTTCCGGTTCGGAGAATTAGTAAATTCTTCGTAATTTATTTGTTTTCTTCTAGAAACTTTGTACTTTTGGGATATTCAAAAGAGATGGTTTAATCTTAAAAATGAAATACTTATGGGAAAGAATAAGAAAGCTGCTTATAGTAAGCGGGAAGAAGAGAAAGCAAATAGGATTGTAAAAGGTCTGTTCATCGGATTAATTGTATTAGCCCTTGTTATTATGGTGGGCTATGCCATGTATGGATAAAAACGGAAAATAAATAGTGAAGTCCTGCTGAGGTTATTCTCTGCGGGGCTTTTTTATATATTAAAACGCTATGGGACAAGAAATAGAACGAAAATTTTTAGTAAAGGACGACAGTTATAAACTAGAGGCTTATGCACATAGTCATATTGTGCAAGGTTATATCTGTAGTGCTCGTGGAAGAACTGTCCGGGTGCGTATTCGGGATAATAAAGGGTATCTTACTATCAAAGGGGCTTCCAATGACTCCGGTACAAGTCGTTATGAGTGGGAGAAGGAGATCAGTTTGCAAGAGGCCGAAGAGTTGATGAAACTGTGTGAGCCTGGGGTGATTGATAAAATCCGGTATTTGGTGAAAAGTGGAGAGCATATCTTTGAAGTGGATGAGTTTTATGGTGAGAATGAAGGCTTGACTGTAGCGGAAGTGGAATTGAATAGTGAGGACAAATTGTTCAAAAAGCCCCATTTCATCGAAAAAGAGGTAACGGGAGATATTCGTTATTATAATTCTTTTTTGATGAAGAATCCTTATACTCGCTGGTAGATAATATATAGGCTTCTTTAACGTCTGAAAATAAACTACTTGCTATCGTTTACCTACCTTTGCAACAAACACAAACTCATTATTGATATATGAAACACAACATTTTATGGGGCATTATCTTGCTTGTGGCAAGTTTGTCATTTACGGCGAAGGCGCAAAAGGCTGTCCAAGGCCAGTTCTCAGTCAAGGGAGTCTTATTAGATTCTTTGTCTAATGAAGGGGAACCGTATTCTACAATCCGTATTTCATTGAAGAACAATCCTGCAAAGCCGGTGAAACTGGCTGTGACAGGAGCGGACGGCAGGTTTGACGAACGGCTTGCCGTGCCGGGGACTTATCTCATTCATTTTACTTCTGTAGGAAAGTCTCCTGTACAGAAGGAGTTTTCGATATCGGCAAATCGTAGGAATGTTGATTTGGGTAAGATTCTGATAGCAGAAGCGACTGAAATGTTGAAAGGAGTGGAGGTGGTAGCGCAGAAACCTTTGGTAAAGGCGGAAATAGACAAAGTGACGTATAGTATAGAGGATGATCCGGATTCTAAAACTAATACGACTCTTGAAATGCTCCGTAAAGTTCCGCTGGTGACTGTAGATGGAGAGGATAAAATTCAAGTAAACGGTAGCAGTAAGTTTAAAGTGCATGTTAATGGCAAGCCGAATAACATGATGAGCAATAATCCTACCGAGGTATTGCGGAGTATGCCGGCCAATTCCATTAAATCTATAGAGGTTATCACCGAGCCTGGGGCTAAATATGACGCGGAAGGGGTGGCGGGCATCTTGAATATTATCACTGTAGGAGCAGGAATGGAAGGATATACGGTGACATTGAATGGTGGTGCAAGCAATATGCGTGTGTATGGTGGCGGTTATGGTACGGTGCAGTCGGGCAAGTTCACTGTTACCGGTAATTATTCTTATAACTACCAGGGATCTCAAAAGGGATTTGAAGATTCATATCGTGAGGATTTCACGTCTCAGGAAAATAAATTTTTGGAGTCGCATCGAAGAAGCAAGAGCTATGGCAATTTTCAATTTGGCAGTCTGGAAGGAAGTTATGAGATTGACACTTTGAATCTGATTAGTTTTTCTATGAATCTGATGACTGGCAATTTTACGAATAAGAGGATTGGAAATACCCAGATGACGAATCATGCCGGTAATCCGGTTTACGGTTACGGTTCTTTGGGAAATAATGAATCGGGCTTTGGCGAAGTGGGGGGCAACATGGATTATCAGCATTCGTTTAAAAAGAAAGGGGAACTTCTTACTTTCTCTTATCGTTTTAGCCATTCCCCCAATAACAGTGAAGCGAATACGGATTATGAGGATACGTTGAATGTTCCTTATCTTTTGCAAAACCAATATTTTAAAAATGATGCCAGCACACAAGAGCATACGGCTCAATTGGACTATACCAATCCGATAAATTCGATACACAGCATTGAAACTGGTATAAAGTATATTTTTCGTAGAAGTAAAAGTGATGGTAAATATTATCTGGCCGATAAAACCGGAGAATATAAGTATGATCAGGATATGAGTACGCAATATGATCATAAGCAGGATATTCTGGCTGCTTATTTGGGCTATCAGCTGAAGTACAAAAAACTCGGTGGAAAGGCGGGAATTCGCTATGAGCATACATTTATGGATGCGGATTATAAAAATAAGGATGAGAAGTTTGATGCTCAGTTTGATGATTTGGTTCCATCCTTGATGTTCTCTTACCAATTGGCTCCTACTCAAAGTTTGAGGGCATCTTATAATATGCGTATCAGCCGGCCGGGTATTTGGTTTTTGAATCCGTTTACTGACACCAGCAACCCTACTGCGATCAGTTACGGTAATCCTGATTTGGAAAGTGAAAAGGCCCATTCGCTTAGTGTTACTTTCGGTAGTTTCTCGCAGAAATTTAATGTAAATGTCAGTGCTAATTATTCTTTTGTCAATAATGGTATAGAGCAATACTCTTTTATAAAAGATGGTGTGATGAATTCTACCTATGATAATATAGGAAAAAGTAAGAATATTAATTTGTCTTTGTTCTTGAACTGGAATATGTCTCCTAAAACCCGCTTTAATATCAATGGACGGGGAGCTTATGTGGATTATAGAAGTTCAGGGCTTGATTTAAAGAATCATGGCTGGGAAGGAAATGTCTTCGGAAGCTTCCAGCAGACTCTGCCTTGGGATCTGCGTCTGAGTCTGAACGGAGGGGGTGGTACTCCGCATATCTCTTTGCAAGGTAAAAGTTCCTCTTTCTATTATTATGCGATAGGGCTCAGTCGTTCTTTCTTGAAGGAAAAGAGGCTGACTATATCTCTTAACTCGTCCAATTTATTTAATAAATATATTACTTTTAAGAATAACATCAATACTCCTACTTTCTGCTCTTCTACTGCTACCAGAATTCCGATGCGTTATTATGGATTTAATATCAGTTGGCGTTTTGGGGAGTTGAAGGCTCAGGTAAAAAAAGCTGCGCGAAGCATTAATAATGATGATTTGAAAAGTGGAGGAGGTAATGCTGGAACCGGTGGAGGGATACCGGCTAATTAAAAGTTAAAACGAAACCACCTGTTAACTGTTAATTTAGGGGGTAAAAACTGTTATTTGATAGTTTATACCCCCTTTGTTGTTAGTTTTTCTGTCGTGACTTTTGCGAGAAGTCGTTAATATTGCAGCAGAAAGCAAAAACAGAAAATAACAATTTAAAAATAGATTAATATGAAGACAGTCGACTTTACACAGCATTTACTAAGTATACAAACCGAATTATTTCGCTTTGCATTTAAATTGACAGCTGACAGAGAAGAGGCTAATGATTTGTTGCAGGAAACTTCACTTAAAGCTTTGGACAACGAAGAGAAGTTTACTCCAGATACGAATTTTAAAGGATGGATGTACACCATCATGCGTAATATATTTATAAATAATTATCGTAAAACAGTGCGTGATCAGACTTTCGTCGATCAGACAGATAACTTGTTCCATTTGAATCTTCCACAGGACTCAGGATTCGATTCTACAGAAGGTGCTTATGATTTGAAAGAGATACATCGTATCGTGAATGCGTTGCCTAAAGATTACCGTGTGCCGTTTGCTATGTATGTATCAGGATTTAAATATAGGGAAATTGCCGAAAAACTGGGACTTCCGTTGGGAACAGTGAAAAGCCGTATCTTTTTCACTCGTCAGAGGTTGCAGAATGATCTGAAAGATTTCCGTTAAGTTGACTCTCTATCTTTATTATATAACTTTGACTTTTATCATCACGCCGACTGTTCGCGAAGAATCGTCGGCGTTTCTTTTTAGGATTTACGCCATATAAGGGGGCGAAGTAAGTAATATCCTATTAAGGCGGCTAGTCCGACTCCAATGCTGTTTGCCAGAAAATCCAGCCAGTCACCGCTGCGGGTATCTGTGCAATAAGCTTGCATCAGTTCGATACACCCGCTCATAGCTACAGGAGCTATGATGCCTCCCCATATTACATGATTCCAATTGATAGCCTTATGATTCCTCAGGTATTCTATCCATAAAATGAAACAGAGTCCTCCATACATGCATATATGCACTATTTTGTCTATGTAGGGGATTTCTTCCACATCTGTTTTAGGAGGAGTGAAAAAGGAAAGATAAAAGATGATAGCTACAATGATCAAGGATACCGGATATTTTCTAAAATAATATAGCATACTTTAATTTTTTTGTGATTCGTCGCAAAAGTACGATTAATTTTATACTTTTGCAGGCTAACCAGTGTTGATTTATAATAATTTGATAGTTTTTTATGCAAAAAAGCGAAAGAGTAAATTTCGGAAGTAAGATTGGGGCTGTTCTGGCGGCGGCAGGTTCGGCTGTAGGACTTGGTAATATATGGAGGTTTCCCTATGAAACGGGAAATCATGGAGGTGCGGCATTTATCTTAGTATACTTGGCGTGTGTTTTTATGTTGGGAATGCCTATTATGATTGCCGAATTCACAGTAGGTCGTCATTCAAAAGCAAGTACGGGACGTGCTTATAAGGTTTTGGCACCCGGAACTCATTGGAAGTGGTTGGGATATTTGGGGGTTTTGGCCGGTTTTCTTATTCTAGGATATTATTCGGTAGTGGCAGGATGGACTTTGGAATATATATTGGAAGCGGGAATGAATGGTTTTGCAGATAAGAAGCCGGAAGATTTTGTGGTTGCTTTCCAGAGTTTTTCGAAGGACCCTGTTCGTCCGCTTATCTGGCTGGTCATCTTTTTATTGGCCACCCATTTTGTTATAGTAAAGGGAGTGAAAGATGGGATAGAGAAATCTTCGAAGGTGCTGATGCCTGTTTTGTTTGTACTGATAGTAGTTTTGGTGGGGTGCTCATTGTCGCTTCCCAATGCGGAAAAAGGTTTGGAGTTTCTGCTGAAGCCTGATTTCAGTAAAGTGAACGGAGATGTTTTCTTAGGGGCTATGGGGCAGGCGTTCTTTTCCTTGAGTTTGGGAATGGGATGTCTTTCAACCTATGCTTCTTATTTTGGGAAAGAAACCAAACTGGGAAATACGGCTCTGAGTGTCGGTGTGATTGATACTTTTGTGGCTGTCTTGGCCGGATTGATTATTTTTCCGGCGGCCTTTTCTGTAGGTATCCAGCCGGATGCGGGACCATCATTAATTTTTATTACATTGCCTAATGTTTTTCAGCAAGCTTTTAGCGGTGTGCCGATATTAGCTTATATTTTCTCGGTGATGTTCTATGTCTTGTTGGCTTTGGCTGCATTGACTTCTACTATTTCTCTACATGAAGTGGTGACGGCTTTTCTGCACGAGGAATTCAATTTAACTCGTGGCCGTGCTGCTAGATTGGTCACTTTCGGGTGCATTATAATTGGAGTCATTTCTTCCTTGTCATTGGGAGTTATGCAGAAATATACGCTGTTTGATAAGGGACTCTTTGACTTACTTGATTTTGTCACTGCAAAAATAATGCTTCCTTTGGGTGGCTTGCTGGTATGTATCTTTGTAGGATGGTATTTGAAACGTTCCGTTTCTTATGAAGAATTGACCAATGGGGGAAAACTGAAAGCAGGTCTTTTCAATCTGTATATCTTCTTGTTGAGATACGTGGCACCTGTGGCTATCATTTTGATTTTTATCAATGAATTAGGGCTAATTTAGAATTGTAATGTGGAAAGACTTCTTCTATTTTTCGAAAAGCGAACGCAGAGCTATACTTTTTTTGTTGACTTTGCTTTTCATATTTATGTGTATATGGGTTCTGTTTCCAGTAAAGGAAGAGTCTTTGGAACAGGATCAAGAGGGGATAGAAGAAATAAAAAACTTTCTGGCCGGAGTACATGAGATGGAGGAGAAGGAATCTCTGCGATATTCCTATGATAAGCCTAAAAGAAGAGAGGTGGTATTGGCTGCTTTTGATCCAAATTCAGCCGATTCCATCGAATTTTTGCAACGTGGATTGTCTCCTTTTATTGCACATACTATTTTGCAATACCGGAGAGCCGGCGGTAAATTCAGGACAGCGGATGATTTCTCTCGTGTTTATGGCTTGTCGTCCGAGAAATTTAATATGTTAAAACCTTATATCCAGATATCAGAGGCTTTTCGGCGGAAACAGGATACATTGCACTTTATCAAAAAGGCGGAGAAAGATACGTTGGCGGTTTATAAATATCCGGAAGGAACTTTAGTCGATTTGAATGAAGCGGACACTACCGAGTTGAAAAAGATTCCGGGAATAGGCAGTGGCATTGCACGCATGATTGTGGCTTACCGGAAACGTTTGGGAGGTTTTTATGATATGGCTCAGTTGAAGGAAGTGAACTATGTAGATGAGGATATGTTGAGATGGTTTAAACTCGGAAATGCACCAATTCATCGGATAAATGCCAATAAGGCCGGGCTTGACAAACTTCGCTCTCATCCTTATATGAATTTTTATCAGGCAAAGGTAATTATAGAATATAGGAGGAAAAAGGGAAAATTAAAAAGTCTTTCCCAGTTATCCTTGTATGAGGAATTCACTGAGAAAGACTTGGAACGTTTGTCGCACTATCTTGCTTTTGATTAATTGTTGGGATAACCAGCAGCTTCTGCTATTTTTACCGGAATTTCGGTATTGTCAATGCGACCTTGGAATAGTTGGGCGCCGGCTCCGATAGCGAATACGGGTACATAACCTCCAGAGTGCCCACCACTGGTCCAACCTACCAGAGCGATGTCATCCAGAATTCTTTTGGCCTCAGCTGCCAAAGGTTCGTCTTGTTGATATTCACTTTTGGTCAAATCTATCTCTTTACCGCTAAATGATTCATCATATACTTTCTTCAGGGATGCTTCTTGCTTTTCATTCAATTGAATACTATCCCAAAATCCGAAATTATCCTTCAATGATTGCTTGATAACTTCCCAAGGTACTTGATTCTTGTATTTTTTTCTTAATTCGTTTACAATTTTAGTATATCCGCTTTCACTTACTTTTTGTGATTTTAAAGCTTGCAGGTTCAAAGTATACGGACCTTTTCCTAAAACGATTCCTCCGGTTTCGTGGTCGGCTGTTACTACAATCAGGGTTTCATCGGGATGTTGTTCATAGAATTCGTAAGCAACTTTTATGGCATTGTCCATATCCATCACTTCGTGGAATACGGTAGCGGCGTCGTTGCTGTGGCAAGCCCAGTCTATTTTACCTCCTTCAACCATCAGGAAGAACCCTTTTGATAGATCTTTAGACAGGAAATTGATTCCGGCACGGGTGATTTCAGTTAAAGTCATATCGCCTTTTTTTCGATCGATAGCATAGGGGATAGCACTATTGTCTGTTGCTGTCGCAGGTTGTAAGAGAATCAGTTTGTCCGATTTTTTTGCTTTTTTCTGATAGTCCTTGTAGCCACGGGCTATGGTATATCCGGCTTTGTCCACCAGTGTGTACAGACTTTCTGAATTTGAACCGGCGGCTTTTTTGTTGGTGGGATCTAAAAAGTCTGATCCTGCATAGAAATCGAAGTTGGCATCAATCAAATCCAGACCCACGTTGTAATAGCTGCTTCTTTGTCCTTGGTGTGCGTAAAAAGCAGCCGGTGTGGCATGGTCTACGCTGACACTGGTACTGATACCTACACGGCAACCTTTATTTTTTGCCCAAGAAGCAACACTGTTAACTTTGGTTTCCAAATCCTTTTTCACACCTAATGCGCCATTTTTTGTTTTGTTTCCCGTAGCAAGTGCTGTTCCTGCAGCGGCCGAATCTGTCACTCCGTTGGTTGCCGAGAAAGTAGTGGCTATGGTTGCATAAGGAAATTGGGTGAATAATAACGGAGTCACACCAATTTTGCCTTCCAACTCTCCACGATACATCTCTGTTCCTAAAACTTGGTTAACACCCATTCCATCTCCGATGAAATAAAATACATACTTTGCTTGCTGTGCCTGTACAAAAAGAATGGACAGGAATACAAATACAATAATAAACGATAGTTTTTTCATATTAATTGAGTTAATGACATTTTTTTCAGCCTAGCAAATATAGGGAAAAAAGACTTTTTATCGGTACTTCTTTCTTGAATAATTGAGATTTAATGGCCAAATACTTTTTTTGCAATAAGTTTGTAAATGAAATGTTTTTGGGGTGTAATATAAAAAATCTGTTTGGGAGTAGGGAAGCCAGTATTTTATACTATGCATCTGTTTGCTTTCGACATGGATATTGCATACAGATAATTGCTTTAATATTAGTGATTATTAATTATAAATCTTATATTTGTCTAATCTAGAGTCAGTAAATAAAGTATGGGAGAATTTATAAATGTATTAGTGTCAAAAGGGAAAAGCAATTTGATACCGGAAAAAGATAACCTGTATGGACAGTTTGTCGGTGAATGGGATTTTGAATGGGTTGATAACCAAGGTACAACAGGCGAAAGACATGTTCAGGGAGAGTGGATATTCGCTTGGGTGCTGGAAGGGACTGCAATTCAAGATGTGTTTATTTGCCCTTCGCGTAAGGCACGGATTAAAGATTATCAACCGGATGCAGCTTATGCGACTGCGGTACGTATGTATAATCCTAATACAGAGGCATGGGATATTTTATATACGGAATTAGGAGGGGCTACACAACTGGAAGGAAAAAGAGAAGGAAACAGGATTGTTCAGACGGAAATTAATGAGAAGAATATACAGTGGGTGTTTTCAGAAATTACAACGACTTCATTCCGTTGGCAACGTATGGTAAAACGTCCGGATGGTACTTGGGAAACTGAAGCTGAACTTTTTGCCGTTCGTCGATGATTAAGATGTATATTATATAAGTTTGAGAATATTGCAGCCTAAAATAGACTTGTTGTAGTAGAAGCTTAGAGGTGATTTGACGAGTTTATAAAGAAAGAATGTGTGAATGATAAACAACTTCAGAACCGCTTTCTTGCATTTAGCGGAGAAAATATTTTCAAACTAAATCCTGCTAGCTATACGCAGGAAAAGATGTGGGCAGGTATATGGAATCTTTGCGTAAGAATCTTTCTGCTTATACTCTTGATGATGCTCCCGAAGATGTTCGGGAACTCTATAAAGATGAATTCATCCAGCTTTATGCTTCAAGTATAAAGTGTTTTTTAATATGTATCAAATTGGGATTTATATCGGGAAGGAGTAGTTTTGCTCCAAGACTTAATCAAATATGGAGGCAGGTCAGAAGTGGATAAAGTTACAATTGAGCGGAAAGCTCGTATACCTCGTCATCCAGTCTATATTGCTGTATTTTGCGTTTTGTGAGAAAATAAAGAAGGTGTGTCAAAATGCGCACCTTCTTTTTTTATGCACAAAGCCCCGACTT
>CAPAOL010000051.1 GCA_948579315.1 uncultured Phocaeicola sp.
ATGATATAAAAACAAACAATCAGGTATATATCAAGGTACAGCATAAAACATTATTACTTATTTTGTCATATACAAAACTATACATTATATATGATACTTACTAATATTATTAAATAAAAAACATGTATCTGATAGTATCTTATCTGTATAATCGGATAAAGCCAGCTGTTTTCTCTCTGATCTTATTTTGAGCTTTCATCCGGTTCGTCTACAGTAACCTTTCACTTTATTTTACTGGGGTTAGTCAGAGACAGAAGCCTAATACGAAGTATGAGTTTTGGTACATAACCCGAAGGGATGTTATAAAAAAACTGACAAAACACTTATTCTTTAAGCATTTGTACCTGATTTGCACACTTTTTTATAACACTTTGTCTTACAGTTATGTCATACATTCCACTTACGTTCCATACTTCCGCCTCCAGCAAACCCCTTAACCTGTAATTCCAAGATTTTCCAAAAGACAATTACAGTTACCTTTTTTTCTTCTTTTCTGTTATATCTATTAGAATACTAGAATTCTTTGGAAGTCAGAATAGATAATTGAATATCAGAGCCATATCCAACCAAACATCATACAAACATAAAGGATCAATCTTCACTTCATTATCCATACTTCGGCCGGTGATTATTTTACCCTATCAATAAAAAACAAATTTATTATAGACCAGACCTAATATTTATCGGACATCAGGAAACATTTACAATTAATTTTCAGCCGTTTCCCTGTCACAACTTCCTCACTAAAAAACATATAAGAACCACAACGTTATCAACTATCCCCCAAAAAGCCAACATAAAATCATCACATTATTCATTCTACTTATCCAATTATTATCAGAATTCGAACTATACCTATTTATCGACAAACAAAATATTAGCCGGCTATTAATATCATCAAACCAGACCAGGAAAATCAAGACATGGATTCTATACCAATCAGTCTGAAAGAGGAACTGACATATTCATTAAAACCTATTGTAGATCCTGGTCCATTGTTTTCTTCTTCCCTGCCTCAAAGGGAAAAAAAGTATGAACAAGACTTTTTATGATTCTGATAACCCATAAATCAATCTGTCACATTCTCTAACCAAACCCAAAACAGAACCAAGAAGATCAACCGCCATAATACAGGTTGATCTTTCTTTTCCCCACTTCCTCAATATCAAGTTCTATATCCCGTTTCTCCAGGCAGGAAAGTATACCAACCGTCTTTTCAGCAATCTCCTTATCCATATCTATCACAACACCTTCACCGACAGACACTTTACATATACCTCCGAAAGAAGCAATCCTTTCAAGAACAACCTCAGGAAAAAGCCCGTTCTGAATCCTTCCGGCTATCAACAATGAATTTCCGACAACCCTGTCAGAAACTGTTATACTGTCAGCCTTCATCCCAAAAGCCGACATAAGTTCATTCATATCTCCGACTGTAACCATAACGGGAGACAAAGATAGTAATTCATTCTCACTATTTACCCAACCGGCTGTTCATGACACCAGAAAATTATAACTATAGATCTTGTTCCGAACTAGAATATCAATAACAGGCAGAATATCAAAACACAATCCTCACTGCAATAATTCTCCATGTGGCATTCGGTGATCATTTTATTTCATATCAGCCTGGATACATAATTATTACAGAGTGGATTAAAATCAGGAAACATTAAAGGATTGATTTTCGTTCTTAAATATCAACCATACTTTCAGCAACCTATATCACATTTATTTTTCTGACTACAACCGATAATAATTCATTCCACTTATTCAAATTGCTTCATCATTATCAGAAATTGGGTTGGCAGTAAGGAAGAAGCATATATTACTCTGTTTATCATTCAATATAATCAGGAATAAATAAAAAACTGACCGAACATTATTTCATTTATATCATTCATTTTATCAAATAAGCCAAAATATGAATTTTTACATCAAACCTTGCCTACTATTGAACCTAACAGCTAATATGAACAATTAATGGATTTTAGTTCATTGTCATCTTCTTCCCGTCCTCAAGAGAGAGAAGGGGGGAAAGGGGAAAGCGGAACCCCTAAAACCTAATTTTTTACTGATTTTGGGATAACTAGAATTGAAAAAAGTTATGAAAAATAGACTTTTCCACCCCCTTTTCCCCCATTTCCCCTCCTTTTCCCCTCTTTTTCCTTTGAGGCAGGGAAAGAAAAGAATAAAACATCTGAATAATCCATAAATTACAAACTAGAATCTATTATTCCCTCCAATAATACTAATAGTTTAGCTTCCACTTTATATTATAAATAAATAAAACTCAGCCTCTTCTCCGGTCTTGAAACCTTCTTACTGATTTCGATGAGAGGTAAACCGCTGAAGCATACACAGATGAAAATTCACGACCAAAAAGGCAGGGTTTCAAGTGCTGAAAAGCCCTACGGACGGGATGAGATTATTTTTTTTAATTGCCCGAAAGCCTATTGCTGAATAGTTCAAGGAAGAATTCGAGAAGTTAAGACAGAACATACGCCGACCAATACAACCGCAAAGGTATGAATGGCACTTTTTGTGTATATTCGCAAATAAAAGTACACCGGGAACTATGTCGGGTACGTGATGAACAAAGAACTTTCGAAAAAATCAAAATAAATACAGAACTATAGAAAAAACTGAATTGATTTATAGTTCATATTTACGCTAGTATTAATAATGATTTTTCGTATATTTGAAAATCTTATTAGCAACGTATTGTTTAATACTTTATACTTATGAAAATCAGAATATTGCATCTTATATTATCCAGCTGTCTTATCTTTGGCTGTACTAGTAAATTTTCCAAAAGTAAAATAATGGACTTTGATAGTATTCAAACAGCAAAACTAATTGATGTACCGAATGAAGAAACTATTCATGCATATTATGATACGGCAAGAGTTCCTATTAAATATTTGCCAGAAGAAAATGAAGAAACAGATATTTATCTAGTGGTAGAAGTTATGCCAGAATTTCCTAATGGACTTAAAGCCTTATTTGATTTTATCTATGATAATTTGAAATATCCAAGTGATGCCCTAGAAAAAGAAATACAAGGAAGAGTTATGGTTGGAGTTGTTATAGATGAAAACGGTTCAGTAACACAACCTAAAATACTAAAAAGCATATCACCCTCTTTAGATAAAGAAGCACTACGGATTGTATCAATTATGCCTAAATATAAACCGGGTACACAAGATGGGGTACCCGTAAAAGTTAGATGCACAATTCCTATATATTTCAAACTGCCTAATGCTGATAATGCTTCAAAAACAGATAGTATTATTAAATCAATAAAATGAATTGAAATTAAGGGTCTATTGTAATCTTTTGTAAAAAACTGACAAAACACTTATTCTTTAAGCATTTGTACCTGATTTGCACACTTTTTTATAACACTTTGTCTTACAGTTATGTTATACATTCCACTTGCGTTTCATACTCTTGTCTCCGACCAACCCGAAGAAAGAAAAAAAGAAACCAAGTATCACCTCAGTTTCTCTTCTTAATTTGACTATAACAGATTGGGGGTTGTCTCTTCTCCATTCTGATAGCAATAGATGTCCAGATTTTCTGTAACCATCCACTGGCAATTATTTAGCCTGAATCCGTATTTCTCTTCAATGGTAGAAAGAAAATCCTCAAAATCCTCGTAATTCTCTGATTCTCTTAGTTCTTCGTCCGTCAGCTTTATGATATTCAAGCAACCGATACAAAAATCTAAAATCAGTACATACCTTGGTTCCATAATTTTAATCCTCTTTTAAGTTATACCTTTTAATCAGTTTATATACCGTTGATTTAGAGAAACTACATCCCTGAGAAGTAACGAATCCCTCCTTGTTCAAAATATCCGTCATCTCTTGCAAGGTATGTTCTTCTTTAGTTAGGGTTCTGAGCATGGCAACCGCTCTTTTGTTGTTGGGGTTATTGTCAGCCTTATCCTTGCAAGTCCTGATACTGTTTTGGATGGCTTGCTCATGTCTATCCATCAGGTGTTCAGGATTACCAAGTTTGAATCCCCTGCTTTTCTTAGCCTGTAATGACGCCTTCGTTCTGGCTGCTATCAATTCTGCTTCGTACTGGGATATAGCCGAAATAATATGCAGTACCATTTTATTAGCCTGTGGGAAGTCGCAAAAGACTATTTCCACATCACTTTCTAACAGGTTGGATAGGAATGAAACAGACCTTGCCAGTCTATCCAGTTTAGCCACAATTAAAGTTGCACCGTCTTTTCTACATGACGACAACGCTTCCTTAAGTTTGGGTCTTTCTTTTTTCCGGCCCGATTCAATTTCAATATATTCAGCAACCGGAGTTTTATCACAGAGATATTTCTGTATTATCTCCCTCTGTGCCTCAAGTCCCAATCCTGAGTATCCTTGTTTCTGAGTGCTTACCCGGAGATAAGCCACATATTGGTTTTCATCCTTCATTGTCATTCGTTTTTTAACAATAGTTCCACTGCTTAGATGGACGTCTAATCTATGGAACCATTTACATTAATACATAAAAAAAGGCTTTCCATGAGATTTCGAGTTCCTATAAATTCTACTCTCCCACAGAAAGCCAGTTATCACATTTCCCGATTTTTCAGAGAACCGCTAATACTTTATAATATTATATGTATCAGAAATTCTCTTTTCATAATCATCGGTTTTCTCCACAAGTTCATCCACCACAGAAACAAGCATGTCAAAGTAGATGTCCTCTCTCTTTTTCCTGATTTCTCCATCTTCACCAATCAGACAGACTTCAAACAGGTCAGTGCCCTCATTCAATACAATCTGAACTTTTCCGATATGCTTGAATCCGTTGACCCTGAATTCAAGACCACATGTTATTACTTTTACAGTCTCAATCTCAACTCCCCAAGACATAAGGACAGGGAGATTGGATTTCAGGATTGACCAGATATACTTAGCCAGTTCCCAATCGTAGTTCTTATCTCTTTCCATAATCCAAAGTTTTTAAGTTCCTATCTTCTTCATCCTCATACCAGAACATCCGATAATCTTCACATATCTTTCTATAATCCTCCAATCCGAAATGTGGAAAATTGGTGGAATACATGTAATGAAGGTCTTCGGGAGTAAGGTTTGGATCGTTATTCAGTATGTCATAAATCTCATCCTCAAACTCATAGGGACTGAAATATGGATCATCCTGAACATGGGAATATACATCGGTACAGTCCTCTATGATATGTTCTATAAACATCAGGCTCTTCGTCAGGTCTTTCTTTACTGTGATTTCTTCATCGGTGTGGGCATTGTAGTAACCGCATGAAACGTTGATACAGGAAACCCCAAGTCCGTTCTCTTTCAAGGTCAGGATATCGGTCATCAACCCGTTCTCCTCCATGTAACCCCATTTTTCAGGTTCAAGGGCTTCCATAAACTTATCGGAACACAAGCCGGCATATCCTATACTTGTAATCAGGTCCGAATCACCCTTTCTGTCAGGCTGGATAACAAACCTTACATCATCGAAGAAAGACATCACCGCCTCAGAACTTCCTTTGCAGCCTGTTTCCTCCTCCCTGAAAAACACGACTTTAACAGCATCATATTTCTTCAGGCATTCAAGACAGATGAATACCCCGTTCTTGTCATCGGCTCCCAAATTCTCAAACCTCCTGTTCTTTGAGGAATAACCGAATATGACTTCCCTTGTTTCCACCACCTTGAAATCCTTTGAATGTTTGCAGTGTGAAACCTGGTCGATATGGCTCACTAAGCAAGGGTAAACTTCCGCTTTTCCCTTTACCACATACAGGTTCCCGAACTTATCCTTTGACACGGATATGTCTCCGGGAAGCTGTCTTATATAGGAACAGAGGAACTTTACCATCTTCTGTTCCTTCCCACTCGGGCTGTAGATACTATACAGCCGCTTCAATAATTGTATATTCATGATTTATCTCTTTTTTAAGTTTATAGCCGTATGGAAGGTTGGTACTTGGATTTATCCTGTCGAACACCTCATTGTCAAACTCCCATGCTTCCTCATTTCTCAATAGCCGGCATAATGTATCCGTACCGATGCTTTTATTCTCATAGATACCTTCCGGTTCATTCCAGATATTGATCCGGGTAATGTCGGTGTAATCCTCATACCATTCATCATCATATTCGGAGTAATGCCAGTTCTCCCGCTTGAACTCATTTTCCGCTTTCTCCATACAGTCCTTACAGCAATAATATTCCTCCGTCACTTCCGAGCACATGGCATCATCCAACAGGATATATGTTCCACATTCATCACAGCAGACACAATCGTTTTCATGGTGGTATTCCTGTGTTGATTCTATCCATATAAAATCATCCAGGTTTTCAACGTCTACCCGAATCTCCCTTCCGTTCCGGTAGCAGAGTCTTGTATCATCACAATAGTATTGGTGGTAATCATCCCATTCCCGATCGTCATCATCGTCGTCAGTATCACCATATAAGTTCAAGTCTGTGGTGTCAAGGTTATATGAAAAGTGTGAGTTTTCGTAGTTATAGGCTTTATTCAGGTTATAATTGTACCATTTGAAAGAATCCTGATAAGAAAGCGTGTCTTCCAGTTCCAGATCACAGTCAATCTCAAACTTCTTGTCGGATAATGAGTTCCCATGAATATCTACAAATGCGTTAGCTTCATGACAGGATGCACCCACGATTTTATAACCGTCTATGTAATCACCTTGAATGAGTTTGTCAATCAGTAACCGTTTCAACACGTCATCACCTCCTGAAGAGTATTGCCTTTCAAGCAGCCTCCATTTATTGCCATCCTGATCCGTAACGTCAGTAAATAGAATGGATCTTGCTACAACCAATCCTGTTTTGTCTGTTATGTAAGCAGCCTTGGCTTTTACAGAATCACGATAGAATGAGGTCCGGTCTTCGTCCACCATACATGAACCAAAATTACCCTTGCAATAATCACTATCATATATCTTCCAGAACTCATTGTTTATATGTAGTTCCATATCAGGTGATTTCCCATGTGTATAAGTACACCATTGCTGAGTGAAAACATCTCCTGCAATCCAGTTTACGACACTTGGAGAGAGCAACTTTCCTATCTCTGTCTCAAGGATAAGCTCTCTCATGAATTTTCCGGCCCTCATCTTGAAGACCCGGCTACGTTCAACATTTATATAGCGGACTGAACTTTTATCCAGATCCTCACATACACCCTTGCTTTCGTCAGTCTGATATCTGGAAGAGTGGTATGTCTTGCCTATCAGTTCCACCCTATAAGGCAGCTTTTTATCACCTTTTCCTGATTCAATGACAGCATCCATTACTTTTTTCTGTAGGTCAGCCATATCATATATATGTAACAAGGCATAATCGTTATGTTCCCTGCAATACCGGAGCAGTGCAGGATTCTTCAGATGGTTCAGCAGTATCCTGTTCTTTCTTACCACCGTACCGTTATCTCTTTTTTCAAGTCCGAAACAGGCCTTGAATCTTTCGTAACCATAAAAATTATAGTATAACATAATCTTCTGAATTTTAAATTGTCGGTAAATAAAAAAAGAAGAGATACTTCCTTTTAATCAGAAATATCCCTCCCCGGAATATTAGTCTTGGTATGTTTCAACCTTTTCAGATGAATGGTATCGTCTTGTCTTCCAGAACTCCTGATTCCACTATCTTCTTACATATCTCATGGGAAGCCTTGTTCCTCAGGTCATATCCGTAACCTTCACTTCCCATTGTTTTAATCACTTCAACCATACTTCTGAATAAGGTCTGTTGCAGGGTCCTGTGGAATGTAGTCACCGCTGAAGCGAACCTTTTCTCATTCCACCCATAATCGTTCAGGGCATGTTCAAGTTCTTTTGCAGCCTTGAATTCCCTGCTGTTTTCCAATTCATGTCTTTCCATAACCTATAATATTAAACCGGAGATAATTCTGTAGGGAAAACCTCAGCCTCGGAAAAATCGGAAGTTATAAGGACCACACTGTCATCCTCCAAATTATCCGGGACCGAAGCCACTTTGTATTCACCCTCTGATATACCTTCGGGATCATGCCAGCAAACAGTGGCACCAACTTTTATAAAATCATATTTCATCGCTAATATTCATTATTGATTATACATTATTCCTGTTGTAATGATTTGGGGTAAACGTCTTTCTTATACGTGACTGACATTCATCCGGTAATTCCTTCAGGATCCCAGCATATCTTTTATCAGAACAGCCTTGCGGCAATCTGTCTATGCATGTCATAATATCATTCATTTCCATATCAAGTATCCGTTAAAGGGTTCAACAAAAAAGGGAGAAAGATCATGTTTGTCATATTTAGATCTTTCTCCCTTGTGAGTCAATTTATTTTCAGGTCTAACTCAAAAACCATCCGTAATTCTCAGTATCTTCACCGTTTAAAGCTTTTTGGACACCAATCGCAAAATCAGTGCAGTTCTGATTTCGCTCCAAGAATTTATCAATATAGGATTGTTTGGCGGCGTCATTAAGGAGCTGCATCAAATCCCAACAAGTGATATTCTCTCTGCCACGTAACCCGAAATTAGGGTTTTCTATATAGCCTTTCGTAGCTGCATTGACATTGGAATCACCTAAAATCACCTTGGGCAATTCTTTAAGTTGTGAAGCGGGTAAAGCTTGATATAATCTGAGCCTACCAATTATCTGACAAAACTGTTCCTGTGAAATATTCGTCCTTCCCAGATTTTCAAGTAGCCTGAGATTCTGTTCGGGGTTAAAGTCTTGAAATAGTCTGAGTGCTGAACTGTATATATCTGCATCACTCATCACTTCCAGTCGTCCGGTCAGACCATCGTTCAGTAACATAAGGTTCGAGCAAACTTTCACTCTCCATCCGATAAAGATTTTAAATTTCTCCGGTGATTTTCGGGCGTATAGGTTTTCCTCGTTCAGACTTCTTACACCTCCGATACATAAATGTACTTCTTCTCCGTTCATCATTCTGCTCATAGACCTGATATGAAAACAAAAAGCCATTCTCTGGTAGTAGAGGGTCTCGTCCTCAGGTTTAAGTTCCTCTTTCTTTTTGGTTAATGCTCCCGGAACCCTGCCCAGGATTCTATGTGATACCCTGATTTCCGTGTTTCCAAAGCTCTCACCCGTAAAATAACTCCTTGCAGCCTCCTCGATCCGGTGTATGAATGTCTGGTGGCTGATTGTAAGCTGGTTATCTCCGAAACTGGGTACAATGCAGTTTCTCTCAAGTTCTTCAAGTGTAATGCCTGAAGTATTCGATTCTATGAAATTGGGATGTTCTTCCTGCTCTTCTTCAGATACGATTACAGCATCTTCGATATTAACTGCATTCATCATTCTTGTCATCATTCCGATTGTTCTTGGAATGACAGTAAGTTCATTAGTTATTGTTTCCATACTATTCTTATTTTTTAGTTGTTAATAAAATCCGATAAACGAAAAAAAGCCAAGAGGTTTATTTCTTTGCTTTTATAAATAAACTTCTTAGCTTCTTAATTCCCTTGAGTATTGATGTAGTAACCTCAAGGATTGTTATTATTACGTCCTGACCCTTATCATAATCCACTGTTCAAGACATTATGTTAGTTCTCAGTCACCGCCGCATCCACAGCTTCGACTTTACCCGTGGCGGATTTTTTCTTTCCCAATCTGCCACCATACTTCTCGGCAAGCTCGATCAATACGGAGCCTGCCACGATGATCTCCGCTACATTTGCGGCGATCTTCAATGCTTTTACCAAATTTCCCATTTCTCTAATTTTCAATTGTTTGTTATTACGTTTCTATTCTCTTATATATTATTCTCACATATAAGGCTTTGAAGGATTCAAGAAAGGGGAAGAAAAAAAAGAAAAGCCGTCATCAAACCTCCTCGATCTGACTTGACTTTCCGATAGACTGCATACTTTGGGTAATCAAGACTAAAGCTGTGAAAACTACTCGTACCGTTGCTATCCCTCGAATTAAAGTTCTAACCATCATCTGAAATTAGATTTAACCCGGAAAATTACTTTTTATAACGCTTGAAGCTACGCACCTTATCTTAATGGTGCTGAATAATGCTCCAAGCTATTTTCTCATATATAAGGGTTTGGAAGGTTTCAGGAGGGAGGAATGAACGGCCATACTTTTGATATATAAATGAAAGGTCCGCAAACAAAAATCCGGGCGCTCTGTTATATCCGGATAAAGGAGCATTGTATGGAGAGAACAGAACTGACTGAGGCTATAAGAAAAGTCTGTGAGATACAAAACGATATCAGAATAGACATGAGGGTGAGAGGTAAGAACTGGTACTTTGATGCCGCATACATATTTCTCGGAGAGAAAGAAGTGTATGTGACGGATGCATTATATATAATAAGCATAGACGAACTGGACACTGAGTCATTGAACAGAATATATCAAAAGATTGTTCTAAAATAGATTTCCCTTATAGTTGAATAAATTGACGCAATAAAAGCAGTGGTTCGTGGAGAATAGCTGCTTTTTCACTATAATCCGTATTATTTTGGAGGTCTTGAGTTTTTTGCCTATCTTTGTAGTAACCCATATATCAGACCATTATGAACAGCAATAATAAAAACCAGATAATCCGTTTTGACTGGGCGATGAAACGTCTGCTCAGGAACAAGGCAAACTTCAGTGTCCTTGAAGGCCTGCTCACCACGTTACTGGGTGAGAGGATCATTATCCAGAGGCTTCTTGAGAGCGAGAGCAATCAGGAGGACGAATATGACAAGTATAACCGTGTGGATATGCTTGCCGAGAACTCCAAGGGGGAGCTGGTATTGATAGAGGTGCAGAACAATAATGAATATGCCTACTTCCAGCGTATGTTGTTCGGTACTTCCAAGCTGGTCACTGAATATATCAACAGAGGGGAGAGCTATGACAAGGTCCGTAAAGTATACAGCGTCAATATAGTCTACTTCTCCCTAGGACATGGCAGGGACTTCGTTTATCATGGAAAGACGGAATTCAGGGGTATCCACACTAATGATCTTCTTGAACTCACCCCGTTCCAGAAACAGACATTCAAGGTGGATACGGTAAGTCAGCTATATCCTGAATATTATATCCTGAAAGTGAACGGTTTTAATCAGGTAGCAAAAAGTCCCCTGGAAGAATGGATCTACTATCTTAACACTGGAGAAATACCTTCCACTGCCACAGCTCCCGGTCTTGAGGAGGCTCGTGAGAGATTAAAGTTGGATAGTATGACTAAAGATGAACTTGCCGCTTACTACCGTCACTTGGATAATATTGTAATCCTTCGTGATAATATCAATACTGAACGTGAAGAAGGAAGGGCGGAAGGGATTGAAGAAGGAGAAAGAAAGAAAGCTATCGAAGTCGCCCGTTATCTAAAGTCATCAGGAACTGCAATGGAATTAATTATTGGAGCTACAGGATTGTCTAAAGAAGAGATTGAAAAACTATAATATAAACTTTTTACATAGTATTTAGGAGGAACTATACAATGGATTACGTATGGTTCCTCTTTTCGTTTATGAAACAAGTAATCTACACACAGTAATAAAAGTATCAAGTCCCAATCTAATCAAGAAATAAGTTCATTTTTTATGGTATTTAACAGGAACAGGTTAAATGAATATAAAAGACAGGGGGAGTAAAAGGGGGAGTATCTGATTTTCACAAAAGAAAAACCGCTGAAAATCAGCGGTTTTCAAATCCATTCGTGGAGCTGGAGGGAGTCGAACCCTCGTCCAAACGAGGAAGCCATACGCTTTCTACATGCTTATCTTCGCCTAAATTTTCGAGTATAAGCAGGACCGAAGCCACCAACTTATACCTTATCCTCTAAATTTTCGTAAGAGACACGAGGCGGATCTCTAACTATTCCCGATTTTACTGCACCACTTGATCAAACGCTTCGGAACAAGAGCTTTTGAGTGATGTCTCGTTTCCACCACTTTGGCAGAAATAAAGCTAATCTACTATGATTCGATTAAGCAGCAAGAGCATAATTTTCGTTGCCAGATAAAATTTTGAAAACTGGGATTATAGTGCCAATCAACCACGCACTGCATGCTTACATACCACTTAGCCACGCTGTCAAATCCAGTCAACCCCGTACTGGTAACTCATAAAGAGATTACAAATATACACACACTTCTGTTAATATCCAATTATTTATTCATTTATTTAGCGCATTTTAATGAGAACAATGTATCTTTGAAAATAATTTTTCTAATCCTAACAGATCAGACAATATGAACAAAAAATTAATGGTATTGTGTATGAGCAGTATGATACTGGGAGGCTGTATACCCTCTCCCAAGAAACAAACGGAAGCAATTACAGTTGAAGAAAATCCGAATATGATGTATATGTTGGTAGGCAGTTATGCAACTCCGGAGGAAGAAGGTATCAAGGTTTATAACTTTGATGAACAAAATGGCAACTCACAATATATCAGCGGAATAAAAGGAATATCCAACCCATCTTTCCTCATCCCGTCGGCTGATGGAGAAAGAATATATGCTGTAGGGGAGGATTCCGGAAAAAGTTCTACCGCCAATGCCATCAAATTCGATAAAGAACAAAAGAGACTAACTTTGCTTAATTCTCAACCCACTGACGGCGGTGCACCTTGTTATATAACTCTCAGCCCGTCGGAAAAATTTGTCTTGACAGCAAATTATATGGGAGGTAGTATTACCGTTTTCCCACTAGATAAAGACGGCAAATTAAAATCCGAAACACGCCTTATTTCCTTTACAGGAAATAGTCTTGACAAAGAGAGACAAACACAGCCACATTTACATTGTATAGAATTCACTCCAGACCATAAATATCTACTTGCCAGTGATTTAGGTACAGACCAGATTCATGTATTTCCTGTTAGTGAGAATGTAACTGATGGTGTATCCCATTCCTTGCTGAATGAATCCGAAGAATTTAATATAAAAGTAGAATCAGGATCAGGACCACGCCACATTTGTTTCCATCCGAACCAAAAATTCGCTTATTTGATTAATGAAATCTCAGGAAAAGTTATAGCTTTCTCTTACGACAAAGGAAAATTAAACACCATACAATATATAGAAGCTGACACAGTGGGTGCCAAAGGTAGCGGAGATATTCACATTTCACCTGATGGAAAATTTCTGTATGCATCCAACCGCTTAAAAGCAGACGGTATCGCTATTTTCTCCATAAATCAGGAAGAAGGAACATTAACAAAGACAGGTTATCAGCTTACTGGTATCCATCCACGTAATTTTATTATCAGCCGGAACGGACGATACCTGTTGGTGGCCTGCAGAGACAGCAACTCCATACAAGTATTTGAAAGAGATTCCCAAACAGGGCTACTGAAAGACACAGGCAAAACAATAAAAACCAATAAGCCTGTATGCCTAAAGTTTACCTTTTAAACAGGAAACATTGTTTTTAATAAAATAAACTGCTGTTTCCAATACATACAATGAAAGCAGCAGTTTATTTTATCAAAAACAAAACGAATCTTTATACATAAGTTTCCAAGAACTTAACATGACCTTCCACAGTCACTTTCACCTCTTTTGTTGTGGCAGGGAAAAGGATAGATTCACCGGCTTGCAATTCCAATGAGTTACCATCCCCATCAGTTACCGTACATGTACCTTCCATGCAAATATAAATTACAAATGAATCAAGTTCACTATAATCTATCGTCATATTTTCAGTCAAATCATAAACAGAAGTAGTGAAATACGGACAGGTAACCAACTCGACAGATTCATTCTGTTTCGGAGTATAATGAGTACGATAATCCTCTTCTACAGAATAATCTATGGCATCTTTTGACAATTCTGTATGCAACTCACGAGTATTGCCATTTTTATCCTTACGATTGAAATCATAAATTCGATAAGTCACATTCGAGGTCTGCTGAATCTCAGCAATAAAGCATCCGGCTCCAATACTATGGATACGTCCTGCAGGCAAGAAAAACACATCACCCGGTTGTACGGCATAATCAGCCAATGCATCACAAATAGTATTATCAGCAATCATTGCAGCATATTCATCGGGAGTAATTTTTTTACTTAATCCCGAACGCAGATGTGCTTTCCCCCCGGCATTGTCAATAACATACCACATTTCGGTCTTGCCCATCGAATTATGACGCTTCTTTGCCAGTTCATCATCTGGATGCACTTGTATAGAGAGATCGTCACAAGCATCAATGAATTTGATCAACAAGGGAAAATTATCGCCAAAACGCTGATAATTACTATCTCCTACTAAAGAACCTTTATATTCTTTTACCAACTGGCTCAAATTTTTGCCGGCTTCAGTTCCATTAGCAACAACAGACTCATCGCCTGGGACATTAGAAATTTCCCAACTTTCGCCAACCTGAGGCTGTTCAATATTCAGATGTTTGAACGGGATAATCTTTTCTCCACCCCAAATGGTGGATTTCAGAATGGGGTTAAATTTAAATGGATACATAGGTGTATTAATTAATAGTTTCTAGGTTTGGATACAAAAATAAGGGAATTCTATGACTTTACCGCATAGAATCCCCTAAAATTAACAGCTATGTGTGTATATTCAAAGGTGTATTAGTAGTCTGTATTATTAGGATCGAAATTAGTCCAGCCATCCAACCAATTATCATCTGTTCCAAACGCTCCGATATATTCTACTGTCTCAAAACCGCTGCTCAACAGTGCGTCATTAAATGAAGCGGCTGTCAACACAGGGCTATCTGCATCCGGCATATAATTAACACCGATATTACGCCCGTCCTTGAATTTCAACTCATTGACATCAGTCAATACTTTATTTCCTTTCTGAGTCTTGAAAAAAGTAGAAGAATAAGACTCTTGTCCAGCATCAATGATTTGCTTGTTCACGGCATCATAAAGCACATCATCATATACTTTGTTAGCATCAGAACCGACCACCGTCATACCTGCAAACCAAATATTCTCCAACTTTATGTTTCCTGCCTTCGCCATCTCAACTGTATTACCTTTCTCACCATCAATAATTAAACCGACAGGATACCCTACAGCTACTGAATTAAAGCAATTCAAACGACTGGAACGCCGGATCTGCATAGCAGACTGAAACTTGCCTAAAGCTGAACCATTATTAGGATTGAAGCTACCGCCCGTAATATAGCTCTCATTATTAACAAAGTTGGCATCACGCCCCAACGGTCCGATAAAAGTGACATTACTAAATACGGCTGTCGTATAGGGTTCTATCAATGAGGCGTCTCCACAATTATCCGACTCAAAACCATTAGACTGAGAAGTATCTGCGATTCTCGGATCACGGATTGAAAGACAATATTGGACCTTACCGGAGAAGCCATTATCTGTATCAAACTCATCGTCCCATCCATTATAAGCCACTAGATATTTACAATTTACATTACCTCCAAACCATTCGTAAGAGTCGTCATTGGAATATGAAACCTGTAAATGATCAATGGTAGTTCCACTACCTACAGATCCAAAAGTTATACCATTAATTTCCTTATCTTTTTGAAAAGGATAACCAGCAAATTCCACACGTACATATCTCAATATACCTGAATTGTCAGCATCATCATTTCCTCCATGTTTAGTACGTGGACCTCCTTCAATCTGCTGGTTCAACACTCCCTGATTATTCTTGGCATTACCACAAATAATCAATCCCCCCCAATCTCCCGGTTTACGCTGGCCTTTAGGCTGTTCAGAGGTAAAAACAATCGGAGCGTCTTTAGTACCCTCGGCTATTAGTTTGCCGCCCGGTTCTACAATCAAGGCAGCCTGTGTATCTTTATCCCCTTTGATAACAGTCCCCGGTTCGATGGTCAATACCGACCCAGTTCCCACATAAATCCATCCTTTCATCAGGTAAGTTCCTTTGGACAAAGTCTGTGTACCCTTAAAAATAAACTCCTGATCTCCATTTCCTATCACGGTACCTTTGGCATTCTCTGTTTTATCATCATCAAATAACAAGTGGTCACATGTTTTAATAGCCCCCTCAGCCCCCCATACATAAGGAGCTTCGGCATTTCCACCGTTGCCATTACCGTTTCCTGTATCAGTTTCCGGATCATCACTGCTACAAGCAACCATTCCCCCCAGCATTATTGCTGAGAATACGTAAATCATAAACTTGTCAGTTCTCATTTCCATTTGTTTATTGGTTAATAATGAAAGATTCATTCTATTTTAAAACGTATAGTTAATGTTCAAATTGAAATTACGCCCTGATTTGTATTGACGAGTAATTTGCTCCACTTTTCCATGTCTAGTTTCTTCAAATTGCTTGAAAGAAACTTTCTCCGCCAACAAATCGCGTACAGCAACCTTTATTTCCAGATTACCAATTTTTTTCGAAACACTTAAATCTACTGCATTACGGGGCATTTCATAAGAATCGGGTACTCTGACTTCATTGTCTGCGGTTCCCAAACTACGGCCTACACCAATAATACGTTTACCGATACGGTTATAAAGCAATGCAGCATTCCATCCGCTATCGGCATGTTGATAGAAGAAACCGGCATTAATCAAATATGGAGATTGACCTTGCATCGGACGGTCCTTCTCTTTGGCTCCCGGCTCAAATTTCACTTTACTTTTAATTAAAGCCCCGTTCAGACTAAGACTAAAATTACGCATACCTATAAAATCCAGATTTTTGCGTATATCCACTTCTACTCCATAATTATCCGCTCCTTTGGCATTGACATACGAATAGATAAGGTCTGTACCTCCGGATACAGTATAAGTCCATTCAATAGGATTCTTAAACCTTTTATAGAAAAGAGAAACAGAAATCAGCTCTCCACTGCTGGGATAAAACTCATAACCAAAATCTAAATTATCAATATAAGCAGGCTTTAAATTATAATTACCTTGTACATTGCTGGCAAGATCAAAATCATAATATACAGAAGAAGAAACCTCCCGAAATTCCGGACGATTCACAGTACGTCCATAAGATAAACGGAACTGATGCTTATCATTCAAACGATAAGCCGCATTTACAGACGGGAAAAAGTCATCATACGTGTAAAACACACTAGTGGGGCTTTCCTCGTTTTTCTGTGTATGGCTAACCAACTCCATTCTATTATATTCAAAACGAACTCCTGCGTATACATTCAATTTGCCCAACGGAAGATTACCCCCTACATAACCAGCACTCAAGAGATTATTGCCTTCGTAATTATTGCGCCAATCCACTTGTTCCAATAAATAAAGTCCATTCTCCCCATAATTCTTCTCTTGTAATAATTCATTAGGGACATTCATTACTTTATAAGCACCCGGCAAACCATTTTTCCAACTATAGATAAAAAAACGGGTATTATATTCACGAGCACGATGCTCCGTGTAAGCTCCAACCTTCAGGCTAGGAGTAAAAATCCCGAAAGAGAAATCGTGCTGATAATTGATGTTAGCCGACAAAATATGTTCATCCAATCGGGAAAACTCCCGATTAATCTCATTCAAGTTCTCTACTTCCAACTGATTGGTCTCCTCATTGAGTACGGTAGTATATCGACGGCGGTCCGGCATATTCCGATTGGCATAAGAATATCCAGCACTCCAATCCAACTTATCGGTATTACCCAATATATGCTTCCCCGTAAATTGACCATTATAAGTGGTACGACTCTGATAATAATATTCCGCACTCTCTTCATAATCACTTTGTGCATCTGTTCCCTTACGGTAAGTATAGCGGTCTTTCCCTAATTGATTAAAAATATTCTTAAACTCATAGCGACTGTTACCACTGGCAGGTATATAAGTAAAATTCAGCATAGTTCCTATACGAACACTATGATTATATTGGTCATCTATACTTTTACGTAAATAATTAGAACAATCGTGAGTCATATCATAAGCACCAAACAAATTGTTATCCATATCCAGATATGTCCTATAGCTATTGCTATAGTTCACTGTTCCTAATATAGCCAAAGTACGTCCGCTACTATCCACCCAGCGACGGCTGAAATTCATATTCAGGCTAAGATCTGCCAAGGGCCTACGATCTTTAACGGTCCAGTCATTATTTAACCCATTATTTAATAAATCATAGCCATTGTTCATCGGACTAAGCACAGCATTGATTCCACCTTTCAAGCTACGAAAGCCATTATCGAAACCTAGAAAATCTGTGCCACTTCCTTTATTATACAGAAACTTTTTAAAATGAGTCTGATCATTTAAACTAGTTCCAACCGAAATAGTAAACAGATTACTGCTAGGAACATCTTTGGTATTCACTAAAATAAAACCACCACTGAAATCAGCAGGATATTCCGGTGCAGGCGATTTCACTACCAACATATTATCCAACTGCGACGATGGAATAATATCGAAAGAGAAAGCACGCGCATCGGCTTCAGAACTAGGTACGGCACTATTATTAATCCACACATTATTATACCGTTGTGAAAGCCCACGTACCATAACGAATTTCTCCTCAATTATACTGATACCCGGTACACGGCGAATCACTTCCGAAGCATCTTTATCTTGCGTCTTGGTAATCTGCTGGGCAGAAACTCCCGTTTGCATAACCAAGCTAGTACGTTGTTGGGTAATAATAGCATTCTCCGTATTCTTTTTAGCATCCGCTACAACCACAACTTCTCCTAATTGTTGATTATCCTGTTCTAGTTCTACTTTTATTTCGAACATACCGTTTATTGTAACCTCAACAGTCTGTGTACAATAAGACACATAAGATATAATAAGCTTGTACGTTCCATTTCTTAATCCTGCAAGTTCGAAATTACCATCCACATCAGTAATAGTTCCTGTATTTGTACCACTTAACTGTACAGCAGCACCAATAAGTGGCTCTTTAGTCGCTTTATCTGTTACAGTTCCTCTCAAAGCAGCCGCCTGTACGGTCAATACCAACATCAAGAGAATTATCATAAGGCTAATGCCTTTCATCTGAGCTTTCATCATACTTTTACCTTGTTATTTTTCCGATGGCAAAGATCAGATAAAAGCATTACACGTATAATACATCTGCATGATACTCTTTTTGCGTATTTATTTCAATGACGTTTCATTGCATTTTGTTGAAAAAGCTCCTACCTTTACAAATAAATTGTAAAATAGAAAAAGAATATGAGAAGTTTTGCATCTGACAATAATTCAAGTGTACATCCCCGTATCATGGAAGCATTAATGAAGGCCAATAACGGACATGCACTTGGCTATGGAGATGATCCGTGGACAAAAGAAGCCGCCCACAAAGTGAAAGAACTATTTTCACGTCCATGTGAAGCACTGTTTGTTTTTAATGGCACAGGCAGTAATACTATGGCGCTGCAAATAATGACCCGTCCTTACCATATTATCTTCTGTGCCGACACAGCTCACATTGTTGTAGATGAATGTGGTGCCCCCAGTAAAGCCACTGGCTGTTTCATGCGCACAATTCCTACTCCGGATGGCAAACTGACTCCGGAATTACTAAAACCATTTATGGTTAACTTTGGCATAGAACACCATTCTCAGCCCGGAGCAATTTACCTAAGTCAATGTAGTGAATTGGGAACAATTTATAAACCAGAAGAAATATGCGCATTGACAGAATTTGCACATCGGCATGGACTGTTTGTGCATATGGATGGTGCCCGTATCTCTAATGCCGCGGCAGCATTGGGAATGAGTCTTGATGATATATCAGGAGCATGCGGAATTGACACATTGACTTTGGGAGGAACAAAGAACGGACTGATGGGAGCCGAATGTGTAGTGATTTTCAATCAGGATTTGATAAAGGAAGCACGTTATGCCAGAAAACAAGCCTGCCAATTGGCCAGCAAAATGCGTTATATCTCTTGCCAGTTCACAGCCTTCCTTGAAGATAACCTATGGTTAACATGCGCACAACATGCCAACGCAATGGCGCAACGCTTGTACAAGAAACTTTCCACAATGCCTGATATAAAATTTACCCAAACGGTGGAGAGCAACCAATTATTCTTCATCATGCCGCGTGAAAAAGAAGATAAGCTACAAGAATATTATCATTTCTACTTTTGGAACGAAACCATAGGAGAAATGAGACTTGTTACCTCTTTCGATACAACAGAAGAAGATGTCGACAAACTGATAGCTTGCATAAAGACTCTATAATCATCTCCTGGTTCTCTATCAGGGCAGGCCTTCAGACCTGCCTGTTCTATTTCCAGTCCCTATTCCAAGGCATAAGTACCCGGTGAGGGTTTCCGGACCTGCCCCTGCCGGAGAAAAGACATGGCGGAGCCTTCCGGAGAGTTCCGTGGGAAAGGTACCCACACCCACGGGGAAAAAACGGTAGAGGTCACATTTCACACGTGCGTATACAAAAAAAAGCCTCCGGAACTTCTTC
>CAPAOL010000052.1 GCA_948579315.1 uncultured Phocaeicola sp.
TGAAATGATATCCTCATTCTTTTTACATGTTTTCAACCGTTATCAACAGGGGGATGTGAATTAGTTATTATCTTTTCTTGTATAAAGAAATCCATCTGTTTTACAATTGAGTTTAGGACTGAAGTAAAAATAAAAAGAGAGTAGGAGAGACTTCTTTTTCATTATATAGGCGTAAAGATCATAGATTTTTATGTAAGTTTGTAACCGTTAATAATAAAGTAGAAAATAGAGTATGAGGAAACTCAAAATAACAGAACTGAACCGGCTTACTGTAGACGAATTCAAGAAAGCCGATAAGTTGCCTTTAGCAGTGGTGCTGGATGAAGTACGCAGTTTACACAACATAGGGTCAGTGTTTCGCACATCGGATGCATTTTTGGTAGATTGCATTTATTTATGTGGTATTACAGCCACTCCTCCCCATCCCGAAATGCATAAAACAGCTTTAGGAGCTGAGAATTCGGTGGAGTGGAGATATAAAAAGAATACGCTTGATGCCGTTCAGGAACTTCATGATCAAGGGTTTACCGTATTGGCTATCGAACAGGTGGAAGGCAGTACTTTGCTGGACAAACTGGAACTGGATGCCGATAAAAAATATGCCATCGTAATGGGAAATGAAGTGAAAGGGGTACAGCAGGAAGTGGTCAATGCTTGCGACGGTTGTGTTGAGATTCCCCAATACGGCACAAAACATTCGTTGAATGTATCGGTTACCACAGGAATTATTTTATGGGAGTTTGCCAATAAATTAATGAAATTCAGATAATAAGAGTAAAATTCAAACAGTAGGAATCAGTTAGATTTGTCCGTTTTCAACTAACAATACCACCCGTTCGGTCAGTCGATCCTCTCCCTCCGGATGATATTCTTTCTTCAGGCTGGCACCAAAAAGTGCTGCAAAAGTTTGATAGAATCCGGCTTTAAAGGGTCCCATAAAAGCTTTTACCAATTCATAAGAGGAAGAATCCGTTTGACGGTTTACTAACTTTATCAACAGTTTACCCTGTGAAAAGGTTAATTTCTTCATAATCGGTGTATATTGCTCTTTTAGTCCCTTCTCTACGAGTTTCAGGTGCTTTTCCCTGGCTTTTTTGTCAGGCAGTGTTTCTATATATTCGTAAGTTTCTATCACAGCACGGTTAATTTCACGGGCTAATGGCAGGGTTTTCTTCACATTCCTTACCAAGCGGTAGTATTCCCGTCTTTCTTTTTCGTTTTTGAATTTTAATGGTCTGAAAATGTATACATTAGGTAACTGTACAGCTGGAATAGTATCTCCTTTGTATACACATACAGGTACCATGTATCCGTTTATAGTAGTCGTTTGTTGCTGGGAATAAGCAGCAGCGGCTATAAAGGAAAAAAACAATGCTATAAAGAGTTTCCTTTTCATCTTGGTGCAAAAGTAGCAAGAAATATGATTACTCTGTATAGTGGATAAAACTATTTAACTTAAAACACGCCAATGAATTACAAAATGAACAGGTTGTTAAGAGTAATGTTAATTATCTGTATTACAATACTTTTATCGGTGCATAACCTGTGTGCGCAGGAAGTATGGGAAGAACTGGCAGAGCAATTGATGGATGAAGATGAAAACAGTTCGTTTCAATGGGATACTCACTTTGAGGAGCTTTCCGAATTACGTGAAAATCCCATCAATATCAATACAGCAACTAAAGAGCAACTGGAACGTTTTCCATTTCTCTCTGACCAACTGGTAGAGAATATATTGTATTATCTGTACAAATATGGTCCTATGCTTACCCGCAATGAGTTATGGATGATTGAAGATATTGACAGGCAGACTATTCACTATTTACTACCCTTTATTTGCTTTGAAACTCCTGAAAAAGAGCAATATAAACCAAATATAAAGCGAATATTGAAATACGGTAAACAAGAGTTATCAACACGTGTCGATATTCCTTTTTATACGAAGGCCGGGTATCAACAGTACCCGGCAGAAACTTTAAAAAAGAATCCGAACAAACAGTATTTGGGATATGGATATTATCATAATCTGCGATATAGTTTTCATTATCGGGATCAGATTTATGCAGGAATTACTGCTGAAAAGGATGCAGGAGAACCTTTCTTTACCGGACAAAATAAAAAAGGTTATGATTTTTATTCACTATACTTGTTAATTCGTAATATAGGTCATATCAAGACTTTAGCTCTTGGTAATTACCGTGTCAGCTATGGTTATGGACTAGTTATCAACACTGATTTCGGGATGGGAAAAACAGCTACACTCTCTACTTTGGGAAATAAGAGCCGGGGCATACGCAAGCATTCTTCTACCGATGAATATAACTATTTTCAAGGAATGGCAGTCAGCTATAAGTTGGCGAAAAGATGGACATTGGATGGTTTCTATTCTTATCGGAAGATGGATGGTATTGTTGATAACCAGTTTATAAGATCGTTGAAAAAAGATGGATATCATCGGTTGTATCGTGAGTTTGAGAAGAAAAATACATTAACTAATCAGTTGGTTGGCAGTAATTTAAATTATAATGGAAAGTACTGTGAGTTAGGATTAACAGCTGTTTATAATGTTTTCAACAAGCCGTTGAATCCTGAGAAGAAGTACTATAATATTTATTATCCCCGTGGAAAGGACTTTTATAATGTGGGAGGAGATTATAAATTCTTTTGGAAACGCTTCTCTTTATTGGGTGAAACGGCTATAGACAAATGTGGTACTTGGGCAACCATGAATATGTTACGTTATTCACCGAAAGGAGGAACACAGTTAATAGTTATGAACAGGTATTATGATGCCAAATATCAATCGGTTTATGCTCGTTCTATAGGAGAGGGAAGTACGGTACAAAATGAGAGTGGATTTTATATAGGATTGGAAACCAGTATTTTAAAGTATATCAAAATGACTTGTTATGGTGATTTTTTCTATTTCCCTTGGAAGAAATATTTAGTAAGCAAAGCAGGAACCAAAGGATTGGATGGATTACTCCAATTAAGTTATTCACCTACTTATGAACTGGAAATGTTTATAAGATATCGTTATAAAAAGAAGGAAAAGGACTTCACTGCTGCGGATAAAACCAAGCAAACTATTCCATCTATTCAGCAGAAATGCCGATACCAATTGAATTATAGCGTGAAAGATAAACTGACATTGAAAACCATAGCGGATTATGTACGCATCAACTTTCGTGGGCAATCTGCTTCCAATGGTTTTCTGGTTTCTCAATGTGCTGCTTATACATTTCATTTGCTTCCTCTTCAGCTTGATTTGAGTGCCGCATGGTTTAATACGGATGACTATAATTCCCGTCTTACTATCTATGAAAAGAGTGTGCTCTATGCTTTTTCCATGCCTTCATTCTATTATAAAGGTATGCGTGTGGCAGTGAACGCCCGTTATGAATTGAATAAACACATTATCTTGCAGGCCAAGTACGGAACTACCCATTATTTCAATCGGGATAAGATAAGTTCCGCTTTGGAGGAAATTGACGGCAGTACAAAGAGTGACCTTTATTTGCAGTTGAGACTGAAATTTTGAAAAACATTCTGTATTTTTGTACTGTTATCAACTGAAAAAAGAACTATGTCAACAGTCATTTATCCTTCTCCCATCTTCGGTCCGGTACATAGTCGTCGTTTGGGAGTGTCTTTAGGAATCAATCTTCTTCCTGAAGATGGTAAATTTTGTACCTTCGATTGCATTTATTGCGAATGTGGTTTTAATGAAGATCATCGTCCCCAAAAGAAACTGCCTACTCGCGAGCAGGTTCGTGAGGCTTTGGAAGCCCGTTTGATTGATATGCAGCAAAATGGTCCTAAACCGGATGTGCTGACTTTTGCCGGTAATGGCGAACCGACGGCTCATCCTCACTTTGCAGGAATTATAGAGGATACTTTGGCATTGCGTGATATATATTTTCCTCAGGCAAAAGTGAGTGTATTGAGTAATTCTACTTTTATTCACAAACCGGAGGTATTTGATGCATTGAATAAGATAGATAATAATATATTGAAGCTGGATACTATTGATACGGATTATATTCGATTGACAGACCGCCCGACCGGGCACTATGATGTGCGGAAAATTATAAAAGGGATGAAAGCTTTCAAAGGTAATCTGATTATTCAGACCATGTTCATGAAAGGTAAATATCAAGGGCAGGATGTGGATAATACTTCAGATCGGTATGTGCTGCCCTGGCTGGAAACGGTGAAAGAGATTGCTCCCCGTCAGGTGATGATTTACACCATCGACCGTGAAACGCCCGATCATGATTTGGAAAAGGCTACTCATGAGGAATTGGACAGAATAGGAAAATTGATAAAGGATTCCGGCATTCCGGTATCGGTCTCGTATTGAGAAAAAAGTAAGTTGACTTCAAAGGGCAAGTAAGTTGACTTACTTTGCCGATGAAGTGAGCTTACTTTGCTCATGAACATATCTTACTTTTTCAGGTCACTATTAAAACATATAATTTATTCCTGGATATTTTTCAAAGACTGGAGATACGTTGTTTCACATACTTGCAATTGAATGGATTTGAATAATAATGGAATATACTTCTATCCCTGATTATAATGATGGAAGCTTTAATCTTTATCAGAACGAACTGATGAACTTTTTCATCTTTCTGACCAAGGTACATCCAGCTTTTATTCTTGACAAGTCATTGAAAGCTTAATGCTGTCTGTTTGTTCTGTCCGCTTGCGATGAGCTTTGTGATATGAATAAATAACATCACTTTAGCCGATTTCCAGCTGAGAATTAATGAATTGTTAGTTCTTTTGCAGGATGCCCATACTTTTGTGAATATAGAACCGTTGTCGCTATATCCATTTTCTGTCCGCTATTTTAACGGGAATTTTTATTTATACTCCATTTTTTGGAACACATGATTCAGGATATGAATCAAAGGGGAGTTTCTTTGCTGGTTGTTGATATGCGGTATAATGGGGGAGGTAACAGCCTTTTAGGAAATATGCTGTTGGAGGCATTGAATATTCATTTATCTATTTCCATAAGCTATGGAAATACAACAAACACGAAGAAAGCACTTGGCTATATGGCAGGAAGGGCTTAGGGATGCGGATAAGGTCTTTTAATGATAAATCTGATTTCAAGATTTTAAAACACCAGTGAGGAGTATGGGGGCATTTTACACTTATTTACTGAAAAAAGGATATTGGCTTTCTATTCCTGTCCTTCATTAGCAGAATAGAATCAAAAAGGAGAGCATTTATTTTAGTCCATAATGCTCTCCTTTCTTATTTTATTTTTCTATAATAGCCTTTGCTTTCTCCAAAGCCACATTGATATTAGGACAGATATTTTCTTTTCCCAGCAGTTCATTAAATCCTGATTTTTCAAGAATTTGATGCACTTTTTCATTCACTCCCGAAAGCACAATCTGAATATTTTCTTTCTTAGACATTTCGCATAGATTAGTCAGGTTGTGAATACCGGTAGAATCAATGAATGGTACTTTACGCATACGTACGATCCGTACTTTGGGACGGTCGCCCAGTTCGGACATGATTTCCTCAAACTTGGTAGCGATACCAAAGAAGTAGGGACCGTTGATTTCATATACTTCCACACCTTTGGGAACCATGAGATGTTCTTCGTGCACTTCCAGATCGGATTCATTATTGGGGTCGATTTCATTTTTGATAACCGATATTTCTGTTGTTTCCATGACACGTTTCATGAACAATACACAGGCAATGAGCAAACCTACTTCAATAGCTACGGTCAAATCGAAAATAACAGTCAAGAAGAAAGTGATCAACAATACGGTGACGTCTGATTTCGGATTCTTCAGCAACGCTTTGAAAGTACGCCAGCCGCTCATGTTATAGGAAACAATCACCAATACACCTGCCAGACAGGCCATCGGGATATATTGTGCCAGAGGCATCAGAAACAAGAGAATCAGCAACAGAATGACTGCATGAATGATACCTGCAACAGGTGATTTTCCACCGTTGTTGATATTGGTCATGGTACGTGCGATGGCTCCTGTAGCAGGAATACCGCCAAACAGCGGAGCGATAATATTGGCTGCGCCCTGGGCTATCAGTTCCGTGTTTGAATCGTGGCGGTCACCAATGACACCATCGGCTACGGCAGCAGACAACAGAGATTCTATGGCTCCCAGTACAGCAATGGTGATGGCAACCGGAAATAAATTCTTGATAGCTTCCCAATTTAATTCGGGCACTACTGCATCCGGCAGCTGTGACTGAATGGTAAAACGGTCGCCAATGGTGTCGATACAAGTGATTCCGCCATATGTTTTCATCAGGTACACGGCAATGGTTACTACAATGATGGCAATCAGTGAACCTGGAATCTTTTTTGAGAACCGGGGAGTCAGTGCGATAATCAGGACGCTGACTATGCTGACAATGGCGTTCCACCAATTAACAGTATCAAAATGACGGAAATACATCATCCATTTACCTATGAAGTCTCCCGGTATTTTTTCTCCTCCGAAGTTCAGTCCGAAGATATCGGCAATCTGTGTCGTAAAGATGGTAACGGCAATACCACTGGTAAATCCTACAATAATGGGATAAGGAATGAATTTGATAACAGCTCCCAGCTTGAATACACCTAATAAAATAAGGAGTACTCCTGCCATAAGAGTTGCTACTGTTAATCCGCTGATGCCGTATTCTTGGATGATTCCATAGATAATTACGATAAATGCTCCGGTAGGTCCGCCTATCTGTACTTTGCTTCCTCCTAATAAAGAGATGATAAATCCTGCTACAATAGCAGTGATGATGCCTTTTTCTGGGGAAACTCCCGAAGCGATACCAAATGCGATAGCCAGTGGAAGTGCAACAATACCTACGATAATTCCGGCCATGAGGTCGGCCATGAAGCTCTCTTTTGAATAATTCTGTAGGGTAGTGAAGAGCTTCGGTTTGAATTCAAATGCTTTCATTTGTCAACTACTTTATGCTATGATTTTAAACGAGTTGCAAAAGTAGATAAAATTAATGTATAAATTAAGGTATTATTCTATTTAAATTCGTATTTTTGTTATTCATAGGGTGTTTTGTTGATGGTAATGGTGCGTTGGGCGGTAGAATCATTTGTGATACTGGTTACATCTCCTCTCGTAGTGAAGTAAACGTAATTTCCTTTATCGTAAAAACGATATACCTTGCAACCGTCATGTTCAAACAGATAGCTGACAGTGTAAGTGGAGTTGTTTTCAGACTCTCCGATTTTTAACGGTATGGACGCACATGAATTAAATCCTATTATAGTAAGGAGGGGAAAAGTGAATAATTTGATGATGTTTTTCATAATGGAAAATGTTAATGTTGTTGTGAACACAAATATAGGTGTTCTTGTTTATTTTATATAAAGTGAACGTTTAATTAAATATAAAAACGTAATTGTAATAAATACAATTTTGAAATAAAATATATATCTTTGTGTCATCAACAGATGATCAAATAATACTAACTAATAAAACTAACAATTATGGCTAAAAGCGTAAAAGGTACACAGACAGAGAAAAACTTGCTGACTTCATTTGCAGGTGAATCACAGGCTAGAATGCGTTATACTTACTTTGCAAGTACAGCAAAGAAGGAAGGTTATGAACAAATAGCAGCTATTTTTACAGAAACAGCTGATCAGGAAAAAGAACATGCAAAACGTATGTTTAAATGGTTGGAAGGCGGTATGGTAGAAATTACTGCCAGCTATCCTGCAGGTATCATTGGTACCACTATGGAAAATTTGAAAGCTGCCGCTGCCGGTGAAAATGAAGAATGGACTACTGATTACCCTCACTTTGCTGATGTGGCCGATCAGGAAGGTTTTCCTGCTATCGCTACTATGTATCGCAGAATCGCTGAAGCTGAAAAGGGGCATGAGGAAAGATATCTGGCTTTATTGAAGAATGTGGAAGAAGGCACAGTATTCAAGAAAGCGGAAGAAACTGTATGGCAGTGCCGTAACTGCGGTTACATTTATGTAGGTACGGAAGCTCCTGAAGTATGTCCTGCATGTCTGCATCCGCAAGCTTATTTCGAAGTGAAGAAGAATAATTATTGATTGAAATAAAACCACTCGTTCATCATGGATCCGGTTTCTCTGAAAAGGGGAAACCGGATTTTTTATTTTTAGGAAATGATTTTTGATTAGTTTTTATTCTTCTCTTTTCCCGTTTACAAATTCCCCCGGTTTCATGCCGAACTGTTTTTGGAAACATTTGGAGAAATAAGACGGATTATTGAATCCTACCATATAACAGATTTCATTGATGCGATATTTGTTTTCTGCCAGCAAGATCGCTGCTTTTTTCAAACGTACCACTTGAATCAGTTCATTAGGGGTGATATTGGCCAATGTCTTTATTTTGGCAAACAGACCCGAACGGCTGATACACAATTTTTCGGCCAGGAAATCTACGGATAATTCCGGATTGGAGAAATTCTCTTCTATGATTTCATTCATACGGGTAAGGAACTTGTCGTCCATAGAATTATTGGCAATGCTGTTCAGCGGAACCAACGGCATCTTCGAGAATTTCTGACGCAGCAGATTACGCAAGTCTACCAGATTCTTGATACATGCTTCCAAGTATTGCATGGAGAAAGGTTTCTCTATGTAGGCATCTGCACCACAATCCATACCTTCTATCTTGGAGTTGGTATCTGTCTTGGCCGTTAGCAGGATGAAGGGTATATGACTGGTAGCCTGGTTAGTCCTTATCGTTTTGCAAAATTCCACTCCGTCCATGCGTGGCATCATCCAGTCGCTTACAATGAGTGTCACTTCGTTTTCTTTCAGTTTATTCAGTGCTTCTATACCGTCTTCTGCGGTAAGTATGCTGTATTTATCAGCCAGACTACTCGAAAGGAAATTCAACATTTCCTCATTATCATCCACAATCAGCATGGTTGGTTTATGTTTGATAGGAGAACCGGAGAGGTCCTCTTGCAAGATTCCTTCGGGAATGGCTGGGTTGTTCAATAGTGATGTGCCCGTATCCTGTGGCAGGACTTGTGCTTGTTCTATAGGCAACGTTACGATAAAAGATGATCCTTTGTTAACCTCGGATTCCACTTCAATACAGCCATTGTGTGATTCTACGATACTTTTGACAATGCTGAGGCCGATACCTGTTCCCGGCTTGTTATCCATAGCCTGATAGAACGGATGGAATATCTTCTTTTGTTCTTCTTTGCTGATCCCTATGCCGTTATCTGTCACTCGGATTATAAAAGTATGTTGTTCCGGCTGTACGATACAGGTAAGAGTAACTTCATCTTTTGTGTATTTACTGGCATTGGTCAACAGATTGCTGACTAGTTTGGTTACCGCCTCACTGTCTACTATAGCCGTGAAATCTGCTTCAGGATATTTCACAGTAAGCCGTGCTCCATGTTGGGCGATGAAAGGTTCGAAACGTTCACAAACCGCTTTGAGCAGTTGGTGGATATTTTGGGAAGCAAACTTCATTTTCATTCCTTCCTGTTCCACCTTCCGGAAATCCAGCAATTGGTTTACCAGGAACAGCAGACGCTGGCTGTTACGGTCAATAATATTCAGATCGTCGCGTACTGTAGACGGCAGGGACACGGGAGATTTCATTATTTTCTCCAAAGGTCCTATGATAAGGGATACCGGTGTGCGTATTTCGTGGGCTATCATGGTGAAGAACTTGATTTTGGCTTCGTGTACTTCTTTTTCCTTGTTGGCGTTCAGTTTGTTTATTTCAGCCGTATGTTTCTTCTCTGTCCGTTTGATGATGAAGCGGATGACGAATCCGAAAGCTATGCAAACCAATACAAAATAGAGCAGTTTGGAAGCGGTGGACCAATAGAAAGGAGGGTGGATGGTGATTTTCAGACTGGTTCCTTTTTCATTCCATATTCCGTCATTATTGGTCGCCTTTACTTTGAAAAGATAGGTTCCTGCGGGCAAATTGGTGTAAGTGGCCTTATTTTGGGAGCCTACATAGTTCCAGTCTTTGTCAAATCCTTCCAGTTTATAGGCGTATTTGTTTTTATTGGGGGTACAATAGCTTAAAGAGGCATAAAGCAAGCTGAATGCATTTTCTTTATAGGATAGCTCCAGTTCTTCCAACTGGTTGAGAGATTTTGGAAGCAGTTTGTTTCCAGTTTGGATTTCCTTATTATCTATTTCCAGTTCTGTAATGATTACTGGAGGAAGCATCACATTTGTCTTAATCTGATGGGGGTAGAAAGCATTGAATCCGTTTACTGAGCCGATATAGATTTTTCCATCCGATGCTTTTAAGGCAGCATTAGGTAGGAATTGTTCACTTTGCAGTCCGTCGCTTTTAGTAAATACTCGGCAACCTTCTCCAGGGGTGTAGCGCACTAGCCCTTTGGTGGTGGTGAGCCACAATATGCGTTGGTCTTCGATGATGCTGCATATATTGTGACTGGGAATTTCAAGAGGTAAAGTTTCGAATGCATCTTCTTCCGCATTGTATTTGCAGAGCCCGTTCATGGTTCCCACCCACATCTCTCCGTTTGTGTCAATCAGTACGCAGTTCACTTGGTTGTTTGCCAGTGAGTTCGGATTTTTATGGTCATGTATATAGTTCTTCCATATCTGTTTTTCTGGATGGTATTTAAATAATCCCTTGCCTTGGGTGGAGAACCAGAGATTTCCTTTGGTATCCTGGTCAATGTCAATGGTCAGTGCGTCCAAGTCTTTAATTCGGGTGAAATTATCTTTTTCCCGGTTATATAGATTTACTCCGGACATGGAGGTGACCCATATTCTCTCTTTTCTGTCTTTGAATATGGCATAAGAACTGGTTCCGTCCAGTGAGGCGGGATTATCCTGATAGGCAGAATATGTTTTAAAAGTTCCCGTTTGCAGATTTAATACGTTTACCCCTCCAGTATAAGTACCGATCCATAAATTATCATCGTCCATACAAAGTGCATGTACATTGTGATAGGACAGACTGTTTTTTCCCTCCAAGGGCAAATAATGGGAAAATTTTCTATTTTGAGGAGAAAAGCAGTTTAACCCTCCGTCATCCGAAGCGATCCACACATCTCCGTTAGAGTCTTCGCAGAACCGTCCGATGACTGTTCCGTTAACAGAATTGGAAAAACGTGAGTGGACAAAACTTTCGAATTGTCCAGTATTGGGTGAAATATAATTTACTCCTCCATAGTAAGTTCCGATCCATATTCCACCTTCATGATCTTTTATAATAGGATAAACAAAACGGTTGGACAATGAATGTGGGTTTGTTTCATCTTCTGTAAACAATTGATATTCCTCTGTAATGGTATTGAATAACAGAAGCCCGTCATCCGAGCCTATGAGTAGCTGGTGAGGGGCATATTCCATGATAGAATGAATATGGGTGGCACCTTTTCCGTCTGTGGGATGCAGATAAGTAGTGGCCTTTCCGCTGTATTTATCGATTTTTTGCAAACCACACTCCCAGGTTCCTAACCACAGTGTATGTTCCGAGTCTTCCAACATGACCAATGCGTTTGAGTCATGCTTTCCGCTTTCATAGGAGAGCGGAAAAGTCTCGAATTTATTTTCTGCTTTATTCAGTTTGAAAAGACCTGAGTTTCCCCAATTGGTAATGGCCCATATTTGGTTTTCACTATCCACCAGTACACTTGCCATTAAACCATTTGCGTTTTTAAATTCGTATTGCTCCAAGTGGTTGGTGATAGTGTTGTATTTGAATATTCCTTGTCCTACCGTAGTGAACCATAGGTTTTTGTCTTTATCTTCGACAATATGGTTCGTATTTGTTTCAATATGGATATTTTGGGAGGTGGCCAGTACAAAAGGCATTATATCTTCTGTTTCGTAATCATAGATATATATGCCTTCGTCTGTACCTATCCATATCTTATTGAGGGTGCTGTATAAAGATGAAATAGCTTCATTAGCTCCCCTATCTTTCAGTCTATAGAGTTTTACAGTAGTACCGTCATAGCGGTTCAGTCCTTCATCCGTTCCTATCCATAGAAAACCGTATTTATCTTGCATTAAAGCACGTACCGAATTGGATGATAGTCCGTCTTCTACAGAAAAATGACGGAAACAGAGGTCATTGGACGCTGCAAACAGAATCATCGGCATCAGTAAGTTCAATAGCAATAGGACTAGTCTTTTCATAGTATTTTCTTCTTATTTTCTAAATCTTATGCAAGATTACTATTTTTCTGAGAAAGAAAAGAGAAAATTCGAAGAAAAAGTGAGGATTCCAGATGAATCTTTCAATAGACCTTTTCAGACATTCTCTAAAAGCTAGCTTATCATAATCCTGCTGCAGATTTTAAGCGGCTGATAGCTGTTTCTATCATATCATGTGTGCCACTGCCGTCTGCTACGTATTTTATGACCATTTCAGTGAATGCAACAGCGTCTTTTAATGTCGGATCTGTAGAATCGTCTATGGTGCCTACGCGCCTTAATAGAGCAGATAAAGGTCTTAAATCTTCCATTTCGGGTAAGTTACCCGGTCTCATTGTATTGATGACGGTATTCAAACTAGCTACTATGGCATTGACTTCTCCTTGGGAGTAGTTTTTATCCTTATTAAAATATACATTTTGGGCATGTTCCAATGTACGTTTCAAACGGGTAAACCCGAAATGAGCCCAAGGAGCAAATTCAGGAATCTTGACTGCGAGAGCATTCCATTTTTCTTGGTTTGTTTGGCGTTCCATAGCTATATTAAGTAACTCCTTTAATTCTGTTTTATCTACATTATTTGCCAGTACCAAAGAAGCGGTGGCATCTTGTAGTGATAAAGTTTGTTTGTCAATAACGGTTTGTAAATCAATGTTATCCATTACTTCATGGGCGCTTTCAAGAGTAGCTTGCAATGTTTTAAAACTATCAGTAGTATAAAGGTCCGGATTACATTTTTTAGCTATATGGATACTGGCTTCAAGATTGCTCTTATCTAATCGGGAGGCGACTAATGATTCTATGGCCTTGTCAATATTGTCTACACAAGTAGAAATGGTAGTTTCTGTCAGAGGAGATATTTTCATTAGTTTCTCTCCCTCTTGTATAGCGGTTGTTAGTTTGGCGAAACTTGCTTTTGTGTAATGGCTTTTACTAAATGCCGTAGTTTCTCGTAATTTTGCCGACAGAGCCATTTTCAGTTCTACAGTAGGATCTTTAATATGATTGATGCGGAAGTAATGAGTTGTATGGTCATGGCGATAATAATCTGGTTGGAAAGTTCGTCCACCTTGCATCAGTGTATATAAATTTCCTGTAGTACCGGTTTGCGGACCGTTAGGTTCAACAACGGTAATACTGGCAAGACGTGAGTCTATATTGAGTGTTGCTTCCGTCCAATTAGTGATATCGGTAGCTGTCATGGCAAACGGTCCATGCATTAATGTACCTACCCAAGCCGTTTCAAGTTGGTGTCCGTCTTTACTTGCTATTTCAGCCGGTAGCTTGTCGGGACCATAGTCTATATGTTTGGTGAATGGCATTGTAATTTCTACTATATCATTTTCTTTCCATTGCCGGGTAGGTATTACCGCGTATGAACAAGGTTGATAATGAGTGGCAATAGAGATTCCATTTAGTTTTACATCAAAGCCGTCGGTGGCCCAATAAGGTACTCGCAGTTTCATGGCAAATCGGGCTTCTCCGGCAGTAACTTTAATTGTGGAGCTTTTTGCTGGCCACAAACATTCCTGTTGTAAAGTGATATTTTTCTCTTCCCAATGGAGTGTGGTAGGCATATAAAGGGCTACCCACAATGTATTGTCCGAAACAAAGTAGGTTGCTTCCTGATATTTTACATGATTTTCAGATCCCGTACCTCCGCAGCAGGTAGATTGCGGAGTTTCGTTGCCCCATGGTTTCGATGCATTTAGTCCTACGGCATATTGATAAGTAGTCTGATAGTGTTCAGGGTGTAATGAGCCGATTATTTGGTTGTAAAGTGTCCGTTCGTAATAATCCATGTAACGGGCATCGTCCGGATTAAAACAGTTGAGGTCTTTTGTTAATTTTAGCAAGTTATATGCACAACAAGTTTCATTGATATGTGGATTTGAGTGACTCTCTCCTTCAGATACGCCATTCATGGCCATACTTACTATTTGGGTATAGGGCTGTCTGAACATTTCGCCATTACCCACACCGCCGGTAGAATAACGATAACTTCCTTGTATTAAATTCCAGAAATTATGGGATACATGATAATAAAATGTATCATTGTTACTTAAATAACTTCTCAGTGCACCGATGATCATAGGGATATGCTGATTGGCGTGTCTGTTACGTATATCATCAATATTCTTTGAAAGCGGTTCGTAAAAGGCCGGACTATCAAAACAATTGGATGCTTCTATCAGACGCGCCTTCTCTTCAGGGGCGCTGACCATTTCTGAAAGACGTGCTAAAGATTCTCCCATACCTCCCACTTCACCTGCAATGTACATGTTCCACATTTCATAACGATTGCCGGGATGTGTCCTGCGTTCTTCTTGTGTTCCGTCTTTTTTTACATAAGTGCGGTAGTGCATTCTATTCCATACCCACAGACCCATATCTTTGGCTATGAGCAATGCTTTGTCGGCAATGCTTTTATCATCCATATAAGTTGCAATATCTATCAGACCCGCTAACTGTTTGTGAATGGAGTAATAGGGAGCCCATACCCAGTCCGAATTGTTATATGCACGATACATCTCTATCAGTGCGGGATGGTGCGGGGGGATCGCATTTAGATAACCATAGCCATAAGTAGCCCATTTTGTTTTATGTTCATCAAAAGCTTCCCATGTACCTTTCATCTTTTTCAATTCTTCTTCAGGGGCAAAATCACGGGCTTCGAGATACCTTCCTAATTCTTCGCTCCATACGAATGTACGCTCCTGACATTCGCGCAGTTCATTCACCATTCGGGTGATGTTACGGCGTAAAATTTCTTTATGCGAAGGATTTGTTGCAGCGGCATAGGCAAGGGCCAGTGCGGACATATAGTGTCCGGAACCATGTCCTTTTAATTTAGTTTCAGGTGAGTCCCATCCGTCAGACCGGGTATATCCTTCGGTACTCAGTCCATAAGTGTCGCGATAATTATATAGCTGTTGGCTTACATCCCAACTGATAATCTCTTTAATGGCAAGATCACGATTGGAGGTCAGGCGATTGTTGCCGTTAATCTTTACATTGTTTAAGGGGATAGTATGGGCTATTAGCTTGGGGGAAATTGTATTTTTAGTGTCTACCACCTCTATTTTAGCAGTGATAGGATATCCGTTTTCTGTAGTATCGTCTCCTATAATGAATCCGTTTATTGTGTATTGGCTTCCAATGGGATAAACTTTATCGTCAGCCTCTGATTGTTCTGTGGATAAAGCGGAATTGGACCATTTAGTTTGACGGTATTCACCTTGTCCGTCTGAATAAGTCACCCATACTTGATAAGGTAATTGAGGAACAGTTCCCACAGGACAATAGATCACGATGGGTTGTACAGAAGTTATGCTTCGTACTTCGATAACATTTGTCTGTAAGATGGATGTTGCTGTTTTATTAGGATTTAGTGTATACGCCTCAATGGGTATTGTTGTCAATAGGGATAATCCTGTAAAGAGAGTAAAAGATAAATATCTGTTCATTTCCATGAGCATATTTTAAGTAATGATTTTATAAGAGATGGGAATATAAAGCCCGGTTCTAATAACTTAAACCGGGCTGGAAAATAAATATTTGTTTAAATAATTAGCAACTATTGAGAAGAAAGAAGGTTGCTTTCTATCACATTATTTCTTATTTACCGGCATAGCCTGGATTTTGCTGTAAATTAGGGTTTGTATTAAGATGATCTAAATGAATCGGGAACAGGATAGAGTTGCCATTCAAGTCATTGGCAGTCGGAGTATGATTAAACCAACTTTTCTTCTGATAGGTTCCGAAGCGAATCATATCCGTACGTCGACGGGCCTCGGCTGCAAATTCCCATCCCCATTCATCATAAAGTCCGCCTAATTCTACGACTTCTGTATTACCCGCATCATCAATCTGACCTTTTTCGTCAAGCGTACCATAGTTAATGTGTGTATCGCCTTTTAACCAAGCTGCATCAACCGTTGCTTTTTCCGGATGAGCCGATTCACGGAATGCACGCTCACGGATCTGTGATACGATATGGGCTGCTTCGGTTTCGTTTTGTCCTAAGCGGAGCAGACATTCTGCTTTCATCAGCAATACTTCAGTATAACGGAAATAAGGGAAGTCGTTGCTTAGAAGGCTTTTAGCTCCTACCTTAATTTCGTATTTTCCTACCCGATAACCGTCATCTGTGTCTGTTTTGTAAATACTGGGTAGCTTATTGGGGAAAGTGGTGATCAGTACTCCGTCCGGGCTGTACTGGTCACCTTGCAGCCATGTATATTTTAACCGCATATCATCAGGATCATAGCTGTTAATGAACTGAGGGTTTGCTGCTGAACCTCCCCATGGGGTGGTTTGCATATTGAAGACCTTACGACTGTTTGAAGATAGAAATTTCATGTGGGCTCCAAAAACAGGACCATTGTTGTCCCCTTCATTATAAACTTCATCATAAGGAATGGCAAAGATCGTTTCCACACATCCGGAGTTTTCTGTTTTGAAGATATCTGTGTAGTTTGTTTCTAAACTAAACAAACCGCTGTTAATGATATCGTTACATTGTTCCAGACATTCGTTCCACATTGGAGTTCCTGTATAGACCCCAGCATTCAGATACATACGTGCCATCAAGCATTTGGCCCCCCATTGAGTGAGTCTGCCATAAGTGGATTTATTGACTTCAGTAGGCAAATTGGGCATTACTTCTTTCAGTTCATTGATAATGAAGTCAAAAACTTGTTTACGAGTAGATTGAACCGGAATCTCTTCACTGAAACTGGTTTGTATAGGAATATTTCCATGTGTATCGCAAAGAATGGAGTACCAAAGTGCACGTACTCCTTTTACCTCAGCTACGACTTTAGGTTTACTTTCTTCTGTAAAAAAACCTTCATCGGCACGTTTTAATATTTTATTGGCATTGGCGATGCCTTTATAGCAATAGTCCCAAATACTTTGGGGCTGTCCTTGCTGGTTGTCCCAAGTGTGTTTGTGCATTTGCTTGTAAGTACCTCCGTCATCCCAGCCGTTCGGGCGGGTAGGTGTGACAATTACATCGCCCGATTCTTCCTGTAGGTCAAACAAGCCATACCAGTCCATCACAAAGCGTAATTGTGAATAGGTGGTAGCCAACAAGGCTATCTCATCGGCTTCGGTTGGTACATAGTCTTCTTCAATGATTTCAGAATAAGGCTCCTCATCCAAATTAAAGCAACTGCTTATACTGAGCATGGCAGATGCACAGAGTGCATAAACACCATATTTAAATAGTTTCATAACTGTTCTTTTTTGTTTAATTAGATTTAGAATGTAAGATTAACTCCAAAAGTATAAGTGCGATTGGTAGGATACTTGTCGCGATTGTCAGTACCGGCATCCAATAATCCATAGGTGTTGCTGCTCAATGGTACTTCCGGATCCATACCCTTGTAACCGGTAATGGTAGCTAGATTCAATACTGAAGCATAGATACGTAGGTTTTTGATGATATGCTGTTTGGATAGTTTGAAGGTATACCCCAAAGTCACATTGTCAATTTTCCAGTAATCACCGTCCTCTACGTAATAGCTGACATAGCGTTGGTCATCTTTCAATTGGGTTTTGCCATATACTTTGTCAAAAGCAGAATTCAGGCGGTTGTACTGGATTTCAGGTTTTGCATTTTCATAATACATACGTTGGTAATTCAAAATCTGGAAGCCGAAAGCACCACGCATATTTATACTTAAATCGAAATTAAAGAAATTGAAGGTATTGTTCCAGTTCAGATAATGTTTAGGAATACCATTACCTAATACTTGCCAGTCAGTGGCATCGGTTTCCTCGGCTAAAACATGTTCACCTTTTTTGTTTTCTACCAACCATAGTCCGTCATCTGTAATATCAACCGATTTCAAACCATAGAAAGTACCTATAGGCTTGCCTACTTGGACGATATGGGTAGTGGTTTGAATGGGTTCTCCGGTATACCCTGTATAGAAATAATCTTGGTCCATCGAGAATTTCTCGCTGGATAGTGCAACGACCTTGTTTGAATTAGTAGAATAGGACACATTGGTATTCCAAGTGAATTTTTCTGTCTGGATAGGCGTAGCACGAATTAGAATTTCAAGTCCTTTATTTTCCATTTCCGATGCATTGGCTAGCATGGTTGGATACATATAAGGCGGAACAGGAACCTCGTAGTCCCAAAGAGCATCTTTTGTTCTACGTATATAGTAGTCAACGGTTCCACCCAATCGTCCTCCTAGGACATCCCAATCCAGACCTACATTGAATTCGTGTTTCTTTTCCCAACGCAGGTCAGCGTTGTTGTTACGGATTGTTTCCAATGCTTTGACCCATGTTCCATTGTACAGGAAAGCGCCATTATAATTCAAACTTGAGAGTGATGTGTACGGGTCGGCTACATTGATTCCGGTCACACCGTATCCCACGCGAAGTTTCAGGTTATCCATCCAATTCACATTTTTCATAAAATTCTCTCTGTTAATTCTCCATCCTAAAGAGATGCCGGGGAAATTACCCCACTTATGATCTTTACCGAACTTGGAAGAGCCTTCATGACGCAAAGAAGCCATCAATAAGTAGCGGTCATTGAAATTGTAACTGACACGGGTGAATAATCCGATTAATTTATCAGAATTTTTATAACTGGTCATGGAAGCTTCACCACGTTTCAAGGCCATACCTGCTTCCATTTTGTTGTAAGAATAAGCATCGGTAGGAAAATCGTAGTTGGACATGGACAGGTTAGAGTTGGTGTTGTCTTCATAGTTATAACCTATCAATACACTGACATTGTGCTTGCCGAATGCTTTCTGAAAGTTGGCCGTCAATTCTATCAGATTATTATCAAAATCAGAATCATAACGATATGCATAGCCGTTACGGCCACTCTTGGTTGTAGATACATGTTTCTTGGTTTGGTAATATCCATCGGTAGAAGTCGTACTCCGGCGGGCATACATGGCTTTCAAGGTCAAAGATTCAATAGGGCGGAAAGTCAGGCTACCATTGAAACGGATGTTTTTACGTTTCATTTCACCAATTGTTTCGCGGATATAACTTACAGGATTATCATAAAAATACAAGTCGCGCTCAAACCAGTCACCGTTCTCATCTTTTACAGGTTCTGTAGGATTGTGAATCAAAGCCTGTCGATAAGCGTATGTATTCCAACTGCGAGGCATGGTATGTTGGCTGACGAATGTACTGACATTGGCTGTCAATTTATTGTCATACATAGAGTGAGTGATGTCCATACGACCGTTTATAGCTTCAAAGTCAGTCTTTATAAAAGTACCTTGCCGGTTGGTATAGTTGATGGAGGCTGTATAATTGGTATTTTTACTACCACCTCTTAAGGATAAGTTGTGTGAATGAGAAACAGCTGTGCGGGTCAGTTCACCCAGCCAATCGGTATTGGCTCCGAAATCTTTCAAGTTAGCTCCGTTGAAAGTATATCCTTCATTCCATTTCTGACGAAGGTCATCAGCATCCATGAAATCAGGTCTGTTTAAAATGTTTGATACAGAAACATATCCATTATAATCAATGGTGGGAGCCATTTCTTTACGACTTTGTTTGGTTGTAATAATAATTACGCCATTTGTACCACGTGTACCATAAATGGCAGTAGCCGAACCGTCTTTTAATACATCGATGGACTCAACATCTTCAGGGGCTACTGTATTCAGACTTCCTGGCACTCCGTCAACTAATACTAATGGTGAAGTTCCACCTTTTAAAGATGAAATACCACGTAGCATAATTTGTGTGTTGCCGGTAGGATCTCCTGAAGGTAAAGAAATATTCAGCCCTGCTACCTTACCTTGTATCAGCTGGCCTGCATCGGTTACCGCCCCCTTCACAAAACTTTCTGATTTTACACTTGAAATAGCACTGGTCACATCACCCTTTCGCTGCGTACCATAACCGATCACAACCACTTCATCCATCAGTTCGGAATCGTCTTGCATGGTAATATCTTTCTTACCACCATTTCCGACTGGAATTTCCTGAGTCTGATAACCG
>CAPAOL010000053.1 GCA_948579315.1 uncultured Phocaeicola sp.
GACGGGCATTCGGTCCGTCAAATCCTCCATTGGCAACCCGCACAGCATCTGCCATACCTTCAATAAATGCCCAGAACACACGATTGGTTCCATAAGAGCCGATTCCCTGTGGCTCCAGCTGATAGGCATGTGTCAGTTCGTGCAGCAATACCCCGCGCGTTTCGAAAAACAGCTTTGCCGTATCATTCGCAGCAAAAGATTTTTCAATATGACGCGTGCTATAGAAGATTGTGACATCACCATTGCCACCACCTTTAGCAGAAACGCCTTCAATATCTTCCAACGTATAATGTATCTTGTTCACTGTCGGAATACTATCATCCGGAGAATTATAAAGGGTAGCCAATACCTCACGTGCCTGTGCCTTGATATACGATTCCGCATCGGGAATAATCCGGTGATAGACATCAGAACCTTTCGTTTCCGGTGCTTTATCCTCAAACAGGATAGTGCCTACATTATATTTTCCCCATGTGTCAATCACAACTTCAGCCTGATTTTTTGAAGTTGCAGAACAAGCTCCCATAGCGATCAGCATACAGGTAACATAGATCAAGTTTCTCTTTTTCATATCTTTATTTTATTATTTATTGATTCCGTCGGTTAACGAGTAAGGTTTGTCTTCTTTCGCCAGACCACGACGCTTATTGGGCGATGCGGACATTTTAAACTCCAATACTCCACCTTTTAATATATCCTCGTGTGTAATGTACATCTTATCATATACTTTCCCGTTCAGTTTCAGAGACTGAACATAACGCTTCTTGTCACTGACGCCCGGTGCTTTGATCTCCAATGTATTGCCATTGGGAAGTTTCAACTTCAGATAAGGCAAATACGGGGCTCCCAGTACATACTCGTCTGTTCCGGGACAAACCGGATAGAAACCCATTACGGAGAAAAGATACCAGGCAGACATCTGTCCGCAATCGTCATTTCCACCCAGTCCGTTGATGTCATTACGATACATCTTATTCAGGATTTCACGCAACCAGTACTGTGTTTTCCAAGGTTCAGAAGTCCATGCATAGAGATAAGGAATATGATGGCTGGGTTCATTGCCATGCACATATCCGCCAACCAGGCATTCTTCTGTTATATCTTCGTTGTGTTCATAGTACTTTCCCGGCAGATGCATGGAGAACAGCTGATCCAGTTTGTCTACAAACACTCTCTCCCCTCCCATCAGATCCATTATTCCAAATACGTCATGCGGCACATGGAAAGAAAAGTTCCAGGAATTTCCCTCAATGAACCCCTCACCATAGGTCTGCAACACATCAAACTCCTTCTTGAATGAACCGTCACTAAATCGGGGACGGGCAAAACCAATCGTCGTGTCATAGATATTACGGTAGTTCAAAGCACGTTTCCGATACGTTTCGGCAATTTCTTTCTTTCCGGATTTTAAGGCAGTCTGATAGATGGTCCAGTCATCATACGCATATTCCAACGTGGAGGAAGCTGCTGTACCGCTTTTGTCCAGTGGGATATAGCCCAGTTTCATATAGTCCGCCACTCCTTCGTAATAAGGTACGGTAGAAGTACTGACCATTGCCTCCAAAGCCTCGTCTGCATTGGAAAAAACACCTTTAGTTATGGCGTCCGCCAACACCGATACGGCATGGTATCCACTCATACACCAGTTCTCATTACCCATCAGACTCCAAACAGGCAACATCCCGTGCACACTTTGCTGTTCATGCTTAATCATTGACTCCACCATGTCCACACTGCGTTCCGGCTTCACAAGATTCAGGAACGGATGTTCCGCACGGTAGGTATCCCAAAGTGAAAATATCGTGTAGTTGGTGAAGCCTTTTGCCTGATGGATATTGTGATCCAAGCCGCGATAAGATCCGTCTACGTCCATATAAACCGACGGATTAATCATCGTATGATAAAGCGAAGTGTAGAGCATTGCTTTCTGGTCTGCTGTTCCTTCTACCTCAAAATGATCGAGTTCATTGTTCCAGTCCGTTCGGGCGGCTTCTGCCAGTTCTTCAAAGCTTTTTCCGGAAGCTTCGGCATGTAGATTCTTGATAGCTCCCTCGGTACTGACAGCCGACAATGCCACCTTTACGACTAGTTCGGATTCTTTGGCTGTATCAAAGTTGAAGTAAGCCACAATCTTGCGTCCTGTAATCTCCGGAAAGTTCTTTTCCATATTGAAACGACGCCAGAAGCCATTGTAACGCACTTTCTCTTTGTCTTTATACCCATATTCCCTTATAGGTTGTGAAAGAGAAATTGCAAAATAAGTATAGTTGGTTCTTGCCCATCCGTTTGTTATGCGATACCCCGTAAGCAAGGTATCATTTTCAACCCGCAGGTTTGCCCATAGTACCTTACCGTCATAATTATAGATACCATGTACCAGGTCCAAAATCAGATGACCGTCTTTTCCTTTCGGGAAGGTATATTTATGTACACCCACACGTTGCGTTGCAGTCAACTGCGCCTTAATGCCATAATCATCCAGCATCACTTCATAATATCCGAGAGCGGCTTTTTCTGTGGCATGGCTGAAACGGGAACGGTATCCTTCGTTCGGGTAATCCGCCCTGCCGGGATTCAGTTTCAGTTCACCTACGGCAGGCATCAGTAAAATATCGCCCAGGTCCGAATGTCCGGTTCCGCTAAGGTGCGTATGGCTAAAACCCACAATGGTTTTATCACGATATTGATAACCGGCACAATACTCATAGGCGTTCTTCTGATAGGCTCCGTTTACGTTATGTGGAATTGTGTCTGTATCCGGGCTCAACTGTACCCATCCGAAAGGTGTGCAAGCACCTGGAAAGGTATGTCCCATACCATTAGTACCAATTATCGGATTCACATAATCCACCGGTTGTTGAGCCATGGCGGACGATACTGTAACCGCCGCCATAGCTATTATCCCTAATTTCTTCTTTATACCCATATCCAGTTAATTTTAGTTGCGAGAGAAAGAATACGGATAATCAGATTCATTCACACCTCTTCCCATATTGGGTTTGTTATCCATATTAAATAGTAGCCGCCCGCCTTTTAATAAATCAAAATGGTTCAAATAGTTCTTTGTATAGTTCTTGCCATTATAGTTCAATGAACGGATATAACGGTTTTCATCACTGTTCTTGGGAGCAGAGATTTCCAGCTTCTTCCCGTTTTCCAATGTAATAGTTGCCTTTTTGAAATAGGGAGCTCCCATCACATATTCATTGCTGCCCGGACATACCGGATAGAAGCCTAATGCCGTAAAGACATACCAGGCTGAAGTCTGTCCGTTATCTTCATCACCGCAATAACCATCCGGAGTAGCAAAGTACAGACGGGTCATCACCTCACGCAACCAGTATTGTGCTTTCCAAGGTTCGCCGGCATAATTATACAGGTAAATCATGTGTTGGATCGGTTGATTACCATGTGCATAATTCCCCATATTGGCAATTTCCATTTCGCGGATTTCATGGATGACTCCACCGTAGTAACTGTCATCGAACACCGGTGGAAGACTGAATACGGAATCAAGCATACTGACAAACATCTTCTTACCACCCATCAGGTCGACCAATCCTTGTACGTCATGGAACACTGACCAGGTATAGTGCCAGCTATTTCCTTCGGTAAAGGCATCTCCCCATTTAAAGGGATTAAAAGGAGACTGGAACGTACCGTCGGCATTCTTTCCACGCATCAGTTTCGTTTCCGGATCAAACAGGTTGCGATAGTTCTGACTTCTCTTTTTATAAACTTCCAGTTCCTCGGCAGGACGTCCCAGTTTCTCGCCCATACGATAGATACACCAATCGTCGTATGCATATTCCAGCGTACGTGCGGCACTCTCATTGATCTTTACATCGTATGGTACGTAACCCAGTTTATTATAATATTCATATCCACGACGTCCGGTAGTGGAAACTCGCGGATGTACACTGTTGGCGCCTTTCAATAAGCCTTCGTACATTTTTTCTGCATCCGCTTTGGTTACATTCTTCATAAAGGCATCCGCCACTACTGAAGCAGAGTTGTTGCCAACCATGCATCCTCTGTGTCCCGGACTAGCCCATTCGGGAAAAAAGCCACTTTCCTGATAAGTATTCAACAAGCCTTCCTGCATTTTTTCTCCCATGGAAGGATATACTAGATTCACAAACGGAAACAGGCAACGGAAGGTGTCCCAAAATCCGGTATCAGTAAACATATAGCCCGGACGGACTTCGCCGTTGTAAGGGCTGTAATGAACTGTTTCGCCCTGCGCATTTACTTCATAGAACATACGGGGGAAAAGCACGGAACGATACAGACAGGAGTAGAATGTACGCATACGGTTTTCATCATTGTCTTCTATCTTGATGCGTCCCAGCACGTCGTTCCAAGCCTTACGCCCTGCCTCCTTCGTCTGCTCGAAGGTTTTCTTGCCGATTTCCTTCAAATTCAGTTCTGCCTGTTCGGGGCTGATGAACGAGGAAGCGACCTTGGCATGCACTTGTTCGCCTTTCTTCGTGGAGAAACCGATAGCTGCTCCCACATGATTGGACTGCAACTCCAGATGTTTTTCTACCGTATGATAGTCTGCCCAGACTTTATTGAACGTGAAAGGTTTGTCGAACTCTATCACGAAATAGTTCTTAAAGTTCCGTGGAACGCCGCCGCTGTTGCGTGTCGTATATCCCACGATTTTGTTTTCTTCGGGGATCACCTTCACATACGAACCGCGGTCGAAAGCGTCTATCACGATATACGCATCTTTCGTTTCGGGAAAAGTGAACCGGAAATAAGCACAACGTTCTGTCGGAGCAATTTCCGTTGTCAGATTATATTCTGACAGATAAACACTATAATAATAAGGAGTTGCCTTCTCTGCCTTATGCGAGAACCAACAGGCACGCTGCTCCTGATCAATTCTCAATCGTCCCGTCATCGGCATGATTGAAAACTGTCCGTAGTCATTGATCCAAGGACTAGGCTGGTGGGTTTGCTTGAAACCTCTGATTTTGTCGGATGCATAAGTGTAAGCCCAACCATCACCCATCTTTCCGGTTTGTGGCATCCAAAAGTTCATTCCCCACGGCAATGCGATAGCAGGGTATGTATTCCCATTGGATAACGAGATTTTAGAGTCGGTTCCCATCAAAGGATTCACATAATCGACAGGTTGTTTCTGCGCAAAAAGGAAATAAGTGCCCAATAACAGGGCACCTCCGAGAGACAAGAATTTCTTTTTATTCATAGTTTGTGAATTAAGTATAATATATATTACTTTATTCGGTGGTATTCATAAGCGAGCACGAAGAGAAATCTATTTATTGTTCATATTTAATCAACTGTAAGAACCATTTCACCTCATCCTCGTTTAGTTTTTGAACATCTTTCAACAAGGCAGGCAAGTTTTTATAATTCTTCCAAAACTCTGCAGACAAATCGTCCAAATTCTCAGGTGTATAACGTATAGCCTCCTTGATGCTGCCCAATTTACAAAAATCCGGTTGAAAAACAATATAAGAATTACGATATTTCAATTTCTCCATCGCCTTAGTTACACGTTTGGCTGCACCAGATAATCCATCCAGATTGACTTCAGAAGCAGGATACTCAATCGAAACCACTTTTTCTCTATTACAATCTTTCTGCGGAATATTTACCAACAAAGCGAATTCTTCGTTCAGATAAACGAAATCTTGTTTCTGCCCGTCTACTGTCACACTTTCAGGCATAGCCGAGGCAAGAACCTTCACCTGATAAGAACGTTGTGCAGGCATTTCCTTATAAGAACCTTTACGCGGACTAATAGTTACCGTCAGTTTTGAGTCCGTCTTTTCTGAGTGAATAGCAGTCGTAGCAAATTCCTTCTGATAGTTTTTATCATCACCATTGTCCTCATACAATGTAAACTCGGAAGAAGTCTTACCCGGAATAACATTCAAAACAATCGTTTCATCTTTACCATTCAGATGCATCACTTTCTCATTGTACATCGGCAATACTGTACCCGCTTTCACGTATACAGGATATTCGTCAAGAGCAAAATAACGTGTCAACACTTGTCCGCCTTGCAAGGTTTTGCCAGAAGCAAATTCATACCATTGCCCTTCGGGAAGCCATACCTTCACTTCCGTATAACCGTCTTTCATAGGAGTAGTGGCAGGAGCAACCATCACATCATCGCCAAACATATATTGCGTGCGGTAATCATACGCTTCCTGCACATCGGGATAATCGTAATACATCGGGCGACAAAGCGATAATCCTGTTTCGTAAGCTTTGCGAGCCATCGTATAAATATAAGGTACCATATCATAACGCTGGCGAATGATGCCACGCAGAATATCGGACACCTCATTACTAAACACCCAAGGTTCTTTGGTTAGTCCGGCAATCTTCGTGCTGTGCGAGCGCAGAATAGGACTAAAAGCACCAAACTGCATCCAACGGACATACAGTTCCGGATCAATATGATTGACCCCCTGATGCCCGCCTATATCATGACTCCAATATCCATAAAGTACGTTGCTTGCAGTAGAGTTGAAGTAAGTCTGGTAGTTGAGACTTTCCCAAGAAATAAATGTATCTCCCGAGAAGCCTACCTGATAGCGATGATTACCCAATCCGCCCCAACGATGATAAATCAACGGACGTGTCTCCCGTTCGCGCTCCATCTGAGAGAAAAACATATAGTTCAGCCACCAAGTGTTACTCAGATTTTTTACTTCCTTATCAAACGGTTCCTGTTGCCAGTCCAGCCACCAGAAATCAACTCCCGCCTCGTTCATAGGCATCAGAATATCCTTGAATACCGTCTTAATGAAACTCTTCTTAGAAGAAACCCAGGGGATTTCTTGTTTGGTGGCAGGGTCTACCCCATTGTCACGAGCCACAGCTTCATATTGTTCTTCGTAGCTGCGAACACCTTCTGCCGGATGCAGGTTGAGAGTGATACGCGGCCCATTGTCAGCTTTCAAGTCTTTAAGCATCTTGCGATAGTCGGGAAACAACTCTTTGTTCCATGTCCATCCCGTCCAGCTCCCCCGTCCTTTGTCCGTATAGTGCCAGTCCATATCTATTACGAGCACATCCAAAGGAATATTGTAGTTTTCAAAATTCTTACGCAATTCACGCAGTTCGTGATCACTATACATCCAGTAACGACTCCACCAATAGCCGAAAGCATAGCGGGGCGGCAACGGCATGCGACCAGCAAAAAGCGTGTAGTCTTTCAATGCAGCTTTATAGTCGTGTCCGTAAGCCATAAAATACCAGTCTTGAGCCCCCTCGGCATGTTCGCGAGTTTTCACCCAATCCCAGTCGACCGTATCGCCATCGAAGAGAAAATTACTAGAGTCATCCAGCCATGTCCATCCGTCTTTGGCTAAAAGCCCATCTTCCAGTTCTCCTTTGTTTCCCCAACATTTATCTCCATTCCACCCGTCAAGCGTACGCGTCGTACCTTTCAGGTTGTGCTGTTGCTTCATGCCCGGTTTCCAGATGAAAGTCGGTGTCAAACCTTTCGCAGAAGAGATTTGAAGGTTTTCGGCAGTAAAGGCACCACTGTTTTTCTTATAGCGGAGTTTCATCTTTGAGGTAGAAAGTTCGATCCATGAACCTTTTTTCAGTTTGAACTTGACTGTCGGATAGTTACGTTCTACAGCCAAAAAAGAGTGTTGGTTGATAAACTTGCCGTCAGGAGCATACTCCATGCGAATTGTTCCATCAGAGATAACAGTGAAACGCACGTTTGCATCCTCATAAGCAATGTTGGTTGATTTCTCTTGCGCTCCCAAGGAAACTGAAAAAAAAGTAATCAAAAAGAACAGATAAAAGTTCCTCATTTGTTTGACTTTTGAATGATGAATAATAAGTTTGATTTAAAATATAGAAGCATCCTTTCCGTTTTTTCGCACAAATATACGAAAAAGAAGAAAAGATGCTTACAGTTATCCCTAATCAATCTCTAGTAACATGAATAATTGCCGATTTTACACTGCCTTCTTCATCCAATGCGGTAGGAATAGATATGTCGACAGGAGTTGCGGTGATACTGATAGTGACATCGTAGGTTCCGGCTTGTGTGAAACCCGCTTTTGTCAAATAGCTTTCCAACTGAGCCTTACTTATAGTCATGCCCCATACGTTAAGCTTCTCGTCCACCGTCACTTCGTTGTCGAGCACCTCTGTAACCGTGTTTTCGTCATTGGAGAGCGCCACCATATAAGTGGCATTGCCCACATCTACCCAACGGAAAGCCACGAATTGAGGAGTCTCAGGATCTGTCATATCCAACGTATATTCATCCGATTCTATGACCAAACTTTTAGGTGAAGGAACGCCGGCACCATCTTCGTCAACGCAAGATTGAAAGCCCACTAATAGTAGTAAAGACACTACCAAACGATATAAATGTTTCATTGTAATCAAGATTTATAGTATTCGAGTTTTGAAGCCGGAAGAACCCTTCCGGCTCCCATTCTTTTATCAGTTTGCAGGTACAAACTCTGTGTGCATGTCTTTCATATCCAGACAGAAAGTAAATTTGTAACGTCCGCTTACGGATGGTTTCCATTTAACGTCACCACCGTCGTTTTGCAGGCGATATCTGTCTAATTTATGATTTGTCAACGGATCGGCATCATACTCCGGAGCAAAGAAGAACGGGTCTTCACCCCAACTTGGACCACCTAAACAAATTTTGATTTCACCACCAGCATTGAACTGTCCCGTCCAAGAATACAAGTGCGGATTACGAGCATCTTCTATCTTGAAAAGACCATCACTCTTATTCAGATCCCAACCAACAGAACAACCATTACCCACCATGTACATCGTTTCAGAGATAGGCAATTCCAAAATCTCAATCATGCGACAATCATTGTATCCACGATTAGTATCCACGATGAAGGTGCGACGTCCTTCTTCGGTATTAGTAAATTCCGTAATCTCACCATCATTCAAATAGATTAGATGTTCACCGTCTCCATCATTTCCATAAGCCGGATAATCTGCACCGGCAACTGTAGTAAAGTGATACGTACAGGGCACCACATCAAATGTACCTTCATAAATTCCGCTTCCCATATTACGCTGTCGCAACCGTTCGGTAGCAACATGCCCTTCGACATCTGTCATACGAATGTAAATGTAAGTAGGATACTTCTCATAACCCGATACGGTAAATTCTACCGTTGACGATGCAGGCTTTACGTATTTATTCTCATTGTGAACAGTAGACAATACTTGTGCAGTAACTTTCACTTCTTGTCCAGGCAATACCCAGGTACCGATAATGGCATTGAGTTCGTCGTGCGTGAAACTCTTTCCCAAATCAGTGTCCAGTTCATAAAACTCTGTACTGTTGGCGCTTTTATTTGCCGTAGCATACAGACGCAACGAATAAGTCACCAAGTCAGTCTCACTGATCGGACTGCTGGCAGCATCCCACGTAAAAGTAATCGCTTTTTCATCTTCCTTTCCTCTATCCAGCACCAACTTGTCGGTAGAAGCCACAATGTGCATTTCGTCAGGTTGGTTTTCCAATGTGAAGTACTCAGGATCCTCATTACAGGCTGTCGCCATACTCAATATGCCGCACAACCCCATTATCTGATAGAATATCTTCTTCATAATTGTTTTACCTCATTAAATTAATTCATTAATCAAGCCAGAACGGAGCTTGTACCAAGTTCGGATTCTTCTCATATTCGTCAATATAAACTGGCATCCAATAATAACACCTCTTCCAAACACGAGTCTGATAAACGGTTCGTTTGAAGAATTCTTTCGCATCCTTTCCTTCCGAATTCATGCCGTAATTATCACCAATCATATCAGGTGTATTCTCTACATCTTTCCAACGACGAAGGTCATACCAACGGTTGTTTTCCAAACAGAGTTCCACACGACGTTCGGCTTTTACAACTTTACGTACAGCATCTTGCGTATTATCTATGTGGATATAATCTACATCTTGGTCGGATACAACATCGAATGTATACTGACGTACTCCGGCACGTTCTCTTACCTTATTTAAATATGCAAGACATTGTTCACGAGCCTCCGGTGTGTCATAAGCTTCATTATTGGCTTCGGCATAGTCCAGATAAGTAAACGCCAGACGATAAGTGAAACCTTGGCGACTGGTATGCACACCTGTCTTTTTGTTGTCGGTCATACAAAGACTCTTACGAACTAGATAACCGTTTTGAGGAGCATCGTGAGGCGAACTGCTACGAATATTGTCTTTACCATTATAGAAAAAGTCATACGGACGCTTTGCACATTCTTGCCAAGAGCCGTGGAAAGAAACGGCATTGTAGAAACGGGGTTCGCGATTGCAATACATATTATAAATTCCGGCAGCAGTCACTTCCCCTTCCTTACCGGTTCCATAAGACCAACTGGTGTTGCGTTTATCTACATTTTCCGAAAATCCCTCTTCTGAATAGTTGGATCTACGATCATCAATAGGCAAGCCGTTTCTTGTGAAGAATGCATCCACCAGTCCTTGATAAACGCCCTGTCCGTTACCACCACTAAAATCACGAGTAGAAGCTCCGTAAAGAAAGTAATTAAAGTATGCATTTCCCTTTGTTACTGGGAAAGTGATTTCTCGGTTTCCTTCACTCCATTTCTTGATATGAACATTGTAAGTAGACATGAAAGGGTCTAGTTCACCAGTAGGTCCTGTTTCAACATACAGTTTGTATCCGGCTTTCTCCGCTTCATCAATACAGAGCTTACAAGCCTCAGCAGCTTTCACCCATTTATTATGGTCGTAAGTCGGATTGAATATCAGTTCACCTTCTTTATTACGAAAATCTTTGTACCACTCGTTTCCGTTAACCAATGGACTAGCGGCAAACAACAACATGCGGGAACGAACCGTGAGTGCCATAATCTTATTGATACGACCATATTTGGAAGGATCGTCGTAAATTGCCGGCAATGCATTAGCTGCTTCCAGCATTTGTCCATCGCAGTAACTCACCACTTCATCGAAAGGACGCTGTCCCACCATCAAATCGGACAGGGTGAAATCACTGGGCGTAATATAATCCGGTTTGAAAGGAATACCCCCATAGTTCTCCGCCAATTGCCACCAAGCGTATGCAGTCAGGAATTTGACCTCCATCTTCATGTTGTCTATCTCACTCTGCGGCAAATCGCTATCAGGCAAAGCATAGGCACGTTGCTGGAAAATATATCCGTGACGGATATACTGAGGCATCTTACGCCAAAAGTCACCATCCCACGGAGAATTGACGGTCCATTCACCAAAAATTTTAGGAATAGTGGTTTTACCATCCCACTGTTGCCAACGCTTTGAAGGAGTCAAGTCATCAGCAAACACTTCGTATCCATCCAGCCAAATACGCCATTTATCGGGTTCATGAATGGTGTTGTACACAAACGCCAACCATGAATACACCTTATCTCTATTAGAGAACACCATGTCGATGTCCAGTTCTGTGTCAGGTTCTTTGTCAAGATAATCCGTACACGAAGTATGGGTCGTAAGCAGCGATACTGCCATCAGACCAGCTACCATATATTTTGAAAAATTGAGATATCTCATAAAATTGTTTTTGAAGTTCAATTTAGAAGTTAATGTCAATACCAAATAGTACGGAACGGTTCATCGGATATTTCAAACCGTTATTAGTACCAAGTTCAGGATCCCACAGTTTGAAAGGTGAGAAGCACAACAAGTTGTTTCCACTAACAAATATGCGTGCACCTTTTGAGTAGATTTTATCCATCCATTTCTTCGGGAACGTATAACCGATTTCCACTGTTTTCAAACGCAAGAAACTCATGTCCTTCTTCCACCAAGTAGAAGCGCGATAGTTGTTCTTGTTGGGACCGTACGTAAGACGAGGCCAGAAGGCATACGGATCTTGGTTATCATCCGTCCAACGGTCGTCCAGGTTTGCAGAGTAAGCATTTCCCTGCACAGTCGTACCACTACCCGGCAAGAAAATCTCCGAATTTCCAATCACACGGTGTGTATCTGCCGTGCCTTGGAAGAAGAAATTAAAGTCAATGTTCTTGTAAGCGATTACACCTCCGAAACCGTAAACAATGCGCGGGTCTTCCGTTCCACCGATATATCCTTCGTCTTCTTCGGTGATTTTACCGTCACCATTCATATCCACATATTTGATGTCGCCCGGATAAACCTTGGCAGCACCTACTTCCTGTGTAGGAATACCGAATTTCAATGAACCGTCGGAATTAAAATCGTCAGCAGTGAACAAGCGTTCTGCAGTAAGTCCCCAAAGCTCGTTCATCGAACGTCCTGTCTGTCCGCGATAAGTACCAATCTTAGAAAACGCTTCGTCGTACTCATCTACACGGTTCTTGGCAAATGTAAAGTTTCCGTAGAAAGATGTAAACCAGTCTTTGTTGAGTTGCTTGTGCAAGTTGATCGAAACTTCCATACCACCATTCGTCACTTTTCCGTAGTTTGCCCAAGGATTGGTGATGAAACCTGTCTGTGTAGGAATAATACGACGTTGCATAAAGATATTCTTACGTTTTTCACGGAAGATGTCTACTGTAATGTCCAATGCATTCAACAATCCGACTTCCAGCCCCAAGTTCGACTTAGTGGCAGTTTCCCAGGTCAGGTTGGTCACACCGATTTCACCTTCCGTGATACCATTGCCGTAGTTCTTTTGTCCGGTAGTTCCCCAGACATATCCTTCTGCATCCGTTTTCAGCGTAGTCAGATAAGCAAAACGACGACCACCGATATTATCGTTACCGGCCTGTCCGAGACTAGCACGGAACTTAATCTTGTCAAATGTCTTTTTCATTGATTCCATCCACGGTTCCTCACTCATCAACCAACCTACGGCAACGGAAGGGAAGAAACCGTAGCGTTTCCCTTTGGCAAAGTTCTCCGAACCGTTGTAACCGAAGTTAAATTCAGCTACATAACGGCTGTCGTATGTGTAAGACAAGCGTCCTGCAAATCCTTGCTTACGATAGTCCTGAATAGAACCGTCGTCATAAGACTGCTGGTTATAGAGAAGCAAAGCGTCGATGTCATTCTTTCCAAACGTCCGGTTATAACTCAGATTAAATTCGAAATAAACATTCGAATTACCATATTCAGTGCCGGTCTCGCTACCCATTGACTCGTCGCCCACATCGTAGGATGTGTATACAAGATTGCCTTCCGCATCACGTCCGGTAGCCGGATGCACGGTGGGAGTGTTACTGGTACGTGAACGACGGCTGGAATTCCAGCGGTCGAAACTGAAGATACCTTTAGCTTTCAATCCCGGAGTAATCTGCCGCAAATCTTGTTCTACGGAGAACAATGTCTGAATCTTTGACGAGGTAGTAAGATCATATCCTCCCTGAGTGGCCGTTCTCCACGGGTTGGCTCTCTGTGTTTCGCGAGGAATGGCACCGTCGCTATAGCGTGCGGGATGCACGAAAGGCAAGGTTTCGAAAGCTTCTCTGAAAGCTTGGTCTGTGCTACAGCGTTGCTTGCGGAAACGGTTAAGGAAACCACCGATATTAACACGCATTAATGTAGTCTTCGTTACGTTCATGTCAATATTCGAACGCATGTTGAACTGATTGTTGTCCGTAGCATTGTCCACTGGCAACGTCTTATCCTGATCCAAGATGCCCGATTCGTTGAAATAAGAAGCCACGATGCTGTAACGCAAGAAGTCGGAACCACCGCTCACTTCCAGATTGCCTTTGGTAGTGTAGGCATAATCTTTGGTAATTGCGTCAATCCAGTTTACATTCGGATAAAGGTCGGGATCGTATCCGCTACGGGTACGGTCGATGCGTTGCTGCTCGAAAGGCAACACGGCTCCGTCCTGAGCAGCCAGTTGGTTGAGCAACGTCATGTAGTCTGGCGCGTTCAGAAACTCAGGAAACTTGGTAGGCTGGTTGATAGCATGTTCTACGTGTACTCTTACCTGGGGCGCGCCAATCTGACCATGTTTGGTCGTGATAACAATTACACCGTTAGCACCACGCACACCATACATGGCACTCGCCGATGCATCCTTCAAGATGGAGAAGCTTTCGATTTCCGCTACGTCTACATTATTGAGGTCGCGCGCAATACCGTCTACCAACACCAACGGCTTATTGTTGCCAGAGAAAGAACTGATACCGCGAATCCAGAAATTGGAGTCATCGTATCCCGGTTCACCGCTACGCTGGATGGCAATCACACCGCTTAACTTACCCGCCAAGCTATTGCTCATCGTACGGCTCGTACCAAATTTCAGCTGTTGTGGCTGAATAGTTTCAATAGAACCGATAATAGAGGCTTTTTTCTGGCTACCGTAACCGGTAATCACCACCTCCTCCAGTTCAGAAGCATCTTCCTCCATGACTACATTGATCAGTTTCGATCCATTCACTGCAACTGTTTTTTTCTTAAATCCGATATAAGAAAACTCCAGTGATGAGTTTTTAGCAGGAATAGTTATCTGAAACAAACCGTCAATATCGGTCACCGCACCCGCCGGGTTCTCCACGTTGGCCACTACAATCGTCACTCCAGGCAATGGATTCTTGTCCTTATCTGTAACCATTCCCGTCACACGGACTCCTTTCTGTTGTTGCACTTCAAGAGTACTCTCTACGGAAGTTTCCCGCAGAGAAGCAACCATACCGTCAGTTGGCAAACTCCAACCCGGAACAGCTAAAGATGCAAGAAAGAATGTCCCCAAAATGCTTTGAAATACATTTCTCATACTTTAATGTATAATTAAGGTTAATATTAATTTCGATTTTAAACTTAGCAAATAAAACATGACCTTTAATCGTATCAAACTACTTTCCGGTTCTTAATAAATGAGTAGCAATACGCACCGGCATCGGAGTGAAAGCAGGTGGCGTGTAAGGAGACAAATATCCTCCCACCCCAAATTCTTCTGCTGCTCCCGGTTCCATTATACGGAGATCGACAAGCGGCGGAACCGTATTATCATCCTTGATGAACAACATGCCGTCGCCCGTCCCGTCATGCCCACCGCTAATAGTAGGCACTGCACCCCATGGATTACGCATAACGAAAAGCATCGTATCATCCACAGGCAAAGACACGGTATAAGCATGTGCAGAAACAGTTTTATACTTACCGTCAACAGGAACATCGCTTTTAGTGAATCCTCCTACCACCAGTTTTCCTCTCTTCAGCGAAACCGACACAGCACGTTGCAGCTCAGCAGGAGTTAATTTGTCCGGGGCAAAAGCAAAACTGGAGCCATTACCTGTGATGATAGCTGCTGCATATTCCGAACCGATACCACCAATGTCCGACGTGTTTCTAAACGCCTGAAACCACTTGATGACTGCCTTTTCAATAACAGTAGACCATGTGGGCTGACCACTCTTACCAGAGCTTGCACCCAAACTTCCACTCGTACCCACGAACAGATTACTTACTCCGACTTCGATCTGCTGTCCTTTCGGATCGTACAGTTTCACCGTAAATGTCTGGTTGCCATTATTCTTAATAATATTCTTGATAAATCCCGGATAAACGTAAGACAAAGACCCCATCACCGCACACAAACAGCAGTCACCAATGGAGTGTTGGTTTACATCTGCCGGACAAGGTTCGCCAAAAGGATAAAGATTGGAGACTTGGAAACCAGCCCAACTCAATCCGGCAAAAGTATCCGGTTCTTTATTCGGGTCTTTCAGCCACAACAATTTTTCCTGCGTAACTGACAAGTCTGACTCGGCATGCTGAGTACCCATCACATTATCCGGACTATACGTACTTCCGGAAGATTTCGACATCAAATCATCGATGTCTCCAACGAAAACAGATGCTGCAAATGATAATTCTGCGAGTTGAGTAGAACTTGCCCCATGATTACTTAGTATGCTCAATCTATAATATCTATATTCTTCTTCATTTTCTACAGCATACGTCTTCGTCTGTTTTCGTTCTGCGAAAGTCTGATCTTTCTGAGTGTCCAGTACTACCCATTTTTGATTGTCAGAAGAACCGGATAATGTCCACGATTTCGGATCTGCTTCCGGAGAATCAGCTGCCGATGTAAGTGAATAGGATTTTACTGAGACACTACTGTTTCCATTCCAATTTATATTCACATTACTATGATAAGTAACGTACTTTGTGTCTAAATCATTATCTACTAACTTTCCAACTTCCGCCCCCACAGGAGCATCCGAATATTGAGTCCAGAGAGTTCCACCACAAGGCATACTGGAATTATTGTCATCTAGTGCCCAATAAGTCTGAAAGAAGGCTCTTCCTTTCCCTTGTTCGTCATCATCTGAACAGCTAGCAGCACAAAACGACAATAATAAAATTGAAAACAGAAATCCACTCTTCATAAGAAAAGAATCGGTGTTCATCTTCCACCGCAACGATTTCGCGTGATGTTTTTTCATTCTAAATACATTCATTTTACTTGTTTATTAAGGTTACTAAATACAATTGTATTCTTAACTATGCATATATTTTTCTTGTTAACGAAAGCAAAATAAGTTCTTTTTCACCTATTACATATACTCTGTAGTGACAAAATGAAGACAAAATTACGTTGACAAACAAGCGCACAACGAGTACAAATAGAGCACAAATTAAAACTTTTATTTTCAAGACTTTAACCACTATCAATTACAATAAGAGCACAATGAGAGAACACAAGAGAAAAGTATTAATTCAAATCCTGTATTATCTTTCCCATATATTTTTTCATTTATTATTTCCCAACGAGGTAGCAGCCTGTTTACAATCCGACTTCAATACCTTCTGCCAGATTACCACTAGCCCGTCGAACACCTTGTTTGGTTATCACCTTGACAATTGCCATCCCCTTATTCTCCAGTTTTCTTTTTCCTGTTTTTCCAACCAGTTTCACCATGACTTTGTTACCATTACGTTCTGCTGTAAACTGTTGTAAACTATAATCACCTTTTTGGTATGACCAACCGTCGCCAGCATCCCAATACATACTTCCGGAAGCCTTGCCTTGCTCATCCAAACAGACCAAAAGCGTCAAAGGATCCAGTGAGTTTTCAGTGGTATTCTGTATTATCTTGCCGGTAGGAATGATAGAACCACCACGAATCTTTAATTTTGCCTGATATTTACCATCCTTATCCCCGTCTACCAGTGACAAATCCTCCCATATCCCTTTAGGAAGCGCCGCTTTTTTAGCAAATGAAGGGATTACCAACAAGTCATCACCAACTAGAAATGCTTTTTCTTCCGCTCTTAACGAAAGATCTTTTGGATCAGCAAAGAATACCGGACGCATGATAGGCATACCGTTTGTAGAAGCCTCATGCAAAAGAGTATAATAATAAGGTAGCAAAATATATCTGCGTTCCAAAGCAATACGGGAAACCTCTTCTATTTCTTTTCTAAAAGCCCAAGGCTCTTTATTGTTGGTTCCGGCACAAGCATGACCGCGAGAAAACGGGTAAAAAGCTCCCAACGCAATCCAATTGCCGAACAAATCGGCATCTGCATGAAACAAGAAGCCGCCAATGTCAGCACCACTCATAGGTTGTCCCGACAGCCCTAATGTTAACGACATAGGTACCGACATCTCCATATGCTCGCGACTGGAAGCATTGTCGCCTGTCCATGTTGCGGCATAACGCTGCCCTCCCAAAAAATTAGAACGGGTCAGAATAAAAGGACGTTTCTTAGGTTGCGCGGCTAACATTCCTTCTCTTGATGACTTAACCATTAAGAACCCGTAAACATTATGATATTGTAAATGAGTTCCGGCAGGAATTCCCTTTCCTCCTCTATGCAAATTATCTTCCGGCATCGTTCCGGTAGGTGTATTACTCACTTGCGGTTCGTTCACATCGTTCCAAACCCCATCTACGCCTTGTGCCATAAAGTTTTTATAAAGTCCGCCCCACCACTGGCAAACTTTAGGATCTGTAAAATCCGGCCATGCCACTTTCCCCGGCCATGCATCACCGTTATATTCTTTTCCATCGGCAGTTTTCACCCAAACATCATTTGCTGTTCCCGAATCATAGACAGAATAACCTTTTTCGGCTTTAGCTCCCGGATCAATCATCCATACCGAATGGAACCCACGCAGATGCAAGTCTCGATTTACAGCTTTTGGATCAGGAAAACCTTGTGGATTAAATGTGAATATACGATAACCATCCATATAATCAATATCCATCCAGATTACATCACACGGAATACGCTTGTAACGAAGCGTATCGGCTATTTCTATCACACGACTGTCAGGCGTATAGGAAAAACGGCATTGCTGATACCCCAAAGCCCAGCGCGGAACCATCGGCATAGTACCGGTTAGTTCGGATAATCCTCGAACAACAGCCTGAGGTGATTCTCTATCAATGATAAATACACGAAAAAGCTCTCCTTCACTTCTTAATTCTATTTTCTCATCTGTGCTGCTTAATTCAGCTTTCCAAGTAGTATCAAACAAAATACCAAAGGCAGTCCCATCCTTCCTGACTCCCATCATCCATGGATGCGACTGATACAAACGCGTTCCATTATCAACTCCGTATGCTCCGGAATCGGTATTCCACAGTTTTATGGTTTTTCCGTTTCTTAAAAGAGATCCGGTAACTTCTCCGCCTCCGTAGATACTCGCACCTTCCGGTATGATTAATGATGCATTCGCTTTACCGTCAGTCAGTGAAAAATCGGGAACCAGCTCCCACCCGGAAGAAAGTGCACCCTGTTCGCGAGGTTCTTTTTCAATTGCAAAAGAAGGCACTTTCTTGGCATCAAAGCCATCAGGTACAAATTTGGCAATTCCATTTCCTACCATAACGCTACGCGCGACATTTACCTTCCTCGTAGAGGCATTAATTGACAAAGACAATGTTACGAGCAAACTAATTGCTACCGTTTTAATGCAGTTTTGTTTCATGATTTCTTAATTAATGATTCTGTTGAATACTTACCCTTCAACGGCTAAATAGAAAGCGAATTAAACACTTTTTCACTCATTAATCATCCTCTGATATGACAAAATGCTGGCAAAATCACATTGGTCAAAAGCCACATAGCATGTACAATAAGAGCACATCATAACCAATTAATTTACAACAAATTACCATACAACACGCGTAATGAGCGCACAAAACAAAGTACATACGGTTTTTCGTCAAATTTGGTGGTAAGTTCTTTATCTCTTTATTTCCAAGCTACTAATTATCTCTTTTTACTTACTTTCACAAGAAAATATAGGCACTAACTGAATTGGCTAAATGAACAGAGAAAAACTTACCACCCAACTTGCTTCTATGTGTATTTTTGATTTTCATTTCTCATATTCTCATAGTTTTTAGATAAACAAAAGATTATCAAATAGATATCTTATGAGAAACACTTTTAAAAACGACATTTCTCATAAGTTTGCCCGTATTTTGGCTCAAAATCGACCTTATTCTCATGGTGTTTTATGGTATTTCTCATAGTCAAAAGCCATTCGTCCTTCCCTTTTTTCTTTCAACTTACCTTATTTTTATCAGGAAATGAAGCTACTATTTAGATAAAATAATAGCTTTTTGCTTGAAGATGCCCATTAGTTTTGATTGTCCCATATATTATGGGAAAGTATTCCCTTATATTAAGGGAAAACGTTCCCACAAAATGAGGGAATCTTTTCCCAAGCAGTAGGGAATCTTTTCCCACAATATGTGGGACTAATACACTGTATATGGAAACAAACAAAAGGAATACATGGTTCTATTGATGCAATGCTGGCTTCCAGCACACTACACTATGAGAAATCCCCCGAAACACTATGAGAAATGAAAATAAAAAAACTCGATTCTTTTTCAAATTTGGTGATAAATTCTTTATCTCTTTATTTCCAAGTTACTAATTATCCATTTTTACTTACTTTCATAAGAAAATATAGGCACTGACTGAATGAGCGGAGAAAAACTTATCACCAAATTTGAAAAAGCCCCCCCAAAAAAACAGAGGATTACTTGCAGATGTGCAAAAGCACATATATCATTATAAATCAACATATTGAATCAAGAATGGCAAATTCGGAGGTAAGCGTCTCCGCGATGCCATCTTTCCTTAATTTTTGTATTTTCTTACCTTTGGCTCAAAAAACATGGAAGCCAA
>CAPAOL010000054.1 GCA_948579315.1 uncultured Phocaeicola sp.
ACTTGCTAAATTATATGCTTAAATATAAAATCCCTCAGATTGTTACGTTGACCCCCAACCTCCACCCATAACGAAAGGCAAAAAGAAAAGCGTTAACTGCTTGATTTCGTGCAATTAACGCTTGTTTTCTTTGTGGACCAGCCTGGGCTTGAACCAGGGACCTCCAGATTATGAGTCTGTTGCTCTAACCAACTGAGCTACAAGTCCGTGCCACAATTTCCTGTTAGCAGGTGCAAAAGTAGTATATTCCCTTGAAACTTGCAAGATTTATCGCCCAAATTTTGATAAAAAGATTTAATTCCCTTATTCGTAAGGATATAAATTGTATTTTTGTGCACCATTAATTAATTTTGCTAAGCCGTATGGCACAAAAAAAACAGGAAACAGCCCTAACAGGGCTTTCGGACAAAGAAGTCCTTATCAGTAGAGAGAAGTATGGGAATAACCTCTTGACACCTCCCAAACGTCCTTCCATGTGGAAACTTTATCTGGAAAAGTTCCGCGACCCGGTTATACGTATTCTTTTAGTCGCAGCATTCTTTTCCTTAGTGATTGCCATTATTGAAAATGAGTATGCGGAAACAATCGGCATTTTCTTTGCTATTTTTCTGGCAACCGGTATCGGATTCTACTTTGAATACGATGCGAATAAGAAGTTTGACTTACTGAACGCTGTAGGCGAAGAAACACCAGTTACAGTAATCAGAAATGGGAAAGTACGGGAAATTCCCCGTAAGGAGATTGTAGTAGGTGATATCGTAGTTTTGAATACCGGTGAGGAGATTCCTGCCGACGGAATCTTGCTGGAAGCTATTTCCCTGCAAGTGAATGAATCCAACTTGACAGGAGAATTAATGGTCAATAAAACCATCCATGAAGAACTATTTGATGAAGAAGCCACTTATCCCAGCAATGAAGTGATGCGTGGCACCACAGTAGTTGACGGACATGGAATAATGAAGGTAGAACGTGTGGGTGATTCCACCGAAATAGGTAAGGTAGCACGTCAGGCCACCGAACAAAGTGAAGAAGAGACTCCATTGAATATCCAATTGACAAAATTGGCGGGTTTCATCGGAAAAATAGGTTTTACCATTGCCACGCTTACCTTTATCGTTTTCACAGCTAAAGACCTTTACTCCTACCTCAGCGTAAATGAAATAACAGACTGGCATGGGTGGATGGCAATAGCCCGCATTGTATTGAAATATTTCATGATGGCTGTCACTTTAATTGTAGTAGCCGTTCCTGAAGGCTTACCGATGAGTGTCACCTTAAGTCTTGCACTAAATATGCGCCGTATGCTGAAAACCAATAATCTGGTACGTAAAATGCATGCTTGTGAAACAATGGGGGCCATTACTGTGATCTGCACCGACAAAACAGGTACATTGACACAAAACCTGATGCAGGTACATGAAGCGAAACTTGATGCCACCAAAGCAGATTTAATAGCTGAAGGGATCAGTGCCAACTCCACAGCTTTCCTTGAAGAAACAGGAGAAAACAAGAAACCATCCGGAGTAGGTAATCCTACTGAAATAGCCTTATTGCTTTGGCTAAATGAACAGGGCAAGAACTATTTGGAATTACGTGAAAATGCAAAAGTTATCAATCAACTTACTTTCTCTACAGAACGTAAGTATATGGCTACATTAGTAGATTCACCTATCCAGCAGAAAAAGGTACTCTATATAAAAGGAGCTCCCGAAATTGTGATGAGAAAATGCAACCTCTCTTCCGAGGAACAGGCTCATTACAATGCCGATCTGCTGGCCTATCAGAACAAGGCAATGCGTACTTTAGGATTAGCTTATAAATTTATCCCCGAAGACTCCGGTAACGATTGTGCCGAACTAGTCAATGAAGGGAATATGATTTTCCTAGGTATCGTAGCTATCAGCGACCCTATTCGTCCGGATGTACCGGAAGCCGTACAGAAATGTCAGTCGGCAGGTATCGGTGTGAAAATTGTTACAGGCGACACCCCGGGAACAGCTACCGAAATTGCCCGCCAAATAGGGCTATGGAAACCTGAAGATACAGACCGGAACCGCATAACAGGGGTAGAGTTTGCTGCATTAAGCGATGAAGAAGCTCTGGACCGCGTACTTGACTTGAAAGTAATGAGTCGTGCGCGTCCTATGGACAAGCAACGTCTGGTCCAACTGTTACAGCAAAAAGGAGCCGTAGTAGCAGTAACCGGAGACGGAACAAACGATGCTCCTGCACTGAATCACGCTCAAGTAGGTCTTTCTATGGGAACCGGTACGTCAGTAGCCAAGGAAGCAAGTGACATAACCCTATTGGATGACTCGTTCCACAGTATCGCTACCGCAGTAATGTGGGGACGCTCTCTTTACAAAAACATTCAGCGTTTCATCGTATTCCAGCTGACTATCAACGTAGTCGCATTAGCCAGTGTTTTATTAGGGGCTTTCTTTGGTACAGAACTACCACTGACCGTAACACAAATGCTTTGGGTAAATCTTATTATGGACACTTTTGCCGCCATGGCCTTAGCATCTATTCCCCCCAGTGCAGACGTCATGAATGAAAAGCCACGCAAGACCGATGATTTCATCATCACTAAAGCCATGCGTAAAAATATACTAGGTGTAGGCTTCTGCTTCCTTGCCATACTGATGACATTAATTGTCATTATCAAACAGATGCCAGCAGATTTAGTAGGACAAGCTTTGACGCAATTCTTCACGATCTTCGTGATGCTGCAATTCTGGAATCTATTTAATGCCAGTGTTTTCGGGACCAACCATTCTGTATTCAAGGATTCCCGTCATGCATTAGGTATGCTAAGTGTGGCTATCATTATTTTAGTCGGACAAATTCTGATTGTCGAGTTCGGAGGTAAAGTGTTCCGTACCGAACCTATGAATTTCATGACTTGGGTTTATATTATCGCAGGAACGTCATTCGTATTGTGGATTGGTGAAATCTACCGTTGGATAAAACGAATACAGAAAAAAGACTAAAAAAGAGAATAAAGCACATAAAGAGTTATGGACAGTAAGATTAAAAATGTCGTTTTTGATTTAGGAGGAGTATTAATAAATCTGGATTTTGACAATTGCCTGAATGCTTTTCGTAAAGCAGGATTTCGAGATATAGAGAAACAGGCATGCCAGTTCAGGGGAAAAGGTTTCTTTTCCCAATTTGAATTGGGTGAAATCAGCCCGGAAGAATTCCGGAAAGCCATTCGTAAGGAGGTCAGCGAAGCCCTGTCCGACCATGAAATTGATGATATGTGGAACCTGATGCTACTTGATATTCCTCGTGAAAAGCTGGACTTATTGCTAAAGTTACGCGAACATTATATGGTTTACCTGCTTAGTAATACCAACCGGATACATTGGGATTATGCCTGTGAGCAAATGTTCTGTTATCGGGGATTCCGTGTAAATGACTTTTTTGAAGATATTTTTCTGTCTTTTGAAATGCACAAGGCCAAACCGGAAAAAGACATTTATGAGCAAATGATGAAAGAAGCAAACATCTTGCCCGAAGAAACGTTTTTTATAGATGACTCGGCAATCAATTGCCAGGCAGCAATATCGCTTGGCATACAGTCCTATCATTACCATATTGGAGAAGATTTAAGTTCACTTTTTGAATAATGAAAATAATATCAGATATAAACCATCAAACATTGCCTCCTTCAGTTGCCACTATCGGCTTCTTCGATGGAGTGCATCGCGGACACCGCTTTCTTATTAATCAAGTAAAAGAGGTCGCTGCCAAGGATGGGTTATATTCTGCATTGATCACTTTTCCTGTACATCCCAGACAAGTGATACAAACCGCTTATCGTCCGCAATTACTTTCTTCACCAACAGAGAAACTCGAATTATTGGAAACGATGCAAGTAGATTACTGCTTTCTTCTCCCTTTTACACAGGAACTTTCACTGTTTTCGGCTCGAGAGTTTATGCAGTTGCTACGTAACAAGTTCAATATCCATACATTAGTTATAGGCTACGACCATCGTTTCGGTCACAACCGCAGTGAAAATTTTGAAGATTATTGCCGTTATGGTGAGGAACTGAACATATATATAGTACGCGCGCGAGCTTACACAGACAAAGAGGGCAAAATCAGCTCTTCAGTCATCCGCCAACTATTAAAAGAAGGTGAAGTAAGTCAGGCTGCCAAATTCCTGGGGTATAACTACTATCTGGATGGAACAGTGGTAGATGGCTACAAAGTAGGCAGAAAAATAGGATTCCCTACAGCTAACCTGCAAGTGGATTGTAGCGACAAGTTAATTCCCTCGGAAGGAGTTTATGCAGTATATGTATATGTGGAAGGAAAAAAATGGGCAGGAATGTTGAACATAGGACACCGCCCTACTATCAATAACGGCAACAATTTAAGTATTGAAGTGAACATCCTCAATTTTTCGGAGAATATCTACCACAAAGAAATGCGCATTGAGTTCGTAAAGTATCTTCGCCCTGAAGAAAAATATGACACTATAGATGCACTCATTGCCCAAATGCATAAAGACCGGGAAAAAACGGCCAGAATTCTTCTCTAAATACAAGGGAGCATTGTACAGCCTTCCCCCTTTCAAACTACTCTTTCTACACATCTTCGTTTACAGTCAGTTTTGCCTGCTCGAAAACAGTTCATTCCATGTATTAGGGCAGACAAAATCGCCCCTGCCAGTGAACGCAAACGCTATCGGAAGAATTAATTCACCGATACCAGTCACTTCTTGCATAAAATCTGTTTCTTCATACACTTCCATCCTACAAAGCACGAAAAAAGATATATTTTTATCGTTTTTCGATATTTTTTTTCGTTTTTCTTTTGTAGTATCAAAATAAGATATACATTTGCATATCGATAAACGATAAATGAATATCGAGAAACAAGAAAGAATAAACACAAACATTAAAACACGAAGTAAAAATGAAAAAGTCAGTATTAAAATCAGTTTTAGCAGCAATTGCAGTAGTAATGATGAGTTGTACAACAACAGCAAACGCACAAACAGGAAACACAAAGTACATCTACGGTCAGAATGACACAAACACAACCGTGTACACACTGAATGAAGACGGCAAAACATTGACACGCAAACTGAAGTATGAGTACAAACACGATGAAAATGGTCAGGTAATTGAGAAAAAAGCTTATCGCTGGGATGCTTACCGGGAACTGTGGAAGCCGGCCTATCTGCTTACCGTAACTCCCGGAGTCTATGAAATCAAACTCAACTACGCTGAATGGAACGCCAAAGAGAGCACTTTCAACCATAACAAACAAGAAAGTATTTACCGTGAAGGCAACAACGCAAACTTGTTGGCCGACACACAAAACAAAAAGTAATGGAAACTTTGAATGAAACACAAACCCAAAATAAGAATGCGACCAGCCTGTGGCAAACCATAGGAATGTACATAGGAATGATGGTCGGATTTTTATATCCGCAAATAGGATTAGGCTTGGGTATGCTTTTGGGAATAGCTTTGGGAAGACTGGTCCTGACCAAGATTCCTGTCAACACCCCACTGGCCCAAAGAGCACAACAAAAAAGCACAATTATCCTTATTTTAGCATTTCTTATCCTATTCATGAACCATTGGTACGTTCCATGCAAACATGCCATTGCTCACTTGATGAACTAAAAACAAATCAACCAAATTTAAAAGACAACCAGATGAAAACAACCATGATTTTGATCGCACCAAGGAGAAACCCAAGGATGCTTACTTAAAGAAACAGATACCCTCAGGACGGATGCGGAAGTCCGTCCTACCCCTTAATTCAAATCCATTTTAAACCAATAAACATTCTATTATGGGACGCGCAATTAAATTAGTACTTTATTACTTCGCTTATCAGTTAGCTTTCACCTTCCTGGTAGGACTTCCGGCGGGAATTATTAAAGTGATGAACGAAATTTCAGAAAATGATAATCTGGCTTATGCCGTAGGTAAGAATACAGCCTCTATGACAGGACTCGTTATGGTACTGGCAGGAATAGCCATGATCTGGCACCTGATCTACTTTAAATACGTTCAATTCAACAAGACAAGCTGGACTGAAGTACCTGCAAAAACCATTTTATTGAGTATTCCCTTCATTATAGCAGCCATGTTCATCTGCAATGTAGCCAGCGAATTCATAGAACTGCCCAACCTAGTGGAAGACACATTCATAGGAATGAGCCGCAATGTATTCGGCATCATCGCCATTGCCGTCATGGCACCTCTGGTAGAAGAGTTGCTGTTCCGTGGAGTCATTGAAGGGCATTTCCTGCAAACCGGAAAAAGACCCGGTATGGCAATCCTCCTGTCAGCACTCATTTTCGGTCTCATCCATGTCAATCCGGCGCAAGTACCTTTCGCCTTCTGTCTGGGATTGGTATTCGGATGGCTTTATTACCGCACAGGAAGCATTATACCGGGAATGATAGGGCATTTTCTAAATAACTCCCTGGCTACCATTGCCATGGCTACATCAACCCAAGAAGAGTTGAATGAAAAAACGGTTGATATGATTGGCGCCACACCTACTTACATCCTTTTGGCAGCCGCCATAATCATCCTAGTCGGCATGTATTTCTATCTGAACAAACATTTGCCACAGCCGGGAACACCCTCTGAAATTACTAACACACAAGCATAAATGTAACAATGAAAACAAAACTCAACCTCTTTTGCGTCTGCGTACTTATCGCCTTGCTCCTTTCCACCTCAACGACAGTGAGCATCATGTTCCATTCTTTCACAAGTGCCTTTAAAGCCGGATACGAAAGTGTAGAAAAAGGAAAGGATATCCACATTTCCGATTATAAGATGATTTGCACCCTTCCTACCGATCTACTTGAAAAGACAGGAAGTGTAACCAATGTCAGGACAGGAGAACAGGCATCTATCATACCGATTATAAGCATGGTAGAGGCGCCAACGAAAGAAAATGATACCTTCCATGCACTAAACAGGATTGCCTCATTCATTTCGGTGATAGCGGGAATTTTCTGCCTGTTGCAGTTCTTTTATTTGATCAGAAATATCAATCGCGGTGATATCTTCAGCTGGAAGAATGTGAAGTTTCTGCGCAAGTTAGGATGGGCATTGATACTTTTGTTTATCTGCACGCTGGCTACCATCGTGATTGGAAATTATGAAGCTTCGCAAGTGTTGCAACTCAACGGATGCGAGTTCTCCTATACCTTTGCTTTTTCCGATGCGACTCTCATTCTGGGATTCATTTCATTGCTGGTAGCCGAAGTATTTGCCATCGGACTGAAGATGAAAGAAGAACAAGATTTAACCATTTAAAAAAACAGAGCAGACTATGAACAAGTTCAGAATATTAGGTGTCATAGCCATTATAGCCATCATTGCAAACTTCTTTGGAGGATTGGATGAAAATTGGAGAGATTTCAAGAAAGGATTTGAAGATGGACATAACAGTGCAATGGAAATATATGAGCCTGGACGCCACATTATACCCCATCATGCAACCTCAGTCAAGCTGAATGTAGAGCCGTTACCTGAAACTACTGTCGATTCACTGAGCAACAACCGCGTGGACTGGACACTCCCCTACACAGTGACTGAAATAGAAACGTATGCCAAGCCATCGGCCTGGCACATCCTTGTCATGGGACTTGCCATACCCGGAATATTCCTTTTTCTCATCGGTTTCTGCTCATTGATCCGGTTGCTCATTTCCATCTCACGCCGCGAAGTATTTACATCTGCCAATGTACGGCGCCTCCGTTGGTTTGCATACACCAGTGCAAGCTTGGAAATCCTCATAGCTGTTGACGAATGGATTGTAGGAAACGCAGCAGTTGAGCAAATCAGTCTGCCGGGCTACAAAATCATCAGCTACGCCGGTTATTCTCCCGACTGGGTAGCTGTGATAATTCCCATTCTTTTTGCCGAGATATTTGCTATCGGGGCAAAAATGAAAGAAGAACAGGATTTAACCATTTAAGAAAAATGCCATGAAAGAAAAAAACACTTTCCCCTCAAAAAGAAAAAGCATCTTTTATTTGATACTTTGCCTGATAGCTACTCTGTTTGTAAGTTCATTCATCTATTTCCTTGTGTTACATCCATTGTTGGACAACAAAATAGTGAGGATATCGATCAACATTGGATGGACTTGCTTCTGTCTGTATGCCTTTAAGAAACTGACGCAACGCCACACCCTTTGGTGGCGCGCAGTAGATGAGAACCCGAATAAACCCAAAATGAATTGATCTATGCCAATTATAGTAAATTTAGACGTAATGATGGCGAAACGAAAAATTTCGCTGGGAGATTTAGCCGAGAAGATAGACCTGACTCCTGCTAACCTTTCCATATTGAAAACCGGGAAAGCGAAAGCCATCCGTTTCTCTACCCTTGAGGCTATTTGCAGGGAACTAAATTGCCAGCCCGGAGATATTTTAGAATATAGAGAAGAAGGTGAATAATATAAACAGCCACATATACAAACACTCTGATACCATAAAATTCTCATATCTTTAATCCGGATACTCTGACCGATAAAGCATTTCAATTGCCATACCGGCAGAGTATTTTCACCTTATACCTAAAATTTTCTTATCACTTCCCGACACGCTTTAGCCAATATTCCCTAAAAATACACTACTGATAAAAACAAATATTGCATAAGCACCATATAATCCCATGATTATCCGTATCTTTGCAGCGAATTAGATATTTGAAAATAAATGAAGACATTTGAAGAGTTAGGCGTTTCCCCGGAAATACTAAAAGCGATTAAAGAAATGGGATATGAGAATCCCATGCCGGTACAAGAAGAAGTAATACCGTATTTATTGGGAAACGGCAACGATGTAGTAGCCCTAGCACAAACAGGGACTGGAAAAACAGCCGCATTTGGTCTGCCGCTTATCCAAAAAGTTGACGTAAAGCACCGTGCACCTCAAGCACTAATTTTATGCCCCACACGCGAATTGTGCTTGCAGATTGCAGGCGATCTGAACGATTACTCCAAGTACATTGACGGGCTGAAAATCCTTCCCGTATATGGTGGTTCATCCATCGAAAGCCAAATACGCATGTTGAAAACAGGCGTACATATTATTGTGGCTACTCCCGGACGACTGATTGATCTAATAGAAAGAAAGGTTGCCAAACTAGAAACGATTACAGATGTAGTAATGGACGAAGCCGATGAAATGCTGAATATGGGATTTACTGATAGCATAAATGCTATCCTTGAAAAAGTTCCTGAAGACCGGAATACCTTGATGTTCTCGGCTACCATGAGTCCGGAAATCTCACGCATCGCCAAAAAATATCTGCATGACGCAAAAGAAATCACTATCGGTACCAAAAATGAGGGCAGTAAAAACGTCAATCACATAGCCTATTTAGTACACGCTAAAGACAAATATGCCGCATTGAAACGTATCGCGGATTATTATCCACAGATTTATGGCATCATTTTCTGTCGTACCCGTAAAGAAACTCAGGAAATTGCAGATAAATTAATACAAGACGGTTATAACGCAGACTCTTTGCACGGTGAGCTCTCACAAGCCCAGCGCGACTTAGTGATGCAAAAATTCCGCCAACGCCATTTACAGCTTTTAGTTGCTACCGACGTAGCAGCCCGTGGCCTAGATGTAAATGACCTTACTCATGTCATTAATTATGGCTTGCCCGATGATATAGAAAGCTATACTCATCGTAGTGGTCGTACAGGACGTGCCGGAAAAACAGGTATTTCTATTGCCATCATCAACCTTCGCGAAAAAGGAAAGATGCGTGAGATAGAACGAATCATCAACAAAAAATTTATCATGGGTGAGATGCCCAGTGGTAAACAAATTTGCGAGCAGCAATTGATTAAATTGATAGATGACATAGAAAAGGTAAAAGTAAACGATGAAGAAATTGAATCCTTCCTACCCGGAATCTATCGTAAACTGGAATGGCTTTCAAAGGAAGATCTGATAAAGCGCGTGGTGTCAATGGAATTTAACCGCTTCTTGGAATACTATAGTAACGCTCCGGAAATAGAAATTCCCAGCACAAATGACCGTCGCAGCGAACGTGGCTCCAAAGAACGCAAGGATCATGGCAGTGCTCGTGAAAAGACAGAGCGTAAAGCAGAAAAAGGATACACCCGTCTATTCCTGAATGTAGGAAAGACAGACGGTTTCTATGCCAACCAAATCATAGAACTGATTAACCGCAACATGAAGAAGCAACGTACTACCATCGGACGAATAGACCTGATGCAGAATTTCTCTTTCTTCGAAGTAGCAGAAAATCAGGCACAGGACGTGATTAAAGCATTGAACAAGGTTAATCTGAATGGCGGCCGGAAAATTGTAGTAGAAGTTGCCGGTGACAATAATGGCAAAAACGACAATGGCGAACGCAGAAGCAGTGCAGCAAGGAATGCTTCATTCGGCAAAAAAAGTGACAGGTCCAATAAAAAAACGACCTCAAAAGAAGGAAGACCCAGCCGTGCGGAACGTGGCTACATTGAAGAACGCGGTCCCAAAACGAAAGACGACTGGAAACAATTCTTTAACAGCGATAACAATAAGAAAAAGAAATCCAAGAAATGAGGAAGCCAACTTCATGAAAGAGAATTGGACATAGTAGAAATATGCAAATAACATCCACTTCTCTCGAATAATAGCGGAGCAGGCAGAATTGAAACAACCTGTCATTTCAAGGACATTCCGCAAATAACACGATAAATCCAACTGACTTATAATGAATCAGTTGGATTTATCGTGTTATTCAAAAAAAGATTTACCGAATATCCTTGTTTACATCGAATTAATATTAACAGTTTTTTTGCCATCTTTCCGGATGAAAGATTATATGACAAACTATCGGAACTTTGACATACCCAAGCTTCCTGTCATTTCATACTTTTCTTTTAGTCTGTCAATTTCAGTTCATCGATCAAACGGGAAGCTTTCCCATATTTTTCAATCATGTAAAGAACATAGCGGATATCCACCCCGATACAACGCTGCAAATTAGGTTCAAAAACAATATCTCCACTCATTGCTTCCCAATTCCCGTCAAAAGCAAGACCTATTAATTCCCCTTTTCCATTAAACATTCCACTACCGGAATTCCCTCCCGTTATATCATTATCCGAAATAAAGCAAACATTCATATTACCATCTCCGGTAGCATAACGTCCGAAATCCTTCCTTCTCAAGCATTCGACTACAGAAGGAAGCACATCGAAATCACTATCTCCCTTATACTGCCTTATCTTGTCAAAAATACCTTTTGTCGTCGTAAAATAAGAATATTCAATAGCATCTTTCGGTGAGTAACCACCCACCATGCCAAAACTCAGACGCATAGTAGAATTAGCATCCGGATAAAACACCCTATCTGCCTCCATCTCACGCATTGCTTCATTCAACAAACGTTCATTTTTCTCAATATTCATACTAGCTTCTTCCACCGACTGATTGAATTCATAAAATTTCACCAACATATCAATAGCAAAAGAAGCCGCAGGGTCATCAAACAAGACATAAGTGGTATCTCCCTTCACCACCTGTTCAAACCCATGCGGTGTCTCTAAAGAGGAACGAGCATACAAATCATCTACATAAGCTTGGTAATCACCTTTAAAATCTTTCTCTATCAATGGATAAACATCAGGTAAAAACTCCTTGCCTACCTCAGCCGCATATTCTTTCAACATAGCCACAAAGACTTGTTTATCCACACTTATATCCATATTGGCATAAATCTCCAACAATTGCCGCATATTACGCTCCAAATCACTCTCCTCTGCCTCAAAATCAAAATTCAGTACAGCCAAGGCTGCCGTAATCAACTCCGGTCCATTAGCAAATGTTTCTCCAAAATATGCCATAGCCCGCGCCGCATTTCTACGATTACGATAATTCAGCTCCAGTTCAGTCAGAACCCTTGCATATTTGCTTCGCTTATCAGGTTCCCGACGGATCCATTCTTGCAACTGGCGCTCCAAAGCTTGTTTTTTCTCTATCACTTTCAACTCTTTTACCGCTTGATTCATGCCTATACTATTCTTCCAATAGTTAGAGCTTTGTGCATACTTGGAAGCATATTTAATGCGGATATCATCACTTTTTTCCATTGCATTTTTCCAGATAGCCTGCTTGATGGTACGGACATTAATCATAGCGGCATTATCCGTATTAATCCTTTCGTCTATCCCAAATGAAGACAAATACCTGCTGGTAGAACCGGGATATCCCATAGTCATGCAAAATGAACCTTGTTCATACCCGCCCAAAGAAACAGGAGCAAAATAATCCGGATGATAAGGCACATTCTCCGGAGAATAAGCTGCCGGTTGATTATTCTGATCAGCATAAATACGGAAAACAGAGAAATCCCCGGTATGGCGGGGCCATACCCAATTATCTGTATCCCCGCCAAACTTGCCTACAGAAGAGGGAGGAGCAAACACCAGACGAACATCATAATAATCTTTATACACAGACAGATAAAACTCATTACCACCATAAAAAGGAGTTATCTCAGCACGCAGCAACGTATCATTCGCCACAGCTTCCTGAGCAAGCAATGTGGAAATAGAATCCACAATCAGCGCACGGTCATTTTCCTTTGTTCCGACTGGAATAGCTTGCAACACACGCTCCGTCACATCCTCTGTGCGTATCAGAAAACTGACAAATAAATCCGGATTAGGAAGCTCCTTACTTAAGGAGTCGGCTACAAAACCATCTCGCAAATAATCATGCTCCACAGAACTATGCTGCTGAATGGCATCATACCCACAATGGTGGTTAGTAAAAACCAAGCCATCCGGAGATACAACAACCCCCGAGCAAAAACCTCCAAAACTAACAACAGCATTAGCCAATGCTTTTCCTCCGGGATTATACAATTGTTCAGATGAAAGTTCCAATCCCATTTCTTTCATCACTTGTTGAGTTTGTTTGCTAAGGCAACAAGGAAGCCACATTCCCTCATTACCCCATATACATAAAGGCAGGAAAGACAGCAGCAATAGTAGTTTTTTCATGGTTTTATTCTACAATTAATTTAAGTTTTTTCGCCCCGACACGTGCCTTCAACCATTCGGAAATCTTTTCCTGTTCTTTTCCTACAGGTTTTTTACTGAATTTCATCAAGACTATTGTCAATGTGTCCGTTTGGGTTGAGTCTACCTGCAATTCCACAGTCTTCGCCATGGCTATAGCTTCTGCTGCAGGATAAAGTACTTTAAGTTCGGGAATTATCTTTTTATCTACGGTATTGTATGCGGCATATACATTAAGTTCGTTTTCCAAAGACTTAATCTTTTCCTGCTGCTCCAGCAAACGTTTCTCACTATTCTTATAAAAGTCCTCCATCACTTGCGCCTTTATACTGCCAATATCCATCGCATCATTATTCATTCCTTGAAGAACAACCAGTTTGGTTCCTGCCAGATTAAAAAGTTTCAAGTTATCCCTTGCGGTTGCTATTTCTGTTTCCGAAACCTCATTGCCTATTAGCACAACACGTATTTCCTTCTTCTCGAAAGAAATCTTCCGGTCTATTACTTGGGTATTATTAAAATTCAGCTCCTCGTTGATAAAGTTGTTGGCAGAAGCTTCATAAATAGTACTTTTTACAATGCCATAAGTCAGATAAACAGCAGGACACATCGTAGCCAAAGTAATAAAAATAATATATTTCTTTACCAATTTCTCACGCTCCTTATCCACAAACTCCTTACGTTGGAAATGCATGACACGCACCCCGATAAAAGTAGCCAGACTGATAAATACTGAATTGATAAAATACAAATAGAACGCACCTAAAAAATAAAGTAAATTTCCGGTAGCAAGCCCGAATCCGGCAGTACACAAAGGCGGCATCAAAGCCGTAGCAATAGCTACCCCCGGAATAACATTCCCCTTCTCCTTTGTAGACAAGGCGATAATACCGGCCAAGCCACCGCATAAAGCTATAAGCACATCATATATAGTAGGAGAAGTACGTGCCAGCAACTCCGATTGTACTTCATCCAACGGAGTCAGCGAAAAATAAATCGTGGATGTAATCACACTAAATACAGTCGCCACCAAATAACTTTTCAGAGAACGTTTCAACAGTTCAAAATCATTCTGTCCGATAGCCAGCCCCACTCCCATAATCGGCCCCATCAGCGGAGATATCAACATAGCACCGATAATCACTGCCGTAGAATTCACATTCAAGCCCAATGAAGCAATAAAAATTGCGAATATAAGAATCCACAAATTAGTTCCTTTGAACTCAACACCGTTACGAATACTTTCTACAATCAAGGCTTCATTATCCTTATCCTTGCGCAAATCAAGATATTCACCAAAGAACTGCTTTATATAAGGCACATTCTTCAAATCATTCTTCAGGTCACTCATAGCTATTTCTTTATGTATCGGTTTATAACAGGTATCTGCTGCAAGGGGAAGTCCGTTTTCACAATATATGCCACAAACAATAACAACAGTAATGTACGAACACCCAACAACAAGAATATATTTTGAATAGGAAGATAAACTGAAACAATGTAAAGTACCAGCGCTAACGCCACATAGTTACCTATCGCTTTCAAATCATAATTAATAGGATATTTTTTCTGCCCTACAAAATAAGAGAGAAGCATAGCTACTCCATATCCGGCAAAACCTGCCCACGCACACGCCATATAGCCAAATACCGGAATAAGGAAAATATTTATCAGGATAATGATACTGCATCCCACCAATGAAAAATAAGCTCCCCATTTTGTTTCATCAATCAGCTTATACCAAAAAGAAAGATTGAAATAAATACCCATAAACATTTCGGCAGCCATGACAATAGGTACAACTTTAAGCCCTACCCAATAATCACGTCCTAAAATATAACGCAATATATCAAGGTAAAACATAACAGCCAAAAAGGCCAGCAAAGTGAAGATAATGAAAAACTTCATCGCTTTGGCATACATTTCCCGACTATCCTTTTCTTTACTCTTACTAAAAACAAACGGCTCGTATGCAAACCGGAAAGCCTGTGTCAGCATGGCCATTATCATAGCTATTTTACTGGCAGCCCCATAAATACCCAACTGGATGGTCGCCTCCGCCTTATCAGGATAAACAAACGGAAAAATAATTTTATCGGCTACCTGATTTAAGATTCCGGCAATACCCAGAATCAATATCGGGAAAGAATAATGCAGCATACGCCGCAACAACTCCCTGTCCAGCACATACCTGAAGCCCACCAATTCTTTCCACATACACAGCATCACCAAAGAAGTACAAGCCAGATTTATAGCAAAAGCCACTCCGACATTCTCTCCTTTCATACCTACAAAATAAGCGATATTCAAGGCAATGCTGGCAAAAATGAACAACAATTTCAATGCAGCGAACTTAACAGGGCGTTTCTTATATCGCAAATAAGCAAAAGGAATAGCTTGGAAAGCGTCCATTGCGACTACAATCAGCATCATCCCCATATACCACGGATGCTCTCCATATCCCAAGAAACCTGCTATGGGATGCAGAAAAGAAAGACAAACGATTAAAAACAAGAGCGCAGTCGCCCCTACCGAAAGCAAAGTAGTGGAATAGACGCGCATCGGATCATCCACCCCCTTATTGGCAAACCGGAAAAATCCGGTTTCCATACCATATGTTAAAAGCACCATCAGCAAGGCAGTTATAGCATACATATTGGTAATGATACCATAGCCCCCCGATTCCACAGGCAAAGCGTTGGTATATATCGGTACTAACAAATAATTCAGGAACCGCCCGATGATACTACTCATCCCATATATGGCTGTTTCCTTGGCTAATGCTTTTAATCCTGCCATCTTTTAATCATCAAATAATGTCTTCTGACTATTATAAATGCTCCGTCCCAAGTGCATATAGGCCAGTTCCGTGACCTCACGTCCACGCGGAGTACGTTTTAAGAAACCTTCTTTAATCAAAAAAGGTTCATAAACCTCCTCTATTGTTCCGGCGTCTTCACCCAAAGCGGTTGCAATAGTAGTCAGCCCCACAGGACCTCCCTTAAACTTATCTATAATAGTACATAAAATCTTGTTATCTATCTCATCCAGTCCATACCTGTCAATGTTCAAGGCTTCTAAAGCAAACCGGGCAATTTCCACATCAATCCTTCCGGAACCTTTCACCTGGGCAAAATCACGGACACGCCTCAACAGCGCATTTGCAATACGGGGCGTTCCACGGCTGCGCGAAGCAATCTCACCCGCCGCTTTCACGTCACAAGGCACATTCAATATAGTAGCTGAACGACGGATAATGCTTGTCAATACATCATCGTCATAATACTCCAAATGAAGATTAATTCCAAAACGGGCACGCAAAGGCGCAGTCAGCAACCCACTCCGGGTAGTGGCTCCAACCAAAGTAAACGGGCTCAACTCCAACTGGATACTACGCGCCGAAGGTCCCTTGTCTATCATTATATCGATACGATAATCCTCCATGGCAGAATACAGATATTCTTCTACCACAGGGCTCAACCGATGTATTTCATCAATAAAAAGCACATCATTGGGTTCCAGGCTGGTCAGTACTCCCGCCAAATCACCCGGTTTATCCAGCACCGGTCCTGAGGTCACTTTAAAACCTACTCCCAGTTCATTGGCAATGATATTACTTAAGGTCGTCTTGCCCAAGCCGGGAGGTCCGTGCAAAAGAACATGGTCTAACGCCTCGGCCCGCAGACGCGCCGCCTTGACAAAGATGCGCAGATTATCCACTACCTTATCCTGCCCGCTGAAATCTTCAAAATTCAGCGGACGTAAGGCATTCTCAAAATCGCGTTCTTTAGTTGTGAGCTGTTGCTCGCGTATATCAAAATTTTCTTCCATTTTTTTGTTTATGACACAAAGGTACAAAAGATATTATTATTATAGAAAGAAAGATGGAGGAATTCATTTTCAGTCCCTCTCTGGTCCTTCTTTTCAACATTATTATTGTATTAATTATTATTCATTATGGGAATTACATTAGGAAAGAAACAATTGAACAAAGGAAGAGTTTCGCTTTATTTGAATTACAGTTATAACGGGAAACGCCGCAAAGAGTATTTGGGCATCATCCTGGACGCTCCTACCAGTGCAGAGCGAAGAGCGGAAAACAGAAACAAGGTACTAATTGCCAGGCAGATAAGAGCAAAGAAGGAACTAGAATTCTTATCTGTTGAATATCATCTGAACGATATAGAAAATACATTCGATGATATACTTCCAACAGATAAAAGCAATGTTCCCGATTTCTATATTCTGATAGGACAATACCTGGATACCTATCACAAAAAGGACAAGAAAATGGTCAGGGCATGTATCACCCATCTGCGACTGTTTACAAGAAAGAAAAGCTTACCTGTAACCCTTCTCACAAAAGATTTTTGTATAAATTTTCTTGAGTATCTCAGGGATCATCTCCGAGGTAATACTCCCATCGGATATTTCAAGAAATTCAGAATGTGCATTAATAAATGTATAGAAAAAAAGTTAATGACCTCTAACCCTACAGATGGTATCCGCCTGATGCAGTTTGATGAGGTAACCAAAGCAATCCTCAGCTTAAAAGAGATTCAGAAACTTGCTATCACTCCATGCCCCAATAACGAAGTAAAAAGGGCATTCTTGTTCTCTTGCTATTGTGGGCTGCGCTGGTGTGATGTGCACCAACTGCAATATAAAGACATAGATTTCTCATCAAACCGCCTTACTATTCTACAACAGAAAGTACAGTCACACTCCAAAAACGCAATCTTGCATCTAAACTTAAACCACACTGCCATCAAGCTCCTGCAAAGACATAAAGGCATTAACGAGGAGTTGGTATTCGGGCTCCCCTCCTATTCTTACACACTAAGAATTTTAAACAAATGGGTCAAAAGGGCTAATATACACAAGCACATCACCTTCCACTGTGCCCGGCACTCATTTATCACCAACATTATGGCAAATGGAGCTAATATCAAGACCGCCGCCAGCCTTGCAGGACATTCTACGACCCGGCACACTGAAAAATATGTTCATATCATAGATGAACTCAAACAAAAAGCAGTAGATAGTTTACCAGATATTATTGTCAATTATAAATAAAAAAAGGACCTGAAACGGCCCTTGCATCATTAAAGTTGTCACACATATAACTGGTGTTCAAACAATTAGTATTACTGTATAGTATCCGGCACGAATACGACCTACCTGAGTAATGCGGTGAACAACTACTTCGGAT
>CAPAOL010000055.1 GCA_948579315.1 uncultured Phocaeicola sp.
AAGGTGGGTCAGAAGACTTTTATAATAGTGGGTCAATCGACTTTAAATTTTCCATGTAGCTTCGATCATTTTAATGTGTTGAAACAGTTTCCATGTGGAGTGGTTTCTGTATATCGGCAGGCTCTCCGCAGGGACATGCAGAATACAGTCGGCAAAGATATTTTCCATTCCGCTGAACGTATTCGATTGGCAGACGGGAGGAATGACTGCTTTTACGTATATATGCTGGAGCGGGCATCCGTCAAAACAATAATCCGAGAGAGATTCACAGTCACTCCCCAGTGTGACAGTCGTGAGATTCTGGCATTGCTGGAATATCCCGAGCGGCACACTCCGCAATTCGTCCGGCAATACGATCGATTCTATTTCGGAAGCATAGAAAGCCAGCTTTCCGATACTGGTGACTGAACCGGGCAATAGGATAGACCGTATTTTGCATTTTTGTAATGCGTATTCTCCGATACTCTTCAGAGTGGGAGAGAGACGAAGTTCATCTTTCTCCATTCCTTCGGGAAACCATACAAGTGCTTCACCGTTTTTGCTGTACACCACCCCGTCTATGCTGCTATATTCAGAATTTCCTGTAATCACGGACAGATGTTCGAGATGGTGGCATCCGCTGGAAGGAGTCAGTTTCTTTGTACTTCCCGGAATGGATAGTGCTGTCAGTGATGTGCAGTTGCGGAAGGCATTCTGTTCAATCACCAACGTATTTTCCGGAAGTTTGATTTCCGTCAGTATATCCAGTTCGCCGAACATTCCGTTGCCGATGGTATGCTCTGTTGTATATCGCGACTCATCGTAAGACAATCCGCCTGCAACGATGAGTGCGTCCGTCAAATCCAACTTCTGCAACTGTCCCTGTGTCTGGTTGCCACGTACGTCTTTTCCACACATTTCTCGGATGAATCGGAGATCCGTCCCGTTCAGCGGACCTGTGATACTCAGTTGTGTATAGTCGTTTTTGCCGTCCTCGCCGATAATTTCAGGCAGCATGCCTGCATTGATGAGGCTTACTGCATCACTGGTGTAAAAGCGGTACGGTTCGCTGTAAGTTCTTCCGTTTCTGTTTTCGGCAAAAGCCCTCACTGTATATTCGGTGTACTTTTTCAATTGGTTGATATGCAGTCGCCATTGATTGTCGGTTGTAAGGGATGCGTTTGCTTCCAGCTCTTGTCCATCGGCGGAAATATAACGGAAGCCGCAGGATGTCACAGGGTCGCCGCCGTCGTCTGTGACAGCGCATAATAGAATGATACTGATAGGACCTTGTCCCAAAAAGGTGATGGGTTCTATCCGGGGACGTTCGTTAGGAAGAGTGGTGAAATGATAGGTGGGACTTTGCCGCATATACATTTCGTTTCCAGCTTCCAGACAGTAATAATAGGTGGTTCCCGGTGTCAGGTTTTGTAGTTCGGTAGTGACAAGTCCGTTTGGCTGGGAATATTCTTCACCTTTTTCCATATCCGGTGAAGTACCATAGCGGAAACGGTAACGGTTGGTATGGCTATGGGGCGGGACATTCACAGTACCGGCGAGACGGGCGCTCGTGCGGGTGATGTCCTGTGCTTCGTGCAGGATGATTTCCGGTGCCGGATTATTAGGGTGGTTCTCGTCACTGCATCCTGTTGGGAGCAGGCAACAAGCGAAGAGAGCTAGGAAACAAATGATTCTTGTATGCATAGTTCAATTTGTATGTCTTTGGTGCAATTCTACGTTCTTACTAAAGAAGGCAATCATAGGCGAATGCCCAGTCCGAGGTTCATCATCCAGTATTTCCCGCCTGTGGTGATGGCACCGACGGAAAAGGCAAACCTTCGTAGTCGGAGCATGGCACCCGCTTCGGCGGTGAGTCCTTGGGATGAATAATCGCTGTTGCGCAGGTAAGTTCCTTCGTCCGTTTGCCAGACAACCGTGCGTGCTCCGTAGCCGATGCCTTCGTAAAGGCAGAAGTTACCGACAATGCGATGTATCCCTCCTGCGGTGAGGGCGTAGTATGACTTTTCGCTTCTTCCGCTGTAATAGGGTGGCAGTGCGCTGCCGGGTAGTAGTCCGTTTTTGTCACATTCTTGTCCGTTGGTATCGGGGGTGGTGCGGAAGTCGCTCAATGCATGCAGGTATATTCCATGCCGCCGCATCCAGGCAAGACGTATACCACCTGCCGCTTCCTGGCGATGAAGTCCGATGCTCGGCATAATCAACCATGCGGCTTTCTCTTTCGGTCGTCGGGGACATCGCCATTCAGGTACGGGAAGCTGTTGAATGGTCAGTTCGTATGTGTGCGGATCACTGACGGCAGTGTTCTCTATCAGAGGAATTTTTCTCCGGGGAATACTAACGGAAGGAGCACTTAGCACCAGTTCGTAGGTCAGGCGCGACTCTAAGGGAGAAGGGAAGCGATAATCACGGAGCACACCCCATTGCGGGTGCTTAATGGTAATTTGTGTAGTGCTGCGCGGAACGTATATCCACGTCTCTCCGATGTCATTTTTCCTTTTCACTATTCCCAGAGGAGTGGAGAAGGCGAAATCACGGCTGCCTACTATTTTGATGAGTGCACAGGCTTCATCGTTCAAGTCTTTCACAGGCTGAATATAAGCACTGATGTCATTGGGCAGTTGCCGAAAACTTTGTACGGAAAACTGTTGTGCGTACATAGTTGAAAAGATAAGGAGCATGACGGTTGTCAATATGTACCTTCTCGTATTCAGTATGCCCCTTTTTACATCCGGTAACCTTTTCATGCTCATCAGTTTTCTTCCTGTGTCGGGAGTTAATATAGAAATATTCATTGCAGATTGAAATTACGTATGTTGAAAATCTCTTCTTCTGGCAGTGGCGTCCGGTCATCTAGCATTCGGGGTTGCCACGTGCGTACATGAATCAGTGGGGTGGCTTCATCTCTGAAATCCCACAGCAGGAACAGGTAGCCGTCGTCCGAATAGAGATCGGAACTGTATTTCTGGCGTAGCGTGACTCCGTACAACCCCTCTTGTGTGGGGTGTCGCATTATTTTAAAGTCACTGAACAGCAGATTGATTTCCTTGTTCTGTTTGAACAAAACTTTCAGGCGTTCCAGATAAGTACGTTTGCTCTTAATATTATATTCCACTTGGTGTTGCGGCAGGTATTTCCCGTCTGTTCGGGGAGTGCTGCGGATGACCTTGCCGACGATAATCAGTGCTTCTTCGCTGAATAGTTGCGTTAGGAAGTCGATGTCCTTGGTGGTGTACGATGTGCGCAGATGTTCCACATAGTTGAGTATCACCTGTCTGTTTTCCGCATCCGTTTCGGCTAGTTTTCCGGATAGTATTTTCTTCGCTTCGTCATAGAACGGATTTTGTTTTCCGATGTTCTTCCATTCATCCCTGCTGATGATACAGGTGGTGTGTGGTTTTCCTGCAGATGGCTGGGTGTTTTTTTCCGATGACGAAGCCGAAACTGTTCCCGTCTTTTCCGGTCTATTCGTAGCATTGTTTTCTTCATCTTTTGTCTTTGTATTTTTTCGGACGAAGACTTGTGGAACAAGTTGTAATGCAGAAGGATCTTCAGCGATACAGTGGTATGTCCGGTTGTAGGCAGTTTTTCCTTGTCGGTCTATCCATCGGCATTGAGTTTCGGAACGAACGATGGCAAGTCCGGAAGGATAGAAAGTGGATATCCGTTCGTGGCTCTTGTTTGTATCTCCTAAGCTGTTGCCTTCGAAGTCGGCGAGCTGCCATTCGTTGCCGGTACGCAAGCACACACGGTCGTTGTCAACAATGAATCCTTCTTTGTATGTGGGAGCAATTAGTAATTTCCCTTCGCGGTCGATGAGTCCTGCGCCGTGGTCGGTATGGACAATGGCAGCGTTGTGGCGGAAGCGGAAGGCTTCACGGATGCTGTCCGGGAGGAAGATCCCTTCCTTTCCTGTGGTGCTCAGATAGCAACATTGCCCGCTTTGGCAGTTATTGTATTTTATCAGTCCGCATGCAGGTTGTGAGTCGAGTAGGGCAGGCGTATCTTGAATTTGAATACGTACGTTTCCGGACAGGTCGATCAGCTGGTAGCTGGTCTCACCCTTGTCGTTCGTGTTGCCTGTCAGTGCCAAGCCTTCGTGGAAGTCATACGCTTGGTCATATATAGGCGGAATGAGGATGTTCCCTCGAGTGTCCATATAGCCGTACTTCCCTTTTCGGGTGCAGAACAAAGCTCTGCCTTCGGCAAAGTTATGTGCTAATATGATGTCGTAATGCAGGCTTATTCCGATATTGTTGATGCTTTGTCCTTTCCGGTCGATAACGAGGATAGGAGAGTCCGGAAACTCTTGTGCCAGTGTGACGTCTTCAAAAAAATGTCCGACTTGAGCAAATCGTCTTGCGCTGGTAGGTTGTGTCGGATGTTTTAATTCGTAGAGTTGATAATATCCTTTTTCGTCCGGCAGACTGAACATTCCATTGACCACTGCTGACGGTTGGCGAGTGAAGCTTCCGGAAGGGATTTCAATCTTTCCGTTGGTGGAGATAAGTCCCCAGTTGTCTCCTTCGTTTTCTTGAAAAGGCAGTGCGTTGATTTCTAAACTGTCCGGTTTGCATCCGGTATATAACACTGCAAACAGACTTGAGAGAAAGATAGAAGTGACAATATACTTCAGTTTGTCGTTCATTGATAGTTAACTTTTAAAACCCCCGTTGCAAATATAAACATATTACAAGGAAATTCACCACAGATTACACAGATTTCCACAGATTAATCTATTATACTACATGATTGGAACGGAAAGCCAATAATAACTAAGAGGCTATCTAAAAAGTCGGTTCTATCTCAATTCTCCTCCTTCCTGAAGAAGGAGGGGAATTAGAGTTACTAACGACTTTTTATACAGCCTTTTCCAACCTATAGAAAACTATTTAATCTGTGAAAATCCGTGTAATCTGTGGTGAAACTAAAATTATGATTCTTCTGTTGTTTCCCAATTTTCAATTTCTCCACCAATCTCAATCTTCACTTGTTCTGGATTTTTCGTGATAGTCAGTGAAACAATATGATGCATCCCCGGCTTAAAAACGAAAGCACTTTCCATCAGGTACGACACGCCTTTCATCACTACCTCCACCAGCGGACGGCGGTTAGTGATTCGTTGCGGAACGACGATAGCGGTGTATCTGTTGTCTCCTGCTGCTTTTGCTTTCAGTGTGGCTTCCGTACCGTAGAGTGTTTTGGTGGCTATCCCTGCGGCAAGGTCGATGGTAGCATTGGGTACGGTGTTGTGAATAAACACTTCGGCATCCTGCGGTAGCTCGTCGCCTTCGTAGTCCTCGCCTTTGATAAGGCGCACAGTAAGTTTGCTCATGCAATGCTTGAATTTCAGTGCCACGGCATCATTGCCGGCGGTCTGTTTCTTTGCCGATGCCCACAGGAAGTCGCTGGCTTCGTAGCCTCCCACTGCGTCGGCTGTTCCTGCTGTGCTTTGGTCCGCTGCTACGCGGAATTCCATTTCGTCTGTCGACAAGATGGGGGAGGAGAAGGGATAGTAGGCGTACACGTCATAACTGCCGTCGTTCCAGTAAATAGGGCGGGCGGGAGTCCATGCCGTTCCGTTGTAGGTTAGTGAAGCATTGTTCACGTAGTTGCCTCCCACTTGCAGAGGTTCATTTTCTCCGCAGACAAACAGACCGATGCGGTCGTTTGTCTCGAAGTCTGTTTCCGTGGCGCGGCTGGCAGGAGCAGTTTGTTGCTGTGAAGGATGCGCAATCCGGAACTGCATCATGTCGTTCTGTTCTGTCTCCTTGCTGCCTGCCGTTTCTTCCTGTCCGCAGCTTACCATCGCCATGCTGGAGAGCAGGCAGATGCAAGCCGTATAGATGGTATGAATCGTTGGTTTCATATTCTTTTTCCTTTTTTGAGTTTCTTTCTTTTGAATATCTTTCTTTGAGTCTTTCTCTTTCAAAGTTTTTATAGCCTCCTTCCGACTATTTCAGTGGGCTGCCTTTATGAATCTTGGGCGGATATTGGAACGTATGTACGCGGCTTCCTGCATACGGAACATTCATAGCGCGCGTGATAGCTCCTGTATCTCCCTTATCGTTCTTCACAAATTCTTCGAACGAATACTCTTCGCCTGCATACTTCTTGATGCGTTTTACGATAGACTCGCGGCTGATGGCGCTGTGATATGGAATGTTGTTATTCATACAACTGGTCTGTTCCGAACGGAATACGCCACGGCTATGCATGAATCCACCTTCGTAGATGTCTACTCGGTCACTGTAACGTTCGTCGAATATCAGATGGCTCCAAGGAACTTCGTGCATTTTGCCTGTCAGTGAGAGGTTGTCATACCAGCCATTGGATTTGGCGCTGTTTAATGCGCTTGTGTGTTCGCAGCAACTACATGGACAGAAATCGATAAACGCATTGTGGTAGATATATTCATCGCCCAGTTTACCGAATCCGTGTCCACCGGCTTCGTGCTGAATGAGTCCGCGTGCATCATATGGATAGTCGTCGGTACTCATGGGACAGAAGGCGAGAGCGGAACCGTCGCTCCACATTTCACAGATGCCACCGTAGTCGGTAGAGTTAGGAATCATGATAAGTAACGTCTGATTCAGATTCTCTTTAGTCACAGCTGGAATCTGTAGTGCATAGTTAAAAACAGCTTCGTGATTACATTTTAAACCTACGCCACCTGTAAAAGTGGTTTCAAATTTAGTATAACGAATGGTATTGACGGTGCCTATGCCGCTTTCGAGTGAGACAGGAATGGCTGTATGTACATTGAAATAATCACGATAAGTAGTGTAAGGTTCGATAGCGAAGAAATGTTCTATCTGTTTCTGTATGGTCTCCATGTAATCGCCTTTAGCGATGTCTTTGGCATTGTATCCGTCACCCAAAAATACAAGGTTGATACCACCGTTCTTTCCTTTGGTAGCCTTTTGCAAAGTGATGATTTCGTCTTCACTGTACTTATAGTCATATTGAGAGACGGAACATTTAGTAGTATAATCCTTGTCTTTCAGCCTGAATATGATTTCTCCATTACGTCCTTCGGTAGTACCTTTGGGCATTTCGTCAATGGTTAAGGTCAATTCTGTTTTTTTAGATCCACTCGTTGAGGATAGACTACACCAGTCAGGTATACTTTCTACTTCCCAATCACCTTCTGCGTTCAATATCAGATTACGTGTGCAGTGGGTATTGAGGGCATTGGCAAGAGCGGGGCGACAGATTAATTCATGATGAGCACCTATACGCTTAAATTCATTCCAACCTACTGCTGTCTGATAGTCTGCAACAGCGGATTCAGGCACTTCAACGGTGAAGTTATCTTTAGCAACTCCGTTGAAAGCACTAGTAAACATGTATGGAGGGATAGTGCTTTGGCATACGATGGAACCAATACCAAAACAGTTTTCAAATGCACTGCTTCCAATATTTTCTATACTTTTGGGAAAAATGATACCTTCTAATGACTTACAATAATAGAATGCGGATGAACCGATAGATATGACATTGTTGGGTATCTCTAAAATTCCAGAGATGCGTTGATTATAAAGGAATGCTCCATTATTAATTACTTCTAATTTTGAGGGAAGTTTAAGTTTGCCAGAAAAATTGCAAGTTTCAAATGCATATTCACCTATAATTACTAAATTCTTTGGTAAAATTAGTTCACCTTTAAAGGGACATTGGGTGAAAGCAAATGATTCTATTGAAGTAATACCATCGTGTAGATTTAGCGTACCGTTGAGTCCGTGACAATAAGCAAAAGCGCTCTCTTTTATCTCAGTAATAGTTTGCGGTATGGTTATAGAGCCTGAAAGAGATATGCAATTATAAAAAGCGTGTGAACCTAAATATGATAATTTGTCGGGTAAATGAAGTTCTCCATATAAATTGGAACAACTAAAGAAAGCACGTTCCCCTATAGATTTTAAATTAGAAGGAAGTATAAGTTCGCATGTAAAAGAACATTCCCCAAAAGTTTGAGCACCTATTGATTCTAATGTAGAAGGCAAATGTAAAGAGCCGGTTAGAGATTTACAAAGATAAAATGCAGAGGAGCCGATTTCTTTTACTCCTTCTGGAATGTATAAGGATCCTATCAAAGAACTACTTTCAAATGCACCGTTTCCTATTTTAGTCAGTTTTTCAGGTAGTACCAAATGCATGAGAGTTTTTTTTCCACTCATTGCATCACTAGGGATTTCATTCTCTTTATGATATTCATAAGTATCCCCTTTGATCTTCACTTCTTTCAAATTCAGTGACTGTAATCGGCTCATCTCATCCCTCATAAAATAGAAATCTTCCGCATTAATCTCCCCCGTAATCTTCAAATTTTGCAATTGCGTATAATCCTTATTCGCCGCCATGATACACTCTTTCAACGTCCCCACCTCTTCCACATGAATCACAATATACTCTTTGGCGGTAGCTTCATGCGAAGCCATATCATTCTCCCATGCCGTAATAGATTCATCAATGAGTTTAAACTCATACTGTCCGCTTGCTTCCTTCTTATTCACCTGAATAGTGAAGTTGTGCATCTTCCCGGCTATGTACGTAAATGCTTCTTCCTTCTTAAACGTATAAGGCATTCCATCTACCGTAATACTGAAAAGCACTTTTCCTGCTTCCACAGTCTGTGGCACCACAATGGCGCGGAATTCATTGTCTTTGCGGAATGGGATAGTCCCTGTTTTGGCAACTTCGCCTGTAGCAGTCACATTACCCGTGGCGAGGTCAATCACCGAACTACGCTTGGTGTTCAGAACCAGTACTTGTTTCTCCAGTTCTATCCATGCTCCTTCAGCGAATCCCTCGCCTTCTTTCAAGGTAATGCGGGCATTACTCATCTTGTGCCGCAATGGCAGCCGGATTATTTTTTCCGTAGGTGCTACGTCCGCTGCCTTTCCCCAAAGGAAGTCACTTGCTTCGTAACTTCCCATTTCATCCCCATTATTTTTCGTTTGATCTTTTTGTACTTCAAATGCATACGCGTTTACATCCGTCGGCGAGGCGTACGGGTAATATCCATAGATATCAATATGTGTCCGGTCGTCCTTCCAGTAGACATCGTAGGCAGAGTTCCACTTATAGGCCGCTTCATCAAAAGTGTGTGGTACATTCGTTCCCCGGTTACCGTTGTTTGCCAATGTTCCCGGTGTGTTTCCGTTGTAGTCAACGATATATACGCCCATGATGTCGCCATCGCAGAAACCATTGTCATTGACACGGGTCACTGCCACCTGGTCTATTTCTCCCGACAGGGATATGACATTAGAATCCTGTCCCCGTGAGACGCCTTCCGTTATTTTATTGTCGTTGCACGACATAAGTACCAATGCCGATACAGCACTGAATACTATATATTTATGCCATTCTTTTCTCATACGTATGTCTGTTTTATTCGGCCACGCCACCATTATCTATATCGTCATCTTCCCAAGCCCCAATGCCGACATTGATGCCATTGCTAGTCTTGCTCACAGTCACGGAGAAAGTATGCCTTTTTCCTCCGACGAAAGTAAATTCCTTGTTGAGATTGAAGTCTCTGCCATCAATATTGACAGTGATGAAATTATCTCCCGAAGCTGTTTGAGGTACAACCAAAGCTTTGCACGAACGGTTATTTCCGTTTTCGAGCGGAAGAATTGTTTTGGCTGTTCCCGTTGCCGTAGCTGTGCCGTTGGTGAGGTTGACAGTGGCTCCGGTCTTTATTCCGTTCATCTTTACGCTTATGGTCGATTGTGCCAGAATTTCGTCTGTGAATCCGTTGCCAGCCTTCACGTTGATAACTGCACAACTGAAAATATGCTTGGTCGTAATGCTGACAGCATCTTCCGTGGGTGCCACTCCCGAAGTCTTGCCGTACAGGAATTCACTTGCCTTGTAAGCCTGTTCGGTAGACTGATCTTCTTTCACGGAGAAAGAATGTGCGGAAATATCCGATGGTGTAGCATACGGAAAATAACAGTAGAAATCCGCTTGGGTGTTTTCATCTTTCCAAAAGATTTCTTTGTCCGGTGACCATGTACCGTTGCTGCCGTACGTGAATCTCATGTTATTCACATGATTGCCGTTGTTTTGCAATGTTCCCGGTGTTGTGCCGTTGTAGTTCACGACATACAATCCGATTTTGTCCTGGCTCTCATAGCCCCAGTCAGTAATGCGAGTATGAACGCTTTCATCTGCGTTGACACTTGCATTACTTGCTACACAATTCAATGTGATGGGAATCTGTTTTACAGGTACTTCAGGTATCTTTATTTGCTCCTCTTCCCCTGATGAACAAGCACTTAATAGTGCTAAAAGACAACTTCCCCCTAATAGATGCAATTTCATAATGATTAGTTTTTTTTATGTTTACTGCAAAGGTAGGAGGTTGTTTTATTCAAATCAAGTTCATAATGGTTCATAAGGAATAAATTTTTAAATCTTCTTTTTCTGCCAGTTTCCTTTCTTCATATACCAATAGCAGAACATCAGTGTGAAAATGCCGTATACACATTCCGTCGTCCAGGCAAAAGCGACGTCCATCCGCAGGTACATAATGAAATATGCAGAGTATGTGATATAGATAGCCAGTACACAAAGTTCCATAGCCAATGCGGTTCGCGTATTTCCCGTACCTGATACCGATTGGAAATACACATTGGCAGGCACCAGCACCAGATAGGCAGAGCATAGTACCCACAGTGAAGGTACGGATGCCGCCCTTAAATCCGGGATGTCTGTATAAATGCGCAGAATCAGATCCGGGAATAAGCAGAAAAACACCAGGATGGGCAATACAAAGATATATCCGATACGGATATGCTGTTTGATAGTTCCCCGTACACAATCCTGTTCGCCTGCACCGATCAGGTTACTTACCAGCGAACCGCAGGTGGAAGCAAATGCCATTGCAATCATAAACGGTATCCCCGACACGTTGCGGATGATGTTGGCAATCGCCAATGACCGCTCTCCTAAATGCTCTACAAACAGGAAGAACATGAACCAGGTAGACAAAGAAACGAAATTCTGAATCATTGTCCACACAGAAACATTCAGTATGCGTTTCAGTGTTTTCCCATGGAATTTGGGCAATATGTTCAACGCATATTTCTTGCAGTCAATTCGTTTCCAGGTATAGATGATGAAGAAAATCACCGATACCATTTCAGCCAGTGACGAGCCGATGGCAGCGCCGGCAATTCCCAGTTGCGGGAAACCGAATTTACCGAAGATCAGGATATAGTTGAATACCACGTTCGAAAACACCATCACAATAGAGTTTAGTGTCAGTGTTTTGGTTTGTGTCGTACCTACAAAGAAGGCGCGGAACATGACCATGATAAAAGAGAAGAAGAACCCGTATACACGCCAGTGAATATAACTTTCGGCTGCATCGTAAATGTGAGGAGACGAAATGATATTCTTCAAGATATGTGGTGAGAATACAATGGAGAATGTGAATAAAATCACTGCCATGGCAAGTAGGAAATAAATGCCCTGATAGAAAATCGGTCCGATTTCCTTGTAGTTTCCTTCTCCGTTGCGGCGGGCGATTAAGATCTGTGCGCCGATGCTGAAACCGAATGCCATCATAAAGATGGCGAGATAATATACCCCTGCGATAGCAGAAGCACCCAGCTCAATTTCTCCTACACGTCCTAGGAAGGCCGTGTCCGTCATGCCGATCATTTGTTCCATAATCAGACTGATCAGGATAGGGAAGGTGATCGTCCAGATTTGTTTATACGAATATTTAGTTTTCATCTTATTATATTGTTTAGCGAAAGAAAGCCGGGCAACCAAAGTAGGGTGTCCGGCTTTCTTAGAATATGATTCAGGAATAATTCCTTATTTTTTATTCTGTCTTTGCTGTTGCAGTAGCTCTTGTTGCTTTTGCATCGCTTCCAGGCGGGCAGCAAATCCGGTCTTTTTCATTTGTTTCGGGTCCTTCTTTTTCGCTTCAAGAATAGCCAGCAATTTAGTTTCGTCGGTTGTTTTGCGAAGCAGAATCATAGTACCCACGCTAATCAGCGTTGACACGAAGTAGTAATAGTTCAAACCTGACGGATAGTCGTTCAAGACAAACAAGAACATAATCGGCATCAGATACATCATCCATTTCATTGCCGCCATTTGTGGCTGTGCTCCGTTATCCTGCATAGACATCGAGTACTTCGTGTTCAAGATGTTTGTCAATGTCATCAGCAAGCAGAACAAGCTAAGGTGGTTGCCAAGGAACGGGATATGGAACGGGAATGTGATGATGGCGTCATAAGTAGAAAGGTCGTCCGCCCATAAGAAACTTTGTTGACGCAGCTCGATAGCACTCGGCACGAACATGAACAAAGCCATCAGGATAGGGAACTGCAATAACATCGGCAGACAGCCGCCCATCGGGCTTACCCCGTACTGGCTGTAAAGGCTCATCACCTCCTGCTGTTTCTTCATTGCATCTTCCTGCTTCGGATATTTCTTGCTGATTTCGTCAATTTTCGGTTTCAATACACGCATCTTGGCAGAAGACATGTACGTTTTCCAGGTAGCCGGATAAACCACGACTTTCACCATGATGGTCAGAATCAACAGTACGATACCCATGCTCAATCCCCAACCGGATAACCAGTCGAATACGTTGATTGTGATAAACTGGTTGATCCAGCGAATCAACGGCCAGCCCAGATAAACTAGTCTGTGAAGTTCCCATTTCTCGTCGCGACCTTTATCCAACGCTTTCAGCGTCTTAAAGTGGTTCGGACCGAAATAGAAATACATCTCTGTCGGTTCTTTGCCCGTCGGATCAAAGAAAGTATTCATTTCAGCAGAATAATCTTTGATATATCCGCTTCCTTGCTGCTCCATTTTTGACTTTACGGAAACCTTGTCGAAATCCTGTTCAGCAATAAATACAGAAGAGAAGAACTGATTTTTGAAAGCTATCCAGTCGATACGTCCCGGCAAATTCTGGCTGTCATCTTTGGCAGCAGATAAGTTGTCTACATTGTCGCCTGTTACTTTATAAGTCAGTTCCGACAGACGGTTCTCATAAGTGAATCCCTTTTCTAGTTGGCGGGCGCGTTGTGACCAGTCGATGTCTACATACTTAGTGCTTGCCAACTTGTCTTCCATGCCTGTTGCTTTGATTTCAAAGTTCATCAGGTAGCTATCCGGTTTCAGCGTATAGATGAAATCGATATAGCTTGCGCTATCTGCAACCAGACGCATGGTAACACTGCTGTCCGTCTTGTTTACAGCTTCAAAGAAATAATCTTTGGTCTGGATGGCTCCTGCTTTGTTGTAGAAGTTGAAGTTCATCGAAGCATCGTCACCGTCGAACAACATGATCGGCGTCTTTTTGTCCTGTGCCATATAATCCTTCAGCATGGCTGAATAGACACGTCCGCCCTTGGTTGCGAAAGTAATTTCCGCTACATTATTTTGGATACTGATTTTAGAGTCACTCCCATGCAAGGCGTTGAAAAACAAAGATGTAGAATCGGCTGTCGATGCAACTCCCTTTTGGCTGTTGGCCAGCGCAGCTTCCGTTTTCGCCTTCAGCGCTTCCTCCTGCTGCTGTACTACGGCAATAGAGTCATAGTATCTTTTTTGTGCAGCTATCTGTTCTTCGCTTGGACGGCTCAAATAGCTGAATCCTACCAATAATATGCCTATTAGAACGAGACCTGTGATGGTGTTTTTATCCATTCTTATTTTAATTACAAATTATATAAATTACAAACTACCGGTTGTTTACCACGTATCGTTAGTCGTTCACCGTTGCTTTTTCGTTTTCGATAGCAGCCTTCACGAATGCCACGAACAACGGATGAGGGTTCAGTACCGTACTGCCATATTCCGGATGGAATTGTGTACCGACAAACCATTTCAAGGCCGGGATTTCAACAATTTCTACCAGATCCGATTCCGGGTTGATACCTACACATTTCATGCCGGCAGCTTCATATTGGTCTTTATAATCATTGTTGAACTCATAGCGATGACGGTGACGTTCCTGAATATGTTCTTGTCCGTAAGCCTGATATGCTTTCGAATCTTTCTGCAATACACATTCGTAAGCGCCCAGACGCATCGTACCACCCATGTTGGTGATTGCTTTCTGTTCTTCCATGATATCAATCACGTTGTGCGGAGTCTTTTCATCCATTTCACGTGAGTTGGCATCAGCGTATCCCAGTACGTTGCGTGCAAATTCGATGGCGATACATTGCATACCCAGACAAATACCGAAAGTCGGAATGTCATGCGTACGTGTATATTTAATAGCGACAAACTTGCCGTCAATACCCCGCTGGCCGAATCCCGGACCGATCATTACACCTGCCATGCCTTTCAAAGCTTCACCTACATTTTCGTCTGTCAGTTTCTCGCTGTTTACGAAATGAACTTCCACTTTGCGGTCATTGTAAGTACCTGCCTGTGATAAAGCTTCGCGGATAGATTTGTAAGCATCCTGTAAGTCATATTTTCCAACCAGTGCAATATTGATAGGCTCTTTGGATTTTGCAGCGTGACGGCGTTCCAGAAATTTACGCCATGGGCCTAATCCCGGAGTTTCTCCTACCGGCAGTCCCATCTTTTCGAGGATCGTGCTGTCCAGTCCTTGCGCCTGCATCAGGATAGGTACTTCGTAAATTGTTTCTGCATCGATAGACTGCACAACGGCTTTATCATCTACATTACAGAATTGTGCCACTTTCTTACGCAGTCCGTCGCTTAGCGGATGCTCAGCACGCAATACCAGTACATCCGGCTGGATACCTACACTTTGGAGTTCCTTTACAGAATGTTGCGTCGGTTTTGTTTTCAACTCTCCGGCAGCAGCAAGGTAAGGAACATAAGTCAAGTGTACACAAAGAGCGTTCTTACCGAGTTCCCATTTCAACTGACGGATACTTTCGAGGTAGGGGAGTGACTCAATGTCACCTACCGTACCACCGATTTCAGTGATTACAAAATCAAACTTGTATTTATTACCAAGCAGTTTTACATTCCGTTTGATTTCGTCTGTGATGTGAGGAATCACCTGGATCGTTTTACCCAAATAGTCTCCACGACGTTCTTTGTCAATGACGCTCTTGTAGATACGTCCCGTAGTAATGTTGTTCGCCTTTGTCGTTTGTATACCCAGGAATCGCTCATAGTGTCCTAAATCGAGGTCGGCTTCGTGTCCGTCTACGGTTACATAGCACTCTCCATGCTCGTATGGATTCAATGTTCCCGGGTCGATGTTGATATACGGGTCAAACTTCTGAATGGTTACATTATAACCTCTTGCTTGCAGCAACTTACCGATGGATGATGAAATGATCCCTTTTCCTAATGAAGAGGCAACACCACCGGTGACGAAAATATACTTTGTTTCTCCCACAGCTATAACTGTTTTAATAATTGTTTACTTAGTAGTATCTTACGAACTTAAAAAGCGCAAAATTATAAAAAAAAGAGGAAGATTGCAGACTTTCGTCTCTACAATTTTATTAAAAAATGCAATTTTGAAAGAATCCTATGATTTCTGAACAAAATAATGTAGCTTTGCAGCCTAAACCATAGACAAATATGATGAGAATTACTACTTTATGTTCAGCGTTTATCCTGTCAATCTTATCGTTATCGCTTTTTGCGCAGGAATCTGTCGAGGCTGCTTCATTTCCAACTGACTCTCTGCAGCCCGCCCCTGAAGTAATTAAACCAGCTAAAACGGTCACCCCTTCGGCAGTTGTGGCAAAGGCAAGAGTTGTGAAAGCCGATACGCTTTCGGCAGAGCTTCAGAAATATTTAATGCTAAAACTTAATTTGTCAGGTCCGACTCCGAAATTGGATACTGTTTCTTATTTATATAATAGGTATGTTGCGCAATTAGATTATTTGAATGATTTGTCTGTGCCGCCACGTTATATTCCGTCCGATCCCGATTATTTTCGTCTGTTTACACCTTTGGCATATTATTATGCTCCGATGGCTCAATACTCGAAGTTGGAATGGAAGCCCATGCAATTGGATACCACTCCTCAACTGACGCAAGAGCTTTTGCCATACGATACTTTGGCATTTACCAAAACACAACGTGCTGAGAAGATAGTCAACAGCGCATTGATGGATCTTTATTTGACGCATCCGGAGTTAGTTGTCACAACGGAGGATCGTATCATGAGTCGTGATGTGTTCCGCCATGATGTAAAGCCGAAAATATCTCCCAAAGCGAATGTTATTCATCTGTTTCAACCGGAAAATATGGACGATAATGTAGGAGAGGCTAATATGAAGATTAGCAGGCCTAACTGGTGGGTGACCGGAGGTAACGGGTCGTTGCAGATTAGTCAGAACCACCTTTCGGATAACTGGTATAAGGGAGGTGAAAGTAACTTCTCCGGATTAGCGACTTTTCAGGTTTTTGCCAACTATAACGATAATGAAAAAGTCCTGTTTGAGAATCAACTGGAAGCTAAAGTGGGCATGACTTCCACACCGTCAGATGAATTTCATAAATATCTTTTTAATACCGACCAATTCCGCTTATATAATAAATTAGGTTTGAGGGCTTTCAAGAATTGGTACTATACCATTTCTTCCGAGTTTAAGACACAGTTCTTCAACGGCTATAAAGCTAATAGCGAAGAGTTGGTTTCGTCTTTTATGTCTCCGGCAGATTTGGCGGTCAGTATCGGTATGGATTATAAATTGAGTAAGAAGAAATTTAATCTTTCCGTGTTTATGGCACCGTTGACTTACAACTTGCGTTATATTGGCAATTCTGAAGTAGACGAAACGAAGTTTGGCTTAGAAAAAGGAAAATGTTCTAAAAACGACTTCGGTTCGCAGTTGCAATCGACATTCAACTGGACCATCATTTCTGCAGTAACTTTAGAGTCTCGTCTTAATTACCTGACCAACTACCATTGGGCACGTGTAGAATGGGAAAATACATTCAATTTTGTATTAAACCGTTATCTTTCTACCAAACTCTATATACATACCCGTTTTGATGACAGTTCCAAGCCGACTGAAGGAGATAGTTTCTTCCAGTTGAAAGAATTGCTTAGCTTCGGTATTAATTATAAGTGGTAATTCGCGTTTCGGGAATACCGATTAAAAGATAAGAAAAGGCTGTTTAACTATAAAAGTTATTCAGTCTTTTTTTATGTTCCTATTTGTTATATGATGTAATCATTCTTACTACATACTTTAACTGCTGCATATTTTGATTGGTAACAAAAAAAGAAAGCATTTTTTTCTTGTTTCTTATTTATTATTTTATCTATCTTTGCAACAGGAATTATTTTATTGCCCAAGTAGCAATAGAAAAAGTGGGGTAAAATATATGATCATTAGCAAAAATGACGATCGAGAAGTTCTGCCAACCGATGTGATTGGCAGAAGCGTAGCGCACTCTAAACGCTGGTTAGTCGCCATTGTGCGCATTTATCATGAGAAAAAAACAAGTGAGCGTCTCACTAAAATGGGCATTGAAAATTTCCTTCCTATTCAACAAGAAGTTCATAAATGGAGTGACCGTCGTAAAGTTGTCGACCGTGTCGTGCTTCCAATGATGATCTTTGTCCACGTTGATCCGCAAGAACAAAAAGAAGTTCTGACCTTATCCGCTATCAGTCGTTACATGGTACTTCGTGGGGAAAGTACTCCGGCTGTAATTCCCGACCAACAAATGTTACGATTCAAATTTATGCTCGACTATTCGGATGAAACCATCAGTATGAGCACATCGCCATTAGCACCGGGAGAAAAAGTAAGGGTAATAAAAGGACCATTAGCAGGGCTGGAAGGAGAATTGGTAGATATAAATGGGAAATCAAAAGTTGCAGTCCGATTGACAATGTTAGGATGTGCATGTGTAGATATACCGGTAGGATGTGTGGAGCCGGTTTAGGACTATCAATTGAATTAAAAATTCAAATTACTCAATGAAAATGCAAAAATTAATGGGGACGCTCATCTTCTTATTGATGTTGGGCGCCACACCTGTGACAGCTCAAACCATGAGCGATTCCCAGGTATTGGAGTATGTCAAAGAGGGGATCAAGC
>CAPAOL010000056.1 GCA_948579315.1 uncultured Phocaeicola sp.
TTCAAGGAATGGAACTTACTTATCTTTTGTTTAGTTCTATGAAGTTTTTCGATATTAGAACCGGGCTACCTCATAGAATTTAAAGAAATAGTAGAACGCAACCTTGTGCCATTTAGTCAATTCCTTATCGCCGGCAAACAAGAAGGACAGCGTTCACTTGTCAATACCTGTGTAATTGCTCAGGTGCTTGCTACGCAACCCCAAGCGTTCCATTTTGGACTTGATACTTTTAATGGTTAAATTATCAATGTCCTTTCTGTCAAAATTGACAGCGGAAATAGTCAGTTTTCAGTCATCAGGAATCTCACCTTTGAACATTTCACGGGCACCTTCCATCAGCTCCTTTTTGGTAAGAAGGATGTTGCCCACCATGTCTTTTTGCTCTATACGAACAATCAGACGTTTATCACTATATGATACAATCTCAACAACAATATGCGCCATACAGCGGTTCAGATAATCGGTTATACCGGAATTATTGGTGACTTATAATTGTTACAAATATTTCTAACATTGTCAGGAACAGAGATTTCCGGCAGTGCTCTCTTTGTTTCCTTCTGTAAAACTTCTGGTTATCCTTCGTTCAACCTTTTCCTGTTCCCTGAATTTTGTCTTGGATATGGAATTGTAAATTGTCACTTCATTTATATTCGCATATGTTTCTGTTGTGCGAGCAGTGGAATTATCAATCTTTTTTATTCTAGAAAACTTTTATAATCTCCTTAGACATAGGAGGTTTGAAAAAAAGACAAAAATTGAAGTAATAACTTGGTAACCGCGTCTATTTTTACATTCTGCTGTTAGTTGCTTAAGCGCTATTCTTCCTACAAATCGTGACACATCCGGCAAATACCAGCCTGAAGTCCATGATTGTCAAATGGATGAAACGGTCTTTGATAAAATAAAGTGGATTACCAGGTTGGGGTTTAACTAATATTTTATAAATTTGCAAACGTTTTTGAATATGTAAAATAATATGAAAGCTTATTTGAGCATTAAACGAATTTTTCTTTTTACTGTCCTTCTCCTCGGCAGTTCTGTAGGCAGGTGCCAAATTTATAAATACATAGGACTGGAAGACGGTCTGAGCAATCAGAAAATATATCATATCCAAAAAGACCGAAGGGGGTATATGTGGTTTCTAACCCAGGAAGGGATAGACCGTTATGACGGAAAGCGCATCAAGCATTACAATTTCTCAGATGACAGCATGAAGCTGGACTCACGGATTGCCTTGAACTGGCTTTATATGGACAGCAAGGACGTGCTGTGGGTAATCGGTCAGAAAGGCCGTGTTTTCCAGTATGATTCACAACATGATAAATTCGAACTGGCTTATGTACATCCGGAGCTGGTCAGAAACAAGTCACAGGCATTTCTGAATTACGGTTATCTGGACAAGAATGACCGTATTTGGTTATGCTATAAAGACAGCATCGCATGGTATGACATCCGTACCGGAAATACTCTACATATGCCGACACCGATCAATAGTGAAATAGCCGCCATAGAACAGACGGATGACAACCATTTCTTTATCGGTACAGTAAACGGCCTGTTCTATGCTGAGGTAGAAAAGGGGAGGCTAAACAGAATGTCTGACAAAGCTGTGGAAAGTATCCGCACATCAGTACATGAACTCTATTACCATGCTGTTTCAAAACAACTGTTTGTGGGAAACTATAAGGAGGGAATACTTGTATATGACGTGGGAAAGACAGGAAAAATCATCCCTTGCCAATTACCCAATAATGTAGAGATAAACCGGATTGTCGCCCTGAACGATCATGAACTTCTGGTAGCTACGGGTGGCAGAGGTGTATATAAACTGGATGTGAACACATGTATGAGCGAGCCCTATATAACAGCTGATTATAATAGTTATAATGGAATGAACGGAAACAATATCAATGATATTTATGTGGACGAGGAGGAACGCATCTGGCTTGCCAATTATCCTACCGGCATCACCATCCGAAACAACCGTTATGGAAGTTATGATTTGATAAGACACTCCATCGGCAACAGCCTTTCACTGGTGAACGATCAGGTCCATGATGTACTGGAGGACAGTGACGGTGACCTTTGGTTTGCAACCAGCAATGGTATCAGCCTTTATCAGACCGATACCAAAGAATGGCAATCATTCCTCAGTTCCTTTGAATCGGTACCGGACAATGAGAACCATATCTTTTTGACGCTGTGTGAGGTTTCTCCCGGTGTGATATGGGCCGGCGGTTTTATGTCAGGCATTTGCAAGATAGAAAAAAGGAAAGGATTTAAGATTGGTCATATTGCCCCTGCCACTATTGCGGGAGTGCGTCCCGACCAATATATATTTGACATCAAGAAAGATTCGGACGGTGATGTCTGGTCCGGCGGATATTATCATTTGAAGCGTATCAATCTTGAAACAGGAAGTGTGCGTCTGTATCCGGGAGTAAGCTCCATCACTACCATTCTGGAAAAAAATGTCCGACAGATGTGGATCGGCACAAGAATGGGGCTCTACCGGCTTGACAAGAAATCGGGAGACTATCAGTATGTTAACCTGCCTGTTGAGTCCCCCTATATATGCTCTTTGTACCAGAGAGACGGCAACGTCCTGTATATCGGTACTCGCGGAGCCGGATTGCTTGTATATGACATCGGCAAAAAGAAGTTCATCCACCAGTACCGTACAGACAACTGTGCGTTGATTTCCGACAATATCTATACAATTCTTCCGCGTCAGGACGGGAGTCTCCTCATGGGCACGGAAAACGGAATAACCATTTATTCTCCCTCAAAACATACCTTCCGCAACTGGACACGGGAACAAGGGTTGATGAGTGTTAATTTTAATGTCGGCTCTGCCACAACCTACAGTAAAAACACACTTGTTTTTGGTGGGAATAACGGGGCTGTCAGATTCCCGATAGACATACAGATACCGGAGCCGCATTACTCACGTCTGTTACTGCGCGATTTCATGATAGCCTATCATCCCGTTTATCCGGGCGACGAGGGTTCTCCGCTGGAAAAGGACATTGACGAAACTGACCGGCTGGAACTGACCTACAGACAAAACTCTTTTTCCCTTGATGTAGTTTCCATTAATTATGACTATCCTTCCAACATCCTTTATTCATGGAAGATTGACGGTTTTCATAAAGAATGGAGTCGCCCGAGCCTGGACAACCGGATTGTTGTAAGAAACCTGCCTCCGGGCAGTTACACATTGCAGATTCGTGCCATATCCAATGAGGAGAAGTACAAGACCTATGAGACACGGAACATTCAGATTGTCATAACGCCTCCGGCATGGGCCAGTGTATGGGCTATGGCCGGCTATGCAATTCTGTTGGTGCTGGTTATGGCTGCCATATTCCGTATCATTACACTGCACAAACAGAAGAAGGTTTCGGATGAAAAGACCCGTTTTTTCATTAATACGGCCCATGATATACGTACTCCGCTCACATTAATAAAGGCTCCGCTGGAGGAAGCCATAGAAAACCGTATGGTGAATGAACAGGCATTGCCGCATATGAACACGGCCCTTAAGAATGTGAATGCATTACTTCAGCTAACGACCAACCTGATAAATTTCGAACGGGTGGACGTCTACTCCTCCACCCTTTATATATCTGAATATGAGCTGAATTCCTATATGGATAATATTTGTGCCACTTTCCGCAAATATGCCGAGCTGAAACATGTTGATTTTATTTACGAAAGTAACTTTGACTATCTGAATGTGTGGTTTGACAGTGACAAGATGGGATCCATACTGAAGAATGTCCTGTCAAATGCATTGAAGTATACACCTGAAGGCGGAAGTATCCGCATTTATGCCCGCGAGGAAGGAAACTCTTGGAGCATCGAAGTGAAAGATACCGGAATCGGCATTCCCTCATGTGAACAGAAAAAATTGTTCAGGAATTGTTTTCGGGGTAGTAATGTCATCAACCTGAAAGTGACAGGTAGCGGAATCGGTCTAATGTTAGTATACAAACTGGTCAGGCTGCATAAAGGCAGAATTCAGATTCAAAGCACAGAACATCAAGGAACATGTGTGCTGGTTGTTTTTCCGAAAGGGAACAGCCATCTGCACAAAGTAAAGTTTATCTCTCCCAGGACACCTTATGAATGTCCTGAGGCTATCATGCCTGGTGGCGCGTCAGGGTTACCATCCGTGGAAATATCTCAAGAGAGGTCTTTACAACGTGTCCTGATAGTAGAGGACAATGATGACTTGCGCAATTATCTTATTGACATGTTCAAAACGGATTATTATACCCAGTCCTGTCCGAATGGAAAAGAGGCGCTTGCCATAATACGGGAATTCAACCCGGTTCTTGTCATATCCGACATAATGATGCCCGAACTGGGCGGGGACAAACTCTGTTCGACCATAAAAGGCGATCTTGAAACATCCCATATTCCGGTCATTTTGTTGACTGCATTGGGAGATGAGAAAAATATGCTTGAAGGACTGGCAATCGGAGCGGACGCTTATATTACCAAACCTTTCAGTGTGGGGATACTCAAGGCAACGGTCAAAAACATACTTACAAATCGTGCTTTGCTCCGCCAGTTTTATAATTGTATTGAAGATAAAGAACAAAATCTTCCAGTTAATTGCACCGGTACGCTGGATTGGAAATTCATAGCTTCCGTCAAGGAATGCATAGAGGATAACATGGGAAGTCCGGACTTCAATGTAGACTTGCTCAGCAGCCGGCATCACATGAGCCGTACCAGTTTTTTTAACAAATTGAAGGCACTGACCGGTTATGCTCCGGCCGATTATATCCGGATGATACGTCTGCAACATGCCGCACAGTTGCTGAAACAGGGCGAACATACGGTAACGGAAATTGCTGACATGGTTGGGTTCTCGGATGCAAAATACTTCCGTGAAGTGTTTAAGAAATATTATAATGTAAGCCCGAGCAAATTTAATAAAAAGTCAGAAAATTGACGGTTGACAAGCCACTGGTATGAAGCCCCTGTGTCTCAAATATGCTATTCTTCCTCAGGTCTAATCTTCCCGGCGGAAATGATGCGCAAGACACATAGGGCCAATTCCAATAGGGTTACGGGGGTATTTTGTCTAATTCATTCCAATTATCAGATATCTACCCTTTCCTGTGTTTTTCTACTGCCATAAGCACCGGCAGCACAGCACAATACAGCACCAAACAATATAGCGAAGAATGAAATCAGGGCAGACCGCGCAGCTGCATCCGTTGCCTTATCGGCAGCTACCAAAGCCTTATGTTTGATCTCCTTCCATTCCTGTGCCGCCTTTTGTAGACTAGCTTCCAAATTGTCTATCTGTTTTGCGGCTTCCAAACGTGCATTGTCTATCAGATTCATATACTGCTCAACCATTTTATCTGCTTCCGGCTTAGACAGATTGGTATTGTTGGCTATCGCTTTGGCCAGATCATTCCGATCTATATTCTGGTTAAGTTTTTCCGTACGTTGTTTCAAACGTTTCAAAAAGTCATTCACTGTTTCATCCGCTTCTTGAGGAGAAGCAACAATTGTCTTTATGGACTTGCTCAGATCCTCTTTTACCTCCTCCAATTGTTTTTTCAGATAGTCCGGATGCAATTCTTTCACATCACTTTTGGCAAGTGCGGTACGAATATTTTGCGGCATGTCCCCTTCTTTCAGGACTGTGTTGAAATCAATCTTGCCAAATAATTCCTTTGCCTCCTCAGATAATGCGGAAACTCCACTTCCAACAGCATCGCCCGCTCCGGATAAGACACTACCTGTGACGGATGAAACGGCTCCCAGTGCATTCGCTGTCATTTTCGCTGTGCCTACCGCCAAAAAAATACCTAGTATTACAGCAACAATCAACGTGGTAGCCCAAACTAGAAATCCGTGTATTATCCCATCCATACCAGCAAGCTTTCCAGCTACAAAGCCACCGGCAGTCATGCCGGCAACCAGAATGACTGCAGAACCAATCCCTACCGCAGTACCTATGCCCGAAGCGGGATGTTCGGATAACGGATTAAGCATAAATAATCCGATACTTGAGTTTAATATGGACAGCAGTACGGATATCGCCAATACGGTCATGACACCTCCCAACACACTACCCCAGGACACTCTGCCCTTCAGCTCTGCAAAACTTAATTTTTTCATAATTGTCAGGTTTTTAATTAATACTATAATTGATTCCTCATAAAAAAACAACGATAAAAGAAAATTTGTTTGATTTATATTTGTCATTACAATAAATATTTGTGTTAAAAAGCGCATGAATATATAAAGTTATATTTGAAAGACTTATATATAAATTAAAGAGCCATATACCTTAATATACAAAATCTCATTTTATAGCTAACATGGAGTTTTTACGCTTTTGATGCTTCTAAACAGATATTAAATTTCCTCCGATTTTTCGAACTATCCTTTTTTACAAACTGTTTTCTAACAAAGTACAATGACAAAGCAATTTATTATCTTGTATACAATCATAACTATACAACTGATAATATACCGTGTGTGACATTTTATTGTATTACCATTAATTTATTTTTAATTATGAAAAGATCTGTCTTTGCTTTAGCATTAAGCATGGGTATCTTTACCATGCATGCACAAAATGATCGTACCGCTCTTGAAGGCACACGTCCGGGTGACAACTGGTCTATTGAACTGAAAACCGGTGCCGTGACTCCTCTTACCCACAGTGCGTTCTTCAAAAATGTCCGTCCGGCTTTCGGAGTCGGGATCGGAAAACAACTTACTCCCATTTTCGGTTTGGGCATTCAAGGCATGGGGTATGTAAATACCACGGCCAGCAAGACCGCATTTGACGCTTCCGAAGTGAGCGTGTTCGGCAAAGTCAATCTGATGAACCTTTTCGGAAGCTATACAGGCGAACCGCGCATCTTTGAAATCGAAGCCTTGACAGGTATCGGATGGCTGCATTACTATCAGAACGGCCCCGGCGATACAAACTCCTGGTCAACACGCCTGGGCCTGAATCTGAATTTTAACCTGGGTGAAGAGAAAGCATGGACGTTCGGCATCAAACCGGCAGTTGTATACGATATGCAGGGAGATTTTAATCGAAAAAAAAGTCGTTTCAACGCCAATAATGCGGCTTTTGAACTGACTGCCGGATTAACCTATCATTTCATGTGTAGCAACGGTACGCACCATTTCACAACCATGAAACCGTATGACCCGGTAGAAATCGGAGAACTGAATGACGCGGTGAACAACCTGCGGTCACAATTGAACGACAAGGACATGCAGCTGAACAATGCCATGCAGCAGGCAAATAATCTGCAAAGAGAATTGGCTGACTGCAGAACTCAGGCTGCCAACATAGAAACTGTGGTGAAGACCAACCGCATTCCTGAGTCAATCATTACCTTCAGACAAGGGAAATCGGTAGTTGATGCCTCCCAACTCCCCAATGTGGAGCGTGTGGCCACTTACATGAAAAAGCATCCTGAAGCCAGGGTTATCATCAAAGGATATGCTTCTCCCGAAGGCAACCTCGCTTTCAATAAGAAACTGGCAAACGCACGTGCTGAGTCCGTAAAGACCATCCTTGTAAAAAGATACAAGATCAGTGATACCCGCATCACTGCTGAAGGACAGGGAATCGGTGACATGTTCTCGGAGCCGGACTGGAACCGCGTCAGCATTTGTACCATCGAAGAAGGTAAATAACCTTCAAATACGAGTGGAAAATAAATTCTAATAAGATAACTTTTCTATTTTCATCCCCCTCATTTTCCCGTTTTTCAGCAGGAAGTGAGGGGATAATAACAAAATATTATGGACTTACACTCAGGATTACCCTATTGGATCATCAGAAATTCCCTATGGGACTATTTCCATCCTTTGGAAAAGGATCTGTCGACAGATGTCGTCATTGTAGGTTCCGGCATAACGGGAGCCTTGATGGCACACGAATTGTGCCATGCCGGAATAAAATGCTGCATAGTTGACAAACGCAGCATTGCAACCGGAAGTTCCGCAGCAAGCACCGCACTGCTGCAATATGAAATTGACGTTCCTCTTTGTCGGATGGCAAAAATCATCGGCGAGGAAAATGCTGCGACGGCTTACCATGCCTGCCTGCAATCCATTTCTGATATAAAAAGAGTACTGGAAGAAACGGGAGTCAATGCCGGTTTCGAACAACTGCCCAGCCTCTTTTATGCCAGTAGTGCGGCGGATAACAAACTTTTGGAACAAGAACATGAAATACGGCAAAAACATAAGTTGCCGGTCAATCTGCTCGAGAAGAAGAAAATTAGAGAGGAATATAAGGTAAAGACACCCGGCAATGCCCTGATAAATGAGGCATCCGCACAAATGGATGCTTATAGGGCGGCAACCGGACTGTTAGCTTACCATATAAAGGAAAGCGGACTGAAAGTTTTTACCCATACCTCAATAAAAGAGTGTATAGAAACATCTGACGGCTGTATCATGACAACAGACAGAGGACATAAAATTAAATGCGGATATGTAATCATAGCCACGGGATTTGAGGCCGGACAATTCCTTCCTCAGAAAATCATGGATCTGACCTCTACCTATGCACTCGTATCGCATCCGGTAGCTTCCGAACACCTGTGGCCGACACATTGCCTGATTTGGGAAACAGCCGATCCGTATCTATACATCCGCACAACCGATAAAAACCGGATCATCGTAGGTGGTGAGGACGAAAAGTTCAGTGACCCGCAGCGCCGGGATTCATTACTCAGAAAGAAAACCCGTATCTTGGAAAGGAAGGTCAGAAAACTATTCCCCGACCTCCCTTTCGAAACGGAAATGGTATGGTGTGGCACATTTAGTACCACCAAGGACGGACTACCCTTCATCGGCAACTGGCCTGACAAGGAACGAATGTTTTTCGATTTGGGATATGGGGGAAACGGAATTACTTTCAGCATGATCGGAGCACAAATAATCTGCCGTCAGCTACAAGGTATGAAAGATGAACGCAGCGGTATTTTCGGCTACGAAAGAATCGAAAAATATTGGTAAAGGCAAGAAATGCACCGATCACTGTCAATGACCGGTGCGTTTCTTTGTATCGGGATATCACTGTACAATTAATATAAACAGTTATGCAACCATCAATACCTTTCGATACCTGTTCCCAACCACTGTGCCATACGGGGCTTACCATAAAAATAATAAAACAGCAATCCTACCCAACTGGTGAAAACCACCAATACGATGGCTATCAGTTTCCTCTCTGCCGGTGCATGAATGCGCCATATTTCCAAAGCGGCCCTGATAGTCAGCACCAGTCCAACAATCCATATTACGAATCCAACCATAATTTATTCACATGTAAGGTTTACTACTGGCAAAATAATAAATTACAAAAATCAGCCAAGTTTTTTACTTGCTTCCTTTTTAATTTCATTATATCCTTTCTTTATTTCCTTTTGAGCCTTCTCAGCCCCTTGCTTGACATCTTTCTTTGTATCTTTCCATGCATCCTTTACTGCATCAGCGCTGTCTTCTGCCTTATCGGAAATTTTGTCTGCGGCATCATTGATGTCTTTTTTCACTTTTTCCACCTGGTACTTTGCCCGGTCCTGTTCTCTTTTGTCACGACAGGACGTGAAGGACACCACAAACGTCAATACAAAAACTATTAATAATATTTTTTTCATATTCATACTGTTTTAATGATTAAAAGACTGTCCGGAAACCGGATTCCCGGACAGTCCATACAAATTTCAAGGTTCTAAGTTCTTACTTCTTCTCTGCTTTCTTGCATGAGGCAGAAGACTTACATTCTTGGGCATGGGCACTCTTTTTTGTGCTCTTTGCCTCTTCCTGTTTCTTTTCTGTTTTCTTGGTCATAATTAAAATGGTTTATGGTTAATAATTACAACGGATTTAAACCGATGTTCTTTTCAAATCACTGATACTTGCACCAAGACATCTCCTTCTTGGGAGTAGACGCCAGCACCTGCCCGCTACGCTCCTTGGACAATTGTGCTTCTTTTCTGGCAATCTCTTTTTCCGACCGGTCGGTACCTTCCGGTTTTCGATCCAGCAATCCATCCGTGCTTCTCACTTCTTCAAGTGGTTGTTCTATATATTGCCACTGTTCCTTTAGCTGCGTGCTCTCCCCTTCATTCCAAGGTCCACGAGCGTCATCGCCTTTCGACAGATCAAAATATAAATTGCTGTATTTGGGAGATGTTTGAAATACTCCAGGCGGGAAATTGGGCTGAATTGTTTCCAAAGCAGCCTCAAACTGCTGGTAATGTGTCACTTCACGAGTCATGAGAAAACCAAGCGTTTCCTTTACCAAAGGATCGTCCGTCAACTGGAGAAGATTTTCATAGCCTATTTTGGCGCGTGCCTCTCCTGCCATGTTGGAACGAAGATCCACCGTCAATTCTGCCGTAGCAGACACATAGGTGGCACACCAAGGATTTCCGTTACTGTCTGTCAAAGCCGGACTGCCGGGGGCTCCTACCAAAAATTGTGGATTGGTGAATGCCTGATGGATCAGGTCCTCTTTAGCAGACTTACCGCTCATCATCGTGCGGAGCGGCGTATCTTCAAGCGCATTCTTCATTTCTCCATTCACCGGTCCCAAAAGCATCTGAATCGTGGCCCCTACAATCTCCAGATGTCCGAACTCTTCTGTGGCAATATCCATCAACATATCATATTTATCAGGGAATGGATTGTGACAACTGAAAGCCTGCACAAAATATTGCAAGGCGGATTTCAATTCTCCATTCGCACCGCCGAATGCTTCAAGCATCACACGTGCAAAACGCGGATCGGGTTGTGAAACCCGGGCGTTGAACTGCAAATCTTTTACATGATAAAACATAATCTTTTCAATTTAAAGTCAATAATTCAGGTTTATTCAGGTGAGTCTTCCATACACCCGCCCAGTTTATACAACTCAAATTCATACTTCCTTATGTAGGAACAGTCTGCATCACATATCTTTTTTTGATCCGCCCTGCTGCCGGCAGACGGCATGCACCTGTTTCCAAACAATCTGCCACAACGAAGCCTGTATGCCTCGAGAGCTTTCTTTTTCTCCTCGTTACAGCCTTCAGCGTATGCCAACAGGCACATCCGGTACAGTTGTTCATAATTTTCCCATCTGCCATTGGACGGCAATTGACGTTTCAAATGTTCCTTCCATTTCATAAGCGTATGAGTTATTAGCAAGTTATCTGTTCCGATTTATTTCTTAGCTTCGGAAGCCATTGCATGCATTTTGTTCTTAAAATCGTCTGTTTTCTCAGCAAGGCCGAATGCCTTGTCGGCCATCTTATCCGCTACGGTCTTTCCAGCATCCACCGCTTTTTCTTTGGCTTCATCCAACATGTCTTCCGCCTGGCCGGTTATCTTATGAAAGGTGTCACATACTTTTTCCTTCAGTTTCTTGGCTTTTGAAGTACGTGAAAAACGGTAAGCCAAAGCACCGATGACCGAACCTACTCCCAGACCGATCCATAAACTAGAATTTCTATTTTCCATAATCAAGTTGTTTTTAAATGGTTAAAATAATTAAAGGTCAATTCTCTTTTTGTTATTAAACAATGAAACAATCCACAACAAAACGACAGCTCCTACAATTGAAGTTATCAGACTGCCCAACAGACCTGTCGTTGCGATTCCCAGCAGACCGAACACCCATCCACCCAAAACACCGCCGACAACACCTACCAGCAGATTAGTAAACAGGCCAAAGCCGCCGCCCCGCATAAATTTGCCAGCAACGAATCCGGCAAGAATTCCGATAATAATGTACCATAGAAAATACATAGGCTGATTTTTTTAAGTTATACACTCGGTTTAGAATTTACATGTAAATATAGAAATTGATATATCATCACTTTATCCGTCCGGGGGAGTTTGAAAATAAACAAGCTATTGCCCTGATGACAGGACTGACTACCAGTCTGGCCCGCAAATCAAAACTTAAACTTTTCATGGCTATAAATTCTAATAATGAAACAATCCTGATATTTTACTATCTCAAAACAATGCGGTTTTAATCAGTTACAACAATCCGAACCCCATATACCCCATTTTTCATAAACTGGCAATTCGGCATACAACCAACTCTAACCCATGTCATATACTGAGAAACAAAGCATTAAAAAAATAGTTCAGGATATAAAAACGGAATTAACATCATTTTCTACTTTATGAAAAAATAAAAAAAGAGCACTCATATTAGTACAAACATTCCATACGTATGTAACTATATATAGCAAACAAATGTAGCCAAACATTTGTTGTTTGCTTCAAGGGGGGGGGACCCTTCTTTAAAAAAAAACATTTTATTAACTAAATGCTTTAATTATGAAAAATTTAATTTTACTGGCCATGATTACACTGGCATCAGTGGGCATGAATGCCCAAACAGTAAAAGGAGAAGGCTCCTTAATGGGAAATGTCGGTTATCAGACCAATTATGAAAGATTCGGTCTGGGAGTACAGGGACGCTATGCGATAGCAAATAATCTTCGGATTGCTCCGGATGTAACTTTCTACTTTCCTAAAGACAAAATTACCGGTCTGGATGTAAATGTGAATTTCCATTATGTATTCAACTTTAAAGAAGACGGACAGGGATTTTCTGTCTATCCTCTTGCAGGCATCGGTATGCAAAACAATTTCTATGGAAAAAAGAGTGTGGAAACAAACGGACAAGAAGTGGAAATAGACCGGAGTAACTCTACCAAATTCGCCTTCAACTTGGGAGGAGGTATCACATTGCCTATTTCCGAACGCAGTTATCTGAATGCTGAAGCGAAGTTTATGTTTGCCAAAGATGACAATGCATCAATTATGCTGGGATATGGGTATCGTTTCTAAAAAAGGCAGGATATCCTAGTCTATTTTTTTATTCTTTCAGGCATGGATTAAATGGATTCCCACGTTTCTACAATTTTATGTTACGTTTGGCCATATGGCTCCATGCCTGAAGACGCTTGAAGAATATATCCAAAAGCCCTTTTAATCTTGTCAGTTACTTCTCCACGATATCCGGCATCTGCCAAGACTACTTTGATATTACAACAGAGTTCCCTAAGACATCTTACCAGCAGATAAGCCGCCTTGCTATCATGCACACAAGCAATCGTCACCATGACAGCAACTAGAAAACCATTTTTATCTACCACTACATGACTTTTGACTCCTTTTACTTTCTTGTTGCCGTCAATGCCGTTAAGAGAACGGTTATCACCCCAAAGTACACTTTGACTGTCCATAATACCCAGGCTTGCTTCTGCTTTTTGTCCCATTTTTACACGTACTTTTTCTCATAAGTTATTCAATAACAAATCAAATTCGCCTAAAGAAGACCATTTGCGATAGTAGTAGTGAACCAACTCCTAAGGAGCAAAACTAGAAGGGAGTATACGCCACTGACAATCTGTTTTCACTATATAGAAAATAACATTCCATATTTCACGCAAATCATATTTTCGTTTCCTTTCTTGTAGGTTCAAGATTTTCTTGATAACTTACCACTGTGTTTCTTCTAAATCCGTCGAATACATAATTATTTGAAGCTTGGTAACTAAAAATAATCATTTTCCCGGAAAGCAGAAACACACTTGAACCGAATGATATTCTATATTTTTTTAATTATCAAATCAAATACGTTCTATTATTTGTGATTTGATACCATAAAGTTCCCATAAAAAGTAATCGACAAGTATCGTCATTAGAGTCAATGATACGAAAAATAGAAGTTGACACATAAAAATGTCGATAAAAGAAGTATACGTAGTCGTAATTGACGTTTTGCTCACTTTTTTGTGGCGAATTGCAACATTTAACCTTCTTGGTCAATTATATTCTCTAAATATACTTATCTTTGTAACCATGTAATGGATATATAATAATATGGAGCGCAAATTACTGAATCGAATCAAAGTCGTTCTCGCAGAGAAAAACAAGAGCAATAAATGGCTCTCGGAACAATTGGATAAGGATCCTGCCATAATTTCTAAATGGGTTACAAATACAACGCAGCCCAATGTTGAGATGCTGATCCAAATAGCAAAAGTTCTGGATGTGTCTGTGGATGACTTGCTGAGAACTGAATGAATAAATTTATGGGAGAAGCAAAACTATATAAGTACTTGGATTTTAACGGTGGGTTGATGATGCTGCATTATGGCAATCTTCAATTCACTAACGCTACGCAATTAAATGACCCGTTTGATTGCCATCCCTCGTTAATTGATTTTTCCGATGTTCCGAAAGAAGCATGTGGAGGATGGACTCCGGAAATAATTGAAGAATTGAGAAGAGATCCATTTCGTAGAACCAGAGAAGAGGCATGGATATGTAGTCTTTCTAAGATATATGATTCAATTTTGATGTGGAGCTATTACAGCAAGCATAAAGGTATTTGCATCGGTCTGGATATGGAGAAAGTTAGAAAGTATCTTTCTCGTATATATGGCAATGTCATGATCGGCTGCTCGGAAGTGGAGGTACAATATAAAGATATTGTAGAGAAGCCCGATTATTTCAGGGATGCAAAAGACTTTTTCCATTATCAAATATCTACAAAAGCAAAGGCATGGGAACATGAACAAGAGGTCAGATTGTTTATTTTAAATCCTTCTCCCGCATATATGGCATTATTGCCAGGGCAAAATGACGATAAAGGTCCAATTGATTGGAAAGAAGTAAGAGCATTCCCCGAAATTGGAGGAGAGTGTTTCGAATCCGTTTATCTGGGAATCAATATGGATGTCGAAGAAAAATCAAAAATAATCCGTGTTGCCCGAAAGCTGAATCCCGACATTAAGATTTTCCAAATGGAGATTGATGCAAATGCTTTTAGGTTAAACACCAAACTAATAGAGTAAATACGATGGCCAAGAAACAAACAAAAATAACAAAGGAGGAGACCTTAGAAACCATACTTTTCAACTGCCGCAACAGTTTGAGAGGACGTGCTGCCATGACCGACAAGCGCGATTTATTGCTGACTCTTGTGTTCTTGAAATTCATAGGGGAACGGTTCAAGCAGCAAAAGGATAAAATCAGGCACGAGATTGTGGAGGTTCAAGGCATTCACGACGAGGCTTTTGTTGAAATGCAGCTGTCCCGTCCCAATCAGTATATGCAGGACGGCGTGTTCTTCCTGACAGATGAGACGTTCTGGGACAAGCTTATTCTTACGGCTCCTACCGGTATGGCCATCGCTTTCGATACAGCCATAAAGACGTTGGACGACAATGAGCCTAAACTCAAAAATGCCCTGCCGCAGCAGATTTTCACGAAAACGGCCCTTGAACTGGGGGTTTTGAAAAGCGTGGTGGACGAGATTAACAAGATAGATCCCAAGAAGTTCACTGATCACGATCTTATAGGACGTGTATATGAATATTTCTTGCAGGCTTTCTCGATCAATGCCGACAAGGAGGAAGGTGAGTTCTACACGCCGCATTCTATCGTAGAACTTATCGCCTCACTTATTGAGCCGTTCGACGGTACGGTCTATGACCCTTGCTGTGGGTCAGGCGGTATGTTCGTGCAGGCAACCAAGTTCATTGAAGCACATGGCGGTAACACCAAAGCGGTCAACGTGTATGGGCAGGAATCCGAACCGGCGACCTATCGTCTGGCAAAGATGAATCTGGCTATTCGCGGTATATCCTACCATTTGGGAGACAAAGCGGTATCTACCTTCTCCGACGACCAGCATAAAGACCTCAAATTCGACTACATCATGGCAAATCCGCCATTCAATTTGAAGAAATATGCCGAGTATGGAGAATTTGAGACGGCCCCCCGCTGGAAAGGTTATGGCGTTCCGCCGGCCAGCAATGCCAACTACGCATGGATTCTCCATATCCTGAACAAACTGGATGTCAATCACGGAATTGCAGGATTCCTGCTAGCCAATGGGGCATTGGACGACAGCGACACGCTCGAAATACGTAAACGGTTGATTGAAAACGACAAAATCGAGGCTATCATCGTTCTGCCGCGCAACATGTTCTATTCAACCGATATATCCGTTACGTTATGGATTCTAAACAACAACAAGAAAGGTGGCCCCTGGCATGGCAGACAACTGCGTAACCGAACGGGTGAGATTCTGTTTATTGACCTGCGCACATGGAATAGCAACATATACGAAAAGAAATATGTTCGCCTGACAGAAACAGAAATCAGCCGGGTTTGCCAAATCTATTTCAATTGGCAGACTGAAAATTTCGCCGAGTATGCCGAGCCTGAGTTATACTATGCCGCTCATCGTGACGAAATCCAACAGAAAGGATATTCGCTTGTACCCTCCAGATATATCGAGTTTATCGACCGCGATACGGAAATTGATTATAAATCGGCCCTCACCGAAATGAGCCATAAGTTTGACGAGCTTAAGAAAAGATGGGATGCTAATGAAGCCGAACTCGTGAATGCCTTCAAAATTTTGGGATATGGAAAAGAATAAGCAACAGACTGACATAATAACTGATAATTTCGTTTCCGACATCAGAACCATCATAGAACAAGGACGGAAACAAGCTTATGCCGCAACTGGTCAAATAGCCATTATGACTTATTGGAACATTGGACGGCGTATCGTGGAAGAAGAACAGCAGGGGGCAAGCAGGGCGGCATACGGACAAAAGCTTATTCCGGCTCTTGCTGTCAGACTTGCTGCTGAATACGGAACCGGCTATGGTAAGCGTAACTTGGCATATTACCGAAAGTTCTATTTGGAATTCAAGGATGTAGAAATTTTGCACACGCGTGTGCAAAATCTTACCTGGTCACATGTCCGCAGGCTTCTTTCCGTCAGCAATACGCAAGCAAGGGAATGGTATCTTAAGACAGCGGCTGAAGATATGTGGAGCGTAGATGATCTTGACAGGAATATCTCCACCCAATATTATGAACGACGGCTTGCGGCTCAAAGAGAGAGTTCAACTCTGCCAGTACCTTATGCCGGTCAAACAGATCCGTTGGAATATATAAAGAATCCAATGGTAGCCGAATTTATGGGTTTCCGTCGGGACACCAGCTATTCCGAATCGGAACTGGAACAGGCATTAATCGACAATCTCGAAAAGTTCATTATGGAACTCGGACGTGGATTCGCTTTTGTGGAAAGGCAACAGCATATTGTGACCGATACGGCTGATTTTTACATCGACCTTGTATTTTATAACTACAAGATGAAGCGGTTTGTCATCTTTGAACTAAAAACCCATAAGCTGACTCATCAGGACATCGGACAATTGGATATGTACATCCGTATGTACGATGATTTGGTCAAAGGAGATGATGACAATCCGACCATCGGTGTGTTACTCTGCACGGATACGGACAACACCATAGCAAAATATTCTGTATTGCATGACAGCGATCAGATTTTTGCCGCCAAGTATATGACATACATGCCTACCGAGGAAGAACTGCGCCGGGAGATTGAGCAGCAGAAACGCTTCTTTATGGAACAGCACGAAAAAGAGGAGGAGTGATATGGAAAGTAACTGTGTAAAATGGGTTCGGCTCAGGGATTATATATCTCAAAGGCGAGAAAACAACTCTTCATTAAAATATGGTGTTGATCTTATCGAAGGAGTGAATAGCGATGGTGAATTCCAACCGACAAAGGCGATTACTGACAATATCAATCTAAAGCCATACAAGGTTGTTAGACATGGTGATATTGTTTATAACTGTAGATATGAAATCTTTTTTTCTTTCCTAAAAAGAGAATCTCTCTCTGATTATAGGATAAAACGTATGTTTGCAGAAATAATTTCTGTTATCTGTACCACATTATAATGGTATATAATAAAATGGAGCTATCTACTTTAATCTTGCCAACAGATTTGGCAGAAACCTCCTAAGTTGTTAGACAACCCCTGCCACATTATTGTTCTGTTCAAACGGCAACTCTATACCAAATTATTGACTCTATTATCAAAATTCTCTTTTTCCTTATTCAATTCATTCTGCAAAGGTACAATCGTCTTATTGTAATA
>CAPAOL010000057.1 GCA_948579315.1 uncultured Phocaeicola sp.
GGTGGGTCAGAAGACTTTTATAATAGTGGGTCAATCGACTTTAAATTTTCCAATACCGCATTTTGCTTACTCTTATCCAGCACTTTGGCGTATATCTGTGTGGTCGCCAGTTCTTTGTGGCCAAGCAATTTTGACAGGGTGTAGATGTCCGCCCCCAAATAAAGCATCAGAACGGCAAATGTATGGCGGCCGCAGTGAAATGTCAACCTCTTGTTGATTCCGGCTTCCATGCTCCAACGCTGTAACTCAAGGGATGTCCATGAGCCATAAGAGAACCCGGTAAATACATAATCGTCCGGATTGCCCCTTTCGCCAAGATATTTCTCGGCTTGCGGAGTAATGTCAAGGTATTCCTGACCTCCTGTTTTTTTCTGCTTGAACACGATCCGCATATAATCTCCGAATTTTTGCACTTCGCCCCAAGTCAGTTTTAGAATGTCGCTTTTTCGGAGGCCGGTCAGGCATGAGAAAAGAAACGTGCGTTTCAGGACTGGGTATCGGCAAGGAGTGGCCGCTAATTTTTTTATTTCTTCCAATGTAAGATAATCGCGTTTCACTTCCGCTTCCTTGAATCCTTCAATCCCACGGAGAGGGTTGTAGGGTATGATTCTTTCATCATACGCATGGTTGATACAGGCTCGCAGTTTATTGAAGTAGGACACTTTGGAGTTTTGCGACAAGCCTTGAAAGGTGTCCCTTTCTCTACGAGGGCCGGTACGTTTGTGCGTGTCTTTCTCCACATTGTTCAGAAACTCCTTGAATCCTAATACAAACTCGGGCGTGACATCTTTGAATGTGGTTTTTTCATCACAGTAGATCTCAAGGTAGCGCAGGCAGCTTCTCCAGTTTCCCCAATTCCCTTTCGAATCCGGATTATTGCGTCTCTCCTCTACCATTTTGCGGTAATACTCCAAAAACGGAGTATTTTCCTTGAACTGTCGGGTGAACGAATACTCTCCGTTCTGAAGCTCGATGAGCCGCTTTGACTTTATCGCTTGCGCTGTTGCCAACGTTTGGCGGTTCTGCTCCCTTTCAAAAGGAGTGGTCGCGTTTATCAGATAAAGTTTCAGATACTCCTTATGCCTTTTACCGTTACGATAGATGTCCAGAAATAAGCTGATGTTCCCATTCGACAACTTCTTCTCTCGAAGTTTGACGGGTTCTTTTTGATTCGTTGTTTTCTTTGCCATAGCCTGCTTCCTATTTTTATTGTGGGGTTGATAAAGTTGTCTATTTCGTGATTCCCGGGGGACAGAATTTTGTCCCTCGTAAATTTTCGGGGCACAATCTGGGGACAAAAATACAATAAAAATATGAAAACAGACAGAAAAAACGGAGAAAAAGAGAAAATATAAATCTTTCAAAAATCGCTGATTTTGCGCGTTTTACGGACTTATATTTTCTCTTTCTTAGCTTTTCTTTTCAGTACATCATTTTCCGATGCAAAAATGTTGAAAGATATTCTGAAGTACCATATCATTCGTAACCTCACCAGCAATGTCCGAAATAAAGAAGATGCACTCTCGTATGTCTTGTGAAAGAAAATCTCCGGAAATCTGCGAATCAAGTCCGCTTTGTACTCTATGAATAGCTTCCAAAGCTTTATTTAACGCTTCGTAATGCCTTACATTTGTCACAATAATATCATTCTGTGTCACTGTAGGCAAGTGTGCGGCATCAATAAGCATTTTTTGTAGCTCACTTGTGTTCTCTCGTTGTTTGGCCGAGATGAAAATAGATTCCGTAGATTCTTTGGGGAAGTTTTTTAATAAAGACTGTAAATTCTCTTTTTGCTTGTCTTCGATCAAATCAGCCTTATTAAATACAACAATTAAATGTTTTCCTTCGCAACGCGGAATAATCTTCTCTGATAACTGTTCGGTTTGAGAAGCAGCATTTATAGCATCTACCATCCAAAGAACAATCTCTGCCTGATCTAACTTTTGGAAAGTACGTTCGATACCAAGGCTTTCGATCGCATCATTGGTTTCCCGGATTCCGGCAGTATCAATGAAACGGAAAGTGATTCCTCCGATGTTGATAGTATCTTCAATCACATCACGCGTTGTTCCATGGATATCACTGACAATCGCCTTATCCTCATTCAATAATACATTCAGTAAAGTCGATTTTCCGGCATTCGTTTCACCGATAATAGCCACAGGAACACCGTTCTTAATAGCATTACCAACACTAAAAGAATGAGCCAACCGGGAAATGACCTGTTCGATTTCATCTGCCAGCTTTCTCAATGCCGAACGATCGGCAAATTCCACATCCTCTTCGCTGAAATCCAACTCTAGTTCAATCATAGAGGTGAAATTCAGCAATTTGTTGCGTAACTCCGTCAGCTCTTTGCTGAAACCACCTCGCATCTGGCTCATAGCCAAACGATGGGTGGCAGCAGATGAAGAAGCGATCAAGTCCGCCACAGCCTCTGCCTGACTTAAATCCATCTTTCCATTGAGAAAGGCACGTTGCGTATACTCTCCTGGTTGGGCGATGCGGCAACCATTCTTGATAAGCAGTTGCATCACTTGCTGGAGAATATAAGAAGAACCGTGGCATGTGATTTCCGTACTATCTTCTCCCGTGTATGAATGAGGAGCACGGAAAAGACTGACGAGTACTTCGTCAATAATCTCGTCCCCGTCATAAATACGTCCGAATGTCAAAGTATATGGTTTTTGCTCACTCAATAATTTACCAGTCTTGGCGGGCTTGAATATGCTGCCCGTGATAGAAATAGCTTCCGGACCGGAAACGCGGATGCTTCCGATAGCACCGCCCTGGGCGGTAGCGATAGCGCAGATCGTATCTTGATTCATTGTTTTTTCTTTTTGGATGAGCAAAGATAATTGTTTCTAAGTAAAAAATAGAAAATTGAGCACAACTTGTGCTTTATTTGTTTATGTTTACTGTCGTACAGTGGTATACCAAACAAAATAGAACAATAATGCTTATGGCACTAGCGATCAATTTATATTCTCCGAATGAGAAAAGCGAACTCATACGAGAAAACTACTAGGAAATACTTTCTGTGCTTGTAGCTCATCAAATAGCTTTGTGGGAGTATGATATCATTACGGGCAAAGGCTTCTTTTCAGAATTGGGGTAGGGGAGTACGTACAGGATGTTGTCGGTTAGGAAAAGATGATATGGTTGTAGGCATCGTAGGAAACAGGCATATCTCTGTCGAAGATTACGCTTTCGCAATGATTGATGAATTAGAATATCCGAAACATCATCAGGAGAGATTTACGATTGGTTATTGATAAAAATCAAATTAAAAATAACTGTGTGATATAGTGACGCTATCCTCCTTGGATAACGTCACTATAATCGTATCATAGCGTTGCTATCACGGTTTCATAGTGACACTATGTTGAATATAGACTAAATGATAAAAAATAGAGCAGCCTAACAAGTCCCTTATTAAGAATTTCCCCCCACGCTACAAATAGATATAGCGTGGGGGAAATTCAATATTTGGAACTTGTTAGACAGCTCTATAATTCTATTCTAACGATTACAATTTTATTCTTTCAGAAGAGCGTACCTCTATATTCTGTCAAGTACAGTCTTAATTAGTGTATCAATTGTATTCTTATATCCTGTATTGGCCTCTTTAATAAGTCGGTTGGCTATCACCATACAGACAGTCATCGCCTTGTGTCCCATTAACCGGCTAAGTCCTGCCAAAGCCGAACTTTCCATTTCGAAGTTGGTAATCTTATAGCCTTTATATTCGAAAGATTCAATTTTGTCATTCTGTTTCGGATCTGCTAATGGAACACGAAGTTCACGTCCCTGCGGACCAAAGAAACCTCCGGCAGCTATTGTTACTCCACGTACCATGTCCTCTTTGGCAATCCGGTCAATCAGTTCTTCGCTAGCATCAATGACATAAGGGGCAGGAGCGCACATATTTCCCGACCAACCCATGTGATTGAGGAACGCACGTTCAAAAGGTAAGTCGCATACTGCATTGCGTCCGGCATAGAAATTCAGCAATCCGTCGAAGCCGATAGACTTTTGCGAGCACACAAATGTTCCGACAGGAGTATTGGGTTGTAATCCGCCACATGTGCCGATACGTACTAATTCCAGCTGGCGAAACTGATCCTTTTCTTCGCGGGTATTAAAATCTATATTGGCGAGTGCATCTAGTTCATTCATCACGATGTCAATGTTATCGCAGCCGATTCCTGTAGAAACCACTGTAATCCGTTTACCTTTATAAGTACCCGTGATGGTTTTGAATTCGCGGCTTTCCACTTCACATTCTTTGTTTTCGAAATGAGAAGCTACGAGTGCTACACGTCCGGGGTCACCTACCAGAATTACTTTGTCTGCCAACCATTCGGGCTTTACGTGAAGATGGAATACTGAACCGTCTTCATTGATAATCAATTCAGAGGATGGAAAGTACTTTTTCATGTTATTGAAAGGTTTTAGTTTTATAATAGGATTTGTATCTATAAATAGAAACGCCGGAACCGGATTTAAGTTCAGAAGAAGCCTCTATCTTTTTCCTTTAGCAAGGGGGAGTGCATCTTACAATTGAAATGAAATCAGATTCCGGCGTTTGTGTGACGATTATTTGCTCAATGGCTGACTGCCTGCATTGCCTGTTGCCGGCTTGGCGATATTCTCGCGCATGGAGGTGTCAGCTTCAATATTCTTCATGCGATAATAATCCATGATACCTAAGTTGCCGCTGCGGAAAGCTTCCGCCATTGCTTTAGGAACTTCAGCTTCTGCTTCGATCACTTTGGCACGGGCTTCCTGTGCTTTTGCCTTCATTTCCTGTTCGGAAGCAACTGCCATGGCACGGCGCTCTTCGGCTTTTGCCTGTGCGATGTTCTTATCTGCGTTAGCCTGGTCAATTTGCAGAGCAGCACCGATGTTCTTACCTATATCGATGTCCGCAATATCAATAGACAAGATCTCGAAAGCCGTTCCTGCGTCCAAACCTTTACGAAGTACAAGTTTAGAGATCGAATCCGGATTCTCAAGGACCGATTTATGGTTTTCAGAAGAACCGATAGATGAAACGATACCTTCGCCTACACGGGCAAGGATCGTATCTTCACCTGCACCACCGACCAACTGACGAATGTTGGCACGTACTGTAACACGTGCTTTGGCTATCAGCTGAATACCGTCTTTTGCAACAGCCGTAACAGGAGGCGTGTCGATTACTTTCGGGTTTACAGACATCTGTACAGCTTCGAATACATCACGTCCTGCAAGGTCGATAGCAGTAGCCATTTGGAAAGGTAATTCGATATTCGCTTTCGATGCGGATACCAAGGCGTGAACTACCTTTTCTACATGTCCGCCAGCCAAATAATGGGCTTCCAGTTCATCACGGGTAATGTTTTTCAGACCGGCTTTGTGAGCCTCGATCATTCCCGGCACGATGATGTACGGCGGAACGTTACGTATACGCATTAAAAATAGTTGTATCAGCGAGATGTTAACTCCCGACACTTTTGCCGACAACCAAAGGAAGAACGGCACGTAATGGAAAAATATTATCAAGAAGATAATACCTCCGGCTATCAGAAAGATAGGCAAGTAGAAAGATGATTCCATTGATGTTATTATTAAGTGAATATTATTCTTTGTGTTTTTCAACCATGATTGTACCGTCGGTGATACGGCTTACAATAATCGGAGTCTTTTCATTGAGGAATCCGTCTATTGATTTTACTTCCACAATTTTTCCGTTGATTTCGGCAGATCCGATTTGTGCCAGACGTGTGGTACTGATTCCTGTATCACCAACTTTGATGCTTTCTTCTGCGCTACGGTCTACTTTCGAATCAATATCCTTTTTTAATGCCAGTTTGTCCAGCATTTTCGATCGCATAAACCAGATCAATGATCCGATACAGGCAAACGCCGATATACCAAGAGTGATAAATCCTCCTGCCATACCTAAATTGGCAAATGCATAGTAGTTGGCATAAAGAATACAAACCAGTGCAGAAATTCCCGCCAGGCTAATGCCCGGGATGACGAACAGTTCTACCAGAAACAGTATGACTGCGACAATAATGAGAACGGCGATAATGAGTATGTCCATAGTTCAGAGTTATTAATTTATTTTGTTTTTTCCGCATTGCGTACATTCACTTCAAGAGTATCCAACTCTTTGGACATTTGCAGTACCCGCTTTTCGAGGTCGAGGATGGCAGGAGCCATATTCTCTTTCCCCTGTTGGTTGGCACCGGCATATTGTTGACGCAGGCTATTCAGCTTTTCTTCTTGTTGATAATAGTCTTTCTCCATTTGCTGGTAACGCTGGAAAAGAGACTTTGCTTTTGCGGATTTAAAGTCGCTCATCAGATAGTAAGTCGTATGATCGTCAATGACAAATTCAAAGTCCATCGCACGGCGTTCTTTGGGCTTATGACTGATGGCAGCTTCCAGACGTTGCAATGCTTCGGTTACAGTTTGTTTGTCTTTCCAGGTTTCTTTCAGCGAATGAATCTGTGCCAGACGAATGATCTGTTGCTGTTCCATTGCTTCATAATTATAAGTCTGTTTGGAAGTGTTAGGAATGAACACATAAATACATACCTTTCCTTCGGGCTGGAAACGGTCGGAAGCAAACCATCCGAGATTGCTGTATTCGTCAATGACGTACATATAATCATTGTACGGTGAATTGAACGGCATACCTACATTGTCCGGAACAAGATAAGTGTCGGTATTCGTGTTGTAACGGGTGACAAAAATGTCGTAGCCTCCCAGTCCTTCGCCATCGCTGGCATAGTAAACGGTGACTCCGTCCGATAGAACGAACGGATAATTTGCGTTTCCGGAAGCGTTGATGCTGCCCGGCAACGGGCGTCCATCACTCCATTCATTCAGCAATTTGTTTTTTGAGAAGATGTCAAGATTACCGTTCTCGCCCTTTTCGCTATAATAGATTTTATTTCCAATTTCTGTTTCATAGACAGTTCCCGGATGCTCTCCTTCTGTCTTGAAGAAATCATTGAAGGTAAACAATTTACCCGATTCTTCACTAATCTTGTATGCATGGAGGAAAGTCGCCTTGTCTACAACGAAACTGTCAATGATACATACATCTTCCACTCCTTTCAACATCCGAAGGTCAGCTTTGCTCTTTTCCAGAAGTTTCTCCGCTTCTTCCGTCGATTTCTTCCGTTTACTTAAATCTGCGATATATTCTTCAAAACAGTTTACTGCATCTTCGAAACGATATGTTTCATTATATGCTTGTCCCAGATAGAGTTGTCCGCTGGTAACACGTTTTTTCACTGCTATCTCAAGAGGTTTCACTGCTTCTTCCGCTTCTCCGGTTTTCAGGCAACATACGCCATACCAATAGTTATAATTCCCGTTCGACGGTTGTGATTTAGCATACTTTTCGAAGACGGGTTTGGCTTTTTCATAGTCACCTTTATTAAATAAGGTGCGTGCCTGTTCCAGCGTTTGTGCAGATACTTCGCAAAGGAAGAGGCTGCAAATTAAAAATAGAATATATTTTCTTTTCATCGTTTTGAGCGTTTATGAGTGGCGGGTAGATTGAAAACATTACTGCTTTCGGGCACCCGTCCTTTTATCAATTGTTCAAAAGTACAAATTTATTAGAAATAAACCCTTTTTCAGTGATTCTATTATGTTAATTCTTCTTTAAATCATTCTTTTCGCTTACTTTTGCAGCCGATTTTCAAAGATATGACACAATTTACGGAAGAAGAGAAAGCCATTCGCCGCATTGAACGGCGGTTTAGTAAAGGAGTGGTGCAATACGGATTGATAGAAGAAGGAGACAAAATCCTTATCGGACTGTCAGGAGGAAAAGATTCGTTGGCGCTTGTTGAGCTGTTGGGTAAACGCGCGCGTATCCATAAGCCTCGTTTTTCTGTCGTTGCCGTTCATGTAGTGATGAAGAATATTCCTTATCAGAGCGATACGGAATATTTGAAAGCGCACTGCGAGGCGTATGAAGTTCCCTTTGTACAGTATGAGACTGCCTTTGATCCTGCTACCGATACACGTAAATCTCCCTGTTTCCTCTGCTCATGGAACCGTCGGAAAGCTTTGTTTACTGTTGCCAAGGAGCACGGATGCAATAAAATCGCTCTCGGTCACCACATGGATGATATTTTGGAAACTTTATTGATGAATATCACTTATCAGGGAGCGTTCGGTACTATGCCGCCCCGGTTGGTGATGAAGAAGTTTGATATGACAATTATTCGTCCGATGTGTCTGGTTCACGAAGCTGATTTGGTAGAATTGGCGGCTTTACATGGTTATCGGAAGCAAGTGAAAAACTGCCCTTATGAATCGCAATCCAGCCGAAGTGATATGAAAGGTGTTTTGCGGCAACTGGAAGCGATGAATCCGGAGGCACGTTACAGCCTTTGGGGGAGCATGACCAATGTACAGGAAGAATTATTACCGGATAAAATAGATTGAACAGATAAATTTGAATAGATTGTTATGAAAGGAGTATATACCATTTTGTTGTTGATTGTATCCAATGTCTTTATGACATTCGCCTGGTACGGACATTTAAAGATGAAACAGGAGTACAGCTGGTTCGCTGCTCTTCCGCTGATCGGTGTGATTGCGTTCAGTTGGGCAATCGCTTTTTTTGAATATTCCTGTCAGATACCGGCGAATCGCATCGGCTTTATAGGCAATGGAGGTCCATTTTCGTTGATGCAGCTGAAAGTCATCCAAGAGGTGATAACACTTGTTATTTTTACAGTGTTTACAACTGTATTTTTCAAGGGTGAAGCGTTGCATTGGAATCATTTGGCGGCGTTCGTTTGTTTGATTGCGGCGGTGTATTTTGTGTTTATGAAATAAAATCTTTTAAGGAATATAAGATTATAGGATAAGTGCTATACTTTGTTAGCCTTATCCTATTTTTAATTACTTGATAGATTTAAAAACCTTATCAATGCATCGTTTCTTCTGTTCCATGTTTGGATGGACATAGAGATTTAATGTAGTAGTGATATCTGAATGTCCAAGTATTACACTTACAGTTTTGTAGTCGCAGTTGCTTGTTCTTGACTAATGTACTTTATTTTTATAAACCGTTCTCCACTCTCTTCACCTAAAGTTTATCCGTTCATTCACAGGAAGTAACTGTGAATGAACGGCACTATTTTTACCCTTCACCATCCTTCACCCTCTTCACCGAATATACATTTCCCAGTCGTGTGTGTTGCCGGACAATCCCCGTGGCAGTCAGCACTTGCGCCAATTGGATAGGAGTACAGCTCCGTAGCACAGCTGGAAACTTCTTTTTCAGTTCCTGATGAATGATAGTGGCGGAGAGCGACAGGCAATCCGGGTCACCCGACGTGGCAGGTGCGTATGTGTTGCGCACAATGTCTTCTATGGGATTCACGCGATAGTATGCCATGTTATGGCGTTGCAAAGCATGTTCTTCCTCCTTATTGAACCAGTGGCGGGCGCCTGCAAGCAATTCTTCTTTCAGTTGGGCGTAGATTTGTGCATGTTCAATTCCGCTACAGTCGATATCATGTTCCGCTTCAATACAGATGAATCTGCGGCTGCCCGTCGGATCGCACAGTAAGTCCGTCCGATTGCTCGTTCCGATGAACGAAGCGATGCGAGGTAGCGCCCGGAAATTTTTCTGATAGGCTTTGCAGATGTTGAGGCTGGACATTTGCATCAGATTCTTCAGTAAGGGCATCTTTTGTGCTCCGAATTTGTCAAATTCGTCCATGTTTAGCAATCCCATCTCGGCAAGCAGACGTTCGGGGTTGCCTTGTGCGGTTAGTTTCAGGTTATCCGAATAATAACGCGCCAGTTATGGCGGCATCAGCATGCGGCAGAAAGTGGATTTATGGCGTCCCTGCTCTTTGCTGATCAGTATCGGGGCTACGCTGTTTGCTTGGGTCTGGTTCACGCCCAGCCATTGGGCGGCCAGTCCGAGCAGCCAGGTGTGAAAGCTTTTTATCCATATAGGAAGGTCGGACACTCGCTTTGCCAAGGGCTTTAACCGGTCCGTTCCGTCCCATGCGGGTAGTTCGTTCATGTAAAGCCGGAAGGGGTGGTAGCTTTCCACCAGGGTAGAGTAGATGTACCTTTGAAGGTCCTTATCCCAACAATTGATTCCTTCTTTGTGTGCTTCCAGGCAGAAAGCGTTCAGTTCCCGCTTGCTTATGCGGCAGAAAGGAATTTCCCGTTGGCAGGAGGGGCGGAATTCGGTCTCTTCGGTCAGCAGGTTGTAGCGGAAGTCATACCGAACTTTCAAAAAGTCAATCACTTGTTGCGTCAGAAGGACGGGTGGTTTATGTACTTCCTGTTTGTATGCTTCCTGTTCATCTGTTTCTTGCATTTTCGGTACGTTCGTCGGTGCATTCGGTGCAACGACGGTGTTTGGCGATTCTTTCATCAATACTCGTATTCTTTTCGCCAAACGTTTTGAGTTATATTCTAATGTCTTCATATTTTTCTTCTTATTAAATGAATAAATGTTGTTTTTTCGACCGGTTGATGCTGCTAAGGTATAACATGAGATATGGGGTTTGCAAGTATTTAACTAAGAAAAAGTTTATTTTCTCCTGAAATGAAAAACAGGCTTTTTTATGCGGATAAGTCGTTGTTTTGTCGTATCTTTAACGCTTGTTTAGGAAAAGCCGACTGGAGTTGTCCGGTTGGCTGACAATAGTTGACTGAACAGCCGATTCCAGTCGTCCGAATAGCCGATTAAAGTTGTCCTATAATGAAGTTACACATTTAAATTAATAAGAAGTAATGGCTATTGTGTTTGATTGGTATGAAAATCCGAATGCTTCTTCGGAAGAAGAAGCAACGTTGCATCCACGTATCTTTATGAATGGAAAGGTAGATACGGATGCTCTTTGTTACAAGATTCATGACTACAGTTCGTTGACTGTGGGCGATGTAAAGAATGTGCTTGATAACTTATCGAATATTCTTGGCGAGTCGTTGCGTGAGGGGAAAGAAGTACATATCGAGGGGATCGGTTATTTTTATCCCACTTTGGAGGCTACGGGGAAAGTGACTCGCAACACTCCGCATAAGACTAATAAGGTGGCTTTCAAAACTGTCCGGTTTCGTCCTGACAGTAATCTGAAAGGGCATTTTGTGGGTGTCCGTGCCAGTCAGTCCAAGTATGTCCGCCATTCGGAGAAGGTGTCAGAGGTGGAGATTGATATGCGGTTGAAAGAATATTTTGCCGAACATCAGATGATGACCCGCCGTGATTTTCAGGAAGTGTGTGGTTTGGCACGTACTACGGCCAAAACGCATTTGGTACGTTTGCGTGGAGAAGGAAAGTTGGTGAATATCGGTTTGCGCAATCAGCCGATGTATGTGCCTGCTCCCGGTTATTATGGCGTATCCAGAGATGCGGCACATCCTTCACGGTAATGACTGTGAAGGATGTGAAGAAGCATATTTCTTTGAGTAATCACACGAAACGGTTGATAGCTTGAGACTTATCCTCATGTGAAGAGAGTGAAAGAAAAGAAGCGGAGCTCTATTTCGCTATGTGTTTTTTCATTCCTTCCGTGTAGAAAGTATGGAACTCGCCGTTTTCTCCACTATAAATAAAGTAGGCGTCAATCTCCGGATTCGCTTTGCAGAAAGCTTCCGCTTCTTCTAGTCCCATCACCATGAAGGCGGTGGCCAGGGCGTCGGCAGTCATGCAGTCTTTAGCGATTACGGTGGACGACAAGATGCTGTGCTGTACCGGATAACCCGTTCTCGGGTCGATGGTATGAGCATATTTCTTTCCGTCCTTGTAATAATAGTTGCGGTAATTTCCTGAAGTAGCCAAACCTACATCCGAAAGTTCAAGTATGGTTTGTAAGTCTTGGTTTACGGACAGCGAATCGTCGACGGGCTTATTGATTCCGATGCGCCATAAGCCTTTGGAGGGGTTTTTGCCTTTCACAACCACCTCTCCGCCGATGTCTACCATATAGTTTTTTATGCCTTTCCGGTCGAGCAGTTGCGCTATTACATCTACCGAATACCCTTTGGCGACCGCACTGCAACTCAACATGATGCGCGGATCTTGTTTGATTACTTTGTCACTTTCCATTTTCACCTTTTCATATCCGGTGATTTGCAGCAGGCTGTCTATCATGATTGAATCAGGGAAAGCACCTTTTTTGAAACCAAATCCCCAGGCGTTGGCAAGAGGAGCTACTGTGATATCGAAAGCACCGTTTGTCTCGCGGGAAATTTCCATCGAGCGGTTGAAGCATTTCCGGAAGAAGTTATCGGTAACTAATTCCTCGTTGCGGTTGACGCGACTGATAACTGAACTGTCGTTAAATGGAGACAGAGATTGGTCGAAGCGTTTCAGCTCGGCTTCTATTTCCGGTTTTAAATTACCGTCATGCTGGTAAGTAATCTTGTATACCGTCCCAAATACCAAACCTTTGACGCTATAATAGCCGGCTTGTTGATTATGCCTGACTAATATCCAGGTGGTTGCTGAAATCAGGAAAGCCAGCCAAAGGAAATTTTTCTTTGTTTTCATACGCTCTTCTTTTGGATGAGAAAACTCATTTTATTGGAGAAATAAATGTTCAATTAATATCTTTAGTCCGATGAGGACCAAAATGATGCCTCCCCATAACTCTGCTTTCAGTTTTCGGGCGATGCCACAGCCGCATTGGATACCAAAGAGCAGACCGATGAGTGACATGACGAAGGAAACAAGTCCGATGATAAGGATAGGGGACAGGATTGCATGATAACTTTGCACACCTAAAAAGGCAAACGAAATACCGATTGCCAGTGCGTCGATACTCGTTGCAACGGCCATCGTGAATACCACTTTCAGGCTGGTCGGGTTGAATAGCTGGCAGCACTCTTCTTCTTTGAAAGATTCCCAAATCATTCTGCCGCCAAGGAAGGCAAGAATGGCAAAGGCAATCCAATGGTCTATGCTTTCTATGAAATGGCTGAAGCTTTTGGCGAACATCCATCCGATAAAAGGCATGATTGCTTGAAAAAGTCCGAATGTAAAAGCCATGATTAGCATGGGTTTCCATCGGGTACGCTTCAAAATGATACCGCTTGCAATGGAGACAGCGAAACAATCCATCGCCAGACCTATTGCAAGCAACCAAATCTCTAGTCCTGTCATTATATTCTAAAGAGGCAATTGGTAAATAAGGGAATAAGTGATTCCCATATTGTTTGATTTAAACTTTCCGTAGCCGGGCACGTACCATGGATTTCCGTATTCTCCGGTAGATGCTTTGGTTTTGTATTTCATACGTACCGACCACCCCATGTTGAAGTTTTTGTAGATACGTACTTTAACGCCTAAAACAATTTCCAGCCATTGTACGGAACCTTTCATTCCCAAGTGGCTGAAAGGGATGCTTCCGCCCCAGTAATCATCTCCTAAACTGGGGTTGCCTACCGCATCTCCCCAGATAGAATCGTCTGCCGGCATTGTGGATACATCATATTTGAATGAACTGAATGCATAGCGAAGCCCCGCATATAAATAGCTGTTCTTCTCTTTCTTCTTTGCCATGGTGTTGTAATCCACACCGATGCGGAAGAAGGGAGCCATTTTGCTCTTATAGTGTATACCTGTTTCGCTCCAAGTGTCTGTTCCTCCCATACCAAACTCAAAGGTAGGGATGAATTTGTTTTTAAGATTGACGCCCACACTGACTTCTGAACTCATAAAGTCGCCTCCCAGAAGTTTGTTTCCGATGCCGTATAAATCCACACCGATATACGTACCATTGTATAGCGGAATGGTATCTATCTCGGCAACCTCTTTCTTTTTCTGGTCTCTTTTGGGGGTATGGGTGGGGCGCTGCTGTTGTGCCAGCAACGGAAGCCCGATACAGAAGAGCAGAAGCAGGCTAATCAGTCGTTTCCGGGGTGCGGTCGCGATATTTAAAGAATATCTGTAGATTCTCGATTTCATTTGTATTGGCTTCTTTATTTCGTAAATAGATAGAATCTATCGTCTCCGAACTGTTTGCTTTATTCCCGAATCTGGCACTGATGATGTTTTGTTTCATCATATATCCGCATTCCATTGATTGAAAGTAAGGCGTGTTCTGTTGTACGATGTATAATGTATCTACATTCTCCGGTTTACGTTTGGGGTCGAATTGGAGAATAAATACAGTGGTATCACTCGTATAGCGTAATGGTAGCATTAATGTATGTACCTTCTTTTCGTTGTTAAGAATGATGGAGTCGGTTCCTATGGCTCTGATAGTCAGCGAATCGAGCGTATCATTGAGTACGATGGTCTTATCGTCCGGGTTAATGGTCTTGAACGTGCAATACATCATCGGACGTCCTGCCAACGAGCAATCGTTCTCGTCCGAGCACGAGGTGTGAAGGTTGACTGCACCGCCAACGATTGTCAAAAGGAGAAAGATACGAATTAAATTCTTCATAGTCAGCTTATTGAATGTGAATCAAATTTTCTTTTCTATCTGATAGTTATTCCGTTCCGGTGCATTGCGGGAGATTAATTCGCCAAGGAAGCCGGCTAAGAATAATTGGGTACCTATAATCATTGCCGTCAGTGACAAATAGAAATAGGGAGAGTCGGTCACCAGTCGGTAGGGGAGACCGTTGGACATGGCATATAATTTACTGGCACCTACGATGATGACGGAAATCATTCCGACGAGAAACATCAATGAGCCCAACAGTCCGAAGAAATGCATCGGTTTGATGCCGAATCGGGAAAGAAACCAAAGAGACAATAAATCCAGATATCCGTTCACGAAACGGTTTAACCCGAATTTTGTCGTGCCGTATTTGCGCGCCTGGTGGCGTACCACCTTTTCACCGATTTTCTTGAATCCGGCGTTCTTTGCCAGGTAAGGGATATAACGGTGCATTTCGCCATAGACTTCGATGTGCTTTATTACCTCTTTTCGATATGCTTTCAGACCGCAGTTGAAGTCGTGCAGGTTTTTGATGCCCGACACTTTGCGGGCGGTTGCGTTAAACAACTTGGTCGGCAGGGTTTTCGAAATAGGGTCATATCTCTTCTGTTTCCAGCCGGAAACCAGGTCGTAACCGTCCTCGGTAATCATCCGATAGAGTTCGGGGATTTCATCCGGGCTATCTTGCAAGTCGGCATCCATCGTTATGACTACGTCTCCTTCGGCTTCTGCGAATCCACAGTAGAGCGCGGGTGATTTGCCATAGTTACGGCGGAATTTGATACCTTTTACATGTTCCGATTGAGCTTTCAGCTTTTCGATCACTTCCCATGAATGGTCGGTACTTCCGTCATTAACGAAAATCACTTCGAATGAGAATCCGTTGGCTTGCATGACCCGTTCTATCCAAGCATAGAGTTCGGGCAGTGACTCTTCTTCATTGAATAATGGGACTACAACTGATATATCCATTGTACGAATGATGGTTTATGATTTATAACTTATGATTGAACGGGTCCGTCATATTCCGGTTTGGCCTTTTTCATTACCATCAATGCGGTAGGGATGGCCAGAATACTTCCCCAAAGTACATCCCATGACAATAACTGCATGGTGATATTGATGGAAGTAAGCGAACGGGCGGCATCTATCGTTTCTTTTATCACTTCTTTGTTTTCTATCAGAGCCGGGGTGTTGACCATCAACTCGTCCCACAGTTGGATATAAGAGTTGACGATAAATCCGTGATCAATGAATTGGAAATAGGCATAGTGGACCACGGCTACCAATAGAGAAGCAAACATATACATAAATATGGTGAAGAGCATGGCATGCGAAAATTGGATACTTCCCCCACAAATTTTATCCCGGTACATTCTCACATAATAATATCCGATAAATGGTACGGATAATGTCAGGATTAGAAATAAAAACGAAAGGAAAGGTATGTGGAATCCCAGCGGAAATAATATGAACTTCAATATCCAATAGATTCCCATGTACGTGCCAAAATGCATGGCATATTTTTGTAAATAGCTTCTGTTCTCTGTCATCTTCATTTATAAATTGCGCACAAAGGTACAAATAATATCGGTTGGTAGGGAAAATCTGGTTGTTAAAGTTAATAAAGCAGGGGAAGTTGCTGCACGAATATTTTTTTGCAATTTTAATTGCTTGAAACGTAGCTTGTTAGTGTTTTGTTGGTAAAAAAGTTGTCTGTAGCTATTGCAGAATACATAAAAATGTCTACCTTTGCAACCGCAAAACGGGTAAGTCCTATACGGCCAGCTCCCTTCGAATCCTCCAGGGCTTGATCGCAGCAAAGGTAGTTGGTTGTAGCGGCGCGATATA
>CAPAOL010000058.1 GCA_948579315.1 uncultured Phocaeicola sp.
TTAATTTCATGGCGATATTAGCATTTCAAAAACCTGATAAAGTATTAATGTTGGAAGCGGACTCCAGATTTGGAAAATTTGAGTTCCGTCCACTCGAACCCGGTTTCGGTATTACCGTAGGTAATGCTTTACGCCGTATTCTTCTTTCTTCATTGGAAGGATTTGCAATCAACACGATTAAGATCGAAGGTGTAGAACATGAGTTCGCATCTGTATCCGGTGTTAAAGAAGACGTGACCAACATTATCTTAAATCTGAAGCAAGTCAGATTTAAGCAAGTAGTAGAAGAGTTCGAAAATGAAAAGGTAAGCATTACCGTTGAGAATTCTAGTGAATTTAAGGCAGGTGATATAAGTAAGTATTTGACTGGATTTGAAGTGTTAAATCCTGAATTGGTTATTTGCCATTTAGATTCAAAAGCAACAATGCAGATGGACATTACCATTAATAAAGGTAGAGGGTATGTTCCGGCCGACGAAAACCGCGAATATTGTACCGATGTTAATGTAATTCCTATCGATTCTATTTACACACCGATACGTAATGTAAAATATCAGGTGGAAAACTTCCGTGTTGAACAGAAGACTGACTACGAAAAGCTGGTATTGGAAATTACTACCGATGGTTCCATTCACCCGAAGGAAGCTTTGAAAGAAGCCGCTAAAATATTGATTTATCATTTCATGTTGTTCTCTGATGAAAAGATTACTCTTGAAACATCCGATGTGGACGGCAATGAAGAATTTGATGAAGAAGTATTGCACATGCGCCAGCTGCTTAAGACTAAGCTTGTTGATATGGACCTCTCAGTTCGTGCCTTGAACTGCTTGAAAGCTGCCGATGTGGAAACATTGGGTGACTTGGTACAGTTCAACAAGACAGATCTGTTGAAGTTCAGAAACTTCGGTAAGAAATCGCTCACGGAGCTTGATGATTTGCTCGAGGGTCTGAATCTGTCGTTTGGAACCGATATCTCTAAATATAAATTAGATAAAGAATAAAAAATGAGACATAATAAGAAATTCAATCATTTAGGTCGTACTGCTTCTCATAGAAGTGCTATGTTATCTAACATGGCTTGTTCTTTGATCAAGCACAAAAGAATCACTACGACTGTTGCAAAGGCTAAAGCTTTGAAGAAATTCGTTGAGCCTTTAATTACAAAATCTAAAGACGACACAACTAATTCACGTCGTGTTGTATTTAGCAACTTGCAAGATAAGTTTGCTGTAACGGAGTTGTTCAAAGAAATCTCTGTAAAAGTAGCAGATCGTCCGGGTGGTTATACTCGTATCATCAAAACAGGTCATCGTTTGGGTGATAATGCTGAAATGTGCTTTATCGAATTGGTAGATTACGATGAAAACATGGCTAAGACTGCAACTGCTAAGAAAGCAACTCGTACTCGTCGTTCTAAGAAGAGTGCAGCCGCTACAGAAGCTCCTGCAGCACCGGCAGCTGAAACTACAGAGGAAGCCCCTAAAGCTGAATAATCTGTAATCATCATATATATAAAAGCCATAGCTATAAAAGCTGTGGCTTTTTTTATTTTATGCCCTGACCGGCAGTAATGAGAAAACAAGCTGTGAGGCTTCTGTCCACATGCATATTACTTGTTCTGTTTACAAAAGTTTTGATACGGACGAGGCATGCAGAACAAGAACAGCTTTTAATTTAAAGTCGGAATTAGAAACATCGAATAATTCCTTCAAAACCGTCATAGATAGGTAACCTGTTGCTTTTCAGGAAGAAACCATGAAGGAATTGAGAACCGATCCTTCATAATTTTGGATAATCCTTCATAGCTCCCTTAAAACAAAATACCTTTGATATGTGTTAATTATTGTATGAAATGAAACCTAAAACGCTATTTATGTTATCTTTGTAAACCAAACAGTAAGCAATGAAAGGATTTGTTACAGTCATATTATTTTTTCTGTTTGCCTTGGCTTTTGCCGGAACAGAATATGTAGATGCAGTTCCAGCTGCATCAATGACGGTATGTACTGTACAGCATACGGATACTACTCCGCAGCACTCCATCAATGAAGATCGTGTCATTCCCTTGGATAGCAATAAGGGAATAGCAGATATGGAGTTTGGGGACGCTCATACTTTAGCACATCGCGTCAGTGCCTCTGCAGAGCGTATGTACCGTTTTTCCTCCATGGAGACTACCCAATTTATCAAAATTTTGTTGCGTAAGATGGCCGCCCGGATGGCCAGTCTTGCAAGCTGTCATACCCATGTGTATGCCTCTTCCTATTCCCTTCCCTGGGATAGTGCTTGCGAGCACTATATCTTTGGTATGAGGCGCATTCTTATTTAGCTTTTATTCTTTTACCAATTTGTTTTTCATGGTTCTGTCTTGCCGGGTGATTGGCGAGATGTGACCTTGGTATGAATTATTGTATTTTTAATTAGTAAAGAATAAAATTTAAATTATTATGAGTAATACAGTTTCTACTGAAGCAACCTTGTTTTCAACAACACACCCTGATGTCGTAAAACGTACTAGTGTTTCTTCTATTATCATATCCGCTATCCTTTGTGTGATAGGTGCGGGTGCATTTGCAACCTCTTTAAAGATGGGGGATTCCTCATCCACCATGAGCATGGTGCTTATGGCCGGTGGAACCATTTTGTTTCTGTGGGCCGTATTCCGCTTTTTCTGGCGAGGCAAGGAATGGGTATATGCACCTACCGGCAGCGTAGCTAAAGAAGGGACCTGCTTCTTTGATGTATGCGATTTACAGGCTTTGACGGATGCGTTGGAGAAAAAAGGTTTTGAAACCAGGAATGACGTGAAAGTAAAGACAAACGGAAACGTACGTATGGACTATATGATTTCTCAGGACAAGAAATTCGTTGCGGCCCAGCTGTTCCGTTTCATCCCCTATACATACGAACCTGCATCTTCTGTGTTTTATTTCACGGGAGATGATGCAAGTGCGTTTGTACGTTGCTTGGAAACAAGTGAATTTTGATTTTCTATGACTCTTTATGTTATGAAATAAGGTGTGCCTGTGAAGGTCTGCTTTATTTGCTTAAGACGTTAATGTGATAAATTGTCGGGTGGGGTTAGTCGTTGATGATTAGCCCCATCTTTTTCATCAGGAAGCAGGCATTCATATTTTGTGCGATACCTTCACGGAGTTTGTATGAAAAAGTCAGTTCATCGTTGGTAATATCAGCTTCAAAGCAATAATTCCGTATCTCTTTGGGGAAATATTCTATTAGTTTCCCTAATAGCAGGTCGTGTGTGGCAATGATGCCATTCGTCTTCAGTTCCATCAGTTGGCGTACCAGGGCGAATGAGCCTTTCTGCTTGTCCATCGAGTTGGTTCCTTTTAAAATCTCATCCAGAATGATGAACAACTCCTCTCCCTTATTCAGGCGGTCTATAATTTGTTTCAATCGTTTTAGTTCGGCAAAGAAGTAAGATTCGTTGTCTGTCAACGAATCGGAAGTCCGCAAGCTTGTCACTAGTTTGGCAGGATATATTTCAAGGGAGGAACAGCATACGGGGCAGCCGGTACATGCCAATACATAATTCACTCCGATTGTACGCAGATAAGTACTTTTTCCTGCCATGTTGGCTCCTGTGATGATGACAAAGAACGGTCTTGAGGGGATATCGGCATCATTGGTCACACATTGCCGTGCAGGCATCAGGGGATGTCCCATATCCTTTGCAAGGAATACAAAAGGCTTGCCGGCAATGGTCGGATAGGTGTATGCGGGATGGTTGCCGGCAAATGTCGCCAGAGAACAAAGAGCATCAATGTCACCCAATACGTCCAGCCAGTGGAGCAGATATTTTCCATATTTGTGCCTCCATTGCTCAATGCGCATTACCTGCCGGAGTTGCCAGAACATGGAACCTTCCAGCAAGACATATAGCAGTTGGTTGTTGCGCAAGTCCAGTTTGTCCAGTTCCCGTGAAAGCTCTTTCAAGATATGGGTGGTGGATTTCCCGTTCATGCCGAATTCAGCTTTCAGGTGTCTGAGTAGCGGAGCGTTCATTTCCCGGTTTTCTATCAGGCTGATCAGTTCGGCGTAGATAGACAGGATACGTAATTTCTTGTCATACACTCTTTGCAGGTTGCTGACAGGCTTTATCAGTCCGAAACTACCTATCACGAACAGTCCGAAGGCCAGTCCGAACCATGTCATCGGAATGACCCCCGCCACTCCCAGCATAGCCAGTACGATGTTGACTCCGGGAACGATTCCCAATAACGGGCGGCTCCACCATTTCTTGCTGAAATAGGCAGGTGCTTCCGTCCACTCTTTAATTTCTTCGCGGTCGCTTGTCGCCCCTTTGTAGAGCAGGCCGGTGATCCGGAATGTTTCCCGGAAATCGGAATAAGCAGCCAGTTCCTTTGTCGCCTCCTGCCGTTGGATTATCTCTTCCTTTATCTCCAGATGATTTTGCAACCATTCTGCCAGTTTTTCCTTTCCGAATGAAGTGCAGGTACGGTTCAAGGCCTGGAACAAGGAGTGCCTTCCGAACAAGTCCAGGTCAAAAGAATACCTGTGGGCCGGGTTTGTGAATTCCTTTCCGTCCTCAAATGGCTCATAGTTGTCCGCCAGTGCGGAAAGCTCGTCACTATTCACCCGTATGCAGGTTTCCAGCCAGTCTTTGCGGAAAAACAACCGGTTGTGATACTTCACCAATGCCAGAAAAGGAACGAAAGTGACCGCTATGGTTAGACATATAGTGGGTGTCCCTGCCTGATAGAAGTAGATTGTTCCTATAATCCCTGCTGCAAATAACAAGACCCTCAGCGTGCTGATGCGGAGAATCTTATTTTTTACCTGGCGGAGTTCTGCCTCAGCCTGTTCAATGCGCTGTTCGTATTTTGCTTTCAATTCCATAATGATAGGTTATAAATATTTCCTTGCCATACCGGGCGCGGTTTTGCAGCGGAGAGGGGAAGCCTTCTGCGGCGATGCAAGGGTATGGCGAAGAACTTTTCATTTGTTTTCCGGCAAATATATAGAAAAAAAAACGTCTCCTTCTGTTTCTTGTGTTATTTAGACTTATCTTTTCATTTTAGGAAGAAGAGCCTTCCATCCAGAATGATGGCGGTTAGACCGATGAGGATGCATGACAGGAAATGAAATTTTAACATAGCCGATGAACCCATTGTCAATAGGAAAAAGTATATTTGTCTGTCTGATAAAGATTATAAACTACTTGGGGTATGAGAAAAATGATATTCATTTTATGCATTCCGACCGCTTTGCTTTCGGCTTGCTCACCATCCGGAATGCAAGGCAATCCGGCGGCAGTACAAGCCGGTGCGGCCATCGGCGGAGTATTAGGCGCTATTGTGGGTGACAGGGCCGGCGGATACAACGGTTCGCAATTCGGCGCCCTGCTGGGAACTGTAACGGGGGCTGCTGTGGGAAATGCCATAACTACACCTCGGGAGGAAACTTATCAGGTGGAGGAGTATTACGTAAAGACTTATCCTTCTTCTTCGCAGTATGAGCACACTTCCTCTTATGAGCCTTCATCGGGATTGAGGATTATCAACCTGCGTTTTATCGATGATAACCGTAACCATGTTATTGATGCGGAAGAAGACAGCAAACTGGTGTTCGATGTGGTGAATGATGGTGATGTGCCCGCTTACAATGTTACTCCGGTAATAGAGGAAATGAGCGGCATGAAACATATTTTGATTTCACCTTCGGCTCAGATTGCCTATATGCCTGTCGGGAATCAGATAAGGTACACGGCCACCATTCGTGGAGGCAGGAAGTTGAAAACAGGCCAGGCGCAATTCCGTGTTTTTGCAACAGAGAGCAACGGGGCGGTGACCGAAGCGCATGAGTTTACTTTGCCTACCCAAAAACGGATAAAGAAATAAGTTCCTTCATTGGCGGGGCTTCTACGGGCGGATAACCCTTTTCCGGAGATAACGTAAGCATTCGCAGCCCTATTGTTAAGCCTTTCCGACCGTCCGGTTACTATCTCCAAAGCCTGCGGAGTTATCTCCATAGCCTTTGGAGTTAACTCCGCAAGCTTTGGAGATAACTCCATAGTGCTATGGAGATAGTATATATCCTTTCTTCAGACCTTAGCAGGCGGGAGAAAAGGCCTTATGGTGGGGGATGTGTGGAGTTACTCCTTGTTGATGATGCCTTGTATCTCTTGCAGGGTCAGATTTCCTGTGATGGCGATGATGGTAAATTCATTTTTTTCCTGACTCATCAATACAAATTCCTTTTCTTTGTTTTTGTTCCGTTTCAGATAAATGATGGTCTTTTCGCCTTCATCGTTTATGCGCATCAGTTCCTCGTAGCCGTTCTTGGGACTGATGAAAGCTGTCTCTTTTTTCAGCTTGGCGATAATGTCGGGTTTTTCACAACTTAGAATCTGGATGTTATCCAGTTTGGAGGCTACTTCGCCTATATTTACCCCTTCCGTTTTCATGTCGGGCATCAGGCTGAGCATGGCTTTTGAGATATAGACAGAGGTTACCCCGTCCATATCAGCGAACTTGTCGAAAAAACTGTCCTGTGCGTAGGTGAACAGTGAGCACAGAGAGAGCAATAAGGTAATGATATATGTACGTTTCATTGTTTTATGTTATTTAATCGGTTTAATTGTTCGTTTACGTTCTCTTGAATTTTTCCGGTGGCTTCCTGCACCGATTCCACTTTTTCTATTCCTTTATTCAGGCTGCTGGAAAGCATGATAAGTGCCTTCTGGGCCTGTACGTATGCTTCTTCGGGGGTGGCGCAGGTATCTTGCGGTGCCGGATAGGGCTTGTATAGGTACAGTCCTACGGAGAGCAGGATGAGCAGGCTGGCGGCTATGCTCCCTATCCATTGCAAGCGGAGGACCCGTGTATGTTTTTTTATTTTCAGCGTGCGTCTTTCGCCTGTGTCCCATTGGTCTATCTTGCGGCTCAGCCTGCTTTCCAGTCCTTCCGGTATTTCGGGAGCGGGCTGTGCTGCCAGTTGCATGAAGATTTCCTTCTCGGCAAGTAAATGAGCCGGAACGTCCTCTTCGGTAAAAAAGCGTTTCAGTTCCTTTTCTTCGGTTTCGCTGGTTTCTCCATCGTAATACCGGGTCAATAGTCTTTCTATTTCATTTACTTTCATAGTTCATTATTGCATTATATTGTTCACGTATCTTTTTGCGGGCGCGGCTCAGCAACACACGTATGTTGATGGCATTCAGTCCTGTGGCTTGCTCTATCTCCTCAAAGGAGCAGTCATTGACATCACGGAGCAGAATCACCCGCTTTTGTTGCTCTGGCAGTCTGCCGATGAGCCGGCGTACCTGGTTCACCTCATCCCGTTGTTCCACTTCCCGCGCTATGTTGGTGTCCGTAGGGAGGTTCAGCTCTTCGGGTGCATGTCCGTCTTCATCGGGCCGGCTCCTGCGGAGGGCGTCGTAGCACAGGTTCTTGACAAGGGTGACGCAGTAGGCTTCGGTGTTCAGCACGCCCGCCAGCTCATCGCGCTTGTTCCACAATTTCAGATACGCCTCCTGCACCATATCTTCCGCCTCCTGAGGGTTTTCTGTCAGCCGGAAGGCTGTCCGGTAGAGTTTGCGGTGGTAAGGCAGGAATTGTTGTTTAAACTCAGCGGCGTCCATGCTTCTTCTTTGTTTCCTGATTTACTAATTTGTCTATATCTTCCTTTGTGAATTTTCCGTTTATCTGTACCAGTGTACAATCCTCTTTTCCCGTGCATACGAATAGCAGTTCGCGGATAGTTTCCTTTTTGGTTTTCATCAGCACGCGGACTTTCTCGCCTTCATCGTTTACACGCATCAGCTCATCGTATCCCTTCAGGCTCAGCCTGTTCACTTTTTTACTGAACCGTTCTTTTACGCTTGCCGTACAAGATTCCAGGTCCAGTACTTTTATTGACTTTATTTTTCTTATTATCTCAGCGTCTTCATCGTGTCCGGCGAACATTTTTCCAAGAGACATCATGAAAGAAGATACTTTGACACAATCGGCATTTTTTTCGCTGCCGAATTCATTGAAAAGACCGTTGATGCTTTGGGCGTAGCCCAGATGGCAGACGAAGACTAGCAATAGAGTAAATACAAACTTTTTCATGGTTTTATTTTGTTTTTGTTCATAACTGAATTTGTTTTTGAAAGCGCTTTCAATCAGATAGACGGGGGAAGCGGGAAAGTTGTTACAAAGAGGAACCGTTTTTTTTATGTTATTAATGCGGGGAGGAGGTATTTTTCTCCTCATGGTATGGGGCTGTCTGTCACAATAATAAATCAAATGCCCTGACCCTTGTTGGCAGGTGTCAGGGCATATACCGTATCTCTGTTCGTTTATATAGGGTTCGAAGCGTCTTCTTCTAATAACTCGCTGATAATGTTTGCCATTTTCTTGTTCTGCAATTGGCGGCAGAATTTTACTTCATATCCATCAATCTTTAACTGTTGGAAGAACCGCTCTGCATTATTTATCTTCGCGTCTTCGACTGTTCTCTTGGCTTCATCATTTGGTATATCTTTAGTTTCAATAACAATGTTCAGCTCTTTTTTGCCATCGGCACGTTGCACCACATAGATGAAGTCGGGGCTGTAAAGGTCGTTGGTAATGTTGGGAATACAGATACTCTTTTGTGGAATTTTGCCATACACTATTACATGGTCGACTTCATTCATGATATTCTCCTTTTCCAGTGGTGAGTCGTATACCACTTTGTCATACAGATACTTTTTTGAAGGTTCTGCGTTTAGTACATTTTTGCCTATCGTCCACTGCAACACCTCTTCCTTCAGCGAACCGTCGGCATAGGTAAAGGCTGTTGATTTTGACGAATAGTTTGCCTGACGATATTTCACCAGGTTTTGCAAGTTCTTTATCTTCCATCCGTTGAACTTGGCGATAAATGCGCTCAGTGATGATTCATTGATATATCCATCCATCGGGTGCGTTCTGGCATATTCACAAATGGCGGAATGCAGCATAGTCATCGGTATGCTTGTCTGTCGGCATGCATGCTTCAGGAACTCGTTATAGTGCATCTCTTTACCTGCCAGAATGTATTGCTGGCCAGCCTGCTGCATCGTCACAACTTGACCATCGGCCGTTGTCACTTGCTGGCGCAGGCTTTGTATGGATTGGTGTATAAAAACATCATTTATTAAAATACCGGGTAATGCTGCTCTAATCTGCTGGTCAATGTCGTTTTGGTAAAATACAATGTATTTACGGTTGAGTTGCGCCCACAGTTCTTTTAGTTCTTCATAGCGGGCTTTGCGTATTTTCACCACATCCTTTGTACCTTTGTTGCGGTCTTTTACCTTACCTGTAACATTGTTAAACTCAGGATATTCGGTAAACAAGTCCATCACCTTTGTTGGGTCAAGTGTGCGATCCAAGTCAAGAACATATTTTTTCTGATACAATTCCATGAACAGATCCATTTCTCCCGTTCCACGCAGTGCTGCAACTCTTCGCATATCTTCAAGGGATATGTGTGTGATACTACCCGTCTGTATATCCTCATTTATCTCCATCACCAAACGGTCTGCAAAGTCGCGTTCAGTAAAGTCTACGATGTAGTTCAGGTAGAACGATTCGTCTTTTACCCGGTTGCCATATTCATCCACAGGCAGGCGCAATCCTCGTCCCACTTCCTGTAGTTTGCTGTTTTCGCTGCCACTGCTGCGCAATTTGGCTATTGTAAATACATTCGGGTTATCCCAGCCTTCTTTTAATGTCCACTTCGAGAAGAGGAAACGGCGTGTATTGGGTTGTCCTTTCTTGTTTACGAACGACAACAGTTCAGTTTTGTTGTGCAATATGTCATCCACTTCCTTCTTCACTGCATCGTCCGGGTCACTGTTGTCTTGTGCGAAGTAGCCGGCCCTGCAAGCGGCAAGATCATTGAGGCTTGCACGCAAGTATGTTGCATATCCGGGCGAATTTTCTTTTTGAAGTTCTGTTTTCAATTGTGCTTCAAGCAGCCTGTCGAACAAATCTCTCAGCCAGGCATTGTTGCCCTCATCATCTCCGCGGAAAGAGAGTATGTCGTCTATAAAGAATAAAGCCAGTGTCTTAATTCTGCCTTTTTCTCTATGGAAATTGTCACGTTCTGTTTCAAAATGACGTTGTATGGCAAGGCGGAGCATGCTTTCCTGATAGGACGATGTGTATATGTCCACATCAAACTCGTCTTTTTTGTGCTTCTCCATGCCGTTGCTGAGTATAACCAAATCTTTTGTGATACCTGTAATGGTGAGCCCCGTGAGTTCGGGACTTAGGATTGACAACGAATCTCCGACACTCAATACATGACTGGCCTTGGAGGTTTGAGTGATATGTTGGAAAGTCGCTTTTTTGTCATTGATATCCAATATCTTTACCTTCTCGTTGATGGTTGAAGTGGGTTCAAAGTGCTCTTTCATTACCCCTTTGATGAGTCCCGAAGAGAATGAACGTTGTGCATTAAGGTCATAGAGCAGATGCTCATAATCGCGTACTGTTGTTTTCTTTTTCCCTTTGCCTATGGTAGTCATCGGGAAGGTTGCACCAAAGCGGATGATGCATTGCGGAGTCAGTTCGCTGATGATGGCTTTATATGCCTTCTGGTCACGCGAGAAAGTGTGAGGCTCGTCAATGATTACGAATGGACGTGTGGAACGCAGTGCGTCAAACGGCCGGTCGTATCCTTCGATAGTCACATCATAGTCATTGCGTGTGAGCATCTTGCCGGTAGTGAGCAAAGCACTGTTCACTATCAGCACATATATCTTGTTTCTGTTCAGTCTTGATCCTTCCACGAAGGCACGCACTGCGGTAGGAAAATATTTCCTGCCTTTCTTCTGTTTTTTCACAGCTTCCAGCACACCCACGTTTATCTCCGCATCATAGCCCAACGTGTTTTTAAAATGTGCTTTGACATACGTTTCGTTCAGAAAAGTGCTTGTGCCGGCTTTGATGGCAATGCTTGGAACGGCAATGATGAACTTGTTTATGCCATAACGTTTGTGCAGTTCAAAGATGGTGTGTGTATATACGTATGTCTTGCCTGTGCCTGTTTCCATCTTGATGTCCAGACACAAGGTGTTGCCCACCGGCTGCTCGTTTCTGTATTTTTCCGCCACATTCTGCCGCTCCCTTTGCTGTATGCGGTATATATTTCCAATAAAACGGTTTGAACGAAGGTCTATAACAGGGTTTGAGTAATGTGCCACCTGTTGATTTATCTCCACCTGCTTGAACACCTCGCTGATGGCTTCTACCGCATACTCCTGGTGCGGCAATCCGCTTTCTAATTTCAGTTCCATAATTTGCAGGTGGTTTTAGTAGCGAATATCTATATTTATGCGGCTGCGGTCGGTGATGGCACCCAAATTTTTCTTTATGGCGTCCGTCTGGCCGAAGTTAAAACTATAACCGAAGATAACGACGGTATCGGCTGTGAACGAATGGTCTTTGTTGTATTTATCAACCAGCTCTGTCAAATCATCTCCCAGTATATCAAACCCTTGGTCTATCATATAGAGATGTTTGCCGCAGAGCCAAGCTGTATAGTTGCCAAACTTTACCGGTTCTATTTTCGGTGTCAGTCCGTAACCGTCGCGCACGGCGTATGTGGCAAGAACCGTTTCTTTACCGAAAGCTTTCACTAAATCATTGCCAAAAGCATCAGTCGGAACAAACTTTTCCATGCGGTCAAGCGTGTTTTCGTCCGGCTCCTGGAGTGTGTAGTGCTTGAAGCCATAATCTATATCGGCATGGTTTTCCGACTTTATCTTGGCTGCTGCACGGCGGATACGCTCTTGGCCGATTTGGTCGATAGTCTTATACTTCTCTTTGTATGCCTCTGTGTTTGGTTTTATTTTTTCGGGCAATTGTACAAGGATGTACTGTAAGTTATAACCATCTTCCACACTGTTTAGTTCCATTACGGCTTGTGCGGTGGTGCCCGAGCCGGAGAAAAAGTCGAGTATGATGATCGGTTCATCTTTGTCCTTTTCTACAGCTCCATCTATAAGGTGTTTTATGAGACTTACAGGTTTTGGAAAACTGAAAATCTTGGCATTGAAAAGCTCGTCTAAATCCTTTGTTCCGTCTTGGCTCATGCCGATATGGGATGGAAGATGAGTGCTGACGGCATATTGTCCGAAGCGGTCACCAGCCTTTTGCATATCATTGTCTTTCCAATAGCGGAGCACGGGCTTATCTATTTTTAGGAAATCGTAATCACCGGGGAATACGATTCTTTTTTGTGCATAATAAGAATCAAATGTGTCCTGTGTAATGCACCAAGTACGTTTCGGGTTTGCTGGATATTCTTTACCGTTTTGAGGGTTCCTTATTGTGAAAAAACTGTTGGGGCGTTCCGATGCAGTAGTCTGCTTTGTCAAATCATGCACTCTCCAAGGTTGTCCGGGAAAATCTTCTGTTTCGTAATATTTTCTTCCCTTTCCATCGATACCAGCCAAAAAAGAATCTGTTCTGGCGTATGATACTATCCATTCGTAATCTTTTGATACTCCGAATGGAACATCTGACTTTGCCGTTCTTTTCCGCCATGGGAATAGAGCCACAAAATTTTCCTCTCCAAACACATGGTCGCACAGCAACTTCAAGTTAGCCTGCTCATTATCGTCGATAGAGATAAAAATCACTCCATCGTCAGAGAGCAAGTCTTTAGCGTATTGCAGACGGGGCATCATGAAGGTAAGCCATGCTGAGTGCGAAGCAGCACCACGGGTTGTCATTGCAAGAATACGGTTTGCTTGTTCCTCACCGATGCTCAATTTCTCTTGCAATTCTTCCACTGTAAAGTTGAATTTGTCATTATATACAAATCCGTCAGTACCTGTATTATAGGGTGGATCTATATAAATGCATTTCACTCTACCGGCATACGACTTTACCAGATGCTTCAGCGCGTCAAGATTGTCGCCGCTGATATACACATTCTGACTATTTATATTCTCCGGCTTGCTGTTATGTTCCAGATCGGGCACTAATACGGTAGTCGTATCCATCGAGGCCAACAGACTGGCATAGTTCTTGCCAAGAAAGTTAAAGCCGCTACCTTCCTTTATAAGGTCTACTTTGTCAGTTAGTAGCTCACGAAAAGCAGCTATATCAAATTTGCCTTCTGCATTGAAACATTGCGGAAAGTCCCGGTGTAGCAATCCTAACGTTCTGTCAGTAGGTTGCGCTTCTTCATTTTGATTTATAATATCTCGTATCATAATTTTTATCTTTTCTCTGTTCGGATTTTAGCGATTTGATAATTGAATGCTTGGTGTCAGATAGAATCTTATATTTGTTTGATGTTTAATGTTTGTTCTTTTAATGATGTCTTAGTTGCTGGTTCTTCTTAAGAACAATTCGACATTTTATTATGAAAAATAATCCTAAAATCCAATTACAAAAGTAGTGATAAGTTTGAGATAATGAAAAGACGTTCAGGTAAAAATATGAATTTAGTTCGAATAAGGTTAGTCAGGCAATGCCTCAGCTTGGGAGCTAAGTGCTTTATTGGTTCCGCACAGGCAGCCTCACCCATAGCCATCCGGGAATCAGTTTCCAGAAAAACACCAGCATCTGATAACGCCGGTCTATGACAGCTACTCTTTTCCTTCGGGAGATGGCTCTTACAATTTGTGATGCCACGTAGGGAGCATGCATCAGCAGCGGGTATTTGTCATCTTTCAACAGAGGGGTGGCGACAAATCCGGGACGGATGTCGGTGAAGGAAATGTGTAGCTTGTTCATGTGCGCCAATTGGTCCAAAGCATCCAGATAGGTGTTTTGAAACCGTTTGGTCGCTGAATAGGCAGGGGCGGATCCCAGTCCCTTGGTGCCTGCTATGGAACTGATCACCGCTATATGTCCTTTGCCTTGCTGTTCGAAATAGTGATAGGCGGCATTGACCATTCGTATGAATCCCGAAACATTGGTGGCTGCGGTCTGTAATTCTATATCGGGGCAGAGTGAAAGATTTTGTTTGCCTATGCCCGAACTGAGCAGGAACACATCCATGCCGCCGGTTTTCATAATCAGTTGCTCCAATAAGGCAGGGGCATCCTCGCGGGTGACATCTATCCGCTGGGTACATACCTGTCCGGGAGCGGACTGCCGGAGCTTTTCCAGTTCTTCCTCTCTACGTCCTGCCACGCCTACCTGCCAGCCGGCTTTCAGATAGCATCGCGCCACTTCCAGTCCGATGCCGGAAGTGGCGCCAATGATAATGATTCTTTTCATCCGCTTCGCCTTATTGTAAAGCTTGTTCAATATCGGCAATGATGTCGCTTACATTCTCAATACCTACCGACAAACGGATCAGGTCCGGAGCGACTCCTGCTTCGCGCAACTGCTCGTCGGTGAGCTGGCGGTGAGTATGGCTGGCGGGATGCAGTACGCAGGTACGTGCGTCGGCCACATGGGTTACGATGCAGATGAATTTCAGCCTGTCCATAAATTCTATCGCTTCCTCACGGGTTCCGTTCAAGCCGAAAGCGATGACACCGCACGAGCCGTTTGGCATGTATTTCTGTGCCAGATCATAGTATTTGCTGCTTTTCAGTCCGCAATAGTTCACCCATTTCACTTTCGGGTTGGCTTCCAGCCATTCAGCCACTTTCTGTGCGTTTTCGCAATGACGGGGCACGCGCAGGTGCAATGTTTCCAATCCCAGATTCAGCAGGAACGCATTTTGCGGAGACTGGATGGAGCCGAGGTCACGCATCAGTTGGGCGGTTGCTTTCGTCATGTAAGCCATTTTGCCGAACGCTTTGGTATAAGTCAGTCCGTGATAAGATTCGTCGGGCTGGGTCAGACCGGGGAATTTGTCCGCATGGGCTTCCCAGTCAAAGTTGCCGCTGTCCACAATGGCGCCTCCTACACTGGTGGCATGACCGTCCATGTATTTGGTTGTGGAATGGGTGACGATATCCGCTCCCCATTCAAACGGACGGCAGTTGATGGGAGTGGCGAAGGTGTTGTCCACAATCAAAGGCACACCGTGTTTGTGTGCGATACGTGCGAACTTTTCGATGTCCAGCACGTCGATGCTCGGATTGGAGATGGTTTCGCCGAACAACGCTTTGGTATTCGGGCGGAAAGCCTTGTCTATTTCCTCCTCGGATGCATTGGCGTCAATGAAGGTACACTCGATGCCCAGTTTTTTCAGCGTGACGCCAAACAGATTGAATGTACCTCCGTAGATGGTAGACGAGCATACGAAGTGGTCGCCTGCCTGACAGATATTGAAAATGGCATAGAAGTTGGCAGCCTGGCCGGACGAGGTCAGCATAGCACCCACACCGCCTTCCAATGCTGCGATTTTTGCGGCGACGGCATCATTGGTGGGGTTTTGCAAGCGTGTATAGAAATATCCCGAATCTTCCAGATCGAACAGACGCGCCATCTGTTCGCTGGTGTCATACTTGAATGTGGTACTTTGATAAATAGGCAAAACGCGCGGTTCGCCTTTTTTCGGAGTCCAGCCTGCCTGTACGCATAAGGTCTCCCTGCTATACTTCTTATCCATGTTTATATTGTTATTAAAATTACATATTCATTTATTTCGCAGCAAAATTAAGAATAATCTGTCATTTAGGGTTCAATTACTGGGAAAAGTGTTATATTTGAACGATTTTAATAAGCTTAACTATGGCAGAGGATATAAAATTCAGGCATACTATGCCGGTGCAGATACGATTCAGCGATGTGGACCAGTTTGGTCATATGAACAATTCAGTTTACTTTTCTTTGTACGATTTGGCAAAGACTACTTATATAAAAGATGTATTAGGCAGTGCCGACTGGAGCAAGCTGGCTATTGTGGTAGCCAATATCAATGCAAACTTCTTTATGCCGGTATTTTTCTCGGATCATCTGGTGATAGAAACGGCTGTGGTACATTTGGGGCATAAGAGTTTTACCTTGTTGCAGCGTGCCGTGACTACGGATACCCATGAGGTGAAGTGTGAGTGCCGCACGGTGATGGTAGGTTATGACCTGGCTACCAAAGAACCGAAATTGATTTCCGAGGATTATAAGGAGGCGATTTGCAGGTACGAGGAAAAAACATTGGAGGAACTTTCAAAAG
>CAPAOL010000059.1 GCA_948579315.1 uncultured Phocaeicola sp.
CATCCGACAAAGATAGGGATTTTAACTAATTCCCCCAAATTTTCAAACTGAGCCCCCGAATTGGTGTCGCGTTTTTTCGTGAGCGTTTCAGAAAACAACGAAAAAGCCCCTAAACCTGTACGTTTAGGGGCTTTTCAACTTTTTTTTGTTGGACTACCAAGATTCGAACTTGGACAAACAGAACCAAAACCTGTTGTGCTACCATTACACCATAGTCCAATCATTACATGCTTTCCTTGGAAAGCGGTGCAAAGATACGTTTTTCCAGCAATATAGTCCAAATATTTTCGCACTTTTTTTTGCAATAAAGTGCAAATGCTTAACTTTGCGTACAAACTAAAAGACATAAAGACATGAAAAAACTTCTAACTTGCCTTGCTTTAAGCTTTGTTGCAGCAAGTAGTTATGCAGCCACCCCTTTATGGTTGCGTGATGTGCAAATCTCTCCCGACGGAACAGAAATCGCATTTTGTTATAAAGGAGATATCTATAAAGTACCCGCCAACGGAGGAACTGCCACCCAGCTCACCACACAAACCTCATACGAATGCAGCCCCGTCTGGTCACCGGACAGCAAACAAATTGCCTTTGCCAGTGACCGCAACGGCAATTTCGACTTGTTCGTCATGCCTGCCGGCGGTGGAGCAGCCCGGCGTCTCACCACCCATTCGGCATCCGAGATACCCTCAGCTTTCACTACCGACGGCAACTACATCCTGTTCTCCGCTTCCATCCAAGACCCTGCCGGAAGCGCCTTGTTCCCAACCTCGGCCATGACAGAACTATACAAAGTCCCTGTAAACGGAGGACGCACCGAACAGGTACTAGGCACTCCCGCAGAAATGGTCTGCTTCGACCCGTCCGGAAAAACATTCTTATACCAAGACCGCAAAGGTTTTGAAGACGAATGGCGCAAGCATCACACCTCGTCCATCACCCGTGACGTATGGTTATACAATTCAGAGAATGGCAAACATACCAACCTGACCAACCATGCGGGAGAAGACCGTAACCCTGTATTTGCCCCCGACGGACAAACCGTTTACTTTCTGAGCGAACGGAATGGCAGTACATTCAACGTCTATTCCTTCCCGCTAGACGCTCCCCAATCATTAAAAGCAGTCACCGGTTTCAAGACCCATCCGGTCCGCTTCCTGTCAATGGGCAGCAACGGCACCCTTTGCTATACGTATGATGGAGAAATATACACCCAAAAACAAGGAAGCAAACCACAGAAAGTCAAAATCGATATCATCCGTGACGACCAACATGCCATAGCGGATCTGAGCTTCAGCAGCGGAGCGACCTCGGCCACCGTATCACCGGACGGCAAACAAGTCGCTTTCATTGTACGAGGTGAGGTATTCGTCACTTCCACCGACTATAGCACCACCAAACAAATCACCCATACCCCTGCCCGTGAAGCGGGAGTTACCTTCTCACCAGACAACCGCACCTTGGCATACGCCAGTGAGCGCAATGGAAACTGGGAACTCTGCATGGCCAAGATAGCGCGCAAGGAAGAGGCCAACTTTCCCAATGCCACCACGATTGAAGAAGAAGTGCTCCTGCCTTCGGACAAAATAGAACGTACCTATCCGCAATTCTCACCGGATGGCAAGGAACTTGCCTTTATAGAAGACCGCAACCGGTTAATGGTTCTCAACCTGGAAACCCAAAAAGTGCGTCAGGTCACTGACGGTTCCACCTGGTTCAGCACTGGCGGCGGATTTGACTATTCATGGTCGCCCGACGGGAAGTGGTTTACCTTGGAGTTTATCGGGAACCGGCATGATCCTTATTCCGATATAGGTATGGTAAGCGCACAGGGAGGAAAGGTGATTAATCTGACCAACAGCGGCTATACCAGCGGCTCTCCCCGCTGGGTACTGGACGGTAATGCCATTTTGTTCATCACCGAGCGTTATGGTATGCGCGCCCACGCCTCATGGGGCTCACTGAACGATGTGATGCTGGTATTTATGAATCAGGACGCGTATGATAAATTCCGCCTGAGCAAAGAAGATTACGAATTGCAGAAGGAACTGGAAAAGGAACAAAAGAGTATCACCGAAACCAAGAAAAACGATAAAAAGAAAGGGGATAACAAAAACAAGTCCGAAGAGAAGAAAGAGGAAAAAACAAAGGATATCATAGTGGAGTTGGACAACATAGAAGACCGCATCGTCCGCCTCACCCCTAACTCTTCCGATTTGGGAAGCGCCATTATCACAAAGAACGGCGAGACCTTATATTATCTCTCTGCCTTCGAAGGCGGATATGACTTGTGGAAAATGAACCTGCGCAAGAAAGACACGAAGCTACTCCATAAGATGGATGCCGGATGGGCCAACATGGAGATGGACAAGGACGGAAAGAACCTGTTCCTGTTAGGTGGCAGCAGCATGCAGAAAATGAGTACCGACTCTGAAAGTTTAAAGCCCGTCAGCTATCAAGCCAACGTAAAGATGGACCTCGCAGCCGAACGCGACTATATGTTCAGCCACGTCTATAAACAAGAACAGAAACGCTTCTATAATCTGAACATGCACGGAGTGAACTGGGATGCCATAACCGCAGCTTACCGCAAATTCCTGCCGCACATAGACAACAACTATGACTTTGCGGAATTACTGAGCGAATATCTGGGCGAACTGAATGTGTCGCATACGGGAGGACGTTTCCGTCCGCGCCTGAAAGGAGACACCACCGCCACCTTAGGCTTATTGTACGACTGGGACTATATCGGCAAAGGTCTGCTGGTTTCCGAAGTAGTGGAAAAAGGCCCCTTCGCCCACGCCCGCTCCAAAGTGAAAGTCAGAGATATCATTGAAAAAATCGACGGTCAGGAAATCACTCCCGAAAGTGACTACTCTGTTCTGCTGAACGGCAAAGCCGGAAAGAAAACATTGGTTTCACTTTATAACCCGCAGACCAAAGAACGTTGGGAGGAAGTGGTTGTTCCTGTCAGCAATGGTGTGATGAGCGGCCTGCTCTATGCACGCTGGGTAAAGCAACGGGCTGCCGATGTGGATAAATGGTCGAACGGCCGTTTGGGATATGTGCACATTGAATCCATGGGAGATGACAGCTTCCGTTCCGTTTATTCGGATATTCTAGGTAAGTACAACAACCGTGAAGGTATTGTCATCGACACCCGCTTTAATGGCGGCGGACGCCTACACGAAGATATCGAAATCCTGTTCAGCGGAAAGAAATACTTCACACAGGTAGTTCGAGGACGTGAAGCTTGCGATATGCCCAGCCGCCGTTGGAACAAGCCGAGTATCATGGTGCAGTGTGAAGCTAACTACAGTAACGCACACGGCACTCCGTGGGTATATAGCCATCAAAAAATAGGCAAGCTGGTAGGTATGCCCGTACCGGGAACCATGACTAGCGTATCTTGGGAAACGTTGCAGGATCCGACACTGGTATTCGGTATTCCCGTTATCGGCTATCGCTTGCCGGATGGAAGTTATCTGGAAAATTCACAATTAGAGCCGGATATCAAAGTGGCTAATTCACCGGAAACGGTAGTGAAAGGTGAAGACACACAATTGAAAGCCGCGGTAGACGAACTGCTGAAAGAGATAGACGGAAAATAAAGCGAAAGAAAAGATACAAAAAACTGGAAGGAGAAAACCTATCATCTCTCCTTCCGGTTTTTGTTTTTAGGGACATTTACTGAATATCCCTTTTTATCTATAAAAGAAATTTTCTTATTTGGCAATCACCAGATAATAGTTCTTCTTTCCGCGCTGAACCAGCAGGTATTTTTCATCCAGCAAGTCAGCAGTTGTAATTACCTGGTCGAAGGCGCTTAATTTCTCCTTGTTCAATGAAACGCCACCGCCCTGTACAAGCTTACGCATCTCACCTTTAGAAGCGAAAACAGCGGCATTATCAACGAACAAGTCTACCGCCTTCACCCCTTCGGCTAATGCATCTCGTGACACTTCAAACTGAGGAACACCTTCGAACACTGCCAGCAACGTGTCTTCATCCAGCTTTTTCAACGCTTCGGAAGTGGCGTTACCAAACAGGATGCCCGATGCCTCAACAGCCGCGTTGTAATCTTCTTCCGAATGAACCATCACAGTTACTTCCTTAGCCAGACGTTTCTGCAATACACGCAAGTGCGGAGCTTCAGCATGCTCTGCCGTCAACACTTCTACTTCTTCCTGAGTCAGTGAAGTGAAAATCTTGATGTAACGCGCAGCATCCTCGTCACTTACATTCAACCAGAACTGATAGAACTTGTAAGGAGAAGTATAACGGGGGTCCAACCAAATATTACCAGACTCAGTCTTACCGAACTTACCACCATCGGCCTTTGTAATCAACGGGCAAGTCAACGCAAACACTTCACCGCCATTGGTACGACGAATCAGCTCGGCCCCGGTAGTAATATTACCCCATTGATCCGAACCACCCATCTGAAGCTTGCAGCCCTTTGTTTCATAAAGATGCAAGAAATCGTATCCCTGCAGCAACTGGTAAGTAAATTCTGTAAATGACAAACCGTCACGCGCCTCACCGTTCAAACGTTTCTGTACAGAATCCTTAGCCATCATATAATTCACTGTAATGTGCTTTCCTACCTCACGGGCAAAGTCAAGGAAGGTAAAATCCTTCATCCAGTCATAGTTATTTACCAATTCGGCTTTGTTAGGAGCATCGCTCTCAAAATCAAGGAACTTAGCCAGCTGTTTCTTGATGCAAGCCACATTATGACGCAATGTTTCCTCAGTTAGCAAATTACGTTCCTGCGACTTGCCGGAAGGGTCACCGATCATACCGGTAGCGCCGCCCACCAATGCTAACGGTTTGTGACCGCAACGCTGGAAATGACGCAGCATCATCACACCACACAAGTGGCCGATATGCAGAGAATCAGCCGTAGGGTCAATACCCAGATAAGCTGTCACTTGTTCTTTAGCCAATAACTCTTCGGTGCCCGGCATCATTGTGTGCACCATTCCACGCCATGTTAATTCTTCTACAAAATTCATCGAATGATTATCTATTTAAATGTTTGATTTATACTTTGAATGCCACAAAAATACGACTCTTTATCTGAAGAAACAACTCTTATTGCCGAAAAAAGATTTTCCGTGCATTTTCATCTATCCTATCACACAGAAAGGAAACTTCCACATGCTTCATCTCCGCCATCCGTCCGATCACCATACGGATATCCAGCGTGCTCTCATCCGTTTCAGCCAGCAAACGCTCTAAAGGCACGTACTGCAACACATCAGGCTGATACTTTCCTCCCAACGAAAAATAAATATCTTCCTGCATCAGCCGGCAGGCAATATGCAGATTATTACGAAAACCATGCACCACCCAAGGCATCTGAGGACGATACTTCTTTTTCAACTCAATCAATTCATTAAACGCCTTCACACAATGAATGACCAACGGTTTTCCTACCGACTCGCTCAATAAAATTTGTCGGACAAACGCTTCTTTTTGCAACAGAATATCCGCCGCGCCCAAGCGGTCCAACCCCGCCTCTCCTATGGCCAGAACAGAGGGATGACCAACCGCCTTTTCCAACGTTGTCCAATCTTCCGGACCAGTTTCCAAAACTGTCCACGGATGAATGCCTACAGAATAATAACACCCCTCCACAGGTTCAAACCGTGCAGGCTCCACATTGAAAATGCATTCTCCCGATACAGCAGCATTGCGATGTGTATGAATATCCAGCAACATAAGGACAACGGATTTTATGGAACCGGATCATAGCCCGACCCACCCCAGGGATGGCAACGCAATATCCGACGGATAGCCAGATACACTCCCTTGAAAGGACCGTGCTTTTTAATGGCCTCGATGGCATATTCCGAACAGGTAGGTACAAAACGGCATGAAGGAGGAGTCATTGGAGAAATGTACCCCCGATAGAAATAAACGGGCAGCAGCAACAGATAGGAAAGTATCTTTTTCATTCCAGTCTTTCCACTATATGAAACAGCAGCTTCTTCACTTTCTCCTCCACCTCGGCAGAAGAATGAATATGGTTATCCAGCCATATAAAGGCGATAACCAGTCTTTTGTTCCGGGAAGACAGCGCATCCAACAGTAAATGCTTGTTCTTCCGATAAGCCTCACGTATCTGCCGTTTCACCAAATTACGCTTTACCGCACGTTTGAACCGCTTCTTGGGCACACTGATCAGAATAGAAGCTGCCGCCATATCTTCCTCAGCAGACTCTACCGGCATATACACCACACGCAACGGAAAAGCCGGAAAAGACTTGCTTCCACCTGAAAAAAGTCGCTCAATCAATGTCTTACTATTCAGACGCTCTTTTTTACCGAGTGTATATTCTACCATAATCTTCTTTCTTTTATTAAAATAAAGAAACCGAGGGTTTCGAATCACAAAGTTACAACTTTATTGATACAAAACCCCCGGTTTGGGATATAAACCAAAAATTAATCCTTATTACGCTCGCGGATAAACATATCCAATGCCGCGGTCATGGACGGAGCTTCCACAGTAGGAGCTTCCAAATCCAACCGCAATCCGGCGTCTTTTACCGCTTTAGCAGTAGCAGGACCAAAACACCCTATCGCAATTTCCTTTTGGTCGAACTTCGGAAAATTCTTCATCAAAGAATTGATTCCTGCAGGACTGAAAAACAACAGCATATCGTAATCGAACTCTTCTTCGGGAGTGAAGTCATTGCTTACCGTACGATACATCACCACCTCCGTATGCTGAATTTTATTTTTATCCAATAAAGTCTTGATCTCATCATTGTGCACATCCGACATCGGCACCAGATACTTCTCAGCATTATGCTTTACGACAGAAGGCACCAGATCTGCAAATTTACCGGTCGCACCGAAGAACACTTTACGCTTACGATACTGGACATATTTCTGAATGTACAAAGCAATGGTCTCGGATGTACAGAAATATTTCATTGTTTCGGGTACAGTAACACGCAATTCAGCACACAGACTGAAGAAATGGTCGATAGCGTGGCGCGATGTGAAAATCACAGCTGTATGATCAAGAATAGAGACTTTTTGCTGTCTGAACTCTTTGGCCGACAAGCTCTCAACTTTGATGAACGGGCGAAAATCAATTTTCACACCGTACTTCTCAGCAATATCATAATATGGCGACTTTTCAGAAGTCGGCTTAGGCTGAGATACGAGGACTTTTTTTATTTTCAATGTACTAAAAATTTAAAACCAAAATGTTGTTCGCTAAGATAATCCCTTTCCACAGAACAATATCAGGGAGTATTTCAAGGGCACAAAAGTACAGAATTAAATGGAAAGCACCATAAAGTTTGTTGAAAAAGTTACTAAAGCACTTATAAAATAGCAGAATTTTAGCAATTATTATAACAAAACCGATAGAATAAGGAGCAATTTGCGGTGACAGATCAAAATACACAATCAAAAGTACAATCGGAAAAAGTAAAAAACCGGCCCCGATTACAACATTAAAGTAAGATTCCAGCCAGATAATATTGCGCGTCTTGTTAAAGAAAATCCAATTTATAAAGCTGTAAAGAAGCCACTTGATGACAAAGAAAAAGACCACATAAGCAATGTAAATGCTCAACAGCAAATAATGAGGCATCGTACGGAAAAGAATCAGGTCATGATCTGAGAAATAATCGTACACACAAAAGCCGGATAATATACAGGTCTGCAATATCAGCACCAATGTATAACGCACATCAGATGCGGTAGTATCATCAAACAAACTGGCACGCTCTTTAGACAAAGCAAAATTCTTAAATTGCTGTTCAAGATGTTTCTTGCCATGTGCCAGCACGTATGATACCAGGATAAAGCAAAGAAACAGCACACTGGTCACCATCCAGTCCGAACGCAGCTGATAGGGCAGGGTCATTCCTCTCATCCCGTCTTCCTTGGACATATGACACACGCTGTGTGTCAAAGCCGTATCAACACGGCTCTGCTCTTCCGTATAAAGTTGGAGAATATACGCTATTCCGGGATGACAGGTTTCACTCATATCGCTGCAAATTTACGTATTTCCTTGTTCCAAACAGGCGTTGTATAGAGCAAATTTATCGCTTCTTCGGCTGTTGAAGCCACCTTCCAGATCACAACATGCTCTTTACGCATAAAATTACCCTCCACCGCCCTTTGCAGCATTTCAAGCAAAGGATTATAAAACCCGTTGATATTCAAGATGATTATCGGATTAAGATAAAGCCCCAGCTGCTTCCAGGTGATGATTTCAAGCAATTCCTCCAATGTGCCGCAACCTCCGGGCAATGCAATGACACCATCGGACAAATCGGCCATCATCCGTTTACGCTCGTGCATGGTTTCCGTCTCAATCAATCGGGTCAGCCCTGTATGGTGCCACCCCTGCTCCACCATAAAATGAGGGATTACCCCCGTCACCGTACCGCCTGCAGCCAATGCTGCATCGGAGGTAGCCGACATCAGGCCGATACAGCCTGCCCCGTTAATCAGATTGATCTTCTTTTCAGCCAGAAGACGTCCTAATTCTTCCGCTACATCAAAATACACCTTCGCTATCTTTGTGCTGGACGCACTATATACACATACATTCTTTATATCATTCATATAATTCCTTATGTTTTCGGGCGGATCCAATCCTCCCCTGCCAGCCCCAATGATGCTCATTGCCGCAGGAACGAATTGAATTCGCCCGTATACATCACCATATTCGAATCCGTTTCTTACAAACCGAACGCTTCCTTTATCTTATCCACATAATCCAGCTTCTCCCAAGTGAACAGTTCCACTTCCAGCGTCTTTGCTTCATGATACATGGATTCGTATGTCTTGGTCACCACTTTCGGCTCACGTCCCATGTGACCGTAAGAAGCTGTTTCCTCATAAATAGGATTACGCAGTTTCAAACGCTCTTCAATGGCTTTCGGACGCAGATCGAACAGTTCGTCTATTTTCTTAGCAATCTCTCCGTCGCTCAGTTTCACATTGCTGCGACCGTACGTATTTACGTAGATATTGATAGGACGGGCCACGCCAATGGCGTATGACACCTGCACCAGCATTTCATCGGCAACACCGGCAGCAACCATATTCTTTGCGATATGGCGTGCTGCATAGGCAGCACTACGGTCTACCTTACTGGGGTCTTTTCCTGAGAACGCCCCGCCACCGTGAGCACCTTTTCCACCGTATGTATCCACAATAATCTTACGGCCGGTCAAACCGGTATCTCCATGAGGACCGCCGATCACAAACTTACCTGTAGGGTTCACATGATAAACTATCCGGTCATTGAACAAAGCCAATACTTCTTCATTATGAATTCCGGCAATGACACGTGGCATCAGGATTTCAATCACATCCTGACGAATCTTGGCCAACATCTCTTCGTCGGCCTTCAACTGAGCTTCTTTGGAAGAATCAGCCGGGGTTACAAACTCGTCATGCTGGGTAGAAACCACAATCGTATCAATGCGTACCGGCTTGCCGTTATCATCGTATTCAATAGTAACCTGGCTCTTGGCGTCGGGACGAAGATAAGTCATCACCTTCCCTTCACGACGGATTTCGGCCAGTACCATCAACAGTTTATGTGCCAGGTCCAGTGACAGCGGCATATAGTTTTCCGTTTCATTGGTAGCATAACCAAACATCATTCCCTGGTCGCCCGCACCCTGGTTCATAGGGTCCTCGCGTTCCACGCCACGGTTGATATCCGCACTTTGTTCGTGAATGGCAGAAAATACGCCACAGGAGTTTCCTTCGAACATATATTCGCTTTTGGTATAACCGATACGGTTAATCACTTCACGTGCAATGCGCTGCAAATCTACATACGCCTTGGTTTTCACTTCTCCAGCCAGCACTACCTGTCCGGTAGTCACCAGGGTTTCGCAAGCTACTTTCGAACTGGGGTCAAACGCCAACAGTTTATCAAGCACAGCGTCCGATATTTGATCGGCCACTTTGTCGGGGTGTCCTTCAGACACCGATTCGGATGTGAATAAATATCCCATTCTAAATTGAAAATTAAGAATTAAAAATTAAAAGTTAATTCGTTAACCACCTTGGGAAGTTATCAGAGTAGATAAATGTAAATAAGAAAGTCAATGTATTTTTTAGCATTTTTTTCTGTGGTTGCAAGCTACTCAAATCTCTCCACTGTTTTTAACGGCTGCAAAGATAAGCATTATTCCTTAACCATTCTATAAATTCCCGGTTCTTTAACATTGGAATAGCAATTATTTAGAAGAAATTAAACCTAATCTGACCGATTTCCGTTAATTTTGCATCATGAGCAAAGAAAAGACCGCATTTATACCTAAACAATATTTCGCAGTGGTAGCCGTACTGCTGGCTATCATGATGTCCGTACTGGACGGAACCATTATGAATATCGCATTACCCACGCTGGCACACGATTTCGATGTCACCCCTTCCAATGCCATCTGGATTGTCAATGCCTATCAACTGGTAATTACCATGACCTTGCTATCATTTGCCTCATTAGGTGATATTTACGGTTACAGACGGATATTTCTGACCGGCATCTCCATTTTTGCAGGCGCCTCTTTGGCCTGCGCCCTCTCGGACTCTTTCTGGATGCTGACTGTCTCCCGTATCATTCAAGGTTTCGGGGCGGCCTGTGTAATGAGTGTCAATACCGCCCTTATCCGTTTAATTTACCCGCCGCAGATACTAGGGCGCGGAATGGGCGTAAATGCCATGGTAGTAGCTGTTTCGGCCGCCGCAGGTCCATCCATTGCAGGCAGTATCTTAGCATTGGGAAGCTGGCACTGGCTTTTTGTAATCAACATTCCTTTGGGATTGGCTGCATTAGTGATCGGACATCGGTTCTTACCGCATAATCCGGCTTCAGACACAAAACACAAGTTTGATAAAATCAGTGCAATAGCCAACGCACTGACCTTCGGGTTGTTAATTTATACCTTGGAAGGTTTTGCACACGCCGAAAACAGAAAGTTCATTGCCATCCAGTTGGTTTTGTTAATCATAATCGGCACTTATTTCATCCGCCGCCAACTGAAGGAAACGACCCCTATCCTACCTGTGGACTTACTGAAGATTCCTATTTTCGCTCTTTCTATCGGTACTTCCATCACCTCATTCACCGCCCAGATGCTGGCTATGGTTTCCTTACCGTTTTTTATGCAGAATATATTGGGATACAGCGCCGTACAGATCGGTTTGCTACTTACCCCCTGGCCATTGGCTACCATCCTGACCGCACCACTTGCAGGCAGACTGGTAGAGAAAGTACATCCCGGATTGCTGGGAGGCATCGGCATGGCCATCTTCGCTACCGGCCTATTCACACTCTATTTGCTTCCCCCCCATCCGGCAGAATGGAATATCATCTGGCGAATGGCACTCTGTGGTATGGGCTTCGGGCTGTTCCAGACGCCCAATAATGTAACCATTGTTTCTTCCGCTCCCACTCACAGAAGCGGTGGAGCCAGCGGTATGCTAGGTACGGCGCGTCTGTTAGGTCAGACTTTGGGAACCACACTGGTTGCTTTGTTGTTCCGTATGTTCGCCGAAGGACATCGGGCGCAGGCTTGTTTGTTATTAGCCATATTCTTTGCCATTGCCGCAGGCGTGGTAAGCAGTATCCGTATGACACAGGCTTCTCCGGCAGGAAAGAAATAAAGCCCCGGCAAGTTGTTGAACAGAAACATTTCCTTTCTGATAAAAACTTTCTCTTGTTTTTTATCTTTGAGGGCAAAGAAAAAAAGAATGAATTTATCTATCTTTGGAGAGAATTTAAACAATCAAAACCTGATGAATATATGAAAAAGACATTGCTCTTACTTTTTACCCTTCTTTTAGCCCTGTCGGCACAATCACAAAATTCGTTACGGCTAATGACCTATAACATTAAAAATGCAAACGGAATGGATGATGTATGCGACTTCCAACGCATAGCCGATGTAATCAATCATATCCACCCCGAAGTGGTAGCCTTGCAGGAACTGGACAGCATGACCCACCGCAGCGGACAAAAATACGTACTGGGCGAGATAGCCGGACGTACGCAAATGCACGCTTACTTTGCCCCTGCCATTGATTACGACGGAGGAAAATATGGTATCGGACTTCTCACCAAAGAAATTCCCGTCAGCCTGAAAACCATGACACTTCCCGGACGGGAAGAAGCACGTGCGCTGATTATGGCAGAGTTCGACAACTACATTTATTGTTGCACCCATCTGTCTCTCACCGAAGAAGACCGCATGGCCTCACTGGAGCTTATAAAAGACTTTGCCGCCGCTCACAAAAAACCTTTTTTCCTGGCCGGCGACCTGAATGCCGAACCCGAATCCGCATTCATAAAATACTTGCAACAGGATTTTCAGATACTTTCTGACGTAAACCAGCATACATTTCCGGCTCCCGCCCCTACAGAAACCATTGATTATATTACAGCACTGAAACAGAACATGAAAGGCTTCACAGTAACCTCCGCACAGGTAGTAAATGAACCGGTAGCATCAGATCACCGTCCCTTAGTAGTGGTGCTTGAACAAAAATAAGCCCAACAGAGAATATGGAAATAAATAAAAGAGAGAACATCGGATGGATAGACTTGCTACGCGTCACCGCCTGTTTTTTAGTTGTATTCGCCCATTGCTGTGACCCTTTTGTGGCACGTTTTGACACAGACCGTCCTACTTTTCTGCAAGGGTGCGCATTGGGAAGTGCCGTACGCTGTTGCGTGCCCTTGTTTGTGATGATGACAGGAGTGCTGCTGTTTCCTGTACGAAACGGCATGAGTGAATTTTACAAAAAGCGGATCGGCCGCATTGTTGTCCCGCTTATCTTCTGGTCGGTCATGCTGCCTGTATTGTATTTCATTTATCTGAATTACATCACCACGACAGACAATCCTACCATAGACATGTCCGCCTTCACCCTGGAAATGACTATCACGAAGATTTGGACATTCATTTTCAATTTCAACTATGACACCACTCCTCTGTGGTATCTGTATATGCTGGTGGGGCTCTACTTCATCATCCCCATCTTCCATGCATGGATGGAGCGTGCTACCCGGAAAGATATCAAGCTATTTCTTTCCATCTGGGGCATCTCCTTGTTCCTTCCCTACATAAAGATGGCCGCTCCCGCACTGGGATATATCGGCAACTGGGGCAATATGGATATCCTGGGAGTGTGCGACTGGAATGCATTCGGTTCATTTTATTATGTTTCCGGATTTATCGGCTATCTGATACTGGCCCATTATCTGGTAAAATACCCGCTGCAATGGAGTTGGAGAAAAACCCTGGCTATCGGTATCCCTATGTTTGTGACAGGGTACGCCATCACTTTCGGCGGCTACCTCATCATGCAGGAATATTTTCCGGGAAACTACGCCTATCTGGAAATAGTATGGCTTTTCGGCGGCATCAATGTATTTATGATGACATTTCCTGTTTTTGTCTGCATACAGAAGCTTAAAATACCTTCTTCGCCTGTTCTTTCAAAAGTGGCATCCATGACCTTCGGCATTTATCTGTGTCATTTCGTCTTCGTGCAAATGGGATATGACTTGTTCGCCTCGCTGTTGCCTCAGGGGATTCCTGCCATAATACACATTATTTGCATGGCCGTAACAGCCTTTCTCATCAGCTACCTGGTGGTCAGAGGGATGTATGCATGCAAATGGACCAGAAGATTTGTGGCGTAAAAACAACGGATTCAAAACACAAGGAGTTACAGTATCCAGTTGGCTGATTATTTCCTTCAAATTCTTCATTTACTTATTAAGTGTTGATAACCAATTATTTACCATGATTGATTTATTCATAAATTCTTCATCATTTTGTCATAGGATAGTAAGCGTCTCCGCGATTCTATCTTGTCGCCCATTTTTCATTCTTATATTTTTGC
>CAPAOL010000060.1 GCA_948579315.1 uncultured Phocaeicola sp.
ATCCGAAGTAGTTGTTCACCGCATTACTCAGGTAGGTCGTATTCGTGCCGGATACAAAAAGATATTATTTTACTGATTATCAATATGATTACTCTATTGTCATGAACAGATATCCCATATTGTTATTTGAATCAATTCTAGATAAATTCAAATATCTCCTAGAATTTATATCTTGAATAAATACCTTTACATATCACCTAAAGAACTTACTAAATAAACCTTCCATTCTTTCGTTTGTTTCATTTAAATTATTATTTTTGTAACCGCGGTTACAGTAACACAGATTACTAAAGCTTATGAAATTCTATAATAGAGAAAATGAACTGGCAGAGTTGAAAAGGATACAACGCCTGTCTTTTGAAGAAAATTCACGCCTCACAGTTATAACAGGAAGACGTAGAATAGGGAAAACCAGCCTTATAATGAAGGCTGTGGACGAAATGCCTACTGTATACCTATTTATGAAGCTACTCTCTGTAGTGAGTTTATCCCCCTCATTTCGGGCGCTTTGAATATCTTTGTACCAGCAGAGATACGGTCTTTCAGTTCATTATTTCAATATATGATGGAAATAGCGGGACAAAGGGCATTCAATCTGGTTATAGATGAATTTCAAGAGTTCTATAATATTAATAATTCCATTTATAGCGATATACAAAACATTTGGGATCGTTACAGAAAAGAGACCAAAATGAACCTGATTGTCTGTGGATCCATTTATTCTTTGATGAATAAGATCTTTCAAAATAATAAAGAGCCGTTATTTGGGCGTGCCGATATTATTATAAAGCTTTCACCCTTCAGCCTCCCTGTACTTAAAGAAATTATGTATGATTATTATCCAACATATACGAATGACGATTTGTTGGCATTGTATACATTTACCGGAGGTATACCCAAATATGTTGAATTGTTTTGTGACAATCGTATATTGAACATCAATGGAATGATCGACTTCATGGTCCGTGATAACTCCCCGTTTACAGATGAAGGAAAGAATCTTTTAATAGAAGAATTCGGCAAAAATTATGCGACCTATTTTTCTATTTTAAGTGCCATAGCAAATGGCAAAAACACACAGGCAGAAATAGAAGCGGCTTTAGGGAATAAAAGCATTGGCGGTTATTTGAGAAGACTGATTGAAGATTACAATATCATTGTACGCCAACGCCCTATTCTATCAAAGGAGGGAACACTGGCTATCCGATATGAAATACAGGATAACTTTATCAGTTTCTGGTTTAACTATTTTGATAAAAACCGCTCTCTCATTGAAATAAAGAATTATATGGCATTACGTTCCATTATCAAGGCTGACTATCCCACTTATTCCGGAAAAATGTTGGAGCGTTATTTTAAGCAGAAGTTTGCAGAAAGTTTCCTTTATAAAGATATAGGCTCTTGGTGGGAGTTAAAAGGCGATGCATATGAAATTGACATTGTAGCCCTATGCCTAGAAAAAGATAAGGCGGTTGCCGTAGAGATCAAACGCCAGAAAAAGAACTATAAACCGGATTTGCTGGAGAAGAAAGTGGAACACCTTAAACATAAGGTACTTCCACATTATGCGATAACAAAAATGTGTTTGTCCCTGGAGGACATGTAGTTTCCCTTGTAAAAAGGGACGGGGCTATCCATGAGAAAGATACACTCTAAAGATACTCATTTTCTGCGACATACAGAAAACCTATGCTTTTTTAGGACACTCTATGAAGTGTCCTTATTAAATTGAATCAGCTTAATATTTTATTTAATAATTGGAACAGAACTCGGCTTTCAGGAGATGAATATTCTTTTTTACTGGTCAGATTTTCTAACAGAATATATTGTTTTAGTACATATAGATAATAGAAATCATGTAATGCTATTATAGTGGCATTGGTTAATGTGTTTTTAATGTGTTGGATGACAGTTGATTTTCCACAGTAATTGCTATTTTAATATCAACACATGTTTCATAAACAGGCCTCGCAATTGTTTTGCATATAATAAAATTGTTCGTTAGATGAATTCCTAAAAAGAAAGCGAAGAAAGAATTACTCCGTTGCCGGAAGCATCATTTGTATATTTTGCAAATATACCTTCTGTTTGGAGCAGCAAGAATTGTGATATAATTTATCTTGAGTATAGAAATACCGGGAGGATTATTGTTACATAGCCTGAAAGATATAAATCTTTCGTGCCGATAATAAATCAGGCTCAAAACATGGATGATCATCTGTTCATTCGCAGGTGGAAATGCTGAGATTATCTTCATTTTAAATGCCTCAGCGATAAAATCCGGTTGTTCCTTTTCTCCTTTCATCTATCGCTGAAACTCCCTGCCCATAGGCGTTCCGGCTATGAAGGGGCTCCTGTTATTGCTCTGTCAGCCTCCTTTCAGCCTGCTCTTTCACATTTTTTGTGAAGGAATAAAACGATACGGGCTGAAATGGAAGTGAGGGGAAATGGTTTCAGATTTAACCGGCTGATTTTCTGTGCATATTACATAAGATGACAGGATGAGGGGAAAAGGGAGCGTATCGGATTAGTGGGGGAGTAATACACGGAACAGACTAGGTCTGTAAGCTGAACAGGCTAAGTCTGTGCACTGAACAAGCTGGCGTGTTTTAAAAACGTATAGTTGTTTTTTAAAAGCCTGAAGATGTTTTCTTAAAAGTTGAAGACGTATTTTTTAAAGCTCAAGGTGTATTTTAAAAACATAAAGGCGTATTCAACAATAACATTAGTAACGTATAAGCCCCAACATTAGTAACGTGTCAGCTCGCGTGTTAGTAACGTGTAAGCCCACACGTACATAAGCATCGGGTCACACATACGCAAGCATCGGCCTACACATACGTATGTATTGCGCCCTGTATCCATTGAATTTTGCCCCAAGTTCCATTAAATCTTGCACCAAGTTTCATCGAATCCTGCACCAAGATCTGCCATATTTCCGCCCCCTCTTGACAAACGCCTTTTTATGTTGTATATTTGTAGTTTGCCAAACTTAAAAAAGTAACTCATGAATGTATTCGCTACTCTCAAAACAGTCTTCTTCGGAAGCAAATTCCTGTCAAGCCCTGTTCCTATTGACGGAACACCGCGTCGTGATCTCGTATCCGCTCTCAACGGGCTGATGCCGCTTTGCCGGACTATACCCGGCGTGCGTCTGGCGCTGGATATCCGCGAGGGCCAAGTAGTTCTGGCATTGAACTGGACTCTGCGCACCGACGGGAATGCTCCCACGGGCAGTTACCACTACATCGTGTCGGACGAAGACGGAGTAAGAGAGATGGCCGACTCACAGGTTCTTCTTACTGAAAACGGTAAGGATAACCTGCCGGGGAGTATGGACGATTCTCGGACACATCCGACAGTCTCAACTGAAAAGACAGAGAAGGATTCCGCTCACTTGAAAAAAGATGTTCAGAAAAAAGCGGGACCAACCTCCCCAGAAGATACTGGCAAGAAAGCGAAATCACATACCCTGATGCAGGAAGTGACCGCTTTCCTCATCTCCCGCTACCGCTTCCGGTTCAATGTGCTTACTGAAGAAACTGAAGTGGCAAGTGTAGAAAACAACATTCCCGATACTCATCTGCGTTACGCCAAAGTGGACGAACGATGGATGAACTCACTAAGTCTGGAGGCTATTGAAACGGGCATAGACTGTTGGGACAGGGACATTCAACGCTTTGTGCGCTCACGCCGCATCAGTGAATACCATCCCTTTACTGCCTATTTTGAGCAGCTTCCCGAATGGGACGGCACGGACCGGGTGTCCGCGTTGGCACGCAGGGTGTCCGACGACCCGGTATGGGTGAACGGTTTCCACCGTTGGATGCTGGGAGTCTCTGCCCAATGGATGCAGCTCAATCCGGATAACAACCGCGCCAACAGTGTGGCTCCCCTGCTGGTGAGCAGTCGCCAGGGATTGGGGAAAAGTACGTTCTGCCGTCTGCTGATGCCCGATAGGCTGAAATCCTACTACACGGAAAGTTACGACCTAAGCTCCCCGGCATCCGCCGAAGCCAAGCTGGCTGCCTACGGATTAATCAACCTGGATGAATTCGACAAACTAGGTGCGTCCAAAATGCCTTTGCTGAAGAACCTGATGCAAGCTTCCGCACTGAATATCCGCAAGGCTTACAAACACAGCGCTTCATCGCTTCCCCGTATTGCCTCGTTCATCGGCACCAGCAACCGGGAGGATTTGCTGGTAGACCGCACCGGCTCACGCCGCTTTCTTTGCGTCAGTCTGAAGCATGCCATAGACTGCACCACGTCCGTAGAGCATAAGCAATTGTACGCCCAGCTTAAAACAGAACTTCTATCCGGTGAACGAAGCTGGTTCAATAAAGAAGAGGAACAGACTATACAGCAACATAATGCCCTATTCTACAAGCATGTACCCGAAGAAGAGGTGTTCCGCCTTTGCTTTCGCTTTGCTACAGAAGAGGACAATCCGCAGGAAGTGCTTAGCCTCTCCGCCACCCAACTGTTTGAACGCATGAAGGCAGCCCATCCTTCGATCATGAGAGGGATGACCGCCTACAGCCTGAGCCGTATCCTGCCCCAGCTGGGCGAACGGGTACATACCACCAAGGGAAATGTATACCGGGTGGTAGAATGTTAACTTTCAATTAATTGAGAATTTATCTATGGAAATGAGATTCCCAGTATGGAAGTCGATTAGACGCATTCACACTCTCAAGCATATATTGTCAAGAAGTGTGAATGCCCTTTTCTAGTATATGAATGGGTCATCCGGCATCATAATGAGCGCTGCATACCAAACGTATTTTGTATTTCACCGTACTCCCTGCCTGTAAAAATTTGGATGAGGTTTTAAATCCGAATGCATATATGCTCCCGTTATGATCATATACATACCGTTTCTCAATATCCAATAACGGGTCTCCGTTTCTTAATCCCTCTATGGTTTCATTCAGTTCATCCAGTGATGATCCGCTGAACGTCTTATGCAATATTTTTGCCTCCTCTTCAGTCGGAAGATGCCATCCGTCTGCTTCCTCCTCCTGTATGATATTCCGCACATCGGAAGCGAATCCACTCCACTCATCCAGACTCATCAACAAAATATCCACCCCTGTGGAACTTGCATTCTCTATGCCAGCTACAATACCGCCGTTCCAGATACCGCCAATTTCGGGTAGCCCGGAAAGATCCGGATTAATGGGAGGCGGCTCACTACCGCCATTACCTTCATCAGCACCGCCAAAATTGAATTTGATGTCTACCGGAGCCTTCCATTCACCTGATATCAAACTGCCCCCTACCGTGACATCACCCGAATAGCTACCCCCGATATTCAATGGCACGTTCGCTTCCGGCTTTCCTTTGAAAGTGTATCCAAACGTCTTTGTCTGACTATTATCTTCCAAGGTTATGGAAAAAACAGTCTGAGAGCCGCTCCCCGGAAAAATATAAAAAGGCTTTGCACTCCAAATTCCACCCGGCTCAGACTCACAAATAATTTCCGTACTCTTGTCTTTGCCGGAATACTCCCTTGTAAACGACAGGGAAGAATATAAAGGCGAAATCTGCAAACTCACCTTTTTAACGTTTGCCGGTATATCTTCCAAACTGATATTGACTAAAGATACAGCATAATAGAGGGTTACAGAAACAGATATATTTTTCTTATTGGCAATTGTCACAGTTGAAGTGCCCATCATTAGCGCGCGTGAGCTTCTGTTATTTTCTTTCATAACAATTACATCATCAAGGCTAGGATCTTTCGGAACGATATATTCTTCTCCCAAACCGGCTATTGCAACAATAGTATATCGGGCAGGAGGTAACTTCATTTCAATCTGGGCGTTATCTGTCATTTTCAGACTGGCAGAACAGCTGCCGTCCTCTGCAAACGCATAGATATAGGCCGGATAATTAATCTGGGATTCTCCGCTAGACCTGGCAGATATCTTTAAAGGAAGATTTGTTTGCGAGACTCCGTCTTCATCGTCTTCTTCATCATACATCGGGCGTTGGCAAGAAACAGCAGACAGTAGCAATAGAAACAGAAGCACCTTTAATTCGGTTAATCTATAATTCATAACATATTATTTGTTTGTGGGTTTATTTCTTCTCCATTTATAACTATATCCTCTTCTTCATTTCCCGGAGTCCAACCCGAAATACTTCCTCCCGTTATAATTACATTTCCGTCTTTTACTACAATATTGTATTTATGAATACATCCGGACAATAAGCCCGGAGACAGGTCGTCTCGTCGTGTTATGTAATATTTGTTGTTACGGGTATATTCAATGGTGAGATTAACAGAATGGTTTTTCACGGCTTTCGGATCAATATTTCCGTCATTCTCGCCCCCGTTCAGGATAAAATAAAAAGAAATATCCTGATTGTTCATGGTGTGTGACGGAGTAATCTGGAAGGTTTCCTTGGGAGTTTCGCTGATGGTGATGCTGTTCGTTTCAAAGGAGTAGTATCCTTGGGTCGTCAACCCATTTCCTTCAAGTCTGATTTTGTCAATAACGGCCTGTGCCATATCTCCTTCACCCTTTATGTTTATCTTTAATAGTGACAAAACGTGCTTAAATGAATAATCGCCCGAAAAGGCCACATTGCCAAGGTCGGTATCGTAGGAAAGCTTCCTGGATGCTACTAGAAAGTCATATTGGTCAATATTTTCCCAAGTCCCGTTCTGGCTGTCGAGAGAAGGCATTTTTATATTTTCCTTACTTTCGGCTTTGGAACCGGAGTGGGGATAATATGCGTAAAAAGTATGTTCCTGGTTTTTATCTTTCCAAAAGACACTCTTTTCTGTAGTCCAGGAAGTTCCATCGAATATCCAGCGGACGGCACTGTCATTGTCCATAAAAACACCTATATCATCGGTTTTACTAAAACTAGCGATGGCATTTTCATGATCTTGCAAGTAGCGTGCTCCGGAAACTGTTTTCCCGATTCTTGCCATAATGGATACCGTGTACTCTTTTTCTTGTGATTGCTCTAGTTCCTCACTACCTTGGCAGGCAGAGAAGTACATGATCGTCAATAGCGATACATACAGTGATCTTTTCATTCTTTTATTTTATAATAGTGAGGGACAAAACATCAGCTTATCCGTTAAAATTAAAATGAGGACAAGTTGAATTGGTCGAGGATTAAAGCATGTCTGCTTATTGTCGGTAAGAAATTAAACTTGTGTTCGGCTGCGAAAATAATTCATTCTTAGCAAAAAGAAAAACAAAATGATAAAAAGATGAAAATTAAATGTGTTATGCCGGCAACAGCATAAACATTCTTACCGGTATATTCCCATAAAAAATAGTGGAAGGCAATCTTTTGTTTAACGCTTTAGGCTGACTATGACTAAATCTTACCTGTAAATTATTTCCTTCCATTCTTCCACAGTACGTGTAAGGGAAGAAAAATTCACCCCGATACAGACTATTTTACGGTTATCGGTCAAATAAGATCGGGCATAGCCTTTCTCTGCTATTTGCTGTAAAGCCTCCTCTGCTGTTCCGTCCATCTTGAATTCGAAAATGTAAACATATTCGTCCATTTCCAATATGCAGTCCACTCGTCCGAAGCTCTGGCGGTTCTCACAATGGATTGCACGGCAATAAACTCCTATCAAACGGAGAATCAGATAAAAAGTGTATTGGAAATGTTTCTCAGTCATATCCAATTCCTTCAAGGAAGCGTGAGAGTCATACGGGATGCTTGCAAGAAAGGCGGTCAGAGAATCACAAAAAGCGGAGGTGTTCCCTTGCTCAAGGCAAGTAACAGCATCGATAATCCAGCTGTTGACCTCTCCACCTCCGGGTTTCAAATAATGTGCTGCCAATACGGACAAGAACCCTTTACGCACCTCATTATTGGGAAAATCAAGCAGATAAGTTCCCATACGTCTATTATATTCTTTAATAGTGAGATATCCGCTCTGATAAATCATGGGTAGAGGCTGTTCCACATCAGCCTTATAATCCACAAACAAAGAGGGAACATAATAACGTCCGGCAAGTTCGTTTATCTGCTCGCGGCTGTGTTGCAGCAGACGAACCAAATAGGTGGGAGTACCTGTAGAGAACCAGTAATCACGAATTGCCATACTGTCAAAAGCATTAAGAATGCTGAACGGATTGTAAATGTCGGTCATCCTCTCTCCAAAATGATATCCGTCATATTGCCGTCTGAGAAGTTCCTTCATTTCTTTCACTGTGTACTGATATTTAGCAGCCAACTGTATGGTGGGTTCTTCGAAAAATGCTTCCAGCTCATTCTGGGTGATACCGCACAAGGCTTCGTACCGTTCATCCATACTGATATCCTTAGGCTGGTTAAATCCACTGAAAACACTTACTTGGGAAAACTTTGTTACTCCGGTCAACAATACGAATCTCAAGTATTGATCGGCTCCTTTAAAGGTAGAATAAAAGGATTTCAATATTTCCCGGTTATGGTTCTCCAACAGAACTTGCTTTCCATAATCATCATAAAAACAAGCTTCCGTATCTAATACATCCAAAATAGGTTTGTCATATTCATCAATCAGAACCACCGCACGCCGCCCTGTCTGTTCATAAGCCCGGCGAAGTATTTCAATGAAACGGGTTCCTATGGTTGTATAATTAGGATTCTTGCCATAAATATCTTCCCAGTTCCCTAAATAGCCTTCAATGGTAGCCTCCAGAATTCCGGGTTGTGTATACAGTCCTCCATTAAAGTCTATACGGAAGATAGGATACTCATACCAGTCCTTTTCCAATCCGTCGATTTCCAGTCCGGCAAACAAATCTTTGCGTCCCTGGAAATAACAGGCAAGGGTACTTACCAGCAGGCTTTTGCCAAAACGGCGTGGACGGCTCAAGAAATAAGTCTTGCCTTGTGTTACCAAGTTGTAAATCAAACCGGTCTTATCCACATATACATAGCCATCTTCACGGATTTGGTCAAAACTCTGTATTCCAATAGGGTATTTCATATTTTGTTGCGGTTCTAGAATGAATGATAAAACAAAGATATTAGTAAATGACAAACAAAGCAAATAAAGGATTTGTTTTTTCTGCTTATGACAAGTTTTTCCGTTTCCTATTAATGGATAATCACCTGTTTCTGTCCATATATATTGGCATTCTGTCCTTTAAAGGATACTTTGAAAAGTATTTAGAATCTATCTATTCTGCAATAAGATATACTTCTTCTACTGAATTTGCTATATCATTGTTTGTCAGTGTTATACATATTCTCTAATGTGTATTAATATCTTTATACCATTGTAGTTTTGTATATTCTTCATTCAAGTCATTAAGTTCTCTCTGCATGATAAAAGTGGTCATACCTGAAAAGGCCGTGATAGGGAATGTTCCTTCTTCCGTAGCATAAAAAGGAGTATTTCTTTTGTAAACCACACATTGGCTGATACACTCTTGAAGTACATTGTATGTATTTTCATCTGATAATGATTGATAATATTGAGCGAAATCAAAAAAATAGAATGGGGCTTTTAAAACTCCATCATAATTTTGAAGGTTACCGACCGGGAGAAAAGAGCCGGATATTTCCGTATTGATCTGTCGTATCAAATTCGCTAAATTTGATAATCCGGCAGTTTTTATTATGCTAATGGTAGCAGAACGTTTATCGCCTTCCATCAAATTCCAATAATGAAAATAATTTTCTGCAAATCTTTGCAAATCAGCATTTTCTTCAAGCAGACAGGAAATACTGCCGGCATAGATAGGAGTAAATCCCGGAGATACTACTGGGGCAGAGGAAGCCATGATATATGCTGCTTTATTTCTTAATTCATAAGCCACCTCAATACCTGCCATATTACATGCTTCAAAGATTATGAATTCAAATAAATGGTCCGGGAGGGCCATGGCAAAATCTGTTATTTCCATTTCATTGTCATTATCGATGATGATAGACCGCGAGCCATTAACCAATGTATGTGGAGGAAGCCAGCCACTGCCATGGGAAAACACGATTAGACCGTAGCTTTTAGCAGGATAAAGCCGAGTTACGTCGTTTATAACTCGTTTAAGCACTTGGGGGGAGGCTGAGTTTTCTTGGTCATAGGTATGTATGGTAATATAGCCTTTCTCACTTTTTCCATCAATTTCCATCAATCGTGGAGAGTCCTTAAATGGTGTATCCTGATACACTATTATATTTCCATCTGTCCCGTCTTCCCATCCATTTTTAATTTGAACAAGTTTGTCATAGGTTTCGGCATCAAGATTATTATCTCCTCCCAGATAAACCAATAGTGTCCGTGCAGGTAAAACAACAGGGGTGTCATTTTCTTTATGACAGCCACATACTAATAACAGAAAACAGACAGCATATATATACTTCATACACAATATAATTGGATAAACGATTATAAAAACTAAAAGAGGGGAACATTTTGCCCCCCTCTTTTTTTATAAACAATGAGCGTATTAATTACTTGTCATTGTGCTTCTTAACTTGGATTTGGATAGTTCCAACAGAATGTCCACGATCATTCTTCCAAGTATGGTCGCAGATACCGCCCCACTTGTGATTTACACAAACTTCTACATCAATAGTAAATGGTTGAGCAATATCTTCACCATTGTTGATCCATGTGATAGTCTGGTTAGCATTATCAAGTTTGATCTTCTTCATGTTTTCAGCATCCAGTTCACTTCCGTCAGCAAAGTATGCCTTAGAAACCTTGAAGTTAACAGTTGTATTAACATCGAATACATTATGGTCAACTACCAGTTTCTTTGACCAACCAGCTTGATCACCTGTCTGAACCAAAGTATTATTCTTAGCCATATCTTTGTGATCATAGATAACATGGTTGTTATTGAATTGTGCCTGAGCACCTTCAGACCACAGATAATCTGACAAGAAGAATGCATCCTTCAATGATACTGTATTTTCAGCTTCCTGATACTTGTCATACAAAGGACCTGCTTCGTAAGCGTGGAATACCATCGGAGTTACAAATGCAACTTCAAATTCATCGATAACCACTGTAGAACGTCCATTTTCAGGAGCAGGAGCACCAGTATAAGTAGTAGTATGATCTTTAGCCCAAGGAGTATTGTTTACCATATTGATAGTATCGCAAGAGAAGTTATTGTAATCTTCTTTAGCATACTTGTTATGAGCATTGGCTTCCTTGTTGCAAGTACCATACAATCCGTCAACATCTTCATTGAAGCTTACTACAGCACGCATTTTGATCTTCTTCAAATCCTTAGCGTCAGCAGCATTGATCCAAGCACGTCCTTCGTCTGTAACCTCCAAAGCGATATACCACTTGTTGTCTTTACCTTGATACAAACGGATGCCGGAATTGTGACCGTCACCTATCTTAGATGCGTTATTATGCTGGTCAACCAATTCGAATGACAAGGTAGCTCTAGCCCAATCCTTATCATGAGTCTGACCCTTATAAGGATTATAGTTGATCAAATCGAATTCGTCATTCAATGCTGCAACCATTTCATAAGTTTTAGGATCATCAAAGTTATCGTATCTACCGTGAGCAATGAAGTAAGAATCATCTACCCAGTTCAACTTAGTCTTTTCAGGAGCAACTACATCCGGATACTTCACATTGATAGTATAAGTAACATGGATGTCAGATAATCCCTTATGATCAGCATTTGGCTTGTATGTACCCTTAACAGTGTAAACGTCGTGATCGTCATGACGAGAGAATGCTGTATTCTTCACTGTAACGAACAACTGATTGTATTCTTCAGGTTTAAAGTTCGGATCTAATGAATAGTCTGCATTATCTTTTCCATCCCATGCATATACAGCGTGTTGTTTAGCCTCATCTGCTGTTGCAAATTCAGGAACGAAATCATAAGTCTTACGGAATTCGTCTTTACTCAACTGTACATCTTTATGGTTGAATATCTTATCCATATCCATGTCAAGAACTTGATTGATATGTTTCAGAGTAACATCTTTTGTTTCTGTAATATTAATTTCAGGAACAACTGTCTTGCGTACAATGTGAATCTTGATGATTGCTGTTTTAACTACATTACCATTGTCTTCACCCGGTGCTACCAGTTTCACACGAACAATAGGAGTTCTGTCTATAGCAGCTGTGTGGCTGGCATCAGTTTCTGCGCCCCAAATCGGGTCCGGAGTTTGTTTTACTGTAGCAACACCATCTTTGGTAACATCCAAATAACGTTTTGTCTGGTTAACGCCATCATAATAGAAGTCAACCGGTTCAAACACCAATGAATAGTCATCAAAACCATTCTCCATCAAAGGATATTGAGCTGCTTCGGCTCTACCCATACGTTTGTCAAAGAATGAAGTTACGATGTCCTTCAAATTTTTTGAATGTCCATCACCTGTATAGTTCAATTCTACAACAATACGTTCTGCATCATCTTTAGATTCAGCATCTCCTTTATATAACTGGTTTTCAGCATTGGCTTCGAACTTAGCTTTATCTGCTTGATAAGCCTTCAATTTAGCCTCTTCAGTACCGGTCGGATTCAAGGTGTTAAGATAATATTCATCTTTGATGAATTCTCTATAATTTACCTTGTTAGGAGCAATTGCATTTTTAATCTGAGCAGGAGCGTTAGTTTGGTCAAATGCATCAGCTACTTTAACCAAATGTACGTTTTTCTGCAAAATTACTTCATGCTTGGCGGGAACAAAATCAGAATGAACGATTTGGTCATTGTTCTTAATTCTCAATGAATATACTGTTCTTTCGTCCAGATTAGATTGTTCAGCAAAAGCCCAGTCCTTTACACGGAAGTTTAACATACCATGTCCTTCTTTATAAGATTCAACGGTAATTTTTCCATCAGTGTACAGTTTTTGTCCAGCGTTGAACAATTCCCAATTCTTGTTATTCGTATTGTAGTTCCATATTTCAGCAGTATCACGAACAAATCCTACCACTTCCATATCTTTGAATGATACGCTGTTAGGATTTACCTGATACTTCACGTCTGCCTTACCTGAGTAAACGATTTTAAATGTGCTAAAGTTATTTGTACCCCAATCTGCACCTGTAATCTCTGTTTTACCTGCCACACTATCAGTAACGATGGTAGGGAAATGGATTCTGGCAGCTTCACCTTCAGAAAGGAAAGTAGGGATAAACTTAACTCCGCTAACTACAGAAGTAGCTTTAGGCATACTGATAGTCTTTTTAGTGCCATCAGCATAAGTAATAACTAATTCATAAGCTGATTCACCTTCTTCTACTGATACTACATAATCATCAGCAGAAGTACCTGGAGTACCCGGAGTACCTGGTTTGCCCGGTTCACCTTGTTCTCCTTTTGCACCATTGTATAATTTAATGGTCTCTCCATCACTGAATTTGATTTCATAACCACCATTACCATCAGTGAACGGAGTACAGCTTTCGACATATTTGCCTGAGCCTACTTTGTCTTCAAGGGCCTTGATTGCATCTTTCACATTGGATATTTCTTGATCCAAGCGGTCGATGTCGTCATCGTAATCCTTACAAGATACAAATGTTCCTGTTGAAGTGACCATAAGGGCTCCAAACAGGATTGCACTTAAAAATTTTTTGTTCATAATAGAAAAACTTTAAATTTATA
>CAPAOL010000061.1 GCA_948579315.1 uncultured Phocaeicola sp.
CTATCATCTTCATATGCCATCTTATTTTTTAGAGACATTTACTGAATATCCCTTCTTATTATTATCTAGAATGAAAGTTATTCATATAGATAAAACATTCTATCCATCAACTGCCATTTTTCAGCCGAAGACGCTCCCGGCTCTGCCTGTTGAAAGACAGACATATACTCTTCCCATTCTGCCTGACGAGGCAACGTAGCCATTCTGGCCATGGCCGTATCCCAATCAAAATCGAGAGGAGTTTCCACTATCATAAACAAATTAGTTCCCAGGATATAAATTTCCATTTCCAAAATACCGACTTCACGAATAGCTGCCAATGTTTCCGGCCAAACCTTGCCTTCCGAATGACGCTTTCTATACTCGGCTATCAAGGCCGCATCGTTTTTCAGATTCAACATCTGGCAATAACGTTTTACCGGTCCCTGATATTTCCGAACTTTATATCCTTGCTTTTTGTTTTCCATTATTCTCTTACTTCCCAGCCTAATGCACTAGCTCCCAACACGGCGGCATCAGCATCCTTCAATTCAGAAATCAACAATTTAGTCTTACCTTCGTAAATCTTCAAGATATTATCATCTATAGCTTTACGGATCGGCTTCATGATATAATCACCTGATTTTGCCAATCCACCAAACAGGATAATCGCTTCCGGGCTGGAGAAAGCAATGAAATCCGCCAAAGCCTCACCCAAAATACGTCCTGTATATTCAAAGATATCTTGTGCTAATTTATCCCCTCTTACAGCCGCGTCAAAAACATCTTTAGATACAATATCTTCAGCCGGGATATCTCTTAACAAACTAGGTTCGGGACGGGCAACCAGAAATTCACGTGCCGTGCGTGCCACACCTGTAGCCGAACAATAAGTTTCCAAACAGCCCTTACGACCACAACCACACTGACGTCCGTCACGACGAACTATCACATGTCCCAATTCTCCGGCAAAACCATCGTGTCCGTAAACCAGTTGTCCATTTATTACGATACCACTACCAACACCGGTTCCAAGAGTAATCATAATAAAGTCTTTCATGCCACGAGCCGCACCATAAGTCATTTCACCGATAGCGGCAGCATTAGCATCATTTGTCAAGGCAGTAGGAACACCTATTGCTTCTTCAAACAAAGTAGCCAAGGGAATCACCCCTTTCCAAGGAAGATTCGGAGCAAATTCAATGGTTCCGTTATAGTAGTTTCCATTAGGAGCACCTACACCCATACCTTTAATTTTTTCTACGCCACCGAACGATTCAATCAACGGACGCAATTTTGAACTGACAGCCTCTACATAATCCTCTATCTTAGAAAATGATTGTGTCTTAACTGAATCGGTAGCCAATACGTTACCACGCGAATCTACGATGCCAAAAACTGTATTAGTTCCGCCAATGTCCATACCTACTACGTAGGGTTTTTCCATGCCTGTTACCATGATATATTATTATTTAGGGTTAGTTATTTTGAGCAAATGTACACAATGAGAAAAAAGAGAGCAAATTTTTTTTCAATTATTTCATATAGCATTGCAACTTTTTGTATCTTCGGCACGTCTAACCAGACAAACACAAGTTAAATTCATCGGTAATGATACATTTAGAGAATATCAACAAAACCTATCATAACGGAGCTCCGCTACATGTTTTGAAAGGTATCAACCTCGACATAGAACGAGGTGAGTTTGTTTCCATTATGGGGGCTTCAGGTTCCGGAAAGTCCACTTTATTGAATATTTTAGGCATCTTGGACAATTACGATTCGGGAGAATATTATTTGAACGATGTATTAATCAAGAATCTGAGTGAAACCCGCTCTGCCGAATACAGAAACCGGATGATAGGATTCATCTTTCAGTCTTTCAACCTGATTTCTTTTAAAAATGCGGTAGAAAATGTAGCTCTTCCCCTCTTCTATCAGGGAGTGAGCCGAAAAAAAAGGAATCAAATGGCATTAGAATACCTTGACAAACTAGGTCTTAAAGAATGGGCGCATCATATGCCCAATGAATTGTCCGGCGGACAAAAACAACGTGTAGCCATAGCACGTGCCTTGATATCCAAACCGCAAATCATCCTTGCCGATGAACCTACCGGAGCCCTGGACAGCAAAACATCCGTGGAAGTGATGAATATTCTGAAAGAACTGCATAAAAACGAGGGGCTGACAATTGTTGTCGTCACTCATGAAAGTGGAGTAGCGAACCAAACGGACAAAATCATCCATATCAAGGACGGACTGATTGAACGGATTGAAGAAAACATAGACCATAATGCCTCTCCTTTCGGCAAGAACGGATTCATGAAATAACTGACACACATGATTGATCTTATTCAAGAAATATTCGGAACAATAAAGCGCAATAAATTACGCACGTTCCTCACCGGCTTTGCCGTAGCTTGGGGTATCTTCATGCTGATCGTACTGCTGGGGGCAGGCAACGGACTAATCCATGCTTTCGAAAGCTCATCTGCAGATATGGCTATGAATTCCATCAAAGTATTTCCCGGCTGGACTTCCAAAGCATACGACGGATTAAAAGAAGGACGCCGCATTGAACTGGACAATAAAGACTATCGGATAACCGAAACCGATTTTCCCAAAAATGTCATCAGTGTAGGAGCTACCGTACGTCAGAGTAATGTGACTTTAACATATGGACAAGACTATGTATCCACCACATTGGAAGGAGTATACCCTAATCATAAGGATGTAGAAAGAGTAAAACCTGCAGGGGGGCGATTTATCAATGACATCGATATCCGTCAACGGCGAAAAGTAATCATTCTTCATACAAAAACCGCAGAAATGCTCTTTAAAAAAGACGCAGACAAAGCTATCGGAAAATTTGTCAACGCCAATGGAGTAGTATATCAAGTGGTAGGCCTTTTTACCGACAAGGGAAGTTTCCAACCTAACGCCTTCATCCCATTCACCACCTTACAACTCATATATAATAAAGGTGACAAGCTGAACAATTTGATATTTATGACACAAGGACTCGATACAGAAGAAAAAAATGAAATCTTTGAAAAGGAGTACCGCAAAGCTATCGGCGTACACCACCGGTTTACAGCTGATGACAAAGGCGCTATCTGGATGTGGAACCGTTTCACCCAATTCCTGCAACAAGAAAAAGGTATGCGCATTCTGACTATAGCCATTTGGGTAATAGGCATATTCACTTTGCTGAGTGGCATCGTAGGTGTAAGTAATATCATGCTGATCACAGTAAAAGAACGGACCCGTGAATTTGGTATCCGCAAAGCGTTGGGTGCCAAACCTATATCTATCTTATGGCTAATCATAGCCGAAAGCGTAACAATTACCACCTTTTTCGGGTATATAGGAATGGTGGCAGGCATTGCTGCCACGGAATACATGAACACAGTGGCAGGAAACCAAACTGTAGACGCAGGCGTTTTCACCGAAACAGTTTTCCTCAATCCCACAGTAGATATCAGTATAGCCATACAAGCAACCATGACATTGGTGATAGCCGGTACACTGGCAGGTTTCTTTCCTGCCCGCAAGGCCGTCATGATCCGACCAATCGAAGCACTTAGAGCAGATTAAAATTATGAGAATAGATTTAGACAGGTGGGAAGAAATATTCATCACCATTACCAGAAACAAGACACGTAGCCTATTGACCGCTTTTGGTGTTTTTTGGGGCATATTCATGCTGGTTGCCCTTATGGGGGGTGGCCAGGGACTACAAGATATGATGTCGGCCAACTTTAAAGGATTCGCCACCAATTCCGTTTTTTTCGGAAGTAATAAAACCAGTGAAGCCTATAAAGGATTTAGAAAAGGACGTTATTGGGATATGGAGTTTAACGATGTGGAACGTATCCGCCAAGCCGTACCGGAAGTAGAAGTTATCACTCCCAATATCAGCCGATGGGGCTCTACTGCTATTTTCGGAGACAAGAAAAGCTCCTGTGCCGTCAGAGGGTTACAACCTGATTATGAAAAGATAGAAGCTCAAAATATTACAATGGGGCGCTTTATCAATGACGTAGACATACTGGAAAGCCGGAAAGTATGCACCATAGGAAAACGAGTATACGACGAACTGTTTCCCCAAGGAGGAAACCCATGCGGACAATATTTGCGTGTGGATGGTATTTACTATCAGATTGTAGGTGTTAGCTTATCAACCAGTAACATGAATATCAATGCAGGAACAGAGGATAGTGTAACTCTTCCATTTACTACCATGCAAAAAGCATACAATTTTGGAAAGCGCATTGATTTAGTCTGTATTACCGTAAAACCGGGTGTGACCGTTACCAGTATAGCTGACAAAATAGAACAAGTAATCAAGAAAGCGCACTATATCCACCCGGACGACAAACAAGCGGTGATCATGGTCAATGCAGAAGCAATGTTCAGCATGATTGACAATCTGTTCACAGGAATCAAAATTTTGGCATGGATGGTAGGTTTGGGAACATTGCTGGCAGGAGCTATCGGAGTAAGCAATATTATGATGGTTACCGTGAAAGAACGTACAACCGAAATCGGCATCCGCCGAGCCATTGGCGCACGCCCTAAAGATATTCTAAACCAAATTCTTTCTGAAAGCATGGTATTGACAACTTTTGCAGGGTTGATGGGAATTAGTTTCGGAGTCTTGATCTTACAAGGGCTGGAAATAGGAACGGCAGCTTCGGGTACAGAGGCTCATTTCCAAATCAGCTTCTGGATGGCCGTCGGGGCCTGCATCTTATTGATGGTCCTAGGTATGCTGGCCGGATTGGCACCGGCTTATCGCGCTATGGCCATCAAACCCATTGAGGCTATAAGAGACGAATAAAGCCGTCCGACGTAACGGATAAAGTTTCCATGCAAGAACAAACAAGAATAAAAAAATAATAAAACAAACAGATATGAAAAAGTATGTAAAAATTGCACTATTAGTCATCGTTGCACTGATATTCATCGGAACATTTGTATTTCTCTATCAAAAATCACAACCCAAAGCCAGCGTGTATACTATATTAAACGCAGAAATCACCGATCTGAAAAAGACCACTGTAGCTACCGGAAAAATAGAACCGCGTGACGAGATTCTGATTAAGCCGCAGATTTCAGGTATCATTGACGAGGTATATAAGGAAGCCGGACAAAAAATAAAGAAAGGAGAAGTGATTGCCAAAGTAAAGGTGATCCCCGAACTGGGACAACTAAACTCGGCAGAAAGCCGTGTAAGACTGGCAGAAATCAATGCCAGACAAGGAGAAACGGACTTTGCCCGTATGAAAAAACTGTTCGAAAGCAAACTTATCAGCAGTGAAGAATATGAAAAGAGTGAAGTAGCCGTAAAACAGGCACGTGAAGAATTACAAACAGCCAAAGATAACCTGGAAATAGTCAAAGAAGGTATCACTAAAAACAAGGCTTCATTCAGTAGTACCCTTATCCGATCTACTATTGACGGATTGATTTTGGATGTGCCCGTAAAAGCCGGTAACTCCGTCATAATGAGCAACACATTCAATGACGGAACCACTATCGCCACCGTAGCCAACATGAATGATCTGATTTTCCGAGGCAATATTGATGAAACGGAAGTAGGACGCATACACGAAGGCATGCCGGTAAAAATAACTTTAGGAGCCTTACAAAACATGGAATTTGATGCACAACTAGAATATATCTCTCCTAAAGGTGTAGAAGAAAATGGTGCCAACCAATTTGAGATCAAAGCAGCCATCACAGTCCCCGACAGTATTACCATCCGTTCCGGATATAGCGCAAATGCGGAAATCGTTCTGGCACGTGCCAGCAAGGTACTGGCAGTACCCGAAAGTACTGTTGAGTTTAAAAACGACTCTACTTTTATATACGTATTGACAGATAGTGTACCTTCACAGAAATTCAGCCGTCGTGCCGTTATTACAGGTATGAGTGACGGTATCCAGATTGAAATAAAGAACGGTCTGAATGTCAATGAAAAAGTACGCGGAGCAGAAAAGAAATAACAGAATATCATTATGAAGAAACAAATCATTATAGCCTTGGCCACCCTGACTGCATTACCGGCCGTTTCCCAAGAAAAATGGGATTTACGTAAATGCATTGATTATGCTATAGAACACAACCTGAGTATCAAGCAACAGGAAGCTGCAAGAGATCAGAATGCAGTGGATTTGAATACTGCTAAATACAGCCGGCTGCCTAATCTGAACGGTAATGTGGGCCAGTCATTTAACTTCGGCCGTGCCTTGCAGGCAGACAATACGTATGGCGACCGTAATACCAAAAACACCAACTTCTCACTCAGTACCAGTATTCCTTTATTTACAGGATTGCGGATACCGAACAACATCGCTCTCAGCAAACTGAACCTGAAAGCAGCTACAGAAGACTTGAACAAGGCCAAAGAAGATATCAGCATTTCTGTCACCTCTGCCTATCTACAAATTCTTTTTAATGAAGAATTGGCAAAAGTAGCTCACAACCAAGTAGAGTTAAGCCGGGAACAGCTGGAATTGAAAGAAGCCTATTTCAAAAATGGGAAAGCATCTGAAGCCGAAGTCTATGAAGCCCGCGCACGCGTCGCACAAGACGAAATGTCAGCAGTACAGGCTGACAATAACTATCAGTTAGCTTTGTTAGAACTGAGCCAGCTGTTGGAACTTCCTACTCCTGACGGATTTGGAGTAGTATCTCCCCGTGTAGAGGATGATTTTACTCTGCTTTCACTTCCCGAAGATATCTATGCACAAGCTGTTCTGAACAAACCAAGTATTAAAGCAGCCCAATTTCGTCTGGAAGGTGCGGCCAAAAATATCCGTATTGCCCAAAGTTCCTGGTATCCGCAATTAAACTTCAGTGCAGGTATAGGAACAAACTACTATAATATCTCAGGAGTAGAAAATGCTTCATTCAGCAGCCAGTGGCATCAAAATTTTAATAAATACCTGCAATTCTCACTCAGCATTCCGTTGTTCAACCGTTTTGACACACGAAATAAAGTAAAGAACGCACGCATCCAGCGCACTGCTTTATCATGGAAGTTGGAAGAAAGCAAAAAGGCTCTTTTCAAAGAAATACAGCAAGCATACTATAATGCAGTAGCTGCCGAAAGCAAATACAAAAGCAGTAATACAGCTACGGATGCTTCTGAAGCTTCCTTCCGTCTGATGAGCGAAAAATATGCCAATGGTAAAGCCAACGCTACTGAATACAATGAGGCACGTACCAATTGGATGAAAGCCGTTTCGGATATGCTTCAAGCAAAATATGACTATCTGTTCCGTACCAAGATTCTGGATTTCTACAAAGGAGTTCCTCTTACTTTGGAATAAATTATTAAGATTCACCACAGATTTTCACAGTCTATTCATAATCAGATTCTGCGTTGACCTGTGGTGAATCATCATAAAAACGACCTTTACAATTCCGGACAATTCATTGTGTTTCGGACTCTTATTTACGTCGGTTTTCGTTGTTTTTCAAATCATACTATACCGTACGCATACGCACTGCTGTTCTTTCCTTAGAATTACTTTTATTGCTTCCTCCTGAACGGTCCGAATCTTTCTCTTTCTTACCATTTCCTCTTCTCACATCCCTGCCGGATGGAGTAATACGCCTATTTTCATGACGGTCTTTATCAACCTGTGAGTTCTGTCCACGTCGTGAAGGGCGCCCATCATGCTTGTTATTCTGATCCTTCTTCGGTCTGTCCGGCCTTGCCTGTGGAACAGACGGACGACGATGATCACCCGACGGCCTGTCAGGATGGATTTGAGGTCTGTTTGGACGAGTCTGAGGAGGAGTGGCCGGGCGATGATGCTCCTTTTGTGGAGGACGAACAGCTATATTGAAATCACGACGACGGTGCATATCATACGTCATTCTGTCATGGCGGATACGATAATGGCCATCGTACACATCATGGCGGTAATGGTCACGATAATGGGTCTTATAATAACTGACATTATTGAAATGAGTACGATAATGCCCTCCGCAATAACTAGCATAATGATGCGGTTTGCCATAGTAGAAAAAATTCACATTATTATATACCAGATAAATACGGAAATGCCATTTGTTCTCATGCGCATAAATGGGACGGTAGAAATGCTCAGCCCTCATAAAACGACGATATTGCGCACTGGAAAGTATCCAACGAAGATCATCATTACGCACATCCAGAAAATCATAGTAACGTTCCAACGCATAATCATAGCCTCTTACCACATCATCCATCAGATAACGGACATTATTGATAAAATCATAATTCACCTCATATACATCATTGTATTGCCGCGGAGTGAGTTTCAGTTCATATGCCATACGGTCGGTAAGGAAACGAGTGTTCTGTCTCATTTTGCTGATACTCATGGCCCCCATTGCGGGAATAGTTATACCTAGCATACAAATCACTATCAGTAATGTAGTCCATCTTTTCATAGCTGTTCCGTTTTTAGTTTGTTAGTTCTATGGCACAAAAATAGGGGAAATCGCTTTCCCCCACAATTGATTTTCCCCATAAGTTCATAGGGCTTTTCCTATATCCGGTAGGGAAAAGCTCCACTAAGTGAGGCGTATCCCCTCAGCTTCCAAAACAACCAGGCGTTTTTTATATAAATCCCCCACCGCTTTCTTGAAAGTTTTCTTACTGACACCAAAAGCATCATAGATATCCTCAGCAGCACTTTTATCATTCAATGGAGTGAAGCCTTCATGATCTTTAATATATTGTAATAACACTTCCGAAAAATCATCCACCTTCTTTGCGCCCAACTTTTGCAGAACCAAATCGATCTTACCATCCTCACGCACCTGCTTTACATAAGCCTTCAGCCTCATACCGGTTTCTAAAGGTTGGAAAATCTCATTATCGTAAAGCAAACCACTGAACTTATTTTCCACAATAGCCTTAAATCCCAAATCTGTTTTCTGCCATATCAGGATATCCACTTCCTGTCCCAGCCGATAGTCGGGATGTTCTTTAGAAAGATAATGCTCCACTTTAGCAGATGCCATAATGCGGTAACTATCTTCGTCTATATGTGCGTGTATTATATACTTTCTCCCTTTCTGCATTTTCATCTTTTGTTCACGGAAAGGTACAAAAAGGTCTTTCATCAATCCCCAATTCAAAAACGCACCAAACTCATTAATCCATGCCACTTCCAAACAGGCAAACTCGTCCACCTGCACCAACGGCTGCAAAGTGGTAGCTATCAGCCTTTCCTCATTGTCAAGATAAAGAAAGACATTCAGCACGTCGCCAGGCTTACAGCCTTCGGGTACATAACGCGTAGGCAATAAAATCTCTCCGTCATCGCCTCCATCTAAATAAACACCAAAATCTACTTCTTTTACAACCTCCAGCTGGTTGTATTTTCCCAGTTTTACGTTCATTAGCTAAATTTTTTCTCAAAGATAGGAAAAAAGCATTATCTTTACTCAGTATTAACCAAGAAAACCCCAATTAGTTATGGATAATTTTATCTTTCACAATCCTACACGCCTCATCTTTGGCAAAGGCATGATTGCCCAATTGTCCCAACAGATACCGGCCGACAAGAGAATCATGATCACTTTCGGAGGTGGCAGTGTAAAAACCAATGGAGTCTATGAACAAGTAATCCAAGCCCTTGAAGGACGTGATTACACGGAGTTTTGGGGAATAGAATCAAATCCCGATATATCTACCTTGAAAAAGGCGATAGAATCAGGCAAAGAAAAAAACATTGACTTCCTGCTGGCAGTAGGTGGCGGCTCAGTTATAGACGGCACCAAGTTGATTTCCGCTGGTATTCCCTACGACGGAGATGCCTGGGAACTGGTTAAAAAAGGCAGTGCACAAAACACGATTCCTTTAGGAACTGTGCTAACCATTCCCGCCACAGGTTCAGAAATGAATAACGGAGCTGTAATTTCATGCCGTGAAACTCATGAAAAATATCCATTTTTCTCCTCCCATCCTGTATTTTCTATCCTAGATCCGACAGTAACTTTCTCACTGCCCGACTATCAGATAGCTTGCGGACTGGCAGACACTTTTGTACACGTCATGGAACAATACATGACCAAAACAAACGAATCTTATCTAATGGACCGCTGGAGCGAAAGCATCCTTCGTACATTGGTACAAATCGCTCCGCAAATCAAAGAAAACAAACAGGACTATCACTTGATGAGTGAATTTATGATGTCCGCCACTATGGCTTTGAACGGTTTTATTGCTATGGGAGTATCCGAAGACTGGGCCACCCACATGATAGGGCATGAGCTGACCGCACTACATGGCATGACACACGGCCAGACCCTGGCAATCGTATTTCCCGGAACTCTACGGACACTCGCCGATAAAAAACGTGACAAAATACTACAATATGGCGAACGTATCTGGGGGGTTACTTCAGGAGTTCCCAGTGTACGGGTATCGCTAACCATAGAAAAAACTGAAGAATTCTTTAGAAATTTAGGACTTAAGACTCGCTTGGATGAAGCAGGAATAGGCGATGATACCATTGAAGAAATAGTACGCCGGTTCAATGAGAGAGGCGCAGCATACGGAGAGGACGGTGATGTAACGGGAGAAGTGGCACGCCGGATTCTGCAAAACTGTAAATCGAAAAAAGAAACAACTGATACAGAAGGAACGAGTATGAAAACAGTTATTCTTACTTCTTTCAAAAGTGATGTCCGCGCACACATGTTACAGGATCTTCTAAAAAATGAAGGTATAGAATCCATGTTGCAGGGAGAATATACAGCCCAAGTTTTGGCTTATATTCCGGGAATGGAAATAAAGGTTCTAGTCTTCGAAAAAGATTATGTCCGGGCATTTGAGATCCTGAAAGCCAGTTTTCCCGAGAAAGTATAAGCATAACTTTCTCCTATACCATTCAAACTTTCTCATCCATATCTTGTTATAGGGAGTATTCAAACCTAAACTAAAGATGTACATGAGAAAGTTTTTATTTTTACCTTTACTGGCACTGCTAGCTTCGTGCGGTAAAAACGAGGATTGTGACATTGTCACTCCCCAACCAGAAGATCTGGTATCTCCGGCACTATATGCCACTCTGAGCCAAAGTAGCACAGATCCTTACAATGGTCCATTAGAAGTACTACCTTGTGAAACGAATGGAAGTTTTTATATAGGCAATTATACAGCCAAGGGAAAACAAGTTCCTTTTCCAGCATATTACTTAATCACGAATGGAATAGGAAAATCCCAAAAATATCCTTTAAGGCTTCCTGTAGGTACATACAATGTGATATATTGGGGATATCCCGATTACTTTGGTACAGCAGGTGATGCCTATCTGGCAGATCCCACGCTAATTAGGGATATTCAGTAAATGTCTCTAAAAAATAAGATGGCATATGAAGATGATA
>CAPAOL010000062.1 GCA_948579315.1 uncultured Phocaeicola sp.
ATGCATAAAGGGGAAGTTGCAAAGGGTAATCCCCCAAGAATTACAACTGAGCCATACAAAGTTAGGAAATCGAACCGAGGACTCTGTTATGTAAAATAGCGCAACGTGCTGTAAAAGAATGAAGTAACTATTGAGTAGTGGAACATTCGGGGCTTTCTAAAACCGTCCCCCGAATAAGGACGTACAGTTTGCTTTAGTCCCACTAATTTTGCCTATTCTTGGAAAAGAAAAATCCCTGAACTTCTTTGAAATTCAGGGATTTACATCGTTTTGTTTTCTCTTAAAGTGGTGCCACCAGGAATCGAACCGGGGACACAAGGATTTTCAGTCCTTTGCTCTACCAACTGAGCTATGGCACCATTATTTCTTGTTTGCGGTTGCAAAGGTAGTGAAACTTTTTTAAACTACAAACTATTTCTAAAAAAAAACACTGATAAAAACATAAGGTGCTTATTATCAGTGTTGTTTAATTAAAATTATTTTTCTTTTAGTGGATTCCAACCTTGCGCTTTCAGCTCAAACTCTTGTCCGTCACGGGTAATCAGGGCACATCCCAGCTCCGGTTTGGTGATGTGACCAATCACTTTTATACCCTCTATAGCCGAAACTCGTTCATGCTCTGTTAAAGGTACAGTAAATAATAGCTCATAGTCCTCACCACCATTTAAAGCACATGTTGTCACATTCATATTCAGTTCTTCCGCCATTACAGCCGTTTGGTAATCAATGGGAATTCTTTCCTCGTAAATGCGACAGCCGGTATCGCTTTGTGAGCATATATGTAGCAGTTCCGAAGAAAGGCCGTCGGAAATATCCATCATAGCGGTGGGCTTGATTCCCGCTTTTGCCAGTTTCTCAATGATATCCTTACGTGCTTCAGGCTTTAACTGACGTTCCAAAATATATTCTTTTCCGGAAAAATCCGGATTTGCTTCTTTTTCTCCTTGGAAAACAGCCTTTTCACGCTCTAGAAGTTGAAGTCCCATATAAGCTCCTCCCAAGTCACCGCTGACACAAATCAAGTCTGTATCTTGTGCGCCGTTGCGATAAACCACTTTGTCCTTGTCCGCTTCACCTATGCAAGTAATACTGATGGCGAGCCCGGTTACGGATGAAGTTGTATCTCCACCCACAATATCTACATGGTGTAGTTCACAAGCCTGTTTTAGCCCATCATAGAACTGTTCTAAATCTTCAATACAAAAGCGTTTGGACAGTGCGATAGAAACTGTGATTTGTTTTGGAGTACCATTCATAGCATAAATGTCCGAGAAGTTTACGATGGCCGATTTATATCCCAAATGTTTCAATGGGGTATAAACCAAATCAAAATGTACCCCTTCCATCAGTAAGTCTGTGGTCACCAATACCTCTTTATCTTTAAATTCCAATACGGCTGCATCGTCTCCCACACCATATTGGGTTTCCGGATTTTTTAACTCGATATCCTTCGTTAGATGTTTAATGAGGCCGAACTCACCTAAGGTCGCTATTTCTGTTCTGTTTATTTCCTGCATGTTCTTAAATTCGATTAATCATTTCACGCATAATGGTAGTCATGCGCGGTTGCGCTTCATCTGCCGCTTTCTGAACCTCTTCGTGTGAAACTTCCACAATTTTTCCCTCCACGCCTAGGTCGGTGATAACCGATACTCCAAACACTTTGATGCCACAATGGTTTGCTACAATAACTTCAGGAACGGTAGACATACCTACGGCGTCAGCTCCAAGAATGTGGAACATCTTGTATTCTGCCGGAGTTTCGAAGGTAGGTCCCTGTGTACCGATATATACTCCTTGTTGTACTTTGATACCTTTTTCTTTAGCGATCTCCAGTGCTTTGTCTATCAGTTCTTTGGAGTAGGCTTCACTCATATCCGGGAAACGGGGGCCGTATTCAATGTTCTTGCCGTGCAACGGATGTTCGGGAAAAAAGTTGATATGATCTCTGATAATCATCAGATCACCAATTTCAAAGTCTGCATTCGTACCTCCAGCTGCATTGGATACGAACAATGTTTTGATGCCTAATTCACGCATCACCCGTACGGGGAAAGTAACTTCTTTCATGGAGTATCCTTCATAGAAGTGGAAACGTCCTTGCATAGCCATGATGTCTTTATTACCTAATTTGCCGAAAATCAATTTACCGCTATGTCCCTCTACGGTTGAAACAGGGAAATTAGGGATATCTTTGTAACTGATCTCGTATTTATCGGTAATTTCGTGTACCAGGCTTCCTAAGCCGGTACCTAATATAATAGCAGTTTCGGGACTGGTATGCATCTTTTCTCTAAGAAAAGTTGCTGTTTCTTGAATTTTTTCTAACATAGTCGGTTATATTTGAGTTAAACAGTTCTTGTTGGTCTTGTAAAAAGGCTACCTCAATGGGCAGCATATATATATAAGGTTTCAGCATTTCGTCCATCAGTGGATGGGCTGCTAGTCGTACAGAGTCTTTTTCAGTGGTGATAATCATGCGTTTACCTTCCGGAAGTTTCATGAAACGCTTCTTTATCAGTTCCATATCTCTTGCTGTAAAGTCATGGTGGTCACTGAAAGCCAGTGACTCAATGTGCTCATTGTATGGTGATAAATCTTGAATGAGTTTTGCTGGGGAGGCTATGCCTGTCACCAATAGGATATGCTTGTCTTTTTCTATCTCTTTTAATGAAACTGCATTCCCTGCTGTAAACAACGGATGCAGCTTGCCGTATGTTAATGTTGTGAAGTAGAGCTGCTGATAGGGGTAAAGTTCCATTTGCTTGCTTAAGACTCTTAAATCCATAGGGGTGATGTCCTTAGGACATTTAGTGACAATGACAATATGTGCCCGGCTTTTTCCGTTTTCAGGTTCGCGCATTCGTCCGGCAGGCAGCAAGGTGTCTTCGCAAATCAGTCGGTGGTAATCTACTAATAAGATGTTTATTCCGGGCTTTACATATCGGTGCTGGAAAGCATCATCCAAAATAATCACTTCTGTTCCAGGGGCGATGTGACTATTGCATAACTGCTCTATGCCATGACAACGGTCCCGGTCTACTGCCATATGGATATCCGGAAACTTCTGTTTCATTTGGAAAGGTTCGTCACCTATCATCTGTACGGACGTATCCGGTCTGGCAAGTACAAAGCCTTTGGATTTGCGTTTGTAGCCGCGGCTTAGTACGGCTACTTTGTAATCTTTCTGCAATAATCTTATCAGGTATTCTGTATGGGGGGTCTTTCCGGTTCCGCCTACGGTGATGTTGCCTACCGAGATGACCGGGATATCAAACTTACGTTCTTTGTATATTCCCCAGTCAAACAATTTATTACGCAGCCATACACCGGTCCCATAAATCCATGAAACCGGATATAGCCACTTGTTTATCTTGATAAGATTACCTTCCATGTGCAATTTATTGGATATTAGGGTCAAACGGCATACGTGCCTGTATACAGTTGGCGTCTTTTATGTTCTCCAGCGCCTTGAAGCTGTTATAATAGCTTCCCAAATATTCTTTAATTTCGCTGTTTATATAATGTTTTTTCTGATTTCCCAGCAGGCTTGCGAAAATATTTTCTTTTTCAGGATAGCCGATAATACTGTAATTTTCGATACCGGCTTGGGTGGCGGCGGCATTCAATGCTTTGTCTATACCTCCCAGCTCGTCTACCAGACCAAGGTCTTTTGCCATGGCACCGGTCCATACACGGCCTTCAGCAACTTTTTCAATAGCCTCTGTAGACATTTTTCTACCTTCAGCGCAACGGTTTACGAACAGCTTGTATCCTCGGTTGACATAGTTCTGCATTAATTCTTGTTCTGATGCATTTAGCGGGCGGGTGAGAACCGGACCTAGGCTGGCACCCAAATCAGCCATTTTATTAGTTTTCACTACATCAAAATTTAGTCCTAAAGTTTCAGTAAACAGTTTCTCACCTGAATACATCATGCCGAATATGCCGATAGAACCAGTCAGCGTAGTCGGGTCAGCGAAAATGCGGTTTGCAGCGCAGGAAATGTAATAGCCTCCTGATGCAGCATAATCTCCCATAGAAACGATTACCGGTTTTTTCTCTTTCAGTCTTACTACTTCACGCCATATTTGATCTGAACCGTATGCGCTGCCACCCGGTGAGTTGACGCGTAATACAACAGCTTTTACGTCATCGTTATCACGTAATTTGCGCAGGTCTTTACACATCTTTTGTACATCAATACAATCTTCTGTGGAACTGCCGGGAGCATCCAGGATCTCGCCGTATGCATAATATACGGCTATTATATTTCCACTTTTGTCTTTGGGCACATTTTTCTTGACGTTTATCATGTCTTCTATGAAAAGACTGTTTAGTTTGTCGTTTTCGTCACGACCGCTTAATTGTTTCAGATAGGAAATAACCTCATCTTTATACATCAGGGTATCTGCCAGTTTGCATTGAATATATTCTTCTGCCTGACAAAAATCCATATATCGGTCAGCATAAGCATTCAGAGTATCTGTCGGGATGCGTCGTGAGTCGGATACATCTGCAAGAATACGATGCCAGACAGATTCCAGACATTCGGTCATCTGTTCGCGGTTGGCCGGACTCATTTCTGTAGCAATAAACGGTTCCACGGCTGATTTGTAAGTGCCCACTCTGAATACCTGTACTTCCAGTCCTAGTTTGGAAACCAGATTTTTGAAGAAAACAGGTTGCATGCCTGCTCCGTGCCATCCAATACTTCCTTGCGGATTGATAATTATTTTATCGGCCACGCTGGAAAGATAATACATCCCCTGTGCATATTGGTCTGCATAAGCAACGATGAATTTGCCGCTTTCTTTGAAATCCAGTAATGCATTGCGTATTTCCTCTAAGGAAGCGTATGATGCTTCCAGATAAGAAGGTTGGATATAAATACCCTTGATTTTGTCATTGTCTTTTGCCTTCTTGATAGAAGCTAGAATGTCATCCAAACCGTATGCTTCAAATTCTTCTCCCAAAAGTTGTTGGAGTGGGTTTTCCTGTACACGTTCGGACAAACTGCCTTTAAAGTCGAGTACGAAGATAGAGTTGTCTTTCACCACCGTTTCAGTATCCGATGAGGCGACTATGCCAACCAGAGTGATAATCCCTAGTATAGTGAACACTACGCCTGCCAGAATGACGCCGATGACGCTGGCAAACGTAAATTTTAGAAAATCTTTCATTGAATGTGTTGTTTTTAATGTTAATAATTAGCTAACAAAAATAGGTTATTGCATTGAAAAAAGCAAAAAAAGTGAACTTCTTTTGTTACCTGTTTGTTCTTCATTTATAATAACCCATAAATACGTTGTTTTATATGACAAAAAGTTTTAAGGAGGCTCTGAAAGCCCGTCGTACATTTTATCGGATCCAAAACAAATCGACATTGTCTGATAAAGAAATAAGAGATTTAATTTGTTTTGCTGTAGAATTTGTCCCCTCAGCTTTCAATTCTCAAACCACTCGTGTTGTGTTATTAACAGGTAAGGCGCATGAAAAGTTGTGGAACATTGTAAAAAATGTCTTGCGTAAGCGAGTTCCGGCTGAGGTATTTGGCAAGACCGAAGAAAAGATTGATGGCTGTTTCGCTTGTGGATATGGTACTATTCTCTATTTTGAAGATATGGCTATCGTTCGCTCTTTGCAGGAAAGTTTCCCCACTTATAAAGATAATTTCCCTATCTGGGCAGAGCAGACCGATGCTATGCATCAGTTGGCAGTCTGGACCATGCTGGAAGATGCAGGAATGGGGGCGTCTTTGCAGCATTATAATCCGCTGATTGATGATGAAGTACGTAAAGTTTGGAATTTGTCTGATGACTGGAAATTGATAGCGCAGATGCCATTCGGTGTGCCTGTTGCACAACCGGGCTTTAAGGAAGTGAAGTCATTGGATGAGCGTGTTTTTGAATTTACTGATTAAAATTCATGTCTTATCTTTTGGCTTATTAGGGGAAAATAAGCATCTTTGTGTGCAATAAAAACAAAGATGTGCTATGAAAAAATTATTATCACTTCCCCCTAATCTGGTGGAATGTTTTCATGATATAGAGAAAGCGGACCAGACAGAGTGGTTTTGTACTTCCGATCCTATAGGTAGTAAGCTAGGATCAGGCGGGGGGACTGCATGGCTGTTGGAGGCTTGTTGTCAGAAAGTAGCTCCTGACAGCGATTTTCTTACTTGGCTGGGAAAAGAAAAACGTATTTTACTTCATGCAGGCGGGCAGAGTCGTCGTTTGCCCGGATATGCGCCATCCGGCAAAATTCTTACTCCCATTCCTGTATTCCGGTGGGCCAGAGGACAACGGCTGTCACAAAATCTGCTTTCCCTCCAGCTCCCTTTATATGAACAAATCATGGAGAAAGCTCCGTCTTCTCTTCATACATTGATTGCAAGTGGAGATGTTTATATCCGTGCGGGCCAACCGCTTCAGACTATTCCTGATGCGGATGTGGTGTGTTACGGTTTATGGGTAGATCCTAATCTGGCAAAAAACCATGGTGTTTTTGTTTCTTCACGGGCTACTCCCGATAAGCTTGATTTCATGCTTCAAAAACCTTCGGTGGAGGAATTGGGGAAATTAATGCAAACCCATCTTTTTCTGATGGATATCGGAATTTGGCTGTTAAGTGACCGTGCGGTTAGTCTGTTGGTAAAACGATCTTATAAGGAAGGAAAACTCTCTTATTATGACATGTATTCTGATTTCGGACTTACATTGGGAGAGCACCCGCGTATGATGGACGATGAACTTAACAAGCTGAGTGTGGCTATTCTGCCGTTGCCCGGAGGGGAGTTTTATCATTACGGAACCAGTCGTGAACTTATTTCTTCTACATTGGCAGTACAAAATCTGGTAAACGACCAGCGGGAGATTATGCACAAGAAGGTAAAACCGCATCCGGCCATGTTTGTTCAAAATGCTGAGGTAGGTTATCAACTTACCTCACAAAATTCGGAAATATGGATAGAGAACAGTTATGTAGGAGCAGGATGGAATATCCATCACCAGACCATCATAACAGGGGTTCCCGCTAATAATTGGAACCTAGAGGTTCCGTCCGGTGTGTGTATTGATGTGGTTCCTTTTGGAGAATCTGGCTATGTAGCGCGTCCATACGGCTTCAATGATACTTTCAAGGGAGCTTTGGCTAAGGAAGAAACATATTATCAAGGAATGTCTGTAGGTGAGTGGTGTGCTGTACGCGGCATTTCGGTGGAAGAAATAGAAAACGGTCACGACTTGCAGGCCGCGCGTTTGTTTCCGGTTTGCTCATCTGTAGAGGAATTGGGAGCAGTTATGCGCTGGATGGTCTCTGAACCGGCATTACAGCAAGGAAAAGAAATATGGCAACGCTGTCGTAAGTTATCTGCCGATGATATATCTGCTTATTCTAATCTTTATCGTCTGGCAGAACAGCGTGAAGCTTTCCGGATAAAGAATTGGCCGGCATTGGCGCATAATTATGAACGAAGTGTCTTTTATCAGCTAAATTTGGAGAATGCTGCTGGAGAATTTGCTCGGTATGATCTGTCGTTGCCTGAGCCTTTATCAGAATCGGCTCCGCTGATGACACGTATCAGTGATAATATGTTCCGTGCCCGGGTGCAGCAGCTTAAGGGGCTGGCTTATCGGGAATATGAGAATGAGGCTTTTCGTTTGATGCGCGACGGACTTACTGCTTCGGCTTTAGCCAAGAGGCAGCAACCGCATTTGTCAGTGTACTCCGATCAGATTGTCTGGGGGCGTAGTCCGGTCCGTATTGATCTGGCCGGCGGATGGACGGATACTCCACCTTATTGCTTGAATGAAGGGGGGAATGTGGTGAATATTGCTATTGAGTTGAACGGGCAGCCTCCTCTACAAGTTTACGTGAAACCCTGTCGGGAGTATAAGATAATTCTTCGTTCTATAGACTTAGGCGCTATGGAAGTGGTTACAACTTACGGGGAGGTAAGGGATTTCATGCAAGTGGGATCCCCATTCTCTATACCTAAAGCGGCATTGGTGCTGGCAGGTTTCCAGCCGGGCTTTTCCACCGAATCGTATGTTTCATTGGAAGAGCAGTTGAAGGCGTTTGGCTCCGGAATGGAAATCACTCTGCTTTCTGCGATTCCTGCGGGCTCCGGTCTGGGTACAAGTTCTATTCTTGCATCAACTGTGCTGGGGGCAATCTCTGATTTTTGCGGACTGAACTGGGATAAGAACGAGATATGTAACCGTACGCTTATTTTGGAACAGTTACTGACTACCGGAGGGGGGTGGCAAGATCAATACGGAGGTGTGCTTCGTGGAGTGAAATTATTGCAGACTCATGCAGGTATGGATCAGAGTCCGTTAGTGCGCTGGTTGCCCGATTATTTGTTTACAGGTGGCGAATATCAGAAGTGCCATTTGCTTTATTACACGGGAATTACCCGTACAGCCAAAGGAATTTTAGCTGAAATCGTGCGTAGCATGTTCCTCAACTCCACAGAGCATTTGTCTATACTTGGCGGTATGAAGGGGCATGCTCTTGACTTGTACGAAGCCATTCAGCGTGGGAATTTCGATGAAATGGGGCGTTTGGTTGGTAAAAGCTGGAAGCTGAACCAAGCGTTGGATCCCGGCACTAATCCCGAGGCAGTTGAGACTATCATTCGCCGGATTGATGATTATTGCCTGGGATATAAATTGCCAGGTGCGGGGGGAGGCGGCTATCTTTATATGGTGGCTAAAGATCCTGAGGCTGCTATACGTATTCGAAGTATTCTTACTCAGAACCCACCCAACAGTTGTGCCCGTTTCGTTGATATGGCTTTGTCCGACAAAGGCTTGCAAATTAGCCGAAGCTAGTTATAACTGAATAGAGTTGGGAAACCAGCCGGGTGATATTTTCTTTAGCAAACTCCGGTTCCATTGCCTTCTCCAGGGTGATGGGGCCGGGGGCTATAGAGAATATACCTTTGAATCCCGCTTTGTTTAATTCCGGCAGGTTTTCTATACTGCCTGCCAGTACAATAACGGGAATATGTTCTTTTTGTGCTTCCTTTAGTATTCCGTATGGTACTTTTCCCATAGCTGTCTGCCGGTCTGCTTTTCCCTCGCCCGTAATAATGAGGTCTGCTCCTTTTATTTTTTCGGAGAAGTCGATGGCTTTCAATAATAATTCTGTTCCCGGTTTTAGCTCTGCGTTAAAAAAAGCCAGTAGTCCACCACCCATGCCTCCGGCTGCACCTGCACCGGGGTAGTTCGTGATATCTTTTCCTGTCGTTTTCTTTATAACTTCGGCTAATGATTGCATGCCTTCATCCAGTCTTTGCACCATATTTGAATCGGCTCCTTTTTGTTGTGCAAAGATATATGCCGCTCCGTCAGGGCCGTAGAAAGGGTTGGCTACATCACATGCTACCATGAAGTGTGTTTCTCTTAGTGCGGGATGAATACCGGATGTGTCTATGTTTGCCACGGCTTCCATTATTTGGCCTCCTGTACCTAAGGTATGCCCTGATTTGTCTAGAAAGCGGAAACCTAGTGCCTGTAGCATTCCTAATCCTGCGTCATTAGTCGCGCTTCCGCCAATACCGATTATAAAATTTCTGCATCCTTTGTTTAATGCGTCTTTTATCAATTCTCCTGTACCAAAGGTTGTTGTCAGCATAGGATTTCTTTGTTCAATAGGTACGAGAGGTAGTCCGCTGATGGCAGCCATTTCTATAATAGCTGTTCTGCCATTGCCGGACAGACCGTAATGTGTTTTTGCCATTTTCATTAGCGGTCCATGTGCCGATAAGGTTATATATTTCCCTTTAGTGGCTGTGATGAGTACGTCCAGTAAACCTTCACCGCCATCAGCGATGGGAATAACTGAAGTGTGGCAGGAAGGATTTATGCTTTTGATACCTTTTTCGGCAGCTTTTCCTGCTTCTGCTGAAGTTAGACAGCCTTTGAATGAATCGATGGCGATAATTATTTTCTTCATTGTATATCTTTATATAGTGCAAATCTACTGAAAACTTTTCTTCTTTAAATAGAACAGGTTGTCTTTTATTTGTGGATTGGAATATGTGTAGCTTGATGGATAAAGTAGATGTTTTTTGCTTTTGTCTGGGTGTAAGTATTGGTTCTTGAAGTTGATGGTGTTTCCGAACAACCGTCGAGATGTAAGAAAATGATTTTTTTTCTTCTCGGCATTTTTCTCCTACAGTTTTTCCCCAGTGTTTGCGGAGTCAGCACTTTTGAGAGCTCTGTGGTTTGTGTTTCGTAACCTGTCCGGTTTTTCTTCGGGCTTGCTTCTTTTCCGTCTTTCCTTGTTTTCCGTCTGCTGTTTTCGTATAGGTTCCTTCCTTTTTCCGTCCCTATACGCGCGTGCGAATATTATAATGTGTGTGTCTTTTTCCTCCCGTGTCCTCCGCTATAAAAACATGCTTTGTAACACATCTGTTATTCAGAGTATTACAAAAAAGTTTC
>CAPAOL010000063.1 GCA_948579315.1 uncultured Phocaeicola sp.
TCTGCCTTACAAGCAGAGGGTCGGCGGTTCGAATCCGTCAACGCCCACCGAAGAAAGAAATTAAATATTGCACGAGAAAGCACTATCGGGCGTTTAGCTCAGCTGGTTCAGAGCATCTGCCTTACAAGCAGAGGGTCGGCGGTTCGAATCCGTCAACGCCCACCGAAGAATGAAGCCTTGCACACAATGATGCAAGGCTTTTTTGTTTCAGTAAGTTTCCCTAGTTAAAATGTATGGGCATGAAAACATTGCTACTTATCGATAATCAGGATATTACCCGTGAAGGTATGAAAACGGTGGCCGGTCGGATAGGAGGGTTCGCCGCAATAAAGGAAGCCGGCAGTCAGAGTGAATTAACCGGACTTCTTGTCGATAATCCCAATGCCGTTGCAGTGTTGGACTATACATTGTTTGATACTTCGGCTGAATATTTGCTTATATTGCAGGAACGGTTTAAGGAGGCACATTTTGTTCTGTTCAGCGATAATCTGAGTGAGGATTTCATCCGGCGTATGGTTTTTAGCGGAACTTCATTCAGCGTGGTGATGAAAGATGCGCCGATGATAGAGATAGAGGAAGGGCTGCGGAAGGCAAAACAGCATTTACAATACATGTGTACGCGTGCAGTCTGGCTGTTGCAGCATAAAGAAGACAAAAAAGATAAGTTAGTTTCACCGCTTACGGTCACGGAGCGTGAAATTCTGAAACTGATGACATTGGGCAAGACTACGAAAGAGATTGCGGCTGAGCGTTTCCTAAGTGTATATACGGTAATGACTCACCGCAAAAATATCTTTCGCAAGCTGGAAGTGAACAATGTGCACGAAGCAACAAAATATGCCCTTCGTGCAGGGATTGTGGATGTGGTGGAATATTATATTTAGGATAAAGTGATTTCACCGCTTCCCACACAGATTTCCGCATTCTTGTCATACAGCACACCGAACTGTCCGGGGGCTATACCCTGTAAGGGGACGTGGCTGTGGATTCGGAACAAGTTATCTTCCCGTGTCAATATTCCTTTCATGAAAGTGTCTGTATGCCGGATCTTGAAAGAAACATCTGCGGAAGGTGCTCCCTTCCATAAGTCCTCTGTGATGAAATGAAAATCATGCAAGGCAAAGTCTGTCCCATATTGTTTGTCTGTATCATAACCGTGTGAGACATAAATGATATTCTCGTCTATATCTTTGCGGATAACAAACCATGGTCCTCCACCTAGTCCCAATCCTTTGCGCTGTCCGATGGTGTGAAACCAATATCCTTTGTGAGTGCCAATCCGTTTTCCTGTTTCCATTTCAATGATATCCCCTTCTTTTTCACCCAAGAAACGGCGGAGGAACTCATTATAGTTGATTTTTCCTAGAAAGCAGATACCTTGACTGTCCTTGCGTTGTGCACTGGGCAGTTTGGCAATGCGGGCGATATCCCTGACCTCATTCTTCATCAGACCTCCCAAAGGGAACATCAGTTTTGAAATTTGCAGATAATCTATTTGTGCCAGGAAATCTGTTTGGTCCTTGACGGGGTCTTGTGCGGTTCCCAGCCATATTTTCCCGTCTTTTTCAAGAATACTGGCGTAATGTCCGGTAGCTGTCTTGTCATATAAATGCCCTGCTTCCTGCTCAAAACATCCGAATTTGATGAGCTTGTTGCACATTACATCCGGGTTGGGAGTAAGACCGCGTTTCACTTTATCGATGGCGTATGCCACTACATTATCCCAGTACTGTCGGTGCAGGTCAATGATATTCAGGCTCAGACCGTATTTGCGGGCGGTGGCGGTACATAGTTCAATGTCCTCTTCTGCCGTGCAGGTGAGATCTTCGTCACCGTCCATTCCGATTTTAATATAGAAAAGATCCGGTTTGTATCCTTGTTCGCAGAGGAGATGTACGACAACCGCGCTGTCTACTCCTCCTGAAATTAATGCAGCTATGTTCATCTCATTTTATGATAATGGGTATTCTTCAAAAGCATAAAGCACGGTAGACAAATATCGTTCCCCCGTATCGGGCAAGATTACTACAATTTGTTTTCCTTCATTTTCGGGGAGTTTGGCCAGTTCCAATGCGGCATAGGCAGCTGCTCCCGAAGATATTCCGACCAATAACCCTTCCGTCAGAGAGAGTTCGCGTCCTGTGCGGATGGCGTCATCGTCTTTCACCCGGATTATCTTGTCTACTAATTTTTCATTGTAGGTATGAGGGATAAATCCGGCTCCGATACCTTGTATCTTGTGCAGTCCCGGATTTCCTCCCGAAAGGACGGGGGAGTTATCCGGCTCTACAGCTACAATCTGTATATGGGGATTCTGTTTTTTTAATCCTTCCGCTACTCCGCTTAAAGTGCCGCCTGTACCGACTCCGGCAACAAAGATGTCTACCTTTCCGTCCGTGTCGTTCCATATTTCCTGTGCAGTGGTACGTGCATGGGCGGCGGGATTCGCCGGGTTTTCGAATTGTCCCAGAATGACGGCTCCCGGAGTCCGGTCACGCAATTCCTCCGCTTTTTCTATGGCTCCTTTCATTCCTTTTGCACCTTCGGTCAGTACCAATTGTGCTCCCATGGCTTTTAACAGGTTCTGGCGTTCCTCGCTCATGGTTTCGGGCATGGTCAGTATGGCTTTGTAACCTTTCACGCTGGCAACCCATGCTAACCCTACGCCGGTGTTGCCGCTGGTTGGTTCAATGATAACCGCTCCGGGTTTCAAGATTCCTTTGGCTTCTGCATCCTCTATCATTGCCAGGGCTATACGGTCTTTTACACTTCCTCCGGGATTGAAGTATTCCAGTTTGGCAATTATTTGCGCTTTCGCATCGTGTTTTTTACTAAGGCGTGACAGTTCCAACAAGGGAGTTCCTCCGATGAGTTCGGTCAATTCTTTTTTTATTCTTGCCATAATCTTTTCATTTAGTGGGTTCTGATTTTATAATGCAAAGATAGGGGAAGATGTTCATGGCGGAAATACCCTATTTAGGGTATATTTTATAGTGTTGTCTCCTGAATAATTCACTATCTTTGTCCGGAATTAACAAGTCTAATCTATGATGATAACAAGAAATTTTATTGGGGTAGTAGTCCTTTGCTTGTGTGCATTGGCAGCTTGCACATCTTCAAAAGAGTCGAAAAAGACGCTGACTGTCCTTTCATGGAATGTATGGCATGGCGGTCATTCAAAAACTTATTCCGGAAAAGGGTGTGAGGGAACTATTGATATTCTGAAAAAAAGTGAGGCTGATGTGGTCTTGATGATTGAAACTTATGGAGCTGCCCCGATGGTAGCCGACTCATTGGGATATTCGTACAATCTCATTTCTGATAATCTTTCTATTTATAGCCGTTATCCCATTATTCGGAAATATGCTTTTGCCGACAGCATAAGTACCTTTAATTTTGGCGGAGTGATGATAGATGTGGATGGGAAACCTGTCCGTGTTTTTAATACTTGGTTGCATTATCTTCCTGATATGCGTTTGGCCCCGACGGATAAATCCAAGGAAGAAATATTGGCTTGGGAGATGGAGGGAACACGTGATGAGGAAATACATAAGATTTTGTCTGTTCTTCAACCCTTGTTGGCAGAGGCCGACAGTATTCCAATTATAATGGGCGGTGATTTTAACGTGCATTCTCATCTGGATTGGACGGAAGCTACCCGTAACCTGTATCTTCATGGTGGTGCAGTGGTGGATTGGCCTGTTTCCATTGCTATGGAAGAGGCGGGATTTAAAGATAGTTTCCGTGAGATGAACCCCAATCCGGTGGCCAATCTGGGAGTAACGTGGCTGACAGATGCGGATTCGTTGGAAACCGAGTGTCGTATGGACCGCATTGATTTTATTTATTATCAGGGAAAAACCATTCAGGCGATAGCATCTGAGTGTTATGACAATAGTTTGGGTAAAACTTTTACTTTTAAAGGAGAAGATTTTTTCTATCCTTCAGATCATGGTTTTGTCCTTTCGAAATTCGAACTTGATTAAAATAAGAGTTGATAAAAATAGATATTCATGAAAAAGACCTTTTTATTATCGTGCCTGATGTTGGCCGCAATGCCGGTGATGGCTGCTTACACGGGCCATGTATATGTAGATAAAAACAAGAATGGCGTATTTGACCAAAGTGAAAAACCGCTGGCGGGCATCAAAGTATCCGATGGCTTGAATGTGGTTGAAACGGCTGCCGACGGTAGTTTTACTTTACCCGGTCATGAGCGTGAACGTTTTATTTTCATTACCACTCCTTCGGGGTATAAAACATTTAACCGTCATTATCATAAAATAGAAAAGAAACAGTCCGGTTATGATTTCGGTTTGATCCCTTACAGTGGACGGATTCGTAAAAACGGCTCCCACAGGTATATTCATATTGCTGATACAGAGATATTTAATACGGAAAACCATGCAGACTGGGTGAATAATGTGCGTGACTATGCCAGGAATGAACAGGCGGCTTTTATCATTCATACCGGGGATATCTGCTATGAAAAAGGCTTGAAGGCTCATATCAAACTGATGAATACGGAAAATATGGACTGTCCTGTCTTTTATTGTATCGGAAATCATGATTTGGTAAAGGGGAAGTATGGCGAAGAACTTTTTGAAAGCATTTATGGGCCGGTATATTATTCTTTTGATGCAGGTAATGTGCACTATGTTGTTACGCCGATGCCCGGAGGAGACCATGCTCCAGGCTATACTTCCGATGACGTCTGTCGTTGGTTGAAGAACGACCTGGCTCATATCCGCCCCGGAACTCCTGTTGTTGTTTTCAATCATGATTTGCTGACATACGAAGATACCTTTATTTTTAAGAGCAAGAATGCCGGAAGCATTAATCTGAATGAGTACAACTTGAAAGCATGGGTATATGGTCATTGGCATATTAACTATATGAAGAAACAGGGAGATGTTTACAGTGTTTGTACCTCTTCATTGGATAAAGGAGGCATAGATCATTCCACTACTGCTTTTCGTGTGATGCACGTAGATAGTAAAGGAGATTTCACTTCCGAGCTCCGTTATACCTATTTGGACAAGAATATCTGTATCGCTTCGCCTGCAGGAGTAATGGCTTCGGGTGTCCTTCCGGTGGCTGTCAATGTGTATTCTTCCGTGTCGCCGGTGAGAGAAGTGCTCTATACTTGTCTGGCCGACGGGAAACCTGTGCTGAAAAACAAGCGATTGCTGCAAAGTACTGACTGGTCATGGAACGGGGAGCTTCCCTTGTCTCATAAATATGTGGGTAAGGAACTTACTTTGCGGGTAACAGCCCGTTTTAATAACGGAGAGATAGCTGAAGCAGAAAGTAATTTTATCTGCCGGACTGAAAAGGCCGTTCCTTTGTTTTCTGCTGACTGGGATAATCTGTCAGGCAATGCGAAACATTCCGCCCCCGTTTCCGCTCCATTGAATTTGCCTTTGCAGCTGGCATGGACTAACAATGTCGGAGCTAATCTTTATATGACTTCTCCACTGATACACAAGGGAAAAGTAATTGTTGCCTCTGTGGATGAGGATCTGAAAGGTGCAGGCCATGTGTATGCTTTGAATGGGAAGGACGGTACAATTCTTTGGAGTTGTCCTGTTCGTAATTCTATTAAAAACTCCATTGCGGTTGATAGTGACATCGTGTTTGCCCAGGATGCCCAAGGCTTTTTGTATGCCATTGATACCGAAACCGGTAAATTGTGTTGGGAAAAGCAATTGCCCGTAAATGGCTTGCCGGCCCTTATTGACGGACTGGTGGCCGGTGAAGGAGTGGTCTATGCGGGAACCGGAAAGGGGCTTTGTGCTTTTGAAGCCCGAACGGGCAAACAACTTTGGAAAAATGAAGGCTGGGGACAAGGAGAAGGGACTACGAGCACGCTGACTTTGGGTAACAACCTGCTGGTTGCCGGTGCACAATGGAATGCCCTTTACGGCAATGATGCCAAAACAGGTGAGAAACTTTGGGCGGTCAGCGATAACGGCTTGCGTAATCGGGGAGCATCTCCTGCCATGCATGGTGCCTTGTTGTATCTGATCTCAGATAAGTCTTTCTTTATATTAGAGGCTGCTACCGGAAAAGTAATAGTCCGTAAACCATTACCTTATAATGTGGACGTTACTTCTACTCCTTTACTCACTGACAAGGAGATTATCTTTGGTTCTGCACAGAAAGGGCTGATAGCCTTGGATAGTGAGACATTGGAAGAAAAATGGACTTGTCCTGTGGGGGATGCTTTGGTTTATACCTGTCCTTATAGCCGTCAGCCTTCCGCTACGATTGAAACCAGTGCGGTATGGGCGGGAGATATTGTTTATGTAGCCGCTTCGGACGGTACGGTATACGGAATTAATAAAGAGGATGGCAAGGTGGTATGGAAACATGCTACAGGAGCTCCTATGTTCGGGTCGGTAGCCCTGTCGGGTAATGCATTGGTGGTTTCGGACTTTGGTGGAAATGTTTATTTGTTCTGTAAGTAGAGTTACGTAGATTACGATATGATATGGGCGGTAAGTGTGAAGCATCTTCTTTCTTATGATGGAACTATTCAATGGATCAAACAGGAACTATCTAGTTAAATAACCATAAAGTCTGCCCGGAAATACTTTCGGGCAGAATCATTACTGTACCTTTGTTCCCATAAAATAGATACAGGCCGTGAGGCCCAATTTAATTATTTCACATGACATTTAAAGAATTAGATCTTATAGAGCCTATTTTGAAGGCTTTACAACAAACCAGCTATACAACGCCGACCCCCATTCAGGAACAAGCAATTCCTGTATTATTAAAAGGTAAAGATTTGCTGGGATGCGCCCAGACAGGAACAGGAAAAACAGCAGCGTTTGCTATCCCCCTTATACAACGACTTTATCAATCAGACCATAAAAAAGGTATCAAAGCATTGATACTCACCCCGACGCGTGAGCTTGCTATACAGATAGGCGAGAACTTTGACCAATATGCCGGATATACCGGAGTGAAGCATGCCGTCATTTTCGGTGGAGTGCCCCAAAAGGCGCAAGTTGATGCTTTGAAACGAGGTGTGCAGGTATTGATTGCCACTCCCGGACGTTTGCTTGATTTGCAGTCGCAAGGCTGTATTTCATTGAAGGGGTTGGAGTATTTTGTATTGGATGAGGCAGACCGTATGCTTGATATGGGCTTCATACACGATATCAAGAAAGTATTGAAACTGATTCCTGCCCGGCGACAGACTTTGTTTTTCTCGGCTACCATGCCTTCTGAAATAGAGAAGCTGGCAGATTCCATGTTGACTAATCCGGAGAAGATAGAGGTGACTCCAGTTTCATCTACTGTTGATACTATCCGGCAGAGTGTTTATTTTGTAGAGAAGAAGGAAAAGAAGGACTTGTTGCTGCATTTGCTGAAGAATCCTGAGATAGAGTCAGTGTTGATTTTTACCCGTACCAAGCATGGTGCGGATAAATTGGCGAGGATTTTGAACAAGAGTGAGATCGGGGCGGAAGCTATTCATGGAAACAAATCGCAGAACGCACGCCAAAGGGCGTTGACAAACTTCAAGGATCATACCACAAGAGTGCTGATAGCCACAGATATTGCAGCCAGAGGCATTGATGTGAACCAGCTTTCTCACGTTATCAACTATGAACTGCCCAATATATCGGAAACTTATGTGCACCGCATCGGTCGTACCGGGCGTGCCGGACACGACGGAATAGCCATCTCTTTTTGTGAATCGGAAGAATTGCCTTATTTAAAGGATATCCAAAAACTGATAGGACTACAGATTCCTGTTGTGAAAGACCATCCTTGGGTGACCGTGGAAGGGGAAAAAGCGCAGGCCGGCAAGACCGAAGAACTGAAAGAAAAAGCAAAAGCCAATAAGGTGTACCGGGGCAGCAAAAGCAATGGTGATTATTGGCGCAGGAAGAAACAGGCTCAAAGCAGACAAGGGCAAGGCAGGCAGAGTTCGGATAGAAAGGCTTCCGGCAGACAAGGATAAAGAATAACTTGTCTGCGTTTCATTATAAAATAGTTTATACTTGTTTTTATAACCTGTTTAAACTGAATGCATTTATTAATGCAGAAGAGTTCCCCGCTTTCCATCTGTTTGGAAAACGGGGAACTCTTCTGATATCTTGTGGTATTCTTTCACCGGTTTATCAAACTTTTGCATTATTCGTTGTTTATGCGGCTTTTCCTCATTTAACTTTATTGTAGGGTTTAGTGATAGTATAGGAATAGCTAATTCTTTTTGACCGTAAGAGTAAGCCTTTTTGAAAGGATGTGTTCTATCTCCATAGCCTTTGGAGTTAACTCCCAAGCTTATGGAGATAACTCCAAAGGCTATGGAGTTAACTCCGCAAGCTTGGGAGATAGAACATAAAAGGAAGAAAACGCTTAATGATTAAAAAGAAAGATTTTAATAATAAGAAAAAAGGATTGCATTTCATTTCAAGTCTTCAATAATCTTCTCCATATCCACAGGTTGCAGTCGGTCATAGACTTTTTATCATTATTACAGGGAGCAATCCATAGGCGCCTACACACCACAGACAGTCCGGAAAGAACTTGCCATCGGGAGTTGTTTCTCCTGCTTCTATTCCCAATATCCGTTTAAATTCTTCCGGTAGTTTTTCGGAGCCGCGTAAACGGCAGACCGTTCCCATGCATACGGAGATGGGATGTTTTCCTTTGGGGATCATGGCAAAGAACGTATAGAAAGTAACCATGCCATACATTTTCTATACGGGCATGTTCAGTTTGCGGGCGATGATACGTTACATCTCTTCAGGCTGGTTCCCATGCTTGTTGCCAATCTTTCCGCTTTCTTCATGATTGCTTGTAATTTACAGGTGGGGCGTATTTTCATGGGCATAAGAATTAGTGTGTTGCAAAGATCGGAAAATGTCCGGGTTGATAAAGGAAGAGTGGAAAATATGAAAAAAAAGAAGCCCGGTCCGTTTGGTGGTGAACGGACCGGGCTTTACAATCAATTTGTCAACCATTTATAGCCAATGGGAACTGCTGTGCCTCCATCGGACCTTTAGAATTGTGCGACAGGGCGTGTGGCGTAGTTGCTGGCTTTACTGTTAGCAACTATCGCACCACTTACAAAATTCAGATGCCAGGCGGATTCTGCCGAGTGTTCGGAAGAAGACCAGTACGCTTTGCGTGCAAAATCATTGAAACAATCTTGTTTGTCTTTACAAATGATTCCGGCTTTTTGAAGTTCCCACAACAAAGTCAACTCGCCTGCCGACGGTAAATACCATTCACCTGCCGATTTGCCGCTGGTACTGTATTGGTAGCAGTAGCCTCCTGCCGGGTAGCTGGAAGAACTTTTACCGAGGTAGGCGGTGTGAGCCTTTCCATTGAAGTCGCTGATGGCTCCTTCTGACACCCAGGTGGCAGGTTGTCCGGTTTCAACATGAATGGTTGCCCCCTTGATGCGTTCCTCGTCCTTATCGGAGAAGAAAGAATCGGCGGTTCCGTTATAATAAGGGAGGACACCGCTTGTCAATGTGCCGTCGGCGGTGGTATAGTTTTCGATGCCTTCTATATCTTCTGCTTTGCTGATCCATTTGGTACTGGACTGGTTGTCGCCTAATGCCACGATGCGTCCGAATGGAGAAGTGGACAGGGTGGGCGAGAGATTGCCGTCCGCATCATCCAGGGCATAGACAATACCGATGCAGGTTTTATTCTCATTCTTCTCGCTGGAGAAAGTAGCGTCGCTATAGTAATAATCGCCTACCTTGGCAGAAGGTAAAAGAGTGCAAGTGAGTGCCGGAGCTTCGTATACTTTGCCTTTCTCCAATTTGATGGTTGTCGAAGTAGCTGCCTCATACACTTCACCGGTGGTGGTAACAAGAGTGAAATGCAACTGTGCTTCGGAAGGGAAGAAGGAGATGTAGGTGGTTCCGGAAATACCGGCTTTGTTTTTAATAGTGATATTTCCTGTTTGGGTACTGCTGAACTCTCCGTTTTTTAGTTTCATAACGGCACTGGAGTAGAGGGTTCCGGCAGTGGCGGTTATGGTAATTCTTGTGATGTTGTTCAAAGGACTGCCACCGTTGACGGTGAACTGGAATTTACCGATAGTGACCAAACTGGTCATTTCGCAGGCGGAAGAGCCTGTGGTTTCGTTCATGCCGGCTTTACATTGTGCCCATAAGTAATCATAATTTGTTATACCTGCCAGTGTTCCGTCCTGTCCGCTCAGGTTGAGGGTTTGGGTCAGGGTGTCACTGCTGTTCGCGGTGATGGCTGCCGCCGGGTAAAATACGGCAATTTCATTCTCATTCTTTACCAGTGTCGAAAGATTGCCCGTAAAGGTGTCAGAAGAGTCGGTTTTTCTTGTGAGAATGCTTTTGGGAACGCCGCTGGAACCGGTTTTTATTAGTAAGCATTCGGCCTCGTGCGTGTTTTTTCCCCCTCTTTTCCTTCCTACCTTTGT
>CAPAOL010000064.1 GCA_948579315.1 uncultured Phocaeicola sp.
TTGATGGGTCAATTTAGAGTATAATAGTGGGTCAATCGACTTTAAATTTTCCACCGTTCTTCTCGGACCGTGACAAGAACGTGTTCTTCTCTGCCGGGCTTTCCGGACTGGCCGGCTATGAGACGACCAACTGGAACAGGAAGCTGCTCTACGACGGGGCAGCACTAAAGAATGACGGCTGCTTCATTTACGGTTTTGTTCCGGCTTTCGAGATGGAAGTGTTCCTTTCGGACAGGCTGGTGCTTCTTTTCAATGTCCGCCAAAGGATATTCTTCGGTTCGTCCGTTGGACATTTCCACACGGTGGTCGCCGCCGGATTCAAGTACATTTTTAATTAGGGATAGCATGGAAAAAAATAATTGGAATATAGACCAGATGCTGCACTGGCTGGACATAAAAATAGAACGGGAAAACCGGGACATAGCCAAGCTGGAGAAACAGATGGACGGGAATTTTCTGTACTATTTCGAGTGGAATGCGGAGAGCCTGTACAAATCCCACTTTATGTCAGACTGTTATAAGAAACTCCGCCAGGCGGTGGATGGAATAAAAGACATCGATAAAATCAGGAATGTCCTCAAGGAGAATGCCGCCTGCTATGAGAAGAAACTGTTGGACGGCCAATTGGATTGCCGAAGTTCCAGTCGGGGGGCGAACATGGTCCATTCCATGAGGCTGGAATGTATGCAGCAACTGATAAAGGATTACCGGGAATTTGCGAATATTCTTTCAGTAACACCTCCTAAAGAAAATCAGCAGCAGGCACATAAAACCGGAAAGAAAGAAGGACCGCCTGAAAAAAAGACAAAACAGGGCATCAGGCGTTAGCCATGCCGTCGGATTCAAGTAAATTATCAATTTAGTAATACGTAAAGTCATGAAGATAAAATTAATTGCAAGTAGTATCATGCTCACATTACTTTGCCTGCTGGGTAGCTGTGACGATAAACTGGAAGTGCAGCAGGCTTATGATTTCTCCCTTACCTCGTGGTATCTTCAGAAAACCATCTCCCCAGATGAAACTGTGGAGATCCGTCTGACACTCAATCGCAGTGGAAACTATGAGGAAGCCCGCTATCAAATCGGTTATATACAGATGGAGGGTAGCGGTGAGGTATACGACAAGAAGAATGTCCGGCTGGTGAACCGGGAGATGCAACCGTTGGATTCGATTGCGGAATTGGACGGCAGCGATCCTTGTCGGCAGGTATTCACACTCTTCTATCGTAACCGGAGCAGCAAGAATGCGGAGATTAAGTTTGTGGTAACGGATAATTTCCACCAGAAAAGAGAACTGGATGTGTCTTTTCAGAGCGAAACGGATACGAAACAATAAACGGGGCAACGATGGATAAAAGTGATTTAAGGATCGAACAGTTGCAGCAATATCTTGACAAGAAGAAAGGTGTTGTGGAAAGCAATATAAAAGAGTATAGCGCACAACTGGAAAGCAACTATCTTTATTTCTTTGGTTGGCATGCCGATGACTTATATAAGGCCTATTATATGGATAAAAATTACAAGGCTATTCAGGAGTCGATTGATGCCGCTGAAACGCCGAAGGATATTGAAGGGATTTTGAAGCGTTGTACCCTGTATTTAGAAGATGATCTCCTGCACGGTCCGCTTGTTGCAAGGAGTACCAGTCCGATGTCGAATATGGCCCATTCCCTGGAGATGGAATGCAAACAGGAATTACTCAAGGACCTACGGAAATTAAATAGAATTCTTCAGAGTGAGACTGTCAGTGAAAGAATGAGGCCGCAAGAAGCACCGCGACAAGAGATTGTACCTGTGAAAGAAAAAAAGAGAACGGGACCACGGTTGAGATAATATCAATTAAAAGCAATAAAAAAGCTACTGAAACAAAATTCAGTAGCTTTTTATTTATCACAGTCTTACAATTCCGGTTATACCAGATAAGACTCTAAAAGATAATGTATGAATAACCGGCCCTTTTCCGTCCAAACGGTCAACATAGCCGTTCCGGTTTCTCCTGTACGGCTTTCCCATACATGGGTCCGGGTTGCCGTATAGCCTTGATTCTGGTAAGGAGCTTTGAGTAGCCACTGGCCGGATTGGCGGAACTGGATGCCTGCCCATCGGAGCCGCTTGTTCAGCATACCGGCAGTCATTCCCAATTCTTTGGCTATCTGTGTGATTGTGTAGGTGCTTTGGGATTGCAGGACTTTGTCGTAATACTGAACTTTTGGGGCTTGTAGCTTGAGTTTCAGGATGGCATAGTTGTTCTCCTTCTCCAATGCTGAAATACGGCTGTCACGCTCTTTTATACGCTTCTGTGCGAGCAATACGGCACGCGCAAGCAGTTCATTGTCCGTTTCGCCCTTCTTCCCCAGAAGATAGCCTCCGTTCTTTAGCGTTTCAGGCACAAGTTCATCGAATATCCAGCTTTCGAATTTCTCGGCGGAAGGCAGCTTGCTGCCGACAATCAGCCGGTATACGTTTCCTTCGCTGATGTACTTGATTTTCTGGACGGCACTGCGTGTGGGGGTGTCGTAAACCACGACGCCCATTGGTTTACAGTGCCTTACGACGGCATCCCGTGGATTGGAATAGCCAAGCGCGGAGGCAACGTCCGAGGCGCAGAACCATATTTTCCCGTCAATTTCCAGTGTCCGGATGCGTCCGAACTCGGGATGTTCAAATACTGATATTTTATTCATGACTGTCTGATTTATAAGTTTCTTCTATTGCTTTGAATATCTCGTAGACTACTTGGGGGACGATGGCGTTTCCGTATCCTTTGATGGACTTTTCTCTTCACTGAGAAAAGGAGATACCGTCCAACCTGGCGGAAACCCCATCATCTCGGCTACAAACAGGGGGTTGAGTTGGAAACTCTTTCCAGTCCGGGCGAAGAAATCGGGAAGGCTGTTCTTTTCCGGTATCCGGCCTCTCTTCTCGAGGCTCTCCAGGCTTGCCGCACCTTTCCAGTCCCTCGCCGTCGGCGTGGGCAGAAGTTCCGCCATCCTCCCAAGCCCTACACTCCAGGCATGGCCTTTCTGATTGATCTTCCGTATCTTCCCTTTCGGTGTCACAATAATCCTGTCGTTTTTCCCCATTACAGCCCCCACACCGGCATCGCTGGCTACCGGAGTGGGCAGCAGCATCCCGTAAAAATCCAGAAAGTCGCTCAGGTCGTCGAGCTGTTTCTCCCCATTGAGTCGGCTGTGCGGAGATGGCGCATGGGGCTGTTTCCATTTGTGGACTCTCTCCGGATGGTGTATTTCCGTAGCCGGCGGAGTAGGAAGAAGCATCGCACGGATGATCTCCGGCAGTCCCTGCTGGCTGCCGTTCGGTCCTCTCAGCTTGTAATCCTGGGCCGTTACGGTGGGCAATAAACCAAACCCGGTCCCTCCTGTGGGGCGCACCGACGGCGCAAGCCGGTATAAGTATCGGCTGGACGGAATATCCTTCACGTTCAAGATCACGGCAAATGGTTTCAACGACATATTGCTGCCGTCTTTTAAATACAGGCTCACTCTCTCCGAATAGAGTGGATTGGCTTCCCACTTCAGTCTCCTGACCGGGCTGTACCATCGTGAGGATGCCAGCAACGTTTTCACCAATGACCCAATCAGGCCTGATTTCATGTATGGCCCGGAGCATGTGAGGCCAGAGGTAACGGTTATCATCCGCTCCTTTTCTTTGGCCTGCAACGGAAAAGGGTTGACAAGGAAAACCTCCTGTAAGAACATTAATTTTTCCTCTTCACTGTCTGAAGTCTGTTTTTGTGATGTCTGTATAACTTTTCGCATCGTTAAACCAGTAATTTAAAACGGTGTTGCAAAAATCATCTATCTCACAATGGAAAGCGTTCTGCCATCCCATTCATTCGGCTGCCAAATCAGGGGCACCGAATCCGCTGAAAAGGGAAGCATGTATTAAACGCTTCTCTTTTTCAGCACTTTGCTTTTCTTCTTTCATTGTTATTCATTATTTAAAGGTGCAATATTCATGGCTTTCGCATCTATCTTGCGGTAGACATTTCCCATTTCCAACATGTTCTTCAGTCGGAGCAGGTCGGTGATTTCATAAACAGTCATGCCTTTGTGCGTCGTGAAGCGGATATATCCCTTCTGCCGCTGTATATCCACTTCTTCAGGAGTCATCTGTAAAACTTCACAGATTTCCTGCAAAGTCAAGGTCAGACTTATTTGTTTGACAGTATAGATATAGGTCAGGATGTCCAGCATCTGGATACATTTACGGTGGGATTTGACAAGTGCCGCAAATTTGTTTCGTTCAATGACGATTACTTTACTTTGATTTTCCATATGAATTTTTATTTATGAGTTAATAGAATCAGATATAAAATCCTCATTCCGGCATTCTTCCCTCAGGAACTTGTGTACGTCCGAGGCCCAGAAGTAAATCTTGCCACTGAGCTTGAAATAGGGCAGCTTGCCGGAGTTGCGCCAGCGGATCAGTGTCCGATCGCATACTTTCAGTATCAGGCGCATATCCCGGCTGTCCAGCATCTGTTTGCCATTGAAACTGGTTACTGCTTCCAGAGCCGTTTCCAGCTTGGCAATCAGTTTTCGCTGTTCCTCAAAATTTTCCTTTATCATTGCTTTGAGTTTTTCAATATCATTGCTGTTCTCTTCCATACAATATTCCTTTGTTCCAATGGGTTATTTTTCTTTCTTCGGTTGCAAAGTTTTTAAAAATGGGCATGAAAAAATAGGGCTAACGGTAACCGCCAGCCCTATTTTTTCTTTGTAACTTACTTAGTATCAACGTATATTCCACAAAAGATTTTTGTTTATTGTAAGATGAGTAATGAAATAGCAACCATTACCAATACATATAAAGGCTAATCAATAGTTGAAATGAAAAAAGTATATAATAAAAAGAACCGATAATTAATTTCGAACTCTTCTCTAAATATGTTTTGATTAACTTGTAACCATCAAAAATATTGTTTATTTTTGTATTACAGAGATATTTGAAATAATGAGGAGCGACACAATCTGTAGCTGGATCTCCACTATCATATCATTAGCTGTTTCTTTTTACGGCATTTTTTAATCTATGATTTTAAATGTATAAAGAATTATTCATTTTATGTAAAAATATGCAGTGTATATAATGTAAAGCGCAAATAGCTAATGCTTTGCAATAATATCGAAATAATAAGTCAGAACGATGTTAGATAGATATAATGTAACGATGGGCTTCTACGAGCCTGCCATATTTCATCTTCATACGCGTGGGGAAGGAAAATTACGAAATATGGATTATTGGTGTACGGAACAGAAAAGTACCTTCCTGCATGAATATATTCATTTCTTACAGGACATTACAACTATACAAGGTCTGAATAATTTTTTCATTAGAGGCGAATATATTCGTTATGTCACTCAAAAGGTCAAGCAGTCGTCCACGAAAGAAATATCAGTTCCTTTGAACCCTTTTGAAGCAGGTCATAATGTTGACCAGAATTGGATGGCTCATTGCATTACAATGGGTACAACAACACCTGTCGAAACAGCAGTCGCTTACTCGAAAAAACATCTTGGATATTTGGTAGACTACAATGATGACAAAAGAATTCCATTGAATGTGATAAACATTGAGTGTAAGACTTGGGAGCAAAAAAAAATTGAAGTAACACTTGGAACCATTCATATGATGGAAGGTATGGCTAAGCTGATTCAAGAATTAGTTTATCCCACACCTAAACGACAGTCACCTTATAATCCATATTACATAGCTCACGATGTGGCAAATATGATTATTCCAGGTCTTTCCGCTGAACCATATACGATGATTGCTCTCTTCGATCTCGCCCTCCAATCGTCGAATCCTGGATGGGCGTTTGTCGATTATTTAGAGAAGAAAGCTGCCATTGGATATAATTCCAAGTCTTTGACAGCTGATATTATTTACACTGACTTAAAAAACTATGTGATGAATATCTCTTCACTTGGTCATCTGCCATTTCAGGATGCCTACCAATTATTCGTTAATGGTGCAGAAGATGTCATGACTGAATATTTGGGAGGTGTCTGGGTTTGGAAAAACATAGACAGATGGTTTAAAACAATAATCCGGAGAGGACGAGATTTGAGATTTAATAATCCAATATTATTCCAACTGCTAGCAAAGGAAGGTGATATTGCAACTAATAAGATATTTATACAGGTACTGAAAGAATTTGGAACTCCTGTAGTAACCAATAGCATTCATAATTTTGACTTTATAAGCCCCCAAAATGTGTATGTGGTTATGAGAGAATTAATTAATGTATATGCAATGATGCAGATACATCAAGTATTCCTTTCAAATGGTAAATTCACGTGTCCATTAAGAAAATACTGTCAAAGCAAATTATGTGGGATCAATAAACATTGGGTAAATAAAACATGCGTGAAGCAACCTTGGATGCGCATGCAAAAATGGAACCGTTGCTATTTTAGTACATGGTGGTATTTCAAAGGATTTAAAGATGTTAGAATTATAAATTAGGATTATTCATTTCACTACAAACATAAAACAAAATGCTAATATTTTTCTTGATTATTATATTTGCAATGATATTATGGTGGCTGTTAAGAGCGGCTTCTATAGTATTAGTGATACAGAAAATGAAGAAGGCTAACTGGAAGGAATGGGTGAAGGTATTGCAAGGTTTCTTAAAAACACGAAGCGAAATTAAACTGCTATGCTTTTTTATGTCTACAGAAGCGGGATTGGCAGGCATCTTTCCACAATGTTTGAAGGCATTTGTTTCTGTAAAAAACCAAGATATTGATGTTAACTTTTGGATTGAATTAGGAAATAATGCCGATTATTTGAGCTTTGCAATAGCCATAATCATTGCCATAGGATATTTCCTTTATTTGTGGTTAACAAATAGAAAGCATCCTGAGCATTGGAAAGAAGTGATAGAGGCTTCTAGGCTAATAAATGAGGAATTAAACTTCATCCCAACGGAAACATGGTTTGCAGCCCAAAATAAAAAAGCAATTATAAATCTTGGTAAAAGATATTCCGAGAGTAGAAATTTCCCCTTCAAACAGATGGATTTTGCATTAGCATCCTTATGTATGGAAGACCGATTTCGATATTTACTCCACTTTGAACTAAAAGATTTCGTGAAACAGTCTGACTATTTTATTCGCTCCAATAATGAAAAAACCGATGAAGGATATCTAAAGTTAAGTACAGATTGTGAGGCTATTAAGAAGGATATATTGTCTTTGGATGGTACTGTAGATGCTTATTTGAAATTAAGAAAAAAGCTTAAGGAGTTTGAAAATGCTGTATCAACTTATTATTGGGAGTCTTTAGATCGTTCAAAACATGAAACTGAATATTCAATAAGAAATCTTCGCGATGCGACTTCTAAACTTAGGCGTGCTTTAAGCAATGAATGGATAGAGCATAAAAAACATCACACATTATTTATTGTTGGAGAAGCAGGAACTGGTAAATCACACCTAATTGGCGATATGGTGACCATCAGGAAGAAGAAGAATAATCCATCAATTCTATTGTTGGGGCAGCATTTTACAAATGCCTCAGACCCTCTTACACAAATAAAGGAAATGTTGGATATTCTGTGTAAGAAAGAACGGTTTCTTAAACAACTGGACAATTATGGGAAGCGTGTTGGTACTCCTGTTGTAATCTTTATTGATGCAATAAATGAAGGAGCAGGAGAAGCACTTTGGAAGAACTTCTTGACCGAAATTATTTCAGCCATAGAAATTTATGACTATTTACGTTTGGTTATCACTTTCCGTATTTCAGCACGTAAAAACTGGTTTTATGACTTGGCTCATGATGATTCGAAGTCTGTCTATCATCATCATGGATTTGAAGGGAATGAACGTGAGGCCTGTGAGTATATGTTCTGTTCTTTTGGATTAGATCAACCAATGTGGCCAGTTTTTGGAGATGAGTTCGCCAATCCTCTATTCTTGATAAAATATTGCAGGAACCACGAAAGATCAGGGCAACCATTGAAGTTAGAGGATTTTTGGACAACAATTAGTAACTATTGTGTCTCAACGAATCATGAACTGGCGCAACATTTCGGTTATAACGATTCTTTGGATTTAGTAACAGATTCTTTAAAGGCAGTTGCAGAATTAATGGTCGAAGGTGGCAGTAGATACCAATTAGAATTTCAAACTGTTATAAAACGTTTGACTGACGTTGCAAAGTACACTTCCAACCCTAAAGAGTTCCTTGATCTACTCATAGATGAAGGGTTACTTCGAACTGAAACATACAAGAAAAAAACATTCATTGAATATGGTTTTGAACGAATTGGTGATTATTTTATAGCAGATTACTTGATTGAGCGAAAAGCCCCTAAAGAATGGTATGAGTATCATTGGGGGGATATTTCAGAAGCTATCTCTATCATTGTTCCTTTAAAGAAAAACGTAGAGGCATTTGAAATTGCTCCAAAAGAGAATGAAAATGAGGCTATCAACAGCTTTATTTATAGTGCTGGATGGCGAGATGAGTTCTGTTCCAAGGGACAAATATTCATAAAACATTTGAAGGAACAGAAAAAATACTCAGTTCTATACGAAATAATTGCCAAACGACCTTTCAGAGCGGATAAGAATGCAAATGGAGCAACTCTATATGAACTACTTTGGGATAAAACAATGGTGCAAAGAGATGTAATATGGACTACTGTTATTTCCAATGATTGGGGTGAAGGTCGTAGTCTTATGGATTTAGCAAAGTGGGGTATGGAAGCCTCATCTGAAACTCTGAATATGATTAACGATACCACTTGCAGTCTTTGTGCAGAAATATTAATTTGGTCATTTGCTTCTACCTGGAGGGAGCTACGTGATAGATCTACCCATGCTTTAGTCAACATACTTGCTAACCATACTTCTATTATTTTCCAATTACTTACAAAATATTATCTAATCAACGATCCATACATTGAGGAACGTCTGTGGGCTTCAGTTTTCGGTGCGTTGCTCTGTTCACAAGACAAGGATACTATTACAAGAATTGGTATTTGGACTTACCGTACTATTTTCTGCAGTAATAGTGTTCCTAAACACATCCTTGTCAGAGATTATGCAAAAGAGATTGTACGCTACGCACAAAGTTTGAAACCAGATTTGAAGATAGAAGAAAAAAAGATTTCACTACCATATGATAATGGAGAACTCCCAGATATCCTCTCCAGTGATGAGATAAAAGCTCGCTTTGAAAAAGATTGGCAATCTATACCAGAGGATGAGAAAGCGATTTATTGCGTGCAGTCGGCAATCCTCAATTCTATGGCTACTGAACATTCTCCACGAACATTGTATGGTGATTTTGGAAGATATGTCTTTCAAGCATATATTAATGATTTCGGAGAAGACGTGGAGTTAATGTCAAACTGGGCAATACAGATGATATTTGATGAATTCGGTTACAATCCAAAAGTATTTGCAGACTTTGACAGCAATCATTCAAGTCGTGATCGTTCTCACAGCAGTATAGAACGAATTGGAAAGAAATACCAATGGATAGCTATGTACAGGATAATGGCACATCTTTCTGACTTGCATCCAGATTTGGATCTGAGTAAGGCTTGGGCTACCCCTGTACGCAATGCAAGAAATATTGACCCAACAATGAAGCCTGGGCTTGTGAACAGTGGTAAACGCAGCTTTTACGATGTTCCTGCTTATAATATACTTTCCCCTAAAAACGATATGAAATGGTTGAAATCATGGAAAAGAATGCCCAAAATAGAAGAATATCTATTTACAAAAGATGGCGATTCAAAAGAATGGATCAATTTGTTTTCTTACAACACTATCGTTCACAAACCCAATTCTTTAAGTGATAACAGTTCTTTAAATCGTAATTTATGGACTTTTATCCAAGCATTTGCTGTAGATAAAACTGCCATAAAGACTGTTTGTGACAAAATCCATAAATATGGACTTGCAGGTCGTGGATTCCACGAAAATGGAGAAGTTTACGGTATTTTCTCACGTGAATTCTTTTGGTCGGATGAATATAAAACTATAGTTACATCATCTAATTTGGGAAATATAGAATTTTCCGTTAACCATGTTACTTTCCCTAATATAATAATTGAACCGGCTTACCTTCAATATAACCAATCGTCATCGTCTGATGCGTCAAGTGAGGATAGTATACTTATGTTATTGCCTAACGAGTGGATTTACAAAGGTCTTGGTTTAATGTATGCTAAAGAAAATGGTGCATGGATAGATGCAAATGGTAATGTTGCTGTTCTTGATAACAACATATACAATGGTGGCCATAGAGCCCTTCTTGCTAGAAAAGATATAATATTGACATATCTAAAT
>CAPAOL010000065.1 GCA_948579315.1 uncultured Phocaeicola sp.
CTAAATACTAATATATTAATCGCAATGGTTGGATTTTTATCGCACCACTACTAATCCATTAGCAGGATTTACATACACTAACTGGCATTTGGATTTAGGGAAAGCAGGCGATTACGATGTCAGTGGAAGTGATGGAAAATTTGGAGTTAATTTAGGGGCAGGTATGGAGTTTGACTTAGACAAAAGCTGGAGTTTAAACTTTGATATTAAATACCAATTAATCAGCGACCTAGACCAAGCCGTATTCAATCTTGGCGTAGCCTATAATTTCTAGTTAATAGCCAAAGAAGGATAAAGTTGTTTTTAAATGCACCTTTATCCTTCTTCACCTTACTAAAAACATACCTGCTCTACCTATTTTTACACTAATCTACAATATGGCATACCATGAATAACATACGACAACTCACAAAAGATGAATACCCAAAAGCCATCGAACTATCTTGGCAAGTTTTCACCATCACCGGCAAAGAAGATTTCAACAATGAGGGATTGGAATTTTTCAAAAGCTTTATTTATAACAAAAAATGTATAAACGAAATCATATTTTATGGTAGTTTTGACAATGAAGCTCTAACAGGCATTTTAGGTATAAAAAGTAATGGTAAACATATCTCCCTATTTTTTATCAAGCCAGAATATCACAGGCACGGATTAGGAAAAAAACTTTTCCACTACGCCTCCACCCTCCATCCTTCCATTGAAACAACGGTTAATTCTTCTACTTATGCTATTCCTTTCTACCAGAGTCTGGGATTTGCTGTCGTAGGAGAAAAACAAAATTACCATGGGCTCTGCAGTACCCCCATGAGACGCTATCATGCTGTGTTTGTACAAAAGAACAAGTACACACTACGTACTTGGCAAACAGAAGACGCTCATTCATTAGTTCAAGAACTGAATAACAAAAAGATTTGGGACAATTGCCGCAACGTATTCCCCCACCCTTACAGGCTAGAGCATGCGGAAACCTTTATTGACCTCATCCAGAAAAAAGAAGGCATTCATGATTTTTGTATTGAAGTTAATGGAAAAGCCGTAGGCAATATCGGATTTACACCAGGCACAGATGTGGAATGCTTCAATGCCGAAGTAGGGTACGTTATCGGAGAAAAATATTGGAACCAAAGTATTGTAACCGACGCATTACAAGAAGCCATCTGCCATTACTTCACTTATACGAATACAATACGTATATTCGCACTTGTCTTTGAACACAACCTTCCTTCCATGCGAGTATTAGAAAAGGCCGGCTTCAACAAAGTCGGGATAATGACAAAATCCATTTTCAAGAACGGTCATTTCACCAATGCACATCTTTTCGAGTTGCTTAAAAACGTTTAGTATCCGGAAAATGCCAAAAGAACTTACAATAAATGTTATATTACACATATTCATCCTTTGTCCGAAAGACATAAACCCACTCCTTTCACAGTCTTTATCTGTATCCGTTCATCATCAGCAAACAATTTTCTAAGTCGAGTAACAAAAACATCGAGACTACGTGATGCAAAAAAATCATCCTCCGTTTCCCATAGTCTTGAAAGAATAATATCCCGTCTCACTAGTTCATTTTTCTTTTTACAAAGCATCTGAAGCAATTTCGCTTCGCGTTCCGTCATTGTCTTTTGTACACACGACGAATGCTTTAATACTGCATGAACAGCATCAAATGTATAATTTTCACCAATCCGATAAATCTCACTTTCATTAGCGACTCCCATTCCCCGCTTCATTTTCAACAAAGCACCAATATGCGCATCCAGTTCTTCGGCCAAAAAAGGTTTCTTAATATAATTATTCACCCCCAATTCATAACCTTTCACCACATCTTTAGGCGAAACCCTGCCCGAGGTAAAAACAATGGGAATAAATCCATCCGTTTCCCGAATACGACGTACCATTTCATAACCATCCATAACAGGCATCTCAATGTCTGAAATAATGATATCAAGATGTTGCTCCTTCCATATCTTCAGCCCTTCTTCGCCATTAGAAGCGGTCATCACCTCGTATCCACCTATCATATCCTCCAATCCACCACGAATAATATAACAAAGATTGGCATCATCTTCCACCAACAACAGTTTTATCATATCATCTTCCTCCTTAAAAAATATTTATTTCTTCTCCCCACTCGGCAAAAAAAGAAAAAATTCACTATACTCCCCTTCAATGCTTTCTACACACACTTTTCCACCATGCGCTTCAGCCACGCGGAAAACATAATTCAAACCCAATCCGAAGCCTGACGCACCGCCTTTACGGCTGCGGTCGGCAGCCGAAGCACGCTCGTACTTCTCGAAAATACGACTCTGGTCCTTCAACGGAATACCTATGCCGTTATCTCTTACCTTTATCAAATAAAAGTTATAGTCCTGACGCAAGGATGAAATCTGTATGTCCACCTCTTCACCTGAATATTTTATAGAATTGTCTACCAAATTACCGATAGCTTCTTTCAAGAATTCTTCATCAGCATATACCCATTCCGATTCCAAATGAAGAGAGAAATGTACTGGTTTATCTGCCTTAGCAGTATATTTCTCAATAAGATCCTCTAACATCGGACGGAGTTGTATCTCCTTTTTCCAAAGCCTCAATTGAGCATTTTCCAATTTTGACAGCGTCAGCACTTTGTTAGTCAGTGACAATAAATGTTCACTCTCGTCCTCCAATATCTGAAAATGCTTCTCGCGTTTATCCGGAAAAATATCCAACTTTCCTGATTTCAACATTCGGGTCCCCATCAAGATACAGGCAAGAGGAGTCTTCATCTCATGAATCATGGCGTATGAGAAATCCTCACGCATCCTAGCTATTTTATTCTGATGAGCAATAATACGAATCTGATAAACAAGACAATAGACGATCATTGCCATCATCAAGACAGTAGCAATGAGGAGCAAGGTCATCTGCTGGAAAATAACCCAATAAGGATTAACAATAAAAGCCTGAAGATTCTCCGTACATTTATAATTGATAGGTTGTAACCCGGTTTTCAACAAGCCATAATCCCCTACCTGTATGGAACGGGAACTTCTAAGAATATTCCCCAGCGAATCTGTCACACAAGTTATTACTTCTGCATCCAATCCTTCGGCAGCAAGGCCTGTCCGATAAATAGAATCTAAACTTGACAAAGAAACAGACAATTTATAATCCCTCTTGACAATTTCTTGCATGGAAACCTGCATATTGGACATCAACCATTGGTTCACATTTTTATCACCTCTGCCATCCTCAAAAAAATCATAATCTTCATCCAGATTTATTCTAACCATAATGGAAGTATCTTTGTCCTTATACTTCTTTTGCAAAGAATCTTGATATACTTCCATGCGATAAAACACCTCACGCATCGTTGCATCTCTAAATACTTCATTGCTTCTGAACTGTATACTTTCCTTAGTTAGCTTATAGGTATTTACAAGCCAAACGTACTGCAAACAGATGATTGCCAACAGTCCGATACAAGCTACCCAACGAATATGTTTGATTGTCATACACTTATATCCTATCCATACTTTGTTAACATTGTGTTAACCTGCCATTAACCACGTAAGGAAAAAAGTCTCCCTACTTTTGTTTCGTCAAAGTTAAAGAAAATATTAAAAACAAATAGATATGAAAAAGCAAAATTTTATCATCACATCGCTATTTTTATTTTGGGTTATAGGAACAACCACTGCACAAACCATTACCGGAAAGGTTACAAACATCCATGCACAAGCCATTGACGGTGCAACCGTCATCCTACAAACCATTGATTCTACTTTTGTGGACGCCGTAATCACAGATACCACCGGTTACTTCAGGTTCAACCGGCAACCAGCATCTTATCGGCTGATTTTCCAACACATCATGTACGAAACCCTCTTATTGACAACTACAGGAGAAGACGCAGGCACGATTACCCTGAAAAGTAAAGATTATGCTTTGGACGAAGTTATCGTCAAAGGGGAACGCCCTCTTGTAAAAGTGGAAGAAGGAAAATTATCGTATGATCTGTCACAACTCACCACACATAGAATTGTGAACAATGCTTATGAAATCCTTCAGCAATTACCCGGTGTACAGGAAATAAACGGCAACCTTTCATTAGCAGGCACACACAATCTGAACATTATTTTAAACGGAAGGCCCACAACAATGAGTCACGAACAGTTGACCATTTTATTAAAAAACACTCCGGCTTCACGTGTAGAAAAGGCAGAAATTATGTATAGCACACCGCCGCAATATCATGTAAGAGGTGCTGCCATCAACTTACTTTTGAAAAGTTACCGTCCTGAAGAAAGTGGGTTGCAAGGAGAAGTTAACGCCGGATATCTATACAATTACAGAAGTGGCACACAAGGAGGAATCAGCCTGCTTTACACCACTCCTAAATGGAATATAGACTTGCTATATAATACCCATTATGAACAAAACAGACAAACAACAGATACGTACTCACATCACACCTTAAAAAATAATATATATGATATCTGTCAACACAATGATATTGACAGGAAAGGAATAACACATTATGTACGAACAGGCGCTGAATATAAATTCAATGATAATGCTCATATCAATCTAGCCTATACTGGTGTCTTCAACCCTAACAACGATAATCATTCATATTCCGACGGGAACATCACAACCGCAGACAACCGGACAAAAAAGGAGACTCGAATGCACAATATCGCTTTAGATTATCTCTCTAGCTTCGGTATGAAAGCTGGAATAAACTATACCTCCTACCATTCCGAAAGTCATCAGCAATTCACCAACAAAGACAACAAGAACCAAACAAGCGAATTTCACACGACTAGCGGACAAACAATAGACCGCTGGAAAATATACGTAGACCAGTCACACACACTACCACGAGAGTGGACCTTAAACTATGGCACCTCTTTAACTTATGCCAGTGACCATAATACTCAGTTCTATCATACCCAAAACGGAACAGACATGAGCGAACTCAATACAAACAATCGTTATAATGAATATACATATGACTTCTACGTCGGATTCAGCAAAAACATGGGAGAACATTTGTCTTTCAGCGCGTCCATAACCGGAGAATATTACAAAACGGCCCGTTATCATGCATGGGCGGCTTATCCTACAACCGAATTAACATACGTAATGACCCCAGCACATATTCTACAACTTTCATTCACATCAGATAAGACCTATCCCAGCTACTGGGATCTGAGCGAAAGTACCGGCTATATAAGTGGTTATGAAGAAGTACAAGGCAATCCAATGTTAAAGCCATCCACCGATTATTCCGCAAATCTGAATTATATTTTTAAGAACAAGTATATCTTCAGCCTGGCTTATGATTATCAACCCGATTTATTTCAGCAACTAGCCTATCAAAGCACAGAACGCCTGGCTTTGATTTACAAAACCTTAAACTGGGATTATCAGCAAAGTTTCTCAGCCACGACTATCATTCCCTTCAAAATCGGACATTGGTTGGACAGTCACGTCACACTGCAAGCTGAATACCGTCAAGCAAAATGTAACAAATTCTTCGATCTTTCCTTCAACCACAGCAAGTGGATCGGACTCGCCATGTTACAAAATAATATAATACTTTCTACCAAACCGGATATTCGCATGGAACTGACCGGACTTTATTTGAGCCCATCTATCCAGGGAAGTTATGATTTAAATCATATCTGGGCCATCCATACCGGAATACGTTGGAACTTTGCTAACCAAAAAGCAAGTATCCAAGTGAAGGCCAATGATCTGTTCAATTCGATGGAAGGCAACATAGATGTGACACTACGTAATAAAGGACAATACATGGACATGCACACCAACAACTATTCACGCAACATAACTTTATCCTTTACCTACAAGTTCGGAGGGTATAAAGAAAAACAGCATAAACCAATAGATACTTCCCGGTTCAAATAAAGCATCATCAATGATATCATGATACAATAATGAGGGGCAGATTCGTACATCCGCCCCTCATTCGATTATTTCATAACAGAAAGTATCTTACTATATTCAGACTGATTGTTCAATGTCTCAATAGCTTTTTTCAAATCAGGATCATCTTTCAAGCGTTGCAATATCGCGCCACGTTGGAAATAATAACGTTTCAAAATCTCCTGAGCAATAGCATCTTTTATCTCTTTCGAGAATCTGTCCAGCTCATGATCCAAATTATGCGTCAATTTCGTTTCCAAAGCAGCAAACTCCTCTTTTGCCCCATCCATATATCCTTCAAACTCCGCTATTTCTTTCAAGTTCTTCAGCATCTTCTCACTTTGACGGTCATAAGTAAACTTACGCTTATGTAACATCTTCTTAAAATCAACATAGTCAGCATCTGTTATTGTAAAGTCTTTCACTTCCCCTACCTGAGAATGCTTGATACAATATTGGGTAGCATAATCAAAAATCATATCATCATTAAGCAGATAAAACATAATGTTTGGGAAATTTTCAACTTTCACCTCCACATCCGGACGAATACCGCCACCATCACGCACTTCACGTCCGGCTGCTGTATGGAATACATTGGTCAGGCTGTCCGGAGTACGAGCCACCGACCCGTCAGCATTACGTTTAGCGTAATCAATGGCTTGAATGCATCGTCCGCTGGGAATATAATATTTTGCAGTAGTCACTTTCATGCTACTGTTATAAGGCAATTCACGAGGTACCTGTACCAACCCTTTACCATACGTACGGCTTCCTACCACAATAGCCCGATCAAGGTCCTGCAAGGAACCTGAAACAATCTCGGATGCCGAAGCTGTAGAACCGTCCACTAGCACAGCCAGCGGAATCTCTGTATCTACCGGTTCATTCATTGTTTTGTAAGTGGTACCAGCTTGTTTAATCTTACCTTTTGTTACCACAATCTCTTTCCCTTTCGGTACAAAGAAATTCACTACATTCACTGCTTCCCCCAACAAACCGCCACCATTGCCACGCAAATCGAGAACAATAGATTTAGCACCTTGCTGTTTCAATTCTATCAATGCCTTCTTTATATCTTTTGAACAGTTCTCTATAGCAAAAGTACTGATAACGATATATCCCACATTATTGCCTACGATTCCATAATAAGGTACAGGGTTCGTACGGATGGTAGAACGGGTTATTTTAAATTCCATTGGCACATAAGCACTATCAGAAGTAGGTCTCTCAACTTTCAACACACAAGTTGTTCCCGGCTCACCACGCAAATTATCACTGACATACGAGGTCAGATCATTGGGAATTCTGTCTCCCTGGGCCATATCTTTTCCATTGATCTCCATGATGATATCACCGGCTTTCAGTCCTATTTCGGCAGCAGGGCTTCCTTCGGAAGGTTCAATAATAGCCACACGCTTTCGGGGAGTATAATAACGTATTACCGATCCGATACCGCCAAACTTTCCGCTAGTCATTTCCTTTAGTGTATTATCTTCTTCAGGATAATACTCCGTGTAAGGGTCGGTCTGCGCCAACATAGCATCAATACCATATTTTATCACTTTCTCAGGATCAATAGTATCAACATAAAACATATCCAATTCCTTGAATATCGCATTGAAGATATCCAAGTTTTTTGCTATCTGGAAATTACGGTCATCACCTTTATTAAAACTAAACAAAGCGCTACCTGTCAGGCCCACGCAAATCATTAACAATATTTTCTTACTATTCCACTTCATCACTTTATGTATTTGTGAACCGCAAATTAATACATTATTCTATTCAAGCCTGTAGAAGGGCCTCTATATTTAACTTTATTTCGTCCCATTTTTTCTTTGATAAGGTTGTACCCACCACTTGTATCACATTGGATGCTAAAATAGAACCTATAATGGAACACTTCTCCAAAGAATAACCACAAGTCAGTCCATACAGAAAACCTGCTGCATAATAATCTCCCGCGCCAGTGGTATCCACGACTTTTTTTACCGGAGGTACCTCTAGTTTGATGCATTCCGTACCTTTCTTTATACATGAACCTTGGGCACCTAGTTTTACTATTACAACACTGCATTTAGAAGCAATTTCATTGATAGCCCCCCATGCATCCTTGCCTGTATAAGCCTTTGCCTCTTCCTCATTAGCAAAAACAATATCCACGTATTTAGTTATCAAAATATCGAAGAATTCCAAATCCCCTTCCACAATATTATAACTGGCCATATCCAAGCAGATTTGCAATCCAGCCTCTTTTCCTAATTGCATAGCACGAAGAATCAATTCATGATCCTGTACCAAGTATCCTTCTATATATAGATATGCATACCCCTTAAACATATCCAACGTCAGATTTTCGGCTTTCATAGTAGCAGCAGCTCCCAGATAAGTTCCAAAAGTACGTTCCCCATCCGGTGAAATGAAAGTAGAAGCCACTCCTGTAGGCAAATCACCGGCGAGCAATTTCATGTCAATTCCCTGCTTCAAACCGTTTTTCTTAAAATATTGCCCAAAATCATCGTTGCCTATCTTTCCGATAAATCCCGGGTGTGCCCCTAGGTTAGCTAACGCCAAAACTGTATTTCCCGCACTTCCCCCTGTAGCTTTATGCGTTTTCATACCAGAGAATTTACCACTGATTTTCAAAAACTTATCTTCATTTATAAGTTGCATGCTTCCTTTGGGCAAACTCATCTCATCTAGTAGCGAATCATCTTGCAAAGTAACAAGAACGTCAACCAATGCATTGCCCATTCCAATTATTTTATCCATTTATCTAAAATTTTTCTGCAAAGATATTGCATATTTCGGAAAAACCTATTATCTTTGCACCGCATTTGAGAGAAAAACCTTCTTCGTTAGCTCAGTCGGTTAGAGCATCTGACTGTTAATCAGAGGGTCCTTGG
>CAPAOL010000066.1 GCA_948579315.1 uncultured Phocaeicola sp.
TGCGTGAGGGTGATGTTGTCTTTATTCCCAAAAGTACCAATACGGTTAAGATCAACGGTGCCGTGATGGTTCCCAATACGGTTTCTTATATAGCCGGCAAGAATATTGATTACTATCTGAACCAGGCGGGTGGTTATTCAGACAATGCCCGCAAGAGCAAGAAGTTTATCATTTACATGAACGGTCAGGTTGCTAAGGTTAAAGGCAGTGGTAAGAAACAGATTGAGGCCGGTTGTGAGATTATCGTTCCCAATAAAGAAAGGAAAAAGAATAATTTGGGGAACATCCTTGGCTATGCCACCTCATTCAGTTCTTTGGGCATGATGATCGCCTCCCTTGCCAATTTAATCAAGAAATAACGAATCCCTTATAATATACTTTATTTATGTCTACTTTGATGGAACAAGCGTCTGATAAGGAAACAAGGCAATTGCACGATAATCATGAAAATCCCAATAATGATGAGATGGAGATTGACTTGCTGGAGATTGTCCGTAAGATAATCGGTATTCGTAAGACCTTGTACAAGGCGGCCATTGTGGGTGCGGTGATAGGGCTTGTCATAGGATTCAGTATTCCCAGGAAATATACGGTCACAGTGACCTTGTCTCCGGAGATGGGGAGTTCCAAAGGAAACAGCGGGCTTGCCGGTCTTGCCGCATCGTTTTTGGGAAGCGGCGCTTCGATGGGTGCGGATGGTTCTGACGCTTTGAATGCCGCCCTTTCTTCGGACATCGTTTCTTCGACTCCGTTCCTGTTGGATTTGTTGGAAATGCAGGTCCCTTCTTCACAGAAAGATGGTGGGGAAATGGATTTGTCCGCTTATCTGGACAGCCAGTCTTCTCCTTGGTGGAGTTATATTCTGGGAATGCCCGGTATGGTGATTGGTGGCATCAAGGATTTGCTGTCTTCCGATGAGGAAGAGACTGACAAGTCTTCCATGAACGGCATGTTTATGTTGACTGAGGAAGAGAGTCAGAAAATCCTTTCATTGAAGAAGAATGTCTCTGTCATGATGGACAAGAAGACGGCCATCACGAATGTATCCGTCACTTTGCAGGACCCGGAAGTGACTGCCGTTGTGGCGGATTCGGTTGTCCGTAAGTTGCAGGAATGCATCATCGGTTACCGTACCTCGAAGGCAAAGGAGGATTGTACCTACTTGGAGAAATTGTATCAAGATCGCCAACAGGAATATTATGCCGCCCAGAAGAAATATGCCGATTATGTGGATACACATGACAATCTGATTCTTCAAAGTGTTCGCGCTGAGCAGGAACGCTTGCAGAATGACATGAGTCTGGCTTATCAGGTATATAGCCAGGTTGCCACTCAGTTGCAGATGGCACGTGCGAAGGTTCAGGAGGAGAAGCCCGTGTTTGCCGTGGTGGAGCCGGCGGTTGTTCCGTTGCTTCCGTCGGGGATGGGGAAGAAGATGTATATATTGGCTTTTATGTTTTTGGCGGTGTTTGCCACGATGGGCTGGCTGTTGTTAGGAAAAGACTTGCTGCATGGGTTGAAGTATTCCAAATAATATCAGGCTTTTTATTGTAAAAAACATTTCAATTTGCATATATATAGCTGATAATCAGATTGGTAAAAACCGTATAGGGAGGGATTCTAATTTGGAACTCTACCGGATTATTTGCATGTTGATGATTGTAGCACATCATTATGTTGTAAACTCCGGCCTTATTCGTGCCCAAGGTCCCATGATGGTTTATCCGACTGATGCCAATAGCTTGTTTTTATGGACATTTGGAATGTGGGGAAAAACCGGAATAAACTGTTTTCTTCTGATAACCGGCTATTTCATGTGCACAAGTACTATAACTTTGAAGAAGTTTTTGAAATTGATATTTCAAATTTATTTATATAAATTTTTAATCTTTGGAATTTTTGTGTTTTCAGGATATGAGACTTTTACGTTGGGAAGATTGGTTAAATTGATAATGCCGGTGTGGGGAATGAATCAAAACTTTACCAGTTGTTTTCTGATATTTTGGTTGTCCATCCCTTTTTGGAATATTCTGATACAAAATATGACTCAACGGCAACATCAATATTTATTGGCGTTATTGTTGGGCGCTTATACAATATTGGGAAGTATTCCTCAATTTCATATTGCATTTAATTATGTCACTTGGTTCGGTGTCGTTTATTTGATATCTTCTTATGTCAGGTTGTATCCTCATCCTGTTTTTGAAAAAGTAAAGTTGTGGGGGATGGTTTCAATCCTGTCGATAGTTATGGCTATTATTTCAATGTTTTCAATGGTATATATGTTTGGTGGAAGCGCATCGCAATTTTTTGTTAGTGATTCCAACAAATTTTTTGCAGTGTTGGTGGCTGTTTCTAGTTTTCTTTGGTTCAAAGGACTTGGAATACCTTATAACAAGTGGATAAATCTTGTGGGAGGATCTACGTTTGGCGTACTGTTGATACATGCCAATTCCGATGCGATGCGTACTTGGCTTTGGCGGGATCTGATTGATTGTGTTGGTCATTATTCTTTGCCCATTATCGATTTGGTGCTCTATAGTACGGGGACTGTCTGCATTATCTTTACTGTATGTATTCTGATTGACAGGTTGCGGATTAAAATGGTTGAAGTTCCATTTTTCAGATGGTACGATAATCGATTGTCTAAATAATAACAGTGGCTGATTCTTTAAAACATACTACAACGAGAGGCATTCTTTGGAGCGGCATCGAGCGTTTTTCTGTTCAGGGGGTTCAATTTCTGGTTATGATTGTCATGGCCCGATTGCTATCTCCGAAGGATTACGGTTTGATAGGTATGCTGACCGTTTTTATAGCCGTGTCTCAGTCGTTGATAGACAGTGGCTTTTCACAAGCCTTGATTCGGAAACAAGATCGCACGGAAACGGACAACTGCACGGTATTTTATTTCAATATAGTGGTAGGTTTTCTGCTCTATTGGCTGCTGTTCGCCCTGGCTCCTTTTGCCGCCGCTTTCTATGAAAGTCCTGAATTGACGTCTTTGATGCGTGTCGTTTGTGTCAGTGTCATCTTCAATTCCTTTGCCGTGGTTCAGCGCGCCTTGCTTACTGTCAGCATTGATTTCAAGACACAGGCGAAAGCCGCTCTGAGTGCTGCCGTCGTTTCAGGAATAGTCGGTATCTGCATGGCCTATTATGGATACGGTTATTGGTCTATTGCCGTCCAGCAACTCACGAACTTGGGATTGAACTCCTTTCTTCTGTGGGTGTTGACCTGCTGGCGTCCGAAGCTTATATATTCCTGGAGTTCTTTCCGCGCGTTGTTTGCCTTCGGTTCCAAGCTGTTGTGCTCCGGTCTGCTGGATGTAGTCTATCGGAATATGTACCTGCTTGTGATAGGTAAGGTGTTTACCGCTTCTTCGCTGGGAAATTATACCCGTGCCCACCAGTTTGCGGAATTTCCTTCTTCCAATCTGACCGGGATTATGCAGCGTGTCACTTATCCTGTTCTTTGCCGGATACAGGATGATGATGAGCGTCTGTCTCAGATTTACCGTCGTTTTCTGAAGGTTTCCGCTTTCCTGATCTTTCCTCTGTTGCTTGGACTTTCGGCGGTGGCAAAACCGTTCGTGTTATTGTTGTTGAAGGAACAGTGGATGTTTGCGGGCACGTTGTTGCAAATCATTTGCTTTGCGATGATGTGGTATCCCATTCATGCCATCAATCTGAACCTGTTGCAGGTGAAAGGCAGGTCGGATTTGTTTCTCAGACTGGAAATCATCAAGAAAGTGATAGCCGTAGTGGTGCTGTGTGTAACCATCCCCATGGGGTTGGTCCCGATGTGTGTCGGTCAGATTTTTACCTCTTTCCTGTCCTTGGTTATTAATACCTATTATACGGGCAAGTTGATCCGGATCGGATTTCTCCGTCAGATGCGCGACCTTTTGCCCTCTTTGCTATTGTCTTTGAGCATGTGGGCGATCGTTTATGCGGTGACCACAGTTTTTTCGGATAGCTGGATGCAATTGTTGATCGGCGCATCGGTCGGTGCGGTTTATTATATAGGCCTTTCTTATCTGTTCAAATTCTCGGAATTGGACGAACTCATTTCTATTGTCCGTAAGAAGTAACATAATAATATAATGGAATCAAATGAATTGATAACGGTAACCTCTCCGTTATTACCGGATTTGGCGGAACTGAATGTTTTGCTGGAGGATATTTGGAATCGGAAGTGGATAACTAACAGTGGCTATTATCATAAGGAACTTGAAAAGGCTCTTTGCGAATATTTGAAAGTTCCCTATATCAGCCTGTTTACTAACGGCACCTTGCCGTTGATCACCTCCTTGCAGGCTTTGCGTATCACAGGCGAGGTGATAACCACCCCCTACAGTTTTGTCGCCACCACCCATTCGCTCTGGTGGAATGGCATAAAGCCGGTTTTTGTGGATATTGATCCTCAGACGGGTAATATTGATCCGGACAAGATAGAAGCGGCGATTACTCTCAAAACTACCGCCATCATGCCTGTCCATGTCTATGGGAAGCCTTGTGATACGAAGCGTATTCAGGAGATAGCGGACAAATATGGTCTGAAAGTCATTTACGACGCTGCCCATGCATTCGGTGTGGAAGTCGGTGGTGAAAGCATCTTGAACGCCGGCGATATGTCCACTTTGAGTTTTCATGCGACAAAAGTCTTTAATACGATCGAAGGCGGTGCTTTGGTGATGCACGACGAGCAGACGAAGAAACGCATTGACTACTTGAAGAATTTTGGCTTTGCCGGTGAAACTGAAGTTGTAGCTCCGGGCATAAACAGTAAGATGGACGAGGTCCGTTCCGCTTACGGGCTGTTGAATTTGAAACAGACGGACAAAGCCATTGAGGCTCGCCGTCACGTGGCTGTAAGATATCGCGAAGCTTTGCGGGAAGTGGACGGCATTACGTTTATGGATGATATGCCCGGCGTGAAGCATAATTATTCTTATTTCCCGATATTCGTTGACGCGGAGCGATACGGTATGACTCGTGATGAGCTTTATTTCAAGATGAGGGAACACAATGTATTGGGCAGACGCTATTTTTATCCGCTTATCAGTACGTTCAGCACTTATCGGGGTCTGGAGAGCGCCACACCGGAGAATTTGCCGAACGCGCACAGGATGGCGGATAGTGTAATTTGTTTGCCGATGCATCATGCGTTGAGTGATGAGGATATAGAAAAAGTATTAGAACAGATTAAATAGAAATATGTCTATTAAAGGAAAAGTATTAAGGTACATTTATTGGACAAGTGATTTTTTTAAGGGCAGACCAATTCGTTGTCAATACGATGATATTAAAAAAATACTTGAGAATAATGAGCAAGGAACATTATTGCGTTCCCAATATTTAACTGATATATTGCAGTATGCTGTAAAACATACGGCTTATTATAAAAATATTTCTTCTGATGATTTGAATAATTTTCCGGTAGTAAACAAAAACATATTGAGAGAAAATTATACTTTGATACGAGTTCCTGAAGAAGCAATTCCAAATCAGCGTGGTAATGTACATATCCAACATACAAGTGGCTCTACGGGTACACCATTTCATGTTCCACAGGATACAAGGAAACGTAATAGAAGAATTGCAGAATTAAAGTACTTTGGAAATGTTGTGGGTTTTTATTCTCACGAGAAACTGATTCATTTACGTATTTGGACAAAATGGCATAATAAATCAAAGTGGCAGTCTTTTCGAGAAAATATCATAGCTTTTGATATTTCCAATTTGAAGAAAGAAAGATTGAGTGAGTTATGTTCTGTCATCAATAAGGAAAAAGCAGTTTGTTTAAGAGGATATGCATCATCTTTTGATCTGTTGGTAAGGTATGTAATGGAAAATCGTCACATGTCTTTTCCCAGTTTGTCTGTGATTATTGCTGGAAGTGAAGCTTTGCAGGATGCTACTCGCGAGAATGTACAAAAACATCTTGGTTGTAACATAATATCTCAATATGCGAATGAGGAAAATGGAATTATGGCGCAAGAAACTATTGGGACGGATGATAATGGGTTCTATTTGAATCATGCCAGTTACATTTTCGAAGTTTTAAAGATGGATTCTGACCAACCTGCTGCTTATGGTGAATTGGGTAGAATTGTTATAACGGATTTGTTTAATTATGCTTTTCCCATGATTCGTTATGATACTGGTGATTTGGGAGTGTTGGCTCCTCCCAATGAGCATAGTAATGGTTATCCTTACTTATCAAAATTATATGGCAGACGTATGGATTTAGTTTACACTGTGAGTGGAGAACCTGTTTCACCGATGTCTTTAGGGCGTGTATTGAAATATTACTCGGAAATAAATCAATGGCAGTTTATACAGAAGGCTAAAAAGGAATATGTGTTGAAGATTGTTTTAAGCGGAGAGCATTTTTCAAAAGCGGCAGAAGTTAAAAAGGAATTGTGTGATACATTTGGACAGGATGCGAATATACAAATAGAATATGTTAATGATATTCCTGTATTGAATTCAGGAAAACGCAAACCTGTTATCTGTGAATTATAAAAAGAGAATCTTGACAAATGTTTTGAATAAAGTAAGGATGAAAAAGATATATGTTTTAGGAATTGGTCATAATACTCCTGTATTCATAGACCTTGCTGAAGCTTGTGGATATACTATTGTAGGGTTATACCATTATAATGATGAACGTACAGGACAAATAGAACATGGTTTTGAAGTTGTAGGTTCGTTTAACGATTTGTTTTCCATAGGAAATTTGTCGGGCATGAATTTTCTTTTGACAATGGGGGATAATAATATTCGGGCAACATTGATTGATCGTATATTACAGCAAGGAGGATCAGTACCCTGCATGATACACCCTACAGCTGTTATTTCTCGTTTTGCTGAAATATCTGCTGTAGGTGTCTATATAAGTGCATTTACTCATGTACAAGCGGATACGTCTATTGATACGGGAACTATTCTTTTGTCAGGTGTGAATGTCTCACATACCAACAAGATAGGTAAATATTGTTTTGTAGCGGGTGGAGCTACTGTTGGTGCATATACTACTGTCGGAGATTTTGCATTTATAGGACAAGCTGTTTTAACCATTTCTGCTAAAGTGGAATATATTGGTCATCATGCTTATGTGGGAGCAGGTTCGCTTGTGACTAAGTCAATAGAACCTTATCAAGTAGTAATGGGGAGACCGGCAAAAGTCATTCGAATGATTAATCACGAATAAATTTTTTATAGGTTATCGTAGATAATAGGGGAAGATTATATGGAACTCTTTTCGAACGACATTGCTTATAAGTTGGATGGTTGAAAAAGTATAAAAAATGATTGAACAACAAAAAGAAGTATTACCCTTAATGGTGAGCATTCGTTGCAATACATATAATCATGAACGTTATATTCGCCAGTGTTTGGAAGGATTTGTGATACAAAAGACTAATTTTCGTTTTGAGGCCATTGTACATGATGATGCATCTACAGATGGCACAGCTGCTATTATTCGTGAATATGCGGAGAAGTATCCAGATATCATCAAACCTATTTATGAAACCGAAAATCAGTATTCAAAGCATGACGGTTCACTTCGTAAAATAATAAATAAACATATGCATGGTAAATATATTGCAGTTTGTGAGGGAGATGATTATTGGATAGACCCATTTAAACTTCAGAAGCAAGTGGATTTTCTTGAAAATAATCCAGAGTATGGATTAGTACATACGGCTGCGAAAAGTTATCATGAAAATAAAAAGATATTTGATAGAAATAATATAGGAAAAGGATTTTCGAATGTAGAAGATTTGTTAGTTGTTAATCACATTGCTGCTTTAACTGTTTGCTACAGAAAACATTTATACTTTGATTATCTTAGTGAAATAACTCCTCAATCTTCTTGGAAGATGGGAGATTATCCTTTGTGGCTTTATATTGGTTTTCATTCTAATAATACTTCGGTAAATTTTTACCGAAAAATTAAAAGTTAAACAATAGAACCG
>CAPAOL010000067.1 GCA_948579315.1 uncultured Phocaeicola sp.
GCCCTATCATCTTCATATGCCATCTTATTTTTTAGAGACATTTACTGAATATCCCAAGTTAAAAGAAAAGCGTGAGACACGAATGTTCCACGCTTTTTTGTAAATCGTATTAAAATGAGGTTATTTTTCAATTCCAACCAGTTCTACTTCGAAAATCAAAGTAGAGAAAGGTTTAATCTGACCGGCTTCACGTGCACCATAAGCCAAGTCTTGAGGGATGTAAAGTTCCCATTTAGAACCTACTGGCATCATTGTCAGTGCTTCAGTCCATCCTTTGATTACTTGATTAGCACGGAAAGTAGTCGGTTCTTTACGATCATATGAACTGTCGAACTGAGTTCCGTCAATCAAAGTACCTTTATAGTTTACTTTTACTTTAGAAGAATCGGTAGGAACAGCGCCGTTACCTTCTTTAATTATCTTATATTGCAATCCGCTTGATGTAGTTTTAACACCCTCTTTCTTTGCATTTTCAGCTAGGAATTTTTCACCGGCAGCCTTATTTTCAGCGAACTGGGCTTCAGTAGCTTTTGTTTTGATTGCTTCTGCTTTAGACTGAACGTAGGCGTTGGCTTCTTCCATAGTAACATTCATGCCTTTTTTCTGCAAAGCAGCCATGAAACCTGCCAGGAAGTTTTCTTTACTTAAACTTTGAGTAGAGTCATTTCCGAAAATACGTTGGCTCATCATATCGAACATACGTCCACCAACTTGTTGACCAATCTGAAGACCTGCCATATAAGCAACATCTTTAGGACTTGTCTTGCTGGTACCTTCTTTAACACCTCTGATGAAGTCGGCCATATAGGCTGTGTCAACGCCCAGTTGTTGGCTCATATACATATCCAGACCTTGCGTGTTGGTGATACCCATCATGTAAGAAAGTGAGTCTACGTCATTCTTCATGTTTGCTTTCGGTGCTTGGGCTGTACAAGAAGCCAAGCTGGCTGCAGCAGCGATTGCTACAAAAAAACTAATTTTTTTCATTTGCCTTAAATGCTTTAATAATTATAATACTTCGATTAATTCTACTTCAAAAATCAATGTGCTGTGAGGAGGAATCATTTCTCCTGCCTGTTGTGCTCCATAGGCTAGTTCTGAAGGAATGAAAAGTTTCCATTTAGCACCTTCAGTCATCAGTTGGAGTGCTTCCACCCATCCTTTGATTACTTGGTTCACACCAAAGATAGCCGGTTCGCCGCGTTTGATAGAACTGTCAAACAAAGTCCCATCAATCAAGGTACCTTCATAATGGCATTTTACACGGTCGGTTGCACTCGGTTTTTTTCCGTTACCTTCTGTGATAACTTCGTACTGTAAGCCGCTGGGAAGTGTCACGACCCCCGGTCTTTTTGCGTTTTCCTCCAAAAATGATTTTCCCTTTTCAATATTCTCTGCATTCAATTTGGTTTCCAGTTCTTCAAAGTACTTGTTTACGATTTCACGTGCTTCGTTGTGGCTGATAGCCGTTTCTTTTCTATCTAATACGTCTTTGATTGCTTGAGCAAAGTCTTCAACATTAATACTTTGAGCACCCATGCTCAATAAATTCTGGCCAATACCAAGGCCGATGGCGTAACTGAATTTATCCATAACTATTTATTTTATAAGATGTTTTATACAAAACGCACAAAGGTAGGTGTTTTATTTGAATGAATCTGTTTTTAACAATTTAATTTTTCTTATTTTTGTGTGTTTAGTTAAAAGAGGAGGACTAGAAATGAAGAATTTAGTAGTTTTAACAGGTGCTGGAATGAGTGCAGAAAGCGGTATCAGTACATTTCGTGATGCAGGTGGTTTATGGGATCAGTATCCGGTGGAACAAGTGGCTACTCCGGAAGGGTATGCGGCAAACCCTAAATTGGTGATTGATTTTTATAATGAGCGTCGTAAACAGTTGCTTGCTGTAAAGCCTAACCGGGGGCATGAACTGGTTTCTGAGATGGAAAAGTTCTTTAATGTGACTGTTATCACTCAAAATATTGATAATTTGCATGAGCGTGCCGGAAGTTCGCATATTATTCATTTACATGGCGAACTGACCAAGGTGACATCTAGTTGGCAACCTAATAATCCAGCTTATATTAAAGAATTAAAGCCGGAAGAATATGAGATACATTTGGGAGACTTGGCCGGAGACGGTTCCCAGTTTCGTCCGTTCATTGTATGGTTTGGTGAATCTGTTCCTATGATTGAAACTGCAATTGAATATGCTGAAACAGCTGATATCTTTTTAATTATAGGAACTTTGCTTAATGTATATCCTGCTGCCGGTTTGTTGAATTATGTGCCTGCCCGCACTCCTGTTTATTTAATAGATCCTAAGCAGGTGCCCATTGCATCGGGACGTAAAGTGCATGTAATTCAGAAAGGTGCGTCCGAAGGAATGGAAGAGCTTAAAAAAATATTAGTGGGATAGTTTGCAAGTAAACAATTTCCTTGTATATTTGTTATGTATTTAAAGAATATTTAAAACATAAAACAGAGACAATTATGAAAAAGTACGTTTGCACAGTATGTGGTTGGGTTTATGACCCGGCAGAAGGAGATCCTGAAGGTGGAATCGCTCCGGGAACAGCATTTGAAGATATTCCAGATGATTGGGTTTGCCCTCTTTGCGGAGTAGGTAAAGATGATTTCGAAGTTCAAGAAGATTGATCCTACCTTATAACCGGATATCATATAAAGCGGAGGAATTTCTTTTGTATGATATATCAGATAGCGCGACTAATTATTATTTAGTTGCGCTTTTTTATTTTACATTATTATTAATGGCTTACCTTAAAAAAAAGAGCGTAACCTATAACAGGTTGCGCTCTTTATGGTATAAAAAAGAATGTTCTTATTTCTTTTCTTGCTTTTCAGGACGAGGCAGTAATACTTTGTGAGAGAGCTTGAATTTACCTGTTTTGGGATCAATATCAAGTAACTTCACTTCTATTTCATCCCCTTCTTTTAAACCGGCCTCTTCTATTGTTTCAAGACGTTTCCAGTCAATTTCAGAGATGTGTAACAATCCGTCTTTACCAGGCAAGAATTCTACGAACACGCCATATGGCATTACTGAACGGACTTTACCTACATAGACTTCACCGACTTCGGGAACGGCAACGATACCCTTGATAATGCGCATAGCATCGTCAATACATTTCTTGTTTGTTCCCGCAATCTCAATGCGACCTACTCCATCAGTTTCTTCAATCGTGATGGTTGCTCCGGTTTCTTCCTGCATACCTTGGATAATCTTTCCGCCCGGACCGATGATAGCCCCAATGAACTCTTTAGGAATAGTCATCGTTTCAATACGAGGAGCATGCGGTTTCAAATCTTTACGAGGTTCGGCTATACATTCGGTTAACTTGTTAAGAATATGTTCGCGACCTTCTTTTGCTTGCAGTAACGCTTTTTCCAAGATTTCGAATGACAGACCATCTACCTTGATGTCCATCTGTGTAGCAGTGATACCATCACGAGTACCTGTAACCTTGAAGTCCATATCACCCAAGTGATCCTCATCTCCAAGAATATCAGACAATACGGCATATTTTTCTTCACCTGCATTCTTAATCAAGCCCATGGCAATACCTGAAACTGGTTTTTTCATGGCAACACCGGCATCCATTAATGCAAGCGTTCCTGCACAGACAGTAGCCATTGAAGAAGAACCATTTGATTCCATGATATCAGATACTACACGTACTGTGTATGGGTAGCCTGCAGGAATTTGTCCTTTCAAAGCACGCCATGCCAAGTGCCCGTGACCGATTTCACGACGACCTACACCACGTTGTGCTTTTGCTTCACCGGTAGAATAAGGGGGGAAGTTGTAGTGTAACAAGAATCGTTCTCTGTGTTGATCCAGAACATCGTCTACGATTTTCTCATCTAGCTTGGTGCCTAATGTGACAGAAGTTAAAGACTGAGTTTCACCACGGGTGAAAATGGCAGAACCGTGAGGGCCGGGCAGATAACCTACTTCGCACCAGATAGGGCGAATTTCAGTTGTCTTACGTCCGTCCAGACGCTTGCCTTCATCAAGAATACAACGACGCATGGCTTCCTTTTCCACATCGTGGTAGTAACGGTCGATTAATGCACCTTTTTCTTCCAGTTCTTCTTCTGTATATTGAGTTTTGAATTCATCGCGGATGGCATCAAAAGCATCTTGACGTTCATGCTTGTTTCTGTTTCCTGAAGCAGCGATGGCGTATGCTTTATCATAACAAGCTTCGCGTACAGCTTTGCGTAAATCTTCATCGTTTTCTTCGTGGCAGTATTCACGTTTTACTGTAGAACCGACTTCTTCCATCAGTTCCATCTGCGCTTTACAATGAACTTTGATTGCTTCGTGAGCAGCCTTCATGGCAGCCAGCAAGTCTTGTTCGCTGACTTCCTGCATTTCGCCTTCTACCATCATGATGTTGTCATATGTGGCTGCAACCATCAGATCCATATCAGCTTTCTCAAGTTGTTCGAAAGTGGGGTTGATAACGAACTGGCCATCGATACGTGCTACGCGTACTTCAGAAATCGGTCCGCCGAAAGGAATGTCGGAAACGGCTAATGCTGCTGAAGCGGCCAATCCTGCCAATGCATCAGGCATATCTATTCCATCAGCTGAGAAAAGAACAATGTTTACGTAAACCTCTGCATGGAAATTATCGGGGAATAAAGGACGCAATGCGCGGTCTACCAGTCGGCAAGTCAGGATTTCATAATCTGAAGCTTTGCCTTCTCTTTTGGTAAAGCCACCGGGAAAACGTCCGAATGCTGAATATTTTTCTTTGTACTCTACCTGAAGGGGCATAAAATCTGTACCGGGAACTGCATCTTTTGCTGCACAAACAGTAGCTAGCAACATGGTGTTACCCATGCGGAGCATTACAGAACCGTCTGCCTGTTTTGCCAGCTTTCCCGTTTCGAGTGTGATGGTTCTACCATCAGGAAGCTCGATCGTCTTAACAATTGGATTGATCATAAAAAATGTTTTAATATATTTTTCGTCTAAAATTCGTGCAAAGATAGGCATTTATTCTTCTAATTTGGTGAGAATGAGATAAAAAGTTACTATGATTACTGTTTTTTTTCATTTTAATGTGTAAGAAGGTGGATAAATGCTTTGACAAACCACGAAAAGACGTATCTTTGCATCCAAAATTATTAAGAGAACACACATTTATATTAATTTTAGCGATGAAAAAGAATGTATATTTTTTGCTCGCACTTCTGTTGATAGGGTTGAGCGCCTGCGACAATGCACCGAAGTTCAAAGTTCAAGGTGAAATTAATGGTGCTGAAGATAAGATGCTTTATTTGGAAGCGTCGGGATTGGATGGCATAGTAGCGCTTGATTCGGCAAAATTGGGCAGTAGCGGAAGTTTTAGTTTTGCACAGAAGCGCCCGGAATCTCCTGAATTCTATCGTTTGCGTTTAGATAATAAAGTGATAAACTTTGCTGTAGACTCTACGGAAACAGTATCAGTTAAGGCTGAGATAAATGATTTTGCGACTGCCTATCGTATTGAAGGTTCGGAAAACAATTTGAAAATTAAGGAATTGGTGTTGTTGCAAGCTGATTTGCAGAAGAATGTGGATAAACTCGGTCAGAACCGTAATATCCCTGCGGGCATCGCACAAGACAGCCTTTTGGCTATGGTAAACAATTACAAGAATAAAGTGAAACGAGAATATATTTTTGCGGCTCCAAATATGCCATATGCTTATTTCGCTTTATTCCAGTCGTTGAATGGGTATATGATTTTTGATCCTTTGACAAATAAGGAGGATGTGAAGTGTTTCGCTGCGGTGGCTACGAGTCTGAATAATGCTTATCCACATGCCGACCGTTCACGCAACTTGTACAATATGGTTATAAAAGGAATGAAGAATACCCGTACTCCCCGTCAGCAGACCATGGAAATTCCTGAAGATAAAATCAAGGAAGCCAGCATTATTGATATTCAGCTGAAAGACTTGAAAGGCAATACACGCAGTCTGACCGATTTGAAGGGTAAAGTGGTGCTGATCGATTTTACTGTATATAACAATGCAATGTCTGCTGCACATAATTTGGCGTTACGTGAACTTTATAATAAGTATGCTTCTCAAGGGTTCGAGATTTACCAGATTTCACTGGATGGTGATGAACACTTTTGGAAAACATCTGCAGATAATCTGCCTTGGGTCTGTGTACGTGACGCTAATGGCGCTTATTCTTCATACATTTCATTATATAATGTAACTAATCTGCCTTCGGTATTTTTGGTAAATCGTAATAATGAATTAAGTGCCCGTGGTGAGAATATTAAAGATTTGGATGAAGCCATTAAAAAACTCTTGTAAAAAGCTAATTATGAGTTGAATTTGTTTAAACATGTTACATAGCATCCTTATAAACTTGACTCGTATTAGATAAAAGTCTATCTTTGCAAGACTTGAAATACCAAAGAGGGTTCCGACATTTCCATGTCGGAATTCTTTTTGTTTTTATAGGCATAACTGGAACAATGAATAATTATATAATTTAAAAGGAGGAAAACATTATGGCTTATATGTCAGAAGAAGGTTACAAGCAACTGATTGAGGAACTGAAATATCTGGAATCAGTAGAACGTCCTAAAATTGTGTCGGCTATTGCCGAAGCGCGTGATAAGGGAGACTTGTCAGAAAATGCCGAATATGATGCTGCCAAAGAGGCGCAAGGTCTATTGGAGATGAAGATCAGCCAGCTGAAATCAACTATTGGTGATGCTAAAATTATTGATACTTCAAAAATGAATGCAGATACAGTGCAAATTTTGACGAAAGTAGAATTGAAGAATGCTAAGACCGGAATGAAGATGGTTTATACTATCGTAGCCGAAAGCGAAGCGAATTTAAAATTGGGCAAGATTTCGGTAAATACTCCGATAGCACAGGGTTTGTTAGGAAAAAAAGTGGGTGATGTGGCTGAAATCACTATTCCGCAGGGTAAAATCAGCTTGGAAGTTGTGAATATTTCATTTTAATATATAAGGCAGGTCCGCTATGCGGGGCTGCCTTATTTAATACTTATAGATATGGCAACAATATTTAGTAGAATTATTACAGGTGAGATTCCTAGCTATAAAGTGGCTGAAAATGACCAGTTCTATGCTTTTCTGGATATCAACCCGTTAGCCAAAGGGCATACGTTGGTTGTTCCGAAATGTGAGGTGGACTATATCTTTGATTTGGAGGATAATGAACTGGCTGCTATGCATGTTTTTGCAAAGAGTGTGGCGCTTGCCATTCAAAAGGTTTTTCCGTGCAAGAAAGTAGGTGAGGCAGTAATCGGATTAGAGGTTCCTCATGCACATATTCATCTGATTCCTATTCAGAAAGAGTCGGATATGATTTTTTCTAATTCGAAGTTGAAACTGACAAATGAAGAATTTGTGGAGGTGGCAACAGCAATCAATCAAGCCTGGGAAGGTGGTGACAAGTAATCTTTTTCTTTCTTAGTAAATATAAAGAGAAGGTGTGTCGTAATACACGATGCGCCTTCTTTTTTTCATTGACTATAAAAATCGACTCATTTTTTTAAGCTGCGATATTTTGAGGATTTCTTTGATTTATGCGTTCTCAACATCTAAATAACGTGAGTTCGAAATAAAATCAAAAAATAGCAAGTTGTCCGTCATTGACAAAC
>CAPAOL010000068.1 GCA_948579315.1 uncultured Phocaeicola sp.
TTTTATATTGTTTTCAAATCACGGATATAGAACCAGCGAATGTTACAATCGGATTACAGCGCAAGGCTAAAAGTGTGTATTCCGCTGAAAATAAAAGATATAATAATGAAGGTAGTTCGGTGTGTTGATAAAGGTCATCGGTAATTATTACCGGGCTATCGGTAAAGATTATCAGAATTAAGGCTGTTTTATAGTCAAACAAAAAAAAGCGTGTCGCACACGCTTTCAGTGTAGGTATCTGGTAGGACCTTTGTTAGAGAACGTGACGACACGCTATGCAAGTGCATAGCATAAGCATCACGCATTTTGCTCTAACAGTTAAAATTTACCAGATTCCAATGATAGAAAATGATGATAAGCCAAATAAGCTAACCACGCTTATTTTCAATATAATAGCTATCGTTGGAGTTGCGGTAGTTTTTCGTCTTTTGCCCCGATTTTCTCAAAAAGTACACCTTTTGTACCCTTGATTGTGAACCGTAGGCATGGGGTAAATGTTAAGGGATGTGTATGGCGATTTTCAAATTATTACACCCCGGATTATATTTGCGCAAAATTAGAATCGTATGGCAAATTTAGAAAATCGCAAGAAGCAGAATCCCAAGCTCCAGCAGTCGGAATTAAGCGACGGCCGCGCCAGCCTCTACCTTGAATATTATCTCGGAAGGACTGAATCGCCCGTGCTTGACGATGACGGCAATCAGGTATTCTACACCGATGGAGCGATGGCGGGAAAACCGAAATACAAAATCAAGCATTCCCGCAAGAAAGAAAACCTCAACCTCTACATCTGGCTTCATCCCCGCAACCAGCAGGAGCGTATGCAGAACAAGAACACTTTCGCCCTTGCCGAGAAGATACGCTTTGAGCGTGAGCAGTCGTTCTTGGAGGACAGGGAGGGTTACCGGCTCCGCAAGGATATGGACGAGGATTTCCTTGAATTCTGCAAGGAGTTCATCAAATCCCCGTCATTCACGAAATACACCCGCATAACGCTCAAGCATGGTCTGCAAAAGTTCATGGACTTTCTTGCCGGAACACCGAGATATTCCCTTTACAAGAAAAATCTGAAGATGACGCAGCTCACGGTTGATATGGTGGCGGCCTATGTGGAGTATCTGAAAGAGAACGGAACAGGCGACGGCCCGAAAATCTATTTCCGGATGTTCAAGCGTATGGTTACAACTGCCGTTGACAAAGACCTCATCAAGAAAAATCCGTGCCGGGGATTTGTGCTGAAGAACGACAACATGACCCTGCAAAAGGAAATTCTTCTGCCGGAGGAGATACAGCAGCTTGTGGCTACACACTTCGATGGCGAGAAGGGAGAGATTCACCGTGCCTTCATCTTCGGTCTATATACCGGGGTGCGTTGGTGTGACACAAGCCTGCTCACATATCGCAATGTGGATTACTCCACAAAGACGCTGCGTTTCCAACAGCAAAAGACGAAAGACCACAGCAGCCGCAGCTGGGTAATCGTTCCGTTGAACGACACCCTTATCCGTCTGATTGGTGAGCCGAGCGATGACAACTTTGATGAGCGTGTGTTCAAATTGCCGCATTACAACGTCTGCAACCTGTACCTTCGGAAATGGGTCAAGGAAGCAGGCATCAGGAAGAAAATTACATGGCATTGCGCGAGGCACAGCTTCGCGGTGAATGTCCTCACCAAAGGAGCGAACATCAAGACGGTGTCAAGTCTGCTCGGACACACCTCAATAAAGATGACGGAGCGATATCTCCATGTCGTTGACAGCCTCAAACAGGATGCTATTGACTCCCTCGGCGAAATCAATTATGCACCGATGTAAAGTAATCGCTATCCAATCCGAAGCCGATAAGTCCGATGTGATTTATCGGCTTTTTCTTTTCGCTGCCAATCCCAATGAGAACAAAAAAGAAAAAATGGAGCATGAAAATCGGCAATGGGGATTACGACTTTGGAGTAAGACCAACCTACATTCGGCGAGGGTTTTGAGCAGCTAAATCTATTTCGCGCTGCTTAAAACATACCTCGCCGAATCCCGACGGATTCCGTTGCACATTAAGTAATTATATAAGGTTGTGGAATACGTGGACACGGATTTTATGCCGGATTCATGTCTGAAATCGTGGAAAGTGGCATTTCAGTCTGTTGGAATCTCAAAGGGACATAAATATCTGGGATGGCAATGAGGGAAGAATAAGATTTTGCAAAGGATAGTTAAGGTTGTTTCGGACTAAATATGTAATGAAGTTATGGTTTTGTGGTGAATAAACTACAATGATACAGGCTATTAACGATAACAGTCTTGATTGCAAGACGGCTGAAATGATGTAATGACGTATTTATTTATGAATGTCATGATGTCATGACGTAATGACGTAATGATGTATTGACGTGTTGATGTACTTATGTATGATTGTATTGAAATATTATAGTCTGAATGTCTGGACAGATGACTGAATGACTGTTCATTCAGATGATTGACTGACTGAATGACTGGGTGATTGAATGATTAATCATTCAGATGATTGGCTGATTGAATGGCTGACTGATTGAATGGCTGACTGATTGAATGATTGATCTTTCAGATGATTGGCTCGTCCTGGGATAAACACAATTTAGCATAGTATTACTAATGAAGATAATATTGTTAATCCTCAATTGTATTTCTCAAGCTTTCCAATAAGAGCATCATACGCTTATCAAAATCTAATAAAAGATTGTGGACAAATTCAGAAAGTTGTACTATGACACTAAGAAATTGATTTGAGGCGTGTATTACTACATCGGCATCAATATCCGATAAAAATTTATGAGCTTTGAGTATATCATTGGAATAATGATATATCATACACCGACTTTCTTTATTAAATATTGTAGGTTCATGAAAATTAGATTTTATAGAAGCCATTTTATCCAAATAAGACCTGTATTTGTCTTTATCTTCATCTGAAAGCGAAGATATTAATGGGTATATTAGTGTATCTTTCAATTTAGTAGATGAAAAACCAAATACACGCTTATAGGCTTCATTCAAAATCGCTTGAAGATTCTTAATTGCAAAGCGTTGGTCATAATTTGTTAATCCACTTAAATATTGGCGTGTAGCGGCACAAAGGTCTAAATGTATAAGTGATATCGTAAGTTGACAGGTTAATGCGTTTTTGGTCACATTTAGTGTGTAATTATCCATCATATTAATATTCTCAATATGGGACAGGGTTTGGGCAAGTTTATCAACATTCGGCTCTAATTCTTTAATGGCTTCGCCCATATTAAGAAAAAGATGTCTCGCTTGTTCATATGTCATAGGATGTTTTGTGGATGTGTCCATTTCGTCAATTCGTAAAGTAAATTTGAAACATATTTACTGCTTATCATCTAAATAGGTAAAAAGGTTTGGAGAAATGTCTTGAACTTTCTTTTGTTCCTTACGTTTACCAGCGGACGTTATTTCTATCGCAACACCACTAATTAGTTCATAAACCTCCTGAACGAGGTAGTCTGATGCAATAATATCGCCATTCTCATTAATACTCCTATTGCATTTTAATTGACATTTGATAGCCATCCCTGCTTTGAACACATATATTCCCGCTCGAACTTTAACCAAAAACTCGGAATCTTGAATATTGAAACTAATTGGCACTCCGTTATATGTGCCACGCCATTTATAATTCTTGTCCGAAATAACTGGACTATCAATAATAACAATTGCAGCATCGTTTATTTCGGGATCGAGTTTATTTGAATCAAGGATATATTCATCAAAAGAAGATCGCTTAATAGTTGGCGTACGAAAGCCACTATGACTGTTGTTTGATGAAACACTTAGTGAAATTCCTTCTATGGACTCATCTTTAGAAGCAGACTTATAAAAATCAGATTGTTTCTTAACTAATGAATAGCATGATTCCAATTCTGACTTGCGTTGTTCAATTTCTAATCTCAGAGCTTCTTTTTGTAATTCAGTTAACTCCGTATCCTCAAATAATCTATCAATACCCTTTTCTAATAAATGATTGCATGGGTTGTAAAAAAGCAGAGTAAGTAAGGTCGCATAAAAAGTTTTTCTTACGCTTTTTTCTTTCCAAAGAATCTTAAAGTCTTTGATTACACTGCCTTCTCTTAGTACAGCAGTTTCTACCTTAATCTCACAATTATAAATTTTTGCAAGATGTCTCGCGAATTCAAGAAATGCGGTTGAACAAGATGCCTCTACAAAAGCATCAATAAAGTGCTGATCGTTATCCGTTTCAAAATGTATTGAAATGGCATCATTGTCTATATCCACAAACATCCGACACTAATTTTTAGGCTTATAAATATCTACTATGTCCTCCCATCGAGGAATATTGATTTTCACGCCAAACGCTTGTTGATATGAGTCTGCCACTCTTTTTCTCCATCCAATTGATAGTTCATGAGTATCAGGATACCCAAATAAGGTTTCCTCAATAGCCGAAAGGAAATGTTCCAATGATTGAAACAAAGGATACTTGCGATTATTGCTGTACCAAGTAGCCGGACGTATTTTATGGATTACATGGTTCTTATATTGAACATTAAGAGCCCATCTATCCATAGACCTACAAATTTCCCAAACATTCTTTAACCATAAGTCTTGAATAGTGACTACACCTTCATTCGACATTTTGTAGCCAAATATGAGGTATTTTGTATGGAGCATATGTGGCGATTGTAATATTTCACGAGCGTATGCCTTAAAATCAGCAATATCAAAACCCGGTGAAGCTTGACGATTGAAGGCTTTGACTTCAAGAAGGTCTACGGTATGATTCTCCGGATTAAGAAAAATATCGGGTGGCATTTGTGTGTTGACATTAGTGTCAAATGCAATGTTGTTTTTTCTTAACCATCCTTCGAGCCATTCTTGAATGATATTGCCTACCACATCCTTTTGTTTGACAATAATGTCCACATCACCGAGATAAAAGCGTATTTGCCCTTCTGCGGTTTTAATCCTATCTACGTTTAGGAGTCTGTCAAAAACTTCCTCTGCTGTCAATATAATTGGATTATTCATTTAAGCTATTTATGGCGTTAATTAAGCGTGTTGCAACAGCTTTGATAACAGGGACAACAACTGTATTGCCCAACAAGTCAAAACCATCCTTTTCTGACACATTGAGCTGCATCGTTTCGGGATATCCGAACAATCGCAATCCTTCACGAAGTGTAAGACGGCGCAGTCCTCCGCCATCAGCCACGAACAGTTTTTGCATATCCATAGCTACCAAAGTGGGGGCTATTTCATTTGGTCCCATAACTTTGCTGATTTCAAAGCTCAATTTACCTGCAACAATATTATATCCTTTCGGGAGAGATAAATCCTGTTCTCGAATTGTTGTTGTATTGCCAAACAAGTCTGTTTTTTTCTTCTTCTGTTTGGGATGCTCAAATTTTAGGTAGCCTTTATCAGCCAAATCATCAAGCAACTCCTGTAAGTTAGGATGAGGGAAGAATGATGATATTTGTGCTGTTGTCAGAGGCATTCCATCCATCCACTCAATACCAATGTCTTCTGCCCATTTCTTCTTTCTTCTCTCACGAAGAATGCTGTTCAACAATTTTTTCTGTTCTTGGGAAACCGGCCCCTTTGTTTCGATATCCCAAGAATGAATATTTGTATCTCCGCCTCGTTTGTCTTTGATTGATTTGCCGTAAAGTTCCTCAATCTTAAAATGTTGTAGAAGCAATTTAACAAACGGACTATCAACTGTGGGTCTTCCGAATTCAAGCACGTCCCCTACGGTTTTTGTCGCCACAGGAAATTGCTCAAGATTGGGTTTCTCCACAAATGTACCTACAATATATATGCGTTTACGTTCTTGGGGTACGCCAAACTGAGTTGAATTCAATACCTTATATTCCACTTTATACCCCAAATCAAGCAATTTGGAAATGATGACATCAAGTGTTCTGCCTCCATCATGGTTGACAAGACCTTCAACATTTTCAAGAATAAATCCTTGAGGTCGCTTAGCCCGTAATATCCTTTCCACCTCAAAAAACAAAGTTCCTCGTGTATCGGCAAAACCTTGTCTTTTCCCAGCCGAAGAAAATGCCTGACATGGGAATCCCGCACAAAGAATATCAAAATCCGGAATATCATCAGTGGATAACTGCGTGACATCACCAACCATATTTTCTTGCGGATAATTATCTTGCAAGACCTTGACTGCATACGGTTTGATTTCTGACGTCAACACGCAATGAGGCGTATATCCGGCTTCCTCTAAAGCCTGAGACAAGCCAGTGCGTATTCCGCCAATGCCGGCGAATAGGTCAATAAATCTAACTGTTCTGTCAAGCATACAGCCAATAAGCAAGAAACTCCTTCATAGGCTGACAGGCGACCAAACCTTTTGCGACTATGAAAGAGTCTCTTATATATGGTAATGTATTAATTACATTTGGGTGGTCTTTGTCAGCGCAAATTGCGATGTAGTGCAAAGTTACGAAAAATCTTTGAATTGAGAGTGCCCACGCAGAGGAAAATTTATCTACAAGAAATGGAAGTCGTAATGGAGACTGCGGTTTGAAGGTAGAGGTTGTAGTAACGAGAAAAGAGGCAAACCAGCGCAATTAAAAATCCTTAATGTAATATAAATATCTCAAATCTCTTAGTCTAGGGTTTCCTATAACTTCTCCAAAAGTACACTATTCGTACGCCGCAATATGTGAATAAGATTGATTATCAGTATGGTTACAAGCGTTAATATAAAATTACCAGATTTTTCACTGAACACAATGCGGTGTTATGATATGTAAAAAGTATGTAGGGCTGGCTCTCCAGCCGCATGTTTTGCAGTTTTATACTGCAAAGTTAGTCATTTTTAGCGAGTATGTCAAGGCTGATTTTCACCGTTTCGCTCAATTCCGTACTTATTGCGAAGATTGAAAAGTGTTTTTTCGGTTATGCCTAACAGCTTGGCAGCCTCGCTCCAACTGCCTCCGCGACGATACGCTTCGAGTATTTTCTCACGTTCACGTTGCGGATTGCGCAGGCTTAAATCATCGTCAGCCCTCGGCTCCGATAGGTTGAAATTGATGTCAGCCTCGGATATGATATCGCCTTTGGCGTGGAAAGCGGCGAAAAGAACGATGTCTTTCAACTCGCGCACGTTGCCGGGCCACGGGTAGAGTTTAAGCGCCTTTATCGCCGATGCGTCGAGGTGCTTTCGCTGTTTGCCTGTCTTGGCTGAATAGCGTTTGAGGAAGAAATCGGCAATTTCTGGAATGTCCTCGGTTGTATCTTTCAGCGCCGGCACAGCGATGTCTGATTGTCGGAGAATGAAGAACAGATTGGGGCGGAATGTCTTTTCCGTTACCATCTTCAACAACTCCGGCTCTGCGGTGCAGATTACACGCACGTCGGGATGTTCGGTTTCGAGGATGTGCAGTAACACCGATTGTTTCTCAAAGGTCA
>CAPAOL010000069.1 GCA_948579315.1 uncultured Phocaeicola sp.
GGTAGTATGGAAATAAAAGACAGAATCAGAATAATAATGGAGAGAGAAAAAGTTCCTCCTAGAGTTTTTGCTGAAACAATCGGAGTACAACAATCTACTCTCTCTCATATTTTAAATGATCGGAATAAACCCAGTTTAGAGGTTGTAATGAAGCTCCATCAAAAGTATGACTATGTAAATCTTGAATGGTTGCTTTATGGAAAGGGTGAAATGATGGCATCTCAAGAAGAGACATCTTTTTCTTCTTCTAATAGCGATTATCTGCCTTCTTTATTCGACGAGAATCTCATAAATTCGTCCAAAGAGCCGGCTATTTCGGAAAATCGCAAGGAAATGCCATTAAGAAACGCAGAAAATGCCCCTAAAGAGATTGTAAAACAAGAGATTAGGTATATAGAAAAGCCTGCCAGGAAAATCACGGAAATAAGAATATTTTTTGATGATAATACCTATGAGACGTTTAGGTCTGAAAAATAAAGAGTAAAATCGGTGGTTTGAGCAATTTCCTGTATCTTTGCACTCGGAATACGAATTTATACTTTTATATCCATACATGAAGAAATTTATTTTAGATCTGACAGTGACCGAGAATATCAGATTGAATGCAAACTATGTATTGCTAAAATTGACGTCTCAGTCATTACTGCCCGAAATGTTACCTGGGCAGTTTGCAGAAATCCGGGTGGACGGTTCGCCTACTACATTCTTGCGTCGTCCTATTTCTATTAATTTTGTAGATAAACAGCGAAATGAGGTCTGGTTTCTGATCCAGCTGGTTGGTGATGGAACAAGACGTCTGGCAGAGGCTAATTCCGGTGATACAATTAATGTGGTGCTTCCGCTGGGAAATGCATACACAATGCCTCAAGAGGCTTCTGATAAGCTCTTATTAGTTGGTGGAGGTGTCGGAACAGCTCCCATGTTGTATTTAGGTGAACAATTGGCTAAAAAAGGCCACAAACCTACGTTCTTGTTAGGTGCCCGTAGCGACAAAGATTTGTTGCAGCTGGAAGAGTTTGCCAAATATGGAGAGGTGTATACTACTACGGAAGATGGTAGCCATGGCGAAAAAGGATACGTAACTCAACATTCTATATTAAATAAGGTACGATTTGAGCAGATTTACACTTGTGGTCCTAAACCAATGATGGTGGCTGTGGCAAAATATGCCAAAAGTAATCAGATAGAATGTGAAGTTTCTTTGGAAAATACAATGGCTTGTGGTATCGGAGCATGCTTGTGCTGTGTGGAAAATACGACAGAAGGTCACTTGTGTGTATGTAAAGAAGGTCCTGTTTTTAATATAAATAAACTACTATGGCAGATTTGAGTGTAAACATTGGTGAATTACAAATGAAGAATCCGGTAATGACGGCATCCGGTACATTTGGATATGGTGAAGAGTTCTCTGATTTTATTGATATAACGCGAATAGGTGGTATTATTGTAAAAGGAACGACTCTTCACAAACGTGAAGGGAATCCTTATCCGCGTATGGCAGAGACTCCTTCTGGGATGTTAAACGCTGTAGGACTGCAAAATAAGGGTGTTGATTACTTTGTAGAGCATATATATCCCCGTATAAAAGACATTCAAACGAATATGATTGTGAACGTTTCGGGGTCTGCTATCGAAGATTATGTGAAAACAGCTGAAATTATTAATGAACTTGACAAAATTCCTGCTATAGAACTGAACATCTCTTGCCCCAATGTGAAGCAAGGAGGTATGGCTTTTGGTGTGTCAGCAAAAGGGGCATCAGAAGTAGTGAAAGCAGTGCGTTCTGCTTACAAAAAGACACTTATCGTAAAACTCTCCCCAAACGTTACGGATATCACCGAAATAGCTCGCGCAGCAGAAGAAAGTGGTGCAGATAGCGTGTCATTAATCAATACATTGCTGGGTATGGCGATTGATGCGGAACGTAAACGCCCTATTTTATCAACGATAACAGGAGGAATGTCGGGAGCGGCCGTAAAACCTATCGCATTGCGTATGGTGTGGCAAGTTGCTAAGGCGGTAAATATTCCTGTCATTGGTTTAGGGGGTATTATGGACTGGAGAGATGCTGTCGAATTCATGCTTGCAGGTGCGACGGCTATCCAGATTGGTACGGCAAATTTCATAGATCCTGCTGTTACTATTAAAGTGGAGGATGGTATAAATAATTACCTGGAAAGACATGGATGTAAGTCTGTAAAGGAAATTATTGGTGCGCTTGAGGTGTAATTGAAAACATACAATAACCATTCGCGCTAAGTCTGAGAGAAAAATGCTATTTGGCTTTTGGATAAAGGAAGAATAAGCAGGCTGGAAATAGCGGATGAAAAATAAGTCAGTGTTTAACGATTTAGCTACTAGCAAGATCTTTATAAACTGAAGGCAAAATAAAAACGACGGTGAGGATTTACATATTCTTCACCGTCGTTTTTATTTACACTTTATTTTATTCTCCCAATAAGTCGGGACGAAGTTTTCTGGTACGTTCCAGGGATTGTTGCAGTTCCCATTCTTTGATTTTTGCTTCATGGCCGGATAGGAGAATATCGGGAACTTTCCATCCTTTATAATCCGCAGGTCGTGTATATACAGGTGCTGCCAGCAAATTATCCTGGAAAGAATCGGAAAGTGCGGACTGTTCATCAGAAATGACTCCGGGGATGATACGTACGATGGCGTCCGCCATCACCGCTGCTGCTAGTTCTCCTCCTGTTAATACGTAATCTCCAATGCTGATTTCTTTAGTAATCAGGTGTTCGCGGATGCGGTAATCGATACCTTTGAAATGCCCGCAAAGAATAATGAGATTCTGTGTCAACGAGAGACTGTTGGCCATCGGCTGGTTGAACTGTTCTCCGTCAGGAGTCGTGAAAATAACTTCATCGTAGTCGCGTTCTGCTTTCAGAGCATTGATGCAACGCTCAATGGGTTCTATTTTCATAACCATTCCGGCAAACCCTCCAAAGGGATAATCATCGACACGACGATATTTATCTTCGGTATAATCACGCAGATTGTGAATATGTATTTCTGCAAGTCCTTTGTCTTGAGCTCGTTTCATGATAGAACAATTGAAGAAACCTTCAATCATTTCGGGTAAAACTGTTATAATATCAATACGCATAATCTTTTAATTTTTCGCAAAAGTACAAATATTCAAAGATAAACATGTATTTTTGCCTTAAACAATCGAAGAAATATGGATATAAAGGAAAAAATAGAGGAATTGCGTGCCGAACTTCACCGGCATAATTATAATTATTATGTGTTGAATGCTCCTGAAATCTCGGATAAAGAGTTTGACGATAAGATGCGTGAACTTCAGGATTTGGAACAGGCACATCCGGAATATAAAGATGAAAATTCGCCTACGATGCGTGTAGGTAGCGATTTAAACAAGAATTTCACGCAAGTGGCTCATAAATATCCTATGTTGTCACTGGCAAATACATATTCGGAAGCGGAAGTGACGGACTTCTACGATCGTGTCCGTAAGGCATTGAATGAGGATTTCGAGATTTGTTGTGAAATGAAATATGACGGTACTTCTATTTCGCTGACTTATGAAAATGGGAAGTTAGTTCGTGCCGTTACCCGTGGTGATGGAGAAAAGGGGGATGATGTGACGGATAATGTGAAAACGATCCGTTCTATTCCGCTTGTATTGCATGGTGATAATTATCCTGCCTCTTTTGAGATACGTGGAGAAATTCTTATGCCATGGGAAGTGTTTGAAGAGTTGAATCGGGAGAAGGAAGCGCGTGAAGAGCCGCTTTTTGCCAATCCGAGAAATGCGGCTTCCGGCACATTGAAGTTGCAGAATTCTTCTATTGTGGCTTCCCGCAAACTGGATGCTTATTTGTATTATTTGCTGGGTGATAACCTGCCTTGTGGCGGGCATTATGAAAATCTTCAAGAAGCGGCAAAATGGGGCTTTAAAATCTCTGATTTGACGCGTAAGTGCCAAACATTAGAGGAGGTTTTTGAATTTATCAATTATTGGGATGTAGAGCGTAAAAATCTGCCGGTTGCCACAGATGGGATTGTTTTAAAGGTGAACAGTTTGAGGCAACAGAAGAATTTGGGCTTTACGGCTAAATCTCCTCGATGGGCTATTGCTTATAAATTCCAGGCAGAACGTGCGTTGACCCGTTTGAATAAGGTGACTTATCAGGTGGGAAGGACCGGAGCTGTCACACCGGTAGCCAATCTGGATCCTGTGCAACTTTCAGGAACGGTTGTAAAACGTGCGTCCTTGCATAATGCGGATATTATTGAGGGGCTTGATTTACACATTGGAGACATGGTTTATGTGGAAAAAGGCGGTGAAATTATTCCTAAGATTACAGGAGTAGATAAAGATGCGCGTAGTTTTATGCTTGGTGAGAAGGTTCGGTTCATCGTTAATTGTCCCGAATGTGGCAGTAAATTAGTTAGATATGAAGGAGAAGCTGCTCATTATTGTCCGAATGAAACAGCTTGTCCTCCTCAAATCAAAGGCAAAATAGAGCATTTTATTAGTCGAAAGGCTATGAATATTGATGGATTAGGGCCGGAAACGGTGGATATGTTCTATCGTTTGGGATTAATTGAAAATACGGCCGACTTGTATAAACTTACAGCTGGTGATATCAAAGGTTTGGATCGTATGGGTGAAAAATCGGCAGAGAATATCGTAACGGGAATTGCGCAAAGTAAAACAGTTTCTTTCGAGCGTGTAATCTTTGCTTTAGGAATTCGCTTTGTTGGTGAGACTGTGGCCAAAAAGATAGCGAAGTCATTTGAGAATATCGATGATTTACAGCAGGCAGATCTTGAAAGATTGGTAAGTATCGATGAAATCGGAGAGAAAATTGCTCAAAGTATACTTGCTTATTTTGCTAACGAATCTAATCGTGAGTTGGTTAACAGGCTAAAAGAAGCTGGTCTACAACTTTATCGAACAGAGGAAGATTTGAGTGGATACACTGATAAGTTGGCAGGGCAGTCTATTGTTATCAGCGGTGTGTTTATCCATCACTCGCGTGACGAATATAAGGAACTTATCGAGAAAAACGGAGGGAAAAATGTTGGAAGCATTTCCGCGAAAACGAGTTTTATACTGGCTGGAGATAATATGGGACCTGCAAAGCTCGAAAAAGCAAAAAAACTTGGAATAACCATATTAAGCGAAGACGAATTTCTGAAACTTATATCGTAAGATAAGAAAAATATTCGTACTTTTGCGGCTAAATAAATTAGAGATTATAATTAAAACTCATGATACAGACTAAATTGAAAGGAATGGGGGTAGCACTGATTACTCCTTTCAAAGAGGATGAGAGCGTTGACTATGACGCGTTGATGCGTATGGTGGACTATTTATTGCAGAATAATGCGGATTTCTTGTGTGTGCTGGGAACTACAGCTGAAACACCGACTCTGACCGAGGAAGAAAAGAAAACTATAAAAAAGATGGTAATTGACCGCGTTAACGGAAGAATTCCTATTCTGTTGGGTGTAGGTGGTAATAATACTCGTGCTATTGTAGAAACATTGAAAAACGATGATTTTACAGGGGTTGATGCTATATTGTCTGTGGTGCCGTATTATAATAAACCTTCTCAAGAAGGTATTTATCAGCATTATAAAGCGATTGCGGAAGCTACGGAGCTCCCCATTGTATTGTATAATGTCCCAGGGCGTACGGGAGTAAATATGACTGCTGAAACTACGTTGCGGATTGCCCGTGATTTCAATAACGTAGTTGCTATTAAAGAAGCATCCGGTAATATCACGCAAATGGATGATATTATTAAAAATAAACCGGAAAACTTTAATGTAATCTCTGGAGATGATGGCATTACCTTTCCTCTCATAACATTGGGAGCTGTTGGCGTGATTTCGGTAATTGGTAATGCTTTTCCTCGTGAATTTAGCCGTATGACACGCTTGGCGCTTCAAGGAGACTTTGCCAATGCGTTGACTATTCACCATCGATTTACAGAATTATTTAACCTGTTATTTGTTGATGGAAATCCGGCAGGTGTAAAATCAATGTTAAATGCGATGGGAATGATTGAAAATAAGCTTCGTTTACCGCTAGTTCCTACTCGTATTACTACATTTGAGGCAATACGCAAGGTTCTGAATGAATTAAATATTAAATGCTGAAAAAAGATGGATCTTGACTAGTTCATAATAAACATCGAAGTGTTTAAAATAAATATCCCAATGATTAAATTCAATCATTGGGATATTTATTTTAAATCAGCTTATGATTTTTTATTCCTCTTCACCTTTCTTCTGAATAGTCTATGAATAAGGAATTTAGAGATGAAGGAGCTTCTTAAAAGCTGTTGCTTGTTGTGGTGGATTATATTTTGCGTTATTCTCTAAGCTTGGGCTCAGTCTGAATTCTTGGGGGATTTGATTCAGGGCAATCACATCTTTAAAAATAGATTCATTCCGGTACTGTTTTGAACAAAATCATAATAGCTCCTGCATTACATAGAGTTTAAAATGGTATAATTTATCTTGCACACCTACACTTTTTGTGTTTATTCGATTGATATATAGAGATATAATTGTGTGCAAGATACCGTTGCAGATGTGTGCAAGATACTTTTATCTTGCACACTTTGTCTTTTTCAAAAAGTTCCTGATAATTCCCGAAAACTATGCAGTCATTTATAGAATCAAGGCATCAAATTACTTGTTCAAAGTAATGAAACACTTTGTTTCCTATAGAGAAACACTTTGTTCCAAGTAAGTAAACACCTTGTTTCAAGCCTATGAACACTTTGTTTCAAGTGCTTGAAACAAATGGGAACTACCGTCAACAGGAAGGAACAACTAAGTAATCACAGTAGACGGTGTGCAAGATACTTTTATCTTGCACACATCTGCAACGGCATCTTACACACAATTATATCTCTATGTATCAATCGAATAAATGCAAAGAGTGTAGGTGTGCAAGATAATTATATCATTTTAAATCTTAGTAAAGATAAATAGGGTCAGTCCGAAAACCCTGTGGGCATAATATTTTGAAAAAAATCCAATATTGCAATGTAAGAATACAGATTCTTTTAAGGCATTATAAATTAAGTATGTCAGACAACCGCTTGATTGGGTACCAGTATTATAACTCATCGTTTACGATTAATCACCCACAGGGTTTTCAGACTGAGCCCCCACAATACTAAACTATTTCGTTAGCAGGGAAACGAATGCATTTGCAGAATCATTCAATGCAAAAATTAAAGCATTCAGAGCACAGTTTAGAGGAGTAGGAGATATACCATTCTTTATGTTTAGATTATGCAAACTGACAGTGTGAATTTAACATACCCACAGGGTTTTCGGACTGATCCGGGCTCAGTTGTAATTCTTGGGGGATTGCGTTAAAATTCTTATTTTTGCATCATG
>CAPAOL010000070.1 GCA_948579315.1 uncultured Phocaeicola sp.
TAAAAGGAAAAATTAAGATAGAAAATATGGCATCGCCGAGACGCTTACTTATTTTGCGAAGAAACTATGAGAAATGCCTGCTTTGAAATCATTTCTCATAATATATCTTGTTAGTTTACTGCTACTTGTGTCTTATTTATGAGAATATGAGAAATGAAAATGAAAAAACAATGTAGTAGATCAGCAGGATTTATGCTGTTTGATAAGAACTTTTTTTGAAGCATCTAATCTACTTTTTCTGTACCTTCTCTCAAAGAAATTACATAAGATGATGCACGAGGTAGAATAAAAAATCGTATTTTTGCAAGGTTATTTTTAAATTACCGGTTATGGATACCATTCAGATAAAAGACAAATTGTTTACCGTTTCTATTAAGGAACAAGATATTCAGAAAGAAGTGATTCGCGTAGCGAACGAAATTAACCGCGATTTGGCAGGTAAGAATCCGCTTTTTCTTAGTGTGTTGAACGGTTCGTTCATGTTTACTGCTGATTTACTGAAGCACATCACCATCCCTTGTGAAATCTCATTTGTGAAGTTGGCGTCTTATCAGGGCATCACTTCCACCGGAGTGATTAAAGAGGTAATCGGCCTGAATGAAGACATTGCCGGACGTACCATTGTAATCGTAGAAGATATCGTAGACACAGGACTGACGATGCAGCGACTGCTCGAAACATTAGGTACACGCAATCCCGAAGCTATCCATATCGCTTCTCTGCTGGTGAAACCTGAAAAGCTCAAGGTAAACCTCAACATTGAATATGTAGCGATGGAAATCCCGAACGACTTTATCGTAGGTTACGGGTTGGATTATGATGGTTTCGGACGTAATTATCCCGATATTTATACAGTAGTAGATTAATATTAAATAGGTACCAGTTTAAATGGTAAATAGTAAATCGTTAAATTGTAAATAACAAAATGTTGAACATCGTAATTTTCGGTGCTCCGGGTTCAGGAAAAGGAACACAGAGCGAACGTATCGTAGAAAAGTATGGAATCAATCACATCTCGACAGGAGATGTATTGCGTGCTGAAATCAAGAATGGCACAGAACTGGGTAAAACAGCTAAAGGTTACATCGACCAAGGCCAATTGATTCCTGATGAATTAATGATTGATATTCTGGCAAGCGTATTCGACAGCTTCAAAGATAGCAAAGGGGTAATTTTCGACGGTTTCCCAAGAACAATTGCACAGGCAGAAGCATTAAAGAAAATGTTGGCAGAGAGAGGACAGGACGTTTCTATAATGCTTGACTTGGAGGTTCCGGAAGAAGAACTGATGGTACGTCTTATTAAACGTGGCAAGGATTCCGGTCGTGCTGATGATAACGAAGAAACAATCAAAAAACGTCTGCACGTATATCATTCACAGACTGCTCCACTGATCGACTGGTACAAGAACGAAAAGAAATACCAACACATCAACGGCTTGGGTACTATGGAAGGTATCTTCGCTGAAATCTGCGAAGCAGTAGATAAATTGTAATAATACAATATTATAAATAAATAAGTCAGTAGCCGGAGTGTGCTAATTAACAGCTCTGACTACTGACTACTTTAACTCTTAAAAAAAATATGGCTGAATCGAATTTTGTTGATTACGTAAAGATATACTGTCGCTCGGGTAAGGGTGGAAGAGGCTCTACGCACATGAGGCGCGAGAAATATTGTCCTAACGGAGGTCCCGACGGGGGCGATGGTGGCAGAGGAGGTCATATCATCTTGCGCGGTAACCGTAATTACTGGACATTGCTGCACTTGAAGTATGACCGTCACGCAATGGCCGGTCATGGTGAATCGGGGAGCAAAGGACGTAGTTTCGGAAAAGACGGTGCGGATAAAATAATAGAAGTACCCTGCGGAACGGTAGTTTATAATGCCGAGACAGGGGAGTATCTTTGCGACGTAACAGAGGACGGACAGGAAGTGATTTTGCTCAAAGGCGGTCGCGGCGGTCTGGGTAACTGGCATTTCAAGACGGCAACCCGCCAGGCTCCGCGTTTTGCGCAGCCGGGAGAGCCGATGCAGGAAATGACCGTTATCATGGAGTTGAAACTGCTTGCCGATGTCGGTCTGGTAGGTTTCCCGAATGCGGGAAAGTCAACTCTGCTTTCTTCCATTTCGGCTGCCAAACCGAAAATTGCCGATTACCCGTTTACTACACTCGAACCCAACTTGGGCATCGTTTCCTATCACGATGGAAAATCCTTTGTGATGGCGGACATACCGGGTATTATCGAAGGAGCCAGTCAGGGAAAAGGTTTGGGACTGCGTTTCTTGCGTCATATCGAACGTAATTCATTACTGCTGTTTATGGTTCCGGCAGACAGCGACGACATTCGTAAAGAATACGAAGTCTTGCTGAACGAACTGCGTACCTTCAATCCTGAAATGTTGGACAAGCAACGTGTGCTGGCCATCACCAAGAGCGATATGCTCGATCAGGAGTTGATGGACGAGATTGAACCTACATTGCCGGAAGGCATTCCACATGTATTCATATCTTCTGTTGCCGGTTTGGGCATCTCGGTATTGAAAGACATCCTTTGGGAAGAGCTGAACAAAGAAAGCAATAAGATAGAAGCTATCGTTCACCGTCCGAAAGACGTGACCCGCCTGCAACAGGAACTCAAAGACATGGGCGAAGATGAAGACATCGTTTATGAATATGAGGAAGATGGTGACGATGATATCGATTATGAGTACGAAGAAGATTGGGAAGAAGAATGATTTCTTTTACAAAACATAACGAGTTGAAGGGATATAAGTCATTAGATGCATATCCCGAAGTAGCTCATTTCGTAACTACACGTCACGGAGGTATAAGCACCGGAGCTTACGGCTCTTTCAACTGTTCGCCTTATACCAACGACTCGTGTATGAACGTCAATCGCAATCAGAGCTGGTTGTTTCAGTGCATGAATCATCAGATAAAGGAATTATTTATTCCTGAACAGAATCATGGTTGCGCCAGTCTGATTATCAATGAATCATTTTTTAAAGAATCATTGGAAAGGAGACGGCTACTTCTGCGAGGAATGGATGCTTTGATAACGAATGTGCCGGGATATTGCGTTTGTGTCACGACAGCGGATTGTGTTCCTGTATTGCTGTACGACAAAAAACAACACGTTGTTGCTGCCGTTCATGCCGGATGGAAGGGAACGGTGAAGCATATTGTCAGTCATGTGATGGACCACATGACTCAAGAGTTCGGGACGCAAGGCGAAGATGTAATAGCTTGCATCGGGCCGAGCATTTCGCTCGAATCATTTGAAGTAGGCGATGAAGTGTATGATGCTTTTGAAGAAAGCGGTTTCGATATGTCTCTTATTTCTATGAAGAAGAAGGAGACAGGCAAATATCATATTGATTTGTGGGAAGCCAACCGGATTGAATTACTGAATCGCGGAGTGCCTGCAGAGCAGATAGAAGTGGCTGGAATCTGTACCTATATTCATCATGATGAATTCTTCTCCGCACGTAGATTGGGAATAGATTCCGGTCGTATATTGTCGGGAATAATGATTAGAAAGTAATAATTGTGTCCGTAATCGCAGGACGCTGATGATTGGTTTGTGATAAGTTATGTTTGAAATAAAAGTATCTAAAGAAATAAAAGACGCATGCCCGGTTTTTGCCGGAGCCGCCGTGTATGCTGCGGTGAAGAATACTGCTTACAGCGAAGGGCTTTGGCAGGAAATCAATGCTTTTGCCGGGCAACTGACTTCCACTACACAGATGGAAGACATCAAACATCAACCTGTTATCTTTGCTACCCGTGAGGCTTATAAGCGTTGCGGCAAAGACCCCGGACGTTATCGCCCGTCAGCCGAAGCTCTACGCCGCCGCTTGATGCGTGGAATCCCTTTATATCAGATTGATACGTTGGTAGACCTTATTAACCTTGTGTCTCTTCGTACGGGACATTCGATCGGTGGTTTTGACGCGGACAAAATACAAGGTACGCATCTTGAACTCGGTATCGGCAAAGCAGGAGAACCGTTTGAAGGTATCGGACGCGGTGTATTGAATATTGAAGGATTACCTGTATATCGCGATTCTTTCGGAGGAATCGGAACTCCGACAAGCGATCATGAACGTACGAAAATGGACCTCGGAACGACTCATATCCTAGCCATAGTCAACGGTTATAACGGAAAAGAAGGTTTGCAAGAAGCGGCTGAAATGATACAAACCTTATTAAGAAACTATACAGAATCGGATGGAGGCGAAATCGTATTCTTCGAATAATTAGAATGAGTGCTCTAAGAACAATTAGAATGAATACTCTTCGAATAACGAACCTCTCCCCATCCGGCTTGAAAAAGAAAAAAAATGAAAAACATATTTATCTTACTGACAGTTTTATTATTGCCACTGACTGCCGACGGGCAGAATAAACCTTCCTTCTCTGCCCGCGAAATGGCTGATGTGCGGGTAGCTACTCCCGGGTTATTTGCTAAAAGCAATCATATCTATCTGCATTTGGATTCTCTGAAAGACCATGAATATGCTTTCCCATTACCCGGAGGAAAAGTAATCTCTGCCTATGGAACTCGCGGAGGACATTCGGGAACAGACATTAAGACCTGTGCAAAAGATACGATTCGTGCTGCTTTTGATGGAGTGGTGCGTATGTCGAAACCCTATTATGCCTATGGTAATATCGTTGTAATCCGCCACGCTAACGGATTGGAAACGCTTTATAGCCACAATTTCAAGAATCTGGTTAAAGCTGGTGATGTCGTAAAAGCCGGACAACCTATCGGGCTGACAGGACGTACCGGTCGTGCCACTACCGAACATATACACTTCGAAACCCGTATTAACGGGCAACATTTTAATCCGAATCTCATTTTTGACTTTAAAGAGAGAACATTGCGGAAAGAATGTATCAAGTGTACCAAGAACGGGAGTAAAATCGTTGTGAAGACTCAAATTCCTGACAATCGGATTGCTCAAGATAAAAAGTAAAGGGCTATCAGTAGTTGATGAATAGCCGGGAGATTATGACAAATTATGGCACAAATTTTATGCAGACCGGCTTGTCTACTTTAATATCCTGCTGTACATCTGTTAATAGTCCTGTATCTGCATCTCTTTCATAGACTTGTATCACATTGCTGTCTCTGCAAGCAACCAACAAGTATTTACCATTAGGCGTGATGATGAAATTGCGTGGATGAATCCCTGTCAGTTGGTAGCCTGCTTTCGCCAACATTCCGTTATCCGGGTGAATACTGAATATGGCAATACCATCTGCTTTTAAACGATTGCTGGCATACAGGAATTTACCATCCGGGCTGATATGAATGTCAGCACTTCCTTGTGCGTTTACCGTATCGGCAGCGATTGTCTGGATCTCTTTTAAATCTCCGTCTTTGTATTCAAAAGCGATTACTGTGCCCGATAACTCATTAATCAGATAAGCGTAATGACCGTTTGGCGAGAAAGTCAGATGGCGGGGACCCGAACCGGTTTTCACTTTAAAGGCAGCAGGCGATCCTTCTTTCAGAAATGCTTCTTTATTCTCTGCATTTGCAGCTGGGTTAATGATAAACTTATGTATTTGGTCTGTACCCAAGTCATCGGCAAACAAGTATTTACCATCCGGAGTGATACGGACACAATGCAGATGTGGTTTCTCTTGTCGTTCCTTGTCTATTCCCGTACCTTTGAATTGTATAATATCGGAAGCGGGTAGGAGTGAGCCATCTTTTGCGATAGGGAAAACGGAGATGCTGCCGCCACTGTAGTTGGCGGTTATTACATTATTTCCACTGGCAATGATATAGCAGGGATCTTCACCTCCCGTTTGCTGTGAATTTAATAGTTGCAAAGTACCTTTTTCTTTATTGAAGGCAAATGCATTGGCGGCAGCTTGTGTATTGTTGAATTCACTGACTGCATAGACGAATTTTCCGTCGGCAGATGGAACAAGATAAGAAGGATTTTCAACTTCCGTTTCACTTAACGGAGTGGCAGTCCCGTCTTCTTCGTTGAAGCGGTAACTATATATCCCTTTACTGGTTCCTGATGTGTAAGTACCCACCAACATGGTTAGTTCGTTTTCCGTTGTATCGGTTGTTCCCATAGGAGTCTTTTTTTTAGAAGTACAGCCACTGATACTGATTCCGAATATGCAAACAGCTGCAAATGCTTTGAATATAAATGTTTTAGATAGATATGTCTTAATCATAAGTCGTTTATTATTGGTTGATTTTTCATGATGCTTTTTCACTTTAAATATAAAATAGCTCCGTAAAGATAGTGCTTTGATATAATATTTGCTAACGTCTTCTCGTAAATTAGAAAACATTTCCTATCTTTGCACTCTTGGAAAGCGTTCTAAACAATCGCTATTCTGTACGAATAAAAATTTGGGCTTGACTGGATTTGACAGCGGGCAGAAATGGTAGGTAAGCATGCAGTGGGTCGGTAATTTCCACTTAAATCTCAGTTATCAAAATTTTATCTGGCGAAACTAATTACGCTCTTGCTGCTTAATCGAAGTATAGTAGATTAGCTTAATCCAGGCACTAGGTGCCAGGACGAGACATCACTCGGAAGCTGTTGCTCCGAAGCATTCCGGTTCAGTGGTGCAGTTACATCGGGGATAGTCAAAGGTGACCTCGCGCTTTTGATGAAACTTTAGAGGATAAGGTAGGAATTGATGGCTTTGGTTCTGTTCCTGCACGAAAATTTAGGCAAAGATAAGCATGTAGAAAGCTTATGATTTCCTCGTTTGGACGAGGGTTCAATTCCCTCCAGGTCCACAATAAATGCTGTTTTTTAGTGTTTTATGAGATTTGCACGAAGGTGTGTCAAAATGCGCACCTTCTTTTTTTATGCACAAAGCCCCTACTTTCA
>CAPAOL010000071.1 GCA_948579315.1 uncultured Phocaeicola sp.
GCCGGGCGGTATTCATCCATTTTTCATAAGGTACTACTGTGCGATACTCCACAACCGACACGTCGCTGCGACGGTATATTTGCGTAGTCGCCGATCTCAAGTTATCATTGCGTAAATGATGGTAATACCGGTTGCGTCCGGCAATCATCACAGCAGGCAGGCTCAACGTGTGGTCATCACTTGCCAATGCCGGCATAAATATCACTTCGCGATTGCTCTTAACCTCCAAACCGGATACATCTATATCCATCGAAATGAAGAGTTTGTCGTCCGAACGGGAAACGAAAAGATTTCGCACTGTCACTTGCCCATTCATAAGCGGCTGTCCTTTTACACCAGCCACACCAAGTAGTGACAACAAAACACTACCTGCTATTTTAGCTATTTTATTGTTTATTGTAATCATGACTACAGACCGAATTAAAATGTATAAACCAGATTGACAGCCGCTTTTGTGGGACCAAAATAGTTGTGCGATTTTCCTTTGGCAAGTTTGGTGCCGCACGTTGCACATGGATAGACATCATAGCGTGTATAAACCCAGCCCAGCCCGAGTTCGGTTTCTAAATTCCAATGCTTATTCAATATCCATGCATAACCGTATGCAATACCGGCACCGGCAAACCATCCTTGGTAACGACGGTCGGAAACTACAGAGAAATCAGTGCCCAGAAAAGAAAGGTTGTTTTTCAGACCGCCAACGTTATATTGGCCGCCTAAAGCATGGGCACCCACAAAATGACCGGCAAAACGGTCGCAGAACCAATAACGCGCTTCCGGTTGCAAAAGCCAGTGTTTCCACTTCCGCTCATGGGAAAGCGTCCACCCATTGTAATCGGCAGACAAATCGAATGTCCAGCGAGGAGCCAATCCAGCCTCTACGCCTGCATTCACATTCAAAAACGCATCATACAGAACATTAGTCTTAATTGCTACTTTCTGTGCTCTTGCCACCGAACAGAACGTCCCCGACAAGGCTAACAACAGAAATAAAGTCGTTCGTTTCATCTCAAGTGTGTATTATTCAGTTTAACTTTAAATCCTTACTTATTATACTCTTTATACTCTCTGAATCCCCTTATACTCTCTGAATCTCCCCCATAAGCACATACCACATGTACTAATAAAATAACATCGGACAATCTTCCGAATGATAATATAATATACACAACACTTATGCTTCCCTATATTAAAATTAAGAGAAGCATCAAGCAACATAAAAAATCAACACCTCTTCATTAGAGATATATTAATTTACAGGCAAAATTACATAAATTCCTCAAAGTAACAACATATTGCAATATTTTTTTTTAATCATACCCAAAAAAAATCAAATAAGATAACTGCCATGCACTCTTCCCTTTATCTTTTATAAGACCACCCCGATTCGTTCATAAAAAAAGCAGGCGAGAAAATCTTCCCGCCTGCCTTTTTTATTTCACCTGCTTTTCATTGTGTTCTTCTCTCTTCTCTTTTTCCTTCCGATACCTCATATATAGCTGTTTCCACCTGTTCAAAACCCTCTCGATTTCCTCCTCGTCAAGATAATCAAAACAGAGTTCCACCACTTTTAAGTAATTACCCAATGAGCAATCTAGCCCTTTTTTAACTCATTCAAAGGATCATGGCCAATCCCCAATGCCTTGCACACATTCTTATTTGTCAAACACGTGCGCTTAAGCAACTCACTAACGCTAGCTCCTAATGCTGCGTAATAGTCTTTTTCTTTTTTCATACTTATTTATTATTAAAATTACACCATAATGGTTAATTATTTTAACTTTCATCCTAATATATCAGGATAATGCTTATTTTATTTCTACTACATTTACACCATGTTTCAAAATGAACACATATATGATGCAAAGTAAATAATTAAATTTTTAATAACAAAGAATTATGCCAAACGATTACAGAATGTCCTATTTCATGCCTCCCATCGCCCCTATCAAAGACAAACAGGGACAAATACTCACTCCCCCCACACTTTCCCCCTTCTGCGAAGTCTGCATTGAACAGGTTTTCCAGATGATTACCAGCAACGAAGACCTCAGGCTCCTGACCGAGCAAGTACGCAACGCACCGGACATACGCATAGCAAAAACAAGGCTTTTGCCCTATGTAACTCCCTGCGGCACCTTCTCCCGCCGTAGCGGCAAATACTTCCTGTCCCCATCGGGGCTGGTGATTGTAGACCTGGACCATTTCCGCTCTTACCGGGAAACTGAAGAAATGCGCCGTGTGTTACATGACGACCCGCTCCTCCGTCCCGTACTCACGTTTATCAGTCCCAGCGGACTGGGTGTAAAGGCCTTTGTCCCCACCTACCATTTATCCACGGCAACAAGCGGCAAACAAATCACAGAATGTATGAGTTGGGCAATGCAGTACGTAGAGACAGCGTATAATACAGAAACATCTGTTTCCTCCGAAACAAAGACCAAAGTAGATTTCTCCGGCAAAGACCTTGTGAGATCCTGCTTTCTTAGCCACGACCCCGAAGCTTTATTCAGAAACATCTAACATAAGAAAATTAAGAAAAAATGAACAACATCGAATCACTACGCCGTCTCACCGAGACAGTTGAAACAGCAGGAGCAGACATCGCACCCACTTACATCGAATACATACAACTGGCATTTGCCATCGCCACAGACTGCGGCGAAGCCGGGCGCAATTATTTCCACCGTCTCTGCCGCCTGTCTGCCAAGTACCAGCGCGAACACACCGAACGGGTATTCTCCAACGCGCTCGCCACCAAACATGGTGACGTACACCTAGGCACGGCTTTCCACCTTGCCGGAATCGCAGGAGTCGAGCTCCATCAAGACAGCGTAATGAACAAGCCGAAGGGTACAAAGGGTACAGAAGATTCAGGGGCAAATTTCTCCACACACACGTGCGCGCGTTATAAGGTAGACAATGACGAAAATACCGGAAAGGAGGAAAATACCCAAGAAGAGGAAAGAGAAGAAGAGGAACTTCTCTCGGGCAGCGAACCGAAACAACAATTACCCACCTTCCCCAAAGCCGACTGGCCCACACTCCTACAACGTATCATTGCCTATGGCAAAAGCGACGCCCTGAAAGACGTTATGCTTTTAGGAGCATTGACAGCCCTGGGTGCAACCATCGCCCCACACTTGCGCTGTTCCTATAGCGGCAAATTCCTGCATCCCTGCCTTCAGTATTTTGCCATCGCTCCTTCCGCTTCCGGCAAGAGCATCCTCTCTTACATCCGGCTGCTTGCCACTCCCATTCACGACGAAATCCGTGCGGAAGTGGCAGCAAAGATGAAAATCTACAAGAAAGAGAAAGCCGCCTACGAGGCATTGGGCAAAGAACGAGCGAAAGTGGACGCACCGGAAATGCCCGCCAACAAGATGTTCATCATTTCGGGTAACAACACCGGCACAGGCATCCTGCAAAATATTATGGACTCTGACGGAATAGGATTTATCTGCGAATCTGAAGCGGATACCCTCTCTACCGCCATCAACGCAGACCATGGACATTGGAGCGATACCCTCCGCAAAGCCTTCGACCACGATTGCCTGTCTTACAACCGCCGCACCGACCAGGAATACCGTGAAGTGAAGAAAAGCTACATCTCCCTCAACATTTCCGGCACACCGTCGCAAGTGAAATCCTTCATCCCCACCACGGAAGACGGAGCCTTCTCCCGCCAATTGTTCTACTACCTCTACGGCATCGACCAATGGATCAACCAGTTTTTGGAAGACGACCTGGATCTCGAAGAAATCTTTACCAACCTCGGATTGGAATGGAAAAAAGAAGTGGAACAGATAAAAGCACATGGGATACATACGCTCTGTCTTACCGAGGAACAGAAAAAAGAATTCAACACCCAATTCTCCCACCTCTTCCAACGCTCGAGCATAGCCAACGGCAGGGAGATGTACAGCTCCATCGCCCGCCTGGCAGTCAATCTATGCCGCATCATGTCGATAGTGGCCCTGCTGCGTGCCCTCGAAAGCCCGCATCCCTACCAAGTGAAGAACGCTCCCTCCTCGGGACTGACTCCGGATAAGGGCATTCCCGAAGATAACATCAAAGACAACATCATCACCCGTTGGAAGCTTGCCATCACCCCTGACGATTTCCACGCAGTGCTCCGTCTTGCGGAACCGCTCTACCGCCATGCCACACACATTCTCTCGTTCCTTCCTTCCACGGAAATCAGCCGGCGTTCCAATGCCGACCGCGACTTCCTCTTCTCGCAGTTGGGCGACCGTTTCACTCGTGCACAAATGATAGAGACAGCAGAAGCCATCGGAATTAAGAAAAATACCGCCATCACTTGGTTGAAACGACTGACGAAGCGAGGCATATTAGTGAAGGGAGATGGCAACGGAGTATATGAACGCGCATGTGTGCGTGTGTGAGGGAGCCCTGAAAAAGTGTACCCACTGTACCCCCGCCGCAAACCAATAACGGTACAGCGTTTTACGGATACTAAAGCGGCGCTTTTGAGAGCATAAAGCTAAGCTTTAGCCCTCTTAAAGCGACGCTTTAAGGTTCTCCCAATGCGTCCACAATCACCCTCACCTCCAAAGGCGTATATGAACGGTGCTCCGGTTGATAGCCCAGGTCGTACAAGCGTTGCAGCAGTCCGGGACACCGCTCTATCCACTTTTTCATTTTTCGGTAAGCGGCAATATCAGTAAGTTCGGGAGAATAGAGTTGCGCCAGTTCCATGCGCCCGTAGGCACGTATTCTGAATTCGATCATGATGAATAAGAGCTTGATTTAATGTTACAAATATAGCAAAATAGTTGCACATACGCAACGCTTTCCGGTTGAATAACCGACGTTAACTGCACATAACTGACAAGTAGCGGACATAAGTGTATATAAGCGATTTTTCGGATTTTCGGTAGCCTATCTTTGTATCGTCGGAAGGGAAAAGAATCCCAAAGACACGATGTTTTAACCCTTTAATTTATTGTTTTATGATTCGTTACAAAATTTATCAGAACCAGCAGAAGAAAGGCTTGAATGCGGGTAAGTGGTTCGCCCGTGCAGTAAGCGATGAGACGTTTGATTTGGCAAAGCTTGCCGAACACATGTCGAAGCACAATTCACCATATTCCGGTGGTGTCATCAAAGGTGTGCTTTCGGATATGGTAGATTGTATCAAGGAGTTGTTGCTGGACGGCAAATGTGTGAAAATTGATGATCTTGCCATTTTTGGTGTGGGTATTCGCAGTAAGGCAGCTGATACGCTGGAAGAGTTTTCATTGGAGAAGAATGTTACTGGCATGCGTCTGAAAGCTCGTGCCACAGGTAACTTATCAACTACCAACTTGAAACTTGACAGTCAGTTGAAGCAGCTGGCGGAATATCAGAAACCGGGCACTTCCGGAGGTGGTTCTGATTCGGGTGATAACCCTGATCCGAAACCGGACGGAGGTGGCGAAGCACCCGACCCGGCTGCTTAAAAGATTCACCACTGATTACACAGATTTCCACAGATTATAATTTAATTCAAGTTTCGCTAGTCGGTATATCCCGCATGGTTTTCCCTCCTTTCAAGAAGCTATGCAGCGTACTTGCAAAACTTTAGTAATTTAATTGGCAGTCATTAAAGTAGTCGATTATTTATTTCTGTGTGAGTCTGTGTAGTAGTATGCATAGTTGCGTAGTTTGCAGCTCTGTGAGAAAAGAAAACTGTTATCCATTTATTTAAAACCTGTTATTGTATGAGCAAATCATCCTCTTCCCGCTCTGTATGGAGCTTCATTATCAAAGTAATCATCACCGTTGCCACCGCTGTTGGGGGCTTGCTCGGAGTACAAAGTTGCATATAGATCTATGCAAACTATTACACTGATTATCATTCATTGCAGTGCCACGCCGGAAGGAAAATCCCTTTCGGCGGAGGCTTGCCGACAAGATCATATCCTGCACCGTGGTTTTCGTGATATTGGCTATCATTTTTACATTACTCGCAACGGGGAGATCCACCGGGGACGTGCGTTAGAAAAGGTCGGGGCACACTGCCGTAATCATAATAGCCATTCAATAGGTGTCTGTTATGAAGGTGGCTTGGATGCGGATGGAAAGCCCAAGGATACTCGCACTATGGAACAACGGGGCTCGCTGCTTGCTTTATTGCGTGAATTACGACGGCAGTTTCCCAAAGCGTTGATTGTGGGACATCGGGATTTGAACCCAATGAAAGGGTGTCCGTGCTTTGATTGTGTGAAGGAATATCGGGATGTATAGCAACACCTCAGTAAGTACACCGGTTTTTGCCCTAGGCACATACTCCAACGAAGGTCGCATAAAAAAACTACACTCCCAAAGTTTTAGTGTCTAACTTTGGGGGTGCAGTTCACATCTCCCGACTTATAAATCTTCAATCTCTATCTCCGACAGGCCTGTGCTTTCCATAATAATGGCAGTAGGTATACCTGCCATTTTCAAGCTGCGAG
>CAPAOL010000072.1 GCA_948579315.1 uncultured Phocaeicola sp.
AAGAAGAAGAAAATAATTATACACATATATTACTGCATATTTTATTTTAAGCTTGGCATGTGAAGATGTTAATATGAGTCACCCGGTATTGTTTTATCGTAAACGGATAAAACTACCATGGACAACACCCCACTCCCGAACGCAATTCTTATCTTATTATCTATCCATGAACGACCTGACCAGCGGATTCAACATCGGCACCAATTACACGCTGAATCCACAATTCAATGAAATGACAGGATTCACAGAAAAAGATGTACGGGATATGCTGGAGTATTACTCCACAACATGCCCATTCAATCATTCGGTAGACAAGTTGATAGAACTGATTGCTTTTCTACTTCGGAATGCTGACCATCAGCGGAATGCATAAAGGAGAAACCAAACTCACCATCCCCAACTAGGTGGTACGTGAACAACTCTTTGCCTACATTCTGGATACTTATCATGAAAACGACTTGACTTTCGACAGTTATGAAAAGAGGAAGCTTGCCTCAGGGCTGGCTTATGATGGCAAATGGAAACCTTATTTTGAATACATTGCCGGATGCCTGCACCGTTATGCCTCGCAACGGGACAAGCAGAAAGGTGAATATTTTGTTCATGGTTTTACTCTTGCCATGACCGCACAAAATCCTTTCTATCGTCCTGTGTCCGAGAAAGACAGTCAGGAAGGATACGTCGACCTGTTCTTGCATCCGTTATTGGATATTTACAAAGACATAAGTCACTCCTACATCATCGAACTGAAATATGCCAAAGGAAAAGACAGTAGCGAACGGATAGAACAATTAAGGCGACAAGCCATTGAACAAGCTGAACGCTACGCTTCAAGCGAGTCTGTGCAGAAAGCGATAAGCCCTACCATGCTACATAAAATCATTGTTGTATACCGAGGCATGGAAATGGTTGTTTGCGAAGAATTGTAATCGATAAGAGGCAGTGTCTGCCCTTACAATGGAAGCATTCATTCGTCCGTTCTATCCACGTTTTCATCGAAAGTACAAAATTGTTGCTTCTTGTCGCATTTGTAATTACAAAGATAAGATGCCATTTTTTCGATGATTTTTCGTATCAGTTTCTTCTGCATCAGCACATTACCATTCCAAATCATGCACAGTATATTACTGTAAATCAACGATATACTGTGTAAATAGATTCCAAGTCCCCTTGAAACGGTTTGCCATTCTCCGCTGTCAAATTCGGCTTGACGTATACAGGTTGTTTTAATTCCTGTGCCATAGCTGTGGTCGCTTCCTTGCAAGAGAGCATAGCTGTGGCATATTTTGTCTGGCTGCGTTCGTTGCTTCGCCTAGGTGAAGAGGCGATTTCACTTTAGTGAACAGCCATTTTCACTAGGGTGGAATAGTTGCTTCACTTAGGTGGAATATCAAACGGAACGGAGTGAAGATACGATAGAAACAGGTTCTTATTACATACGCAACAAGGTTCAATAGCCGAAACAAACAGTATCCTGTCAGATATGAACTATGATGCCCACGAGTAGCCGGGAGGCAGTGAGGGGCTGACTCTACATCTTGTCCGCTGGTATTCCCGAATGCGAGCATTCCCAAAAACGGATTTGTTTCCCCACCGACATACCAATTGAAGGGGATTTGAGAGACTTTTACACCGGAAGTGATTAGTAATGTGCATTTTACTGTGACAGAGCGTTTTTGTGCTTTATGTATATCCTTATGCTAAAACCGAAATTTAAGTAAGAATAATCTATCAGAGGCTTTGTTTCTTCTTATTACGAATAACAGACATATCACTTTTATCAGTTCGAAGGAATCCCTGTCCTGTTTCTGTTAAGGAAAGCTGCCAATGTATTCCTGCTCACTTTCAATTTCCTCGCCATCTCCGCCTTACTGGTTCCCGCCTCCAGCATAGCCTTAATTTTTTCTTCTTTTCCCGTAAGTTTATATTTCGAGTTATGTCCTCCCATGGGACGTCCCAACTTTTGTCCGGAGGCGATTCTGCGTGCAAGTCCCTCACGGGTACGTTGGGAAATCAAGTCGCGTTCTATTTGTGCGGAAAGGGAAAAAGCGAATGCCAATATTTGAGATTGTATATTATTTCCCAGCTCATATTTCTCTTTCACCGTGAGCAGGATGACATTTTTCAACATACATGCATTCAGTATACTCATTACTTCCATCAATCTTCTTCCCAAACGAGAGATCTCCGACACAATCAATGTATCCCCTTTCTTTATTCTTTTCAATAGTACGCCAAGCTTTCTGTCTTTGGCTGACCGTGTTCCTGAAACCGTTTCTTCCACCCACACATCAATTTGGAAATCCCTTTGTTTGGCAAAACGATTTATCTCGAACCGCTGGTTCTCTACAGTCTGTTTATCAGTTGAAACCCGAATATACGCATATATCATAGCTGCATCATTAAGTTTTTTATTGAAAGGAACGCCAATCTAATTTATATTATCAGAGGAGGAAAGTTTCACCGGATCTTATTGAGGTTTTCTAAGAAGAATTAAGTATCTCCAACTATTCAAGCTCAAAAAACAGACAAATCTGCTTAATCCTTGTCTTTACAAGATAAAACGATTGTCCAATAGAATGAAAAAATTGTCTATAACAATAGTATAAAATACTGATAATCAATATTATTATGTTGAAAATGGATTGATCATCTTTAAGACGATTTTCGCAGTATAATAGATTTTTCTTTTATCTACTTAATGGTTTGTTCACTTACTTTGCATCTGTTGACATAGTTGATACTGAAATAAAAAACACAGATATAGTATGAAAAACAAATTGCAAATAGTATGGAGCAGCATTGCTATAATAAGTGTATGCGCATGTAGCACACCTTATACACAACCTGATGCTCCTATCAAAGAAGTTCCTTTCACCCAAGTTCATTTAGATGATAATTTCTGGTCACCGCGGATTGAAACCAACCGCACCGTTTCCATCCCATCCGCTTTCAAAGAATGTGAAAAGAACGGCCGATTCGATAACTTTGCCATTGCGGGTGGTCTGATGAAAGGCGAGCATCGCGGTGACTTTTCTTTCGACGATACCGATCCCTATAAAATTATAGAAGGAGCTTCCTACTCGCTGGCCGTAAAATATGACGGGAAACTGGATCATTATCTGGACAGTGTAATCCATATCATAGCTACCGCACAGGAACCGGATGGTTATCTTACTACTTGTGTAACCAATCAATGTACCCGTTTATCCGGTTGGTGGGGCACGCACCGCTGGGAAAAAATCAACAGCCACGAACTTTATAACAGCGGTCATTTGTACGAAGCCGCCGTTGCTCATTATCGCGCCACCGGAAAACGTACATTATTGGATGTGGCTATCAAAAATGCCGATCTGGTATGTCAGGTCTTCGGACCCGGCGAAGGGCAGATCCATCGTCCCAGCGGTCATCCTATCGCCGAGATGGCTCTTGTCAAACTATATAAGGTGACAGGTGATGAGAAATATTTGCAGACGGCTAAGTATTTTGTAGAAGAAACCGGCAGAGGAACAGACGGACATAAACTGAGCGAATATAGTCAGGATCACAAGCCCATCCTGCAACAAGACGAGATAGTAGGTCATGCCGTCCGTGCCGGATATCTCTACTCCGGAGTGGCAGATGTAGCCGCTTTGACTCATGATACCGCCTATTTCAATGCCTTAACCCGTATTTGGGAAAATATGGCCGGCAAAAAACTCTTTATCACAGGCGGAATCGGTTCCCGCCCACAAGGTGAAGGATTCGGTCCGAACTATGAACTGAATAATCACACAGCCTATTGCGAAACCTGCGCCTCTATAGCCAATGTGTATTGGAATCATCGTATGTTTCTCGCTACGGGAGATGCCAAATATGCGGATGTGCTGGAACGCGCGTTGTATAACGGGGTCATTTCGGGCGTATCACTCAGCGGTGACAAGTTCTTCTATGACAATCCGTTGGAATCCATGGGGCAGCATGAGCGCCAACACTGGTTCGGATGTGCCTGCTGTCCGGGCAACATAACCCGTTTCATGGCTTCAGTACCTTATTATATGTATGCCACTCAAGGCAATGATGTGTATGTCAATCTCTTTATCCAAAGCAAGGCGGATATTGAAACGGAAAGTAATAAAATAAATGTGGAACAAACTACAGGCTATCCGTGGGACGGAAAGATAAGTATTGCCGTCACTCCCGAAAAAGAACAGGAGTTTGCTTTGCGTGTGCGTATTCCCGGATGGGCGCAAGACGCTCCCGTACCCACAGATCTCTACTCATTTACAGACAAGGCTCAGGCTTACAGCATTTCTGTGAACGGTTCCAAAGTCAATGCGAAGCAATATGACGGTTATGCCACCCTTGTACGCAACTGGAAAGCGGGTGATGTGGTTGAAATCAATCTTCCTATGGAGGTACGTCGTGTGAAAGCAAATGACCAAGTAGAGGATGACCGTGGCAAACTGGCTATAGAACGGGGTCCTATTATGTTCTGTCTGGAAGGACAAGACCAGGCCGACAGTACTGTATTCAACAAATTCATCCCCGACGGTACTCCGATGGAGGCTTCTTACGATGCCGGTTTGTTGAATGGCGTAATGGTGCTGAGCGGTACAGCTAAAGAAATTGACAGGAATGGTAAGGTAAAAGATGTTCCCTTCAAAGCAATTCCTTATTCTACATGGAACAACCGCGGTGCCGACCAGATGGCTGTATGGATTCCCGAAGCGGCCGAGTATGCCCGCCCCACTCCGGAAGCTACTATTGCCAGCAAAGCACGTACTCTGATGATACAGGCTCCTATACAGAAAGATGCTCCCGAATCGGCTTCGGTGGAAACATGGGCATGGGGGGTAAATGACCAATGGGAACCTAAACGCTCATCGGATATCTCGAAACCTTACCACTATTGGTGGCTGAAGAACGGTACTGTCGAAACACTGGCTTATGAATTCGACCAGCCTTATACCGTATCGAACGTACAAGTGTATTGGTTGGATTTTGACCATTATGACGGGGATTTCCGTGTGCCGGAAAGCTGGAAACTATATTATAAAGAAGGCGAAAGTTGGAAAGAGGTAGAGGCGTTGACTGAATATACTGTAAAAAAAGATTGCTATAATAGTTTGGATTTCAAA
>CAPAOL010000073.1 GCA_948579315.1 uncultured Phocaeicola sp.
CACCGTTTTAAAAATCTCACGTTCAATACCCGTCACAACCGCGTTGCGGGATTGGGCAACTCCGAAGGCAGCAACCGTGCGCTTAACCTGCTGTTCGCAATCCGCACCATTCAGGAGCGTACCGGCAAAGACCTCGGCGCCACATTCCTTTCGGGTACAACAATCTCAAATTCGTTGACAGAGTTGTATCTGCTGTTCAAATACCTGCGCCCCAATGCGCTTGAAATGCAGGATATTCGGTGTTTCGACGCATGGGCGGCGATTTTCGCCAAGAAAACCACCGATTTTGAATTTTCCGTGACAAACAACATCATTCAGAAGGAGCGTTTCCGCTATTTCATCAAAGTGCCGGAACTTGCGGCGTTCTACAATGAGATAACGGATTACCGAACCGCCGCCGATGTCGGTGTTGACCGCCCGGAAAAACAGGAGATACTGCGCAAGATACCGCCCACGCCCGATCAGGAAGATTTTATTCCCAAACTGATGGCTTTTGCCAAAGACGGCGATGCCACGATACTCGGTCGTGAACCGCTGTCGGAAACGGAAGAAAAGGCGAAGATGCTGATTGCCACTGACTATGCCCGCAAAATGGCGATGGATATGCGACTTATCGACCCTGCTTATGGCGACGACCCCGGCAACAAGGCTTCGGAATGTGCAAAATGGATAGCCGACTACTATCGCCGCTTTGAGCAGTACCAAGCCACGCAGTTTGTGTTCAGCGATTTAAGTACATTCCAGCCGGGCCAATGGAATGTCTATGCCGAAATCAAACGCAAGTTGATTGAGGATTACGGTATTCCGGCACATGAAATCCGTTTCATTCAGGAAACAAAGACGCAGAAGGCGAAGAAAGCGGTGATTGACGCGATGCGCGAGGGTAAAATTCGAGTGCTGTTCGGCTCCACTGAAATGCTCGGCACAGGTGTTAACGCCCAGAAACGAGCCATTGCGGTGCATCATCTTGATTGTCCGTGGCGACCGTCTGACCTCGACCAGCGCGAGGGCCGCGCCGTCCGTACAGGCAATATCGTTGCCAAATTCCATAACGCCAACCGTGTAGATGTCAATATCTACGCTGTTGAGCGCACGTTGGACGCCTACAAGTTCAATCTTCTCCAATGGAAGCAGACTTTTATTTCCCAGTTGAAAAAGGGAGCGTTGGGAGCGCGAACCATTGACGAGGGCGCGATGGACGAAAAGACGGGCATGAGTTATTCCGAATACTCCGCTATTCTTTCGGGCAACACGGATCTTCTTGAAAAAGCCAAACTTGAAAAGAAGATTGCGGCACTTGAAAGTGAACGGCGCTCGTTCAACAAAGGCAAAGGCGACACCAATTTCAAACTGCGCTCCATCACCGATGAGATTGAGAAAACCGAAATCATCATAGGCAAGATGGAGGCAGACCTCGCGCGGTATATGGCTGCTGTCAGGAAGGACAGCGACGGAAATCCGGTCAATGCCCTGACTCTTGACAAATGCGATGCAACCGACGAGGACGGAATGGGCAAGCATCTCCAAAACCTTGCAAGAACTGTCAATACCCACGGCGAATATGTGCGTGTCGGTGAAATCTACGGCTTTCCAATTTGCATAACATCGGAAAAAGCGGTGGTTGACGGCGTGGAATCCGTGCAGAACCGCTTTGTAGTGGAGGGCAATTATAAGTATAAGTACAACAACGGCTTTATAGCTATGGCCGATACCCATGCCGCCTGTACCAACTTTATAAAAGCCCTTGAACATCTGCCAGAAATAATCAAGCAACACCAAGAGCGCAACGAGAAGGCGAAGAAAGATGTTCCGGCGCTGCAAGCCATTGTAGCGAAGACATGGAGCAAGGAAGATGAGTTGAAAGCCTTGAAAGCACAGCTCCTTGAACTTGAACACAAGATCGCCGCCGACCTCGCCCCAAAGCACGAGCAACCAAAGCAATCAGAAGATGTAGAGCAAGACACGCAGCAACATCAGCCCGTCACAGTCGTAGAACCACCCGGCCAAGCGACCGACGATAAAAAGTCAATGGTGGCAGAGCCGGCAACTCCTTATCGGAGTATTGATTACCCAACCCGTAGCACACCCCGCTCAATCGGATTATGATTATAAATGGCAACGAATGATTTTTTCTTTCATTGGTTGCCATTTTTTATTTATAGATATTATCCAGTTGAACAGTAGCTGTTTATAATATTATATCGATATTTCATAGTTAATTTTTTCACACATAATTTAATTTTTTACTTGTGTAGTTAAAAAATTAGCTGTATATTTGCAGCGTAACTCCAAACTAATATTGTTATGAAGAAACTTTCCGAACGTGAAGAAGAAATCATGAGCATTCTCTGGAATGATGGTAATCCACTATTTATCCGCGAGATAATAGACAGGATGACATCGGATGGGCAAAGCCGTCCAAACTTCAGCACAATCGCCACTTTTGTGAGGGGGTTGGAAACTAAAGGATGGTTGGCACATGAGATGATAGGAAACTGCAATCGCTATTATCCAGTAAAGAGCCTTGCAGAATACCGAGCAAATTCTCTTAAGAGTATGGTAAGCCGCTTTTTTGGCGGTTCATACCTAAACCTTGTTTCTACTCTTATCGGCAACGAAAAAATTTCCTCTGATGATATGGAAAAAATCTTGGGGGAAATAGAAAGACAACGAAAGGAGGATGAATCATGATGCAGTATTTAGTTAACTATTCTCTGAATGCCGGAGTGATTATCATGATATTATGGGTTGGCTATCAATTCGCTCTCTCTCGCAATACTAATTTCAAGACAAGCCGCGCAGCTCTACTTTCTATTTATCTACTTGCTGCGCTTCTCCCATTTATGCCCATAATTTCGTTTATTCCTTCCGATATAGCCTTGGTTGGAGGAAATGTTGAAGTGGGTAACATCGAAGCATCCAATAACCCTACAGTAAGCGGTATTCAATTCAATCGTATTATTGGATTGATTTATATTGCTGGATGTCTTGCTGTTTCATTTTTTCTACTTATCGGTTGGTATAAAATAATCCGCATTATCAAAAATGCCAATAAAGAAGAAAGAATCGGCTATACTTTGGCAATCAGCCCACTCTCCTCGACTGCTCCATTTAATTGTTGGAGATATATTGTTGTCAATGAGAAAGACGCAGACAATGAAACAATCCTTGCACATGAATCAAAACATGTATTTTACGGTCATACTTTTGATTTGATATTAGGTCAATTTGTACTTGTATTACAGTGGTGGAATCCCGCAGCTTGGTTGATGTTCCGCAGTTTACGCACACTACATGAATACCAAGCAGATGAAGGCGTCCTGACAGAAGGATATTCCCGGTGTGATTATGAATTACTGATGCTGAATAGAGCCATTGAAAAACAGAACTTCTTCTTGGCTAATACATTTAGCTCCGGAAGTCTCAATGCTCGTATCACGATGATGGGCAAGCGTAGAAAACAGTCATCGAAATTAAGTTATCTGGTACTTATTCCTGTGATTTTATTGGCCGCCTTATTTCCAAAAATCCCGTTTGCTCGAACCCCGATAGAACCTACTCAAAATTTAGTTTTTGTGGAGGGTTCTGAAACGATGCCTGAATACCCCGGTGGGGAACAAGCAATGATGAGTGCTATTCTTTGGGAGGTGAAATATCCGCATGATCTACTCGAAAAGGGAGCCAGTGGTGTGGCACGAATTGGTTTTACTGTAAATACTGACGGCTCAATGTCTGATTTCAAAGTAGTAAAATCATCGGGGTTTGATGAACTTGACAGTGAAGCTATCCGAGCTATCCAAAGTTCTTTGAAAGAATCTTGGATTTCCGGCACTGTTGATGGAAAAGCCGTAGCGAGTGCCGTTTCAATTCCTGTAACATTCTACATCGCACAATAAAACTCTATATTAATATGTCCGCTCGTCTATATATACTTGTATTTTTTATTATTTCGTTTGCTGTGCCAATGTCGGCACAGCAAGATGACGAGCGGCTTGACTCTTTAATCAGAACGCTCGAATTAAAAGAGGTTGTTGTCACGGCTAAAAAAATAAGACAATCGGGTGATACAATATCTTATGCTGCATCTTCATATATAAGCAAAAATGATAAGACATTAGAGGACTTACTCCGGAAAATGCCCGGTATTGAAGTGAAATCGGACGGACAAATTATATATAATGGACAATGGATTAATGAGTTCTATATCGAAGGGTTAGATATGCTTGGCTCTAACTATGGAGTAGCCACCAAAAATATAGATGCGCATGACATTGGGACTGTACAAATTCTTGAAGATCACCAAGATGTAAAAATGCTCCAAGGCGTAAGGCGCGGAGCCGCACCAGCAATGAATATACGCCTAAAGCAGAGCGCAAAGGGTATCTGGTCGTCCACTTTTGATGGCGCTATAGGAAGCCAGCCCAATATATCCTGGGATGCATCGGCTTCACTAATGAACTTCAGACGTAATGCTCAAAATATATCGGTTTATAAAACCAATAACATAGGTATTGATTTACGGACTGAAATTAATGCTCCATCTACATACACATCATCTTACGGAACCGGGATATTATATCCTGAGACTCCATCCTTATCTAATAAGTACATTTATAGAAACACCTCTCATAGCCTTTCAGTGAACCAGTTGCTGAAACTTAGTGAAGATAAAACATTTACGTTTAATCTTAATTATCTTTTCGACAAAGAAAAGCGTAATTCAAATGATGAAACAACGTATTTGTCTGACAGTGTGGCAAGGTATATCATCAAGGAATCTAATTCTTCTGATATACATCAGCATTTTGTTGGGACCCATGCTGTTTATAAACTTAATGGGAAGAAAATATACCTCAAAAATACTCTTTCCGCAAATGCTTCTTTTCCAAAAGGAGAAGGACTAATTA
>CAPAOL010000074.1 GCA_948579315.1 uncultured Phocaeicola sp.
CACCGAAGTCGAAAGACAGCAGATTTACAGTCTGCCCCATTTGGCCACTCTGGTAACCACCCTTAAAATGTTTTCTCCCTTGCCTCTGCTTTTGAGCCTCTTGTCGGATTCGAACCAACGACCCCGAGATTACAAATCACGTGCTCTGGCCAACTGAGCTAAAGAGGCTTGTCATATCTAACTTCACAACCATTCCGCCTTGAATGGTTAAGCGGCTGCAAAGTTAGATATTTATTTTAAATCTCAAAAACTTTCGGTGTTTTTTTTTATTTACCGCGTAGTTTTTCTTTATATTTTGTCAATTGCTTAGAAAGCGCATCTACGCATACATCAACCGACTCTTCAAATGTATCACTCACCTTTTCTGCAAAAAATTCACCATTAGGCACCAGCACTTTTATACTAGCCTCCTTATTCATCGCAGTTTCAGGCTTTACAACTTTTAATGACACCTCCACTTTATTTATATCGTCACAATACTTTTCTAACTTAGCAGTTTTCTTCTGAATAAAATCCTGAAGTTTTTCTGTTGCATCGAAATGAATGGCTTGAATTCTAACTTCCATAAATACCTCCTTTTTTTACGCTCTTGGATGAGCTTGTTCATAAACTTTTTTAAGTTCCTCAAAAGTCGTATGCGTATAAATTTCCGTTGTAGTCAGACTACTATGACCCAGTAATTCCTTCACTGCGCCCAACTCTGCCTCATTATTCAACATAGCAGTTGCAAAAGTATGCCTCAACACATGCGGACTTCTTTTTTTTAACGACACCACTTTTGACAGGTTCCGTTTCACTAAAAGATACACCTTTCCAGGATACATCCGTTTTCCGTTTTTTAGAACGAAAAACGCCTCTGCCTTTCCAGGCAACACTTCATTTCTTATTTTCAGATAAACAGACATCGCCCTTCGCAATTCTTCTCCAAAAGGAATTAAACGCTGTTTATTTCTCTTTCCCGTTACTTTTATCAGAAACGCAGAAAAATCGACATCCACATCATTCAGCCCTATCAACTCGGAAAGCCGCATGCCTGTAGCATAAAACATTTCCAACACCATTCTATCCCGACAACCTGTAAAATCCTCCTTAAAAGGAACATCATCCAAGAGTCGGTCCATTTCACGTTCTTTTAGAAATACAGGAAGAGGTTTCTTATTTTTCGGTCCAATGATTTTCAACATCGGATCCTCCTCTATCACACCTTTCTTTAGAAGGAAACGATAAAACGACCGGAGTGAACTCAGTTTTCGGTTTACAGAAGCAGATGTATATCCATTCTCCATCAGGTTCATCACCCAACCACGAACCAAATCAGCATCTACCGTTGTAAAATCGACTTTCTCGTCTTTCCCCTTGAAGTACTCTTCGAACTTGGTCAAATCTATTCCATAACTAACTATTGTTTTTTCAGAATAGTTTTTTTCAAATCGAAGATAATCCAAAAAAGAGTCTGTCATCATAAGAAACGTCGCTTATCAATTCAGCAACGAATATATGAAAAAGAATTCAATTATTCAAAGAATGTGCGAGTTTTTAATTATTCTTCTACTTGCTGAAGTTTCTGAACATAGATAGCACGTTCTCTTTTCAGTCTGTTCAATACAGACGGCTTGTCGAACTGCTGTCTAGCTCTTAGTTCTTTTACAACACCTGTTTTCTCAAATTTTCTTTTGAACTTCTTCAGCGCTTTTTCAATGTTTTCGCCTTCTTTTACTGGTACTACAATCATTGTTTTTAATTATTAAATATGTTGTTATTAATATTTTCCGATAGTCAAATTGCGGCGCAAAATTACACATACTTTCTTTATTTACAAAACTTTCCGCAATTATTTATTTAAAATAATCTAGAAATCGTATCTTTGCTTTCTAGTACAAACCATTATAAACCTATTAAAATGAAATCGGAAATTATAAATAGAATAGCTAGTCTGCGCAATTTCATGCGTAAACACAAGCTTTCAGCCTTTATTATTCCCAGTACGGATCCCCATTCGGGAGAGTATATCCCCAAACATTGGGAAGCACGTAAATGGATATCAGGTTTCACAGGTTCGGCAGGTACGGTTGTCGTAACACTGGATAAAGCCGGACTTTGGACAGATTCACGCTATTTTCTTCAAGCGGCCGAACAATTGGAAAACACAGGTATTACTTTATTCAAGGAACGATTACCGGAAACTCCTTCCATTGTAGAGTGGTTGGGCTGTGTATTGAATGCAGAAGACAATGTGGGTATAGACGGTTGGGTGAACAGCTATCAAGAAACAAGCAACTTACAGAAAGAATTAGAAAAAAAACAGATACACTTAACCCTTGCTCCCGATCCATTCAATGAATTATGGACAGATCGGCCTGCATTGCCCAATAACAAAGTGTTTATACATGAATTGAAATATGCCGGTCTCAGTTGCAAGGATAAAATCACTCAAATACGAGAAGCAATCCGTCGTAACAGTTGCACAGGCATTTTAATTTCCGCACTGGATGAAGTGGCATGGACCCTAAACTTACGGGGAAGTGACGTACACTGCAATCCGGTATTTGTAAGTTACCTTCTCATCACGGAATATAGTTCTACCTTATATATAATAGAGAATAAACTGTCAGATGAAGTAAAAGACTATCTAACAGAAAACGAAATTAAAGTAAGGCCTTATTCAACAATTGAAAAAGATTTAAAAGATTTTACCGGCAAACTCCTGTTGTCAGCTAATATCAATGCCGCTGTCCATGCAGCAGCCTGCGCCCATTCCTTAATAGAAATAGCCCCTTCGCCTGTACTTTTTTTAAAAGCGATAAAGAATGAAACAGAAATAGAAGGCTTCCATCGCGCAATGAAACGCGACGGAGTAGCCATGGTTAAATTTCTCCGCTGGCTGAAAGCAGCTGTTTCTACTGAAAATGAAACCGAAATAAGTATAGATAAGAAATTATACGAATTCCGCGCCGGACAACCCCACTTCAATGGTATCAGTTTTGACACCATTGCCGGATATAAAGCTCATGGCGCTATTGTTCACTATGAAGCAACCCCCGAAACCGATATTCCCTTAAAACCTGAAGGCATGCTGCTGCTGGACAGTGGAGCACAATATTTGGACGGAACAACTGATATTACTCGTACTATCGTTTTAGGAGCACTCACGAAAGAAGAAAAAACAGATTACACATTAGTCTTAAAAGGATTTATCCAACTCTCAATGGCTCAATTTCCACATGGAACTTGCGGAACACAACTAGATGCGCTGGCTCGCCTCCCTATGTGGAAAGCCGGAATCAATTACCTGCATGGAACAGGCCACGGTGTAGGTTGTTTTCTGAATGTACACGAAGGTCCTCACCAATTCCGCATGAACCACATGCCGGCCTTACTTGTTCCAGGCATGACAGTAACCAACGAGCCCGGTATATATAAAACCGGACGCCATGGAGTACGTACGGAAAATACCATGTTAATTGTTCCGTCACAAGAGACAGAATTCGGCACTTACTATAAATTCGAGCCACTTACCCTCTGCCCTATTGACAAAGAAGCCATCCTGACAGATATGCTGAGCGATGAAGAAATAACATGGTTCAACCAATATCATGAAAAAGTTTACAATTGTTTGAATCCGGAATTGAACAACGAGGAACGCGAGTGGTTAAAAGAAGTAACATCTCCTTTAAAACGGTAGAAATTAATTATGGCACTTATAAAATCAGTGAGAGGATTCACTCCAAAAATCGGCGAGAACTGTTATTTAGCCGATAATGCCACTATTATTGGCGATGTTGTAATTGGAAAAGATTGCAGCATTTGGTTTAACGCCGTATTACGCGGCGATGTTAATGCTATCCGCATAGGTAACCGCGTAAATATCCAGGACGGCAGTGTAGTACATACATTATATCAAAAATCAGTTGTCGAAATCGGGAATGATGTTTCTGTAGGACATAATGTAACCATACATGGTGCGACTATAAAAGACGGCGCTCTAATTGGAATGGGCTCTACCATACTAGACCATGCGGTCGTAGGTGAAGGAGCTATTGTAGCTGCCGGAGCGCTGGTACTCAGTAACACCATCATCGAACCTGGAAGCCTATGGGCAGGAGTTCCAGCCAAATTTATCAAAAAGATTCCCGAGGCACAAAGCAAAGAACTCAATCAGAAAATAGCCAATGGATATTTAATGTATGCTTCCTGGTTTAAGGAGGAAGAAAAATAATTCTACATATAAAGAAAAGTTAGTATTCATTTAAAATGAGTGATTATGAAAAAAATTATTATTGCCGCATGCATGGCACTTTTAGGTTGTGGTTCTGTTTTTGCACAACAAGGGAAACAAGCTATTGGTGGAAATCTAAGTTATGGAACTGAAATAGAGAGCGTTGGTATTGGTCTGAAATATCAATATAATATTACTGATCAAATCAGAATAGAGCCGTCTATGAATTACTTCTTTAAAAATGATGGACTTAGCATGTTTGACATCAACGCAAATATCCACTACCTTTTTCCCATAGCAAGCAATATTAGTCTATATCCATTAGTACTACTGGTGCGATAAAAATCGCGTTAGTTTAGAAGTCATCAAATAAAGAGAGT
>CAPAOL010000075.1 GCA_948579315.1 uncultured Phocaeicola sp.
ACTCTCTTTATTTGATGACTTCTAAACTAACGCGATTTTTATCGCACCAGTAGTAATATAGAATCCTATATTGAGTATTACTCTTCCATTTTCGTCTTTTTCTCCACAGTATTCCCATTTATCTATTGGCTTCTGGTATATGAATAATTTTTTATCTTGCCATTTTAGTTTATACTTTTCTACTATATTATTGGTTTTTACAATGGAAAGGGAGTCCCTATCGAATTGTAATTCATGGGGGCAAGACCGTTGGATTCGTTCTCCGAAATATGCAGTTTCTGTTTCTGTTAGGTCTTGAATATCGTTTTTATTGAGTATTTCTTTAAATTCTACTTTTTCAGAAAACTTTAGTTTCAATATGTAAGAAGTGTCTTCCGGTGTGGGAAGAATAGGAGAGGGATCGTCCTTGTCTGCGCAAGAACTAAACATAAGTGTTCCTATTGAAAGGAGAAAGGACATGCCTACAATAAGTAGAGTGCTTTTTTTCTTTTTCATAATATTGGACTTTAGTTTTCGTATATAAATTCTCCTGCCAATATTCCCTTTTCATCGGTGATTGTCAGTTCATATATTCCTGCCGGAATATTCTCTAAAGAAGTTGATAAAGAAGAATTGGAGTGGGGTATATAGAGGTTTCTATATACTACATATCCTTCTTTTGATTTAATCTCGATGGTTACCGCTTCCCAGTCCTGTGCGAATTCGATGGTTAATTCTTTATTGCAGTCGTCAAAGAAAGCTTTTACCGGAATGAATGACTCTACTGGAATTCTATGGTTGCCATGTTTTATAAATTCTATATTTCGTTTTTTAGCGCATAGTAATAGAGGAATAATTAAGGCTATCAAAGCCAAACTCATTTTTAATTTGTTCATAATCGTTTTACGTTTTAGTTTTGTGCAAACTTAGGTATTATAGGATTATGAATGACAAAAAGAGGGAGTTATAGTATATACAATATTTGTTGATTATCAGCGAGTTACAAAAATTGTTATATACAGTGATGTATATGTAGTGTTTTATAATTCACTGATAATAAGACCTGTATGAGAACTATTTATTTTAAGAGGTTTTTGATGATGTAATCTCGTAAAAACGTTTCTTTATTGTGCTTTAGTTGGACCTCTTGATAAATTCTCGTTCGTTTCATTCGTACAGAAGCCGGATTGATGCCGAGCAATTTGGCTTCATCATTTGCGTCAAATCCAAAGATATGGAGATAGCAATATTGATATTCTGATTCTGTCAGGTTGGGAAATGCCTCTTTTAGTAGGGAGTAGAATTGGGGATATATCTTGTCTACTTCCGTCATTATGGAATGCCATGTTTTGTCAGTAGGGAGTTGGGAGTCCTCAAGCCTATTTTTTTAGTCAAAGAAATAAGCTTCTTGCCAACTGTGGATGTTTCCAGATTTTGCTTTTGCAGCCGGTCGTATTTATAGGATATTACTTCTATTTCCTGTTGTAGTTTGTGGGCATTATTCTCTTTGTCTGCCAATGCTTTTTGCAAAACCTGCTTTTTTTCTTCTAGTTCTGCAGATAAGTGAAGGAGCTCTATTTTCATCTTATCTAGAATTGTTTGCTGGTAATAGATTTTGGCTTTGCTTCTCTGCCGGTAAATGATATATCCTGCAACTGATAGTAAGAATAAGGAGATGGCAATAATGATGATGATTGTATTCCTTTGCTGTGTAATCTTTAATAGTTCGTTCTCTTCCCGTATCTTGGCGTTGTTATACTTTTTTTCTATTTCCAATACTTTTGTCTCATTTTGAACTAATGTCAGTGAATCGAGCATGTCGGAACAGATTTCTTTGTAATGGAGTGCTTCCTTGTATTTTCCTTCTGCCTTATAAAGCAGGTAGTAAGCTTGATTGAAGTAATAAGCGATATCATTGTGTTTGGTTATCGTTTCAATCCATTCGTGTGCTTTTGCCAGTTGGTTGTCTTTTATATATATGTGTAATAGGGAGATAGAATCCTTATAGCTTTCTTTGCTGCCCGTTTCAATGGCTTTTAAGAAATATCTTTCGGCATTCTTGTATTTTTCTTGTGCCTCATATATCACTCCAAAAGCATTGGCTACATCAGCTGTTAAATCTTTGTTATGCAGTAGTTGTGAGATGGAATCAGCCTTTTGAAGTAAGGGTATGGTGCAATTAAAAGAATCAGTGAGTGTACATTCACACGCTAAATCTTTTAAGGCGTATGCATAGCTTTTGTAGTTCCTTGCTTTCTTGAAGAAGTTACTGGCCTCTTTTCTTTTCTCCAGACGTTCACTGGTTATATCTCTAAAACCATACAAATCTGCCATATAGGCACAAATATACCCTGCCACATTATAGGCCTGATGTTCTTTGGCCAGTTGCAGCGCATCGGCATATATTTGCATTGCTTTATCATACTCCCCATCTTCTACATAAGCACGGCCCAGATACAAGTCTATTTGCGCCTGTTCTTTTGCCGTGCCGTGTTCGGTGAACCATTGTTGTGCCCGTTGCCATTGGTAGATAGGGAGTAATCCGGTGGCTGCTTTGTCCGTTACTTTACCGCATAGCATACACCAGTGGGCAAAGTCCTTATCAGTCAGTTCATCGGGGGCTTGTATGCTGTCCAGTAGCACGGAAGCACTATCGGCATACATGGGAATCAGTTCCTCTACAGATTGTAATAGCGGAAGTATGCTTGTCTCTTTTCTGCATCCGGGGAGGATGAGAATGAATAGTAGTCCTGTCAAAAGTAAAGCTTTCATAAGAATGTGTTCAGATTTTGCAAATATAGTCATAAATCCGGGCAACTTGTATCTGATAGAGGGAAAAGTCAGTTTTTTATGCTTTCCGTGGCTTCTCCTTTGGAAGTGAGGTGGGAAAGCATGAAAGCTCTTTGTCTTGTCAGTGAAATCTGTCTGTTGTATTTTGTTCTTCTGCCTTTTCATCAAGTTTTATCACTAAAGTGAAGAAACTGTATCACTTTAGTGATGAAGTTTGATTACCTTAGTGATGAACTTTCATCACTAAGGTGAAACGATTAAATGAAAAGGCAGAGATTGGGAGAGAATACCGGTGGAATCACTCAAGTTACAGGAACGGAATTCATTTTGTTTGCGCCATTTATAACGGTTGTAATGTTGTGCTTTCTATTGAAATATCCTATGTAAGCGTCTCCGCGATTCTATATAGTATATTAAAAATAAAAAGTCTAATGATCC
>CAPAOL010000076.1 GCA_948579315.1 uncultured Phocaeicola sp.
GGCGGCGGCCTGACCGGAATCGAAATTGCTTATGAACATGCAAAAAACGGGGAAGATGTTACAGTGATCGAGGCAATGGATCGGGTACTCAATGTAGATATTGCCGCAGCTAACCTGTTGTATTTAAAAGAAGCAGTCGGTTATTATGGAATAAAAATCGTAACAGGCGCGGCAGTCAGCTCGCTTGAGGACGGCAGAGTTACATATTCGGCAGGTGAAGAAGAGAAGGCAGTTCCGGCAGATACGGTCATTGTAAGTATCGGTTATGATTCCACTTCGCCGATTCATGTAGAAGGAAAGGAAGTGTATACGATCGGGGATGCCGGCAGGGTTTCCAATCTGCTGGGCGCAGTATGGTCCGCGTATGAGACGGCGATGAATGTATGATGATCAGATAAATATATTCGAAGCTGGCAGCTTTTTCGGCGGGATACGACACGATTTGTTGCGTTTTCTTGCGAAGAGTCGTTTATTCTTGTATTTTTTCTAAAGAAAATATATACTATCTATAATAAATACACACATGGAGGAGAATATGAGAATTACAGCATTGACGACTCCGCAAGAGGTATCAGAAAAGACAAAGAATGTTATGAACATGGATGCAATACCGAATATGCTTTTGAAAAATGTAGGAAGGTCGAATGGTTTTGTTTCTGAAAAAAAGACTATCAGTTTTGGCTGAGTCGCATTTGCGGAAGACAAGAACAGGCATAGGTAATTGTTTGATGTGAACAATTCCTGTGCCTGTCTTAAATAGAATTTTTACTCTTCTTTTTTCCTGGCGGCAAGTATCCTGACAGCAATCTCCTTATCCGTTTCCTTCGGATAGTCCCGGATATATGTGAGAATCTCTTCGATATATTCCGGCTCCAGTCCCGAAGACACCGATATCTGATCCTGCTCCATAGACTTCGACATATTCCGGACAATCTTCACCTCTCCTTTCATCTCGCCTTTTGTCTCCCCACGGCGTTCAATCATCCGCTCTCGTTCATAAACCTTCATATACTTTAAACCTAAACTCCCGATAAATTATACACATAATCTAGTATAAAAGTGTTGAGAACCCGCATAAATACTGATGTTTTTTACTTTTTTCTATTTACAAATCTGTGTATAAATTATATAATATAATTATATATTATACACAGGAAAGAGGATTGTAGTATGGCATCATATGTTTATGTTAAAAACCCCAACGGAACCACTTATGTATACGAGAATGAATCTTATTGGGATAAAACGGAGCAAAAAACAAAGCACCATCGTAAATGTGTTGGCAAGCTGCATCCTGAAACAAATGTAATCATTCCAACCAGAAAAAAATCTGTTGCCACTAACAAAGCGGATCCACAAACAGAACATTGCCGCGTGTCTACAATCGGGCCGGCGTTGCTTCTTGATAAAGCTGCTCGCGAAACAGGGCTTGTCAAAATCTTACGCTCCTCTTTTCCAGAAGATTGGGAGCGTATCCTTACCTGTGCTTATTATCTTGCCAGTGAAGGAAATGCGCTTTGCCATGTAGAACAATGGTCTGCCTATAACCAACATCCATACCAGTCTAAACTTGCAGACCAGCGTGTCAGCGAACTACTAAGTCGTATCACCTCTTCACTGCAACAGGATTTTTTCGGGAAATGGATTGCGGCCAAACACAATAAAGGGTATTTTGCCCTTGATATAACAAGTATTTCGTCCTACAGTGAGTTTATTGACTATATTCGCTGGGGATATAATCGGGATGGTGAGGATCTTCCCCATGTCAACCTCCTGATGTTGACCAGTGAAGAATCCCATCTGCCTATATACTATAGGATACTTTCAGGAAGTATCAAAGATGTATCTACAATAGATGAAAGTCTTGCCAACTTAAAGCTTTTGGGATCACGTTCTGTTCATCTGGTCATGGATAAGGGGTTTTTTAGTGAGGCAAATATCAATGCGCTATATAACAGCCATTATCGTTTTAGCGTTGGCATTCCATTTACTGCTTCTATCGCTACAAACGCAGTAGAGGAAAACCGGACAGGAATGGATTCCCATAAAAATTTTATCAGTATTGGTGAGGATGACCTTTACGCGGTAACAAAATGTACGAAGTGGAATGGGCACAGATGTTATATCCATACGTATTATGATAGTCTGAAGGCGGAATTGGAACACAAAAAATTTACGCATAAGCTGCTCCAGTGCTATGACGAGTTGGTAAACTGTAAGGAGAAATCTGAAAACCAGGCATTTTATAACAACTATTTCATTGTCAAAGACCTTCCGAAACGTGGACGGAAGGTAGAGTATAATGAAGGGGCAATCAGCAAACATAAGCAGAATAGTATTGGCTGGTTTGTAATGATAAGCAATAAAACCAAAGATGCTGCCGAGGCATTGCGGGCATATCGCCAAAAGGATGCTGTCGAAAAAGGTTTTGACGATCTCAAAAACGATCTGGATATGAAACGTTTGAGGATTCACTCAAACGCAACCATGGAGGGACGTATATTTATCCAGTTTATTGCGCTTATCCTGACTACCTATCTGAAAAATGTTATGGAAGAACACGGATGGACACGCAATCATAACCTTCAAGAAATCTTTAGTGAAATGAAATCTCTAAAACAAGTATCCATTGAAGGTAAACGTAAAAAGCTTGTAACAACACCGACCAAACGTCAACGGGAGATTATTGAGTTATACCAGGTCACCGTATGACCTGTGTATAATTCAACGGGATTTTAGG
>CAPAOL010000077.1 GCA_948579315.1 uncultured Phocaeicola sp.
CTGTGGCATATTTAACTTTTCTAAAAAAAGGCACAAGAAAATTTGCAAATTACATGGTAGAGGTAATTGACCGAATATCCGGTTATGCTGCTGGCTACGGATATTCTGACTAAAACGGGTTCTTTGCCGTCCCGTCCTTTGGGCTGTGTGCCGACTACGGGGGAAATCATCTTTTCGATGTTTTCCAGCCGCTTGAAAATTTCTTCAAATGGATTGTTCATGGTGCTTTGTTCTTTGAATTAGCACCACAAATAAAATAAGAAAAATCGGTAAAAAGCAAAGTGTCAAGCGTTTGGAATTGCTTTGCACTGCTCTGCACCGTATTAATACAAGCTATCCGAAAACGCCATGTGTACTTCACCTTACTTATATGGGAAGAACAGAGAAAAAGGGCTTATTCCCATTATCGTTTTATCGGGCTGGGACATTTGAGGACTTCTAAGGACATCTGAGGATAGGCAGTAACAACCTGTTATCCTGACCTGTATATTTGTACCGGACAAGAAAAACGGAGTAATAACAAAAAATATCAGTATATGGAAATAGTAACGATTGAAAAGAAGACATTCGAGTTGTGGAAACAGAGGTTTGAAAGTTTTGTGGGGCGTATGGATGCGCTCTGCCTACCTTTGCGGAGAAAGCAGGACAAATGGTTGGATAACAGCGAAGCCTGCCGCCTGCTGAATGTTTCTTCCCGGACGATGCAAACCTACCGTGATACGGGCAAGCTGCCTTATTCGCAAATCAACTGCAAAATTTATTATAAGGCTTCGGACGTGGAAACCTTTATACTCAACCAAGTAAAGAACACCCCTAAAACATGAATCGTATGGACTTGATAACGAAAGATTCGGAAACTACGCAGGTATTGTTTTCATCCCTTGACCGGGTTTTGGAGAACGTGGAGCATATTGTCACCAACTACCGCCCGGTGCTGAACGGTGAACACTACCTGACGGGGGAGGAAGTCTGCCAAAGGCTGTGCATCAGTAAACGGACTTTGCAGGATTATAGGGACACGGGGCTGCTGGGCTACGTGCAACTTCCGGGAAAAATCATTTATCGTGAAAGTGACATCAGGGATTTATTGGATAGGCATTACCGGAAATGAAATCTTGAAAACTTGCTATCTTGGAATCTTGATAGCTTGAAGTCTTGAAATATAGCTGTCTTGTTTTCTATATTTATGGTTTGGTTGAAAGCCAGCAATCGTGTTTTTAATAAAACTGTATTGCTGGCTTTACTTATATTTATACAGATAGCTGTTTTTCAACCGCTTGCATATCTCTTAATATCGTTTGGTCTAACACTTTTGCATAGTGCTGTGTCATTCGGGTGGATGAATGCCCCAGCATTTTAGCGACATTTGGCAGTGACACGTTGTTAGCCAGCGCGATAACCGAAGCGAAGCTGTGCCTTGCGGTGTGCGTGGTGAGGTTTTTCTTTATTCCGCACAGGTCGGCAATCTCTTTCAGGTAGCTGTTCATTTTCTGATTGCAAGGGACGGGCAGCAAAGTTCCTTTGTCAAGGCAATAGGGGTTATCCTTGTACTTGTCAAGTATCTGCTTGGGGATGCTCAAAAGCGGAATGTTACAAAGGTTGTTTGTTTTTTCACGGGCTTTCACTATCCACAGGTTGCCGTTGCTGTCCTCTGAAATGTGTTCGGAGCGCAAATTATATACGTCTATGAACGCCAGCCCGGTATATACGCAGAAGATGAAAACATCCCGCACCAGTTCCAGCCGTTCAATCTTGAACTCTTTCTGCCATATCCGGTTTATTTCGGCTTGGCTTAGGAACTGCTTGTTTACCTCCACCTCGTGAAACTTGATTCCGGCAAACGGGTTCTTCGTCAGCCACTCGTTGGCAATGGCAAGGTTTATCACTTTCTTAAAGCATTTCATGTACCGGATAACGGTATTCTGTGCACAATGCTTTTCTGCCTTTAGGTACAGGTCGAATTTGCGGACAAGTTCCCCGTTCACCTCACGCAACAGCATATCATCTACCTTATAATCCTGTTTTACCAGTTCCATGAGATATTTCAGACAATTATCGTAACGTCTTACGGTAATGTCGGCATAATCCGTTCCGATTAGTTTCCGGCAGTTGTCGTTATGTTCCTTGAATACATTATATAATGTCTTGAAAGTTTCGTCCTTTCCCTGATAGCGGTTTACGATGGCACGGGCAGAAATAATCTTTCCCTCCAGTTCTAGATCTTGATAGATTTGATAGAATTTCACACGCAAGGCATCAATGTAATGGTTTAGTTCTACGGAATTGCGGTCTTTGCCTATTGATTTCTCTTTGTCCTGCGACCAAAGTGGGACTTTTACACTTCGTTTTAGTTGAAGTTCCACATATAAACGGTCATAAGTGACGCGTACACGCACGGGAGCTTCCCCGTTTTTTAACAGTTTGCTACGCTTGATGAAGAACAAAACGCTGAATCTTTTTCTTTCCATACTGCTCAATTTTTAATGATACAAAGGGCTCAGTTTGAAAATTTGGGGGAATTAGTTAAAATCCCTATCTTTGTCGG
>CAPAOL010000078.1 GCA_948579315.1 uncultured Phocaeicola sp.
TGGAAGCAGTCAGGAAGAACTGTAAGCAAGAAAGGTTTCTGGACAGCGACGGAGTCGGCGTGTTATCGACGAATCCGGTTACGAATTTAAAATATCATTTTGTTATTACAACCCAAAAGTCGTATAATATGCACTAAAAAACTTAGTGCATAGACATCCCCAATTTCTCAAGATATAGAGCATCCCGCGCGGTAATCTCTGTGTTCCATCGTTTGTTACGCAGTTCGGACGATACCTTTACCTCTTCCACAGTGTCAAACCATTGCAGCTGAAGATAAACCGGCGTATTCTCCATCCATCTTAACAGTTTCTCTTCAAGGTCAACCGTCTCTTTTGTTCTGATACCATCCTTATTCTGTTTGCCCAGAGTAGGCTTAATCTTACGTAGCTGATCACTGAAATACTCGTAATAACACAGCGATACGAATTGTACAAACATTCTGCCCCGCAAAGTATCTGGACTCCAAACACGGATACGGCTTCCATCCGCATGTTGCTTTTCCGCTTCAAAACAAGCTTCGATGGTCTCCCTTTTCCGGTAGATCCTTAAGCATTCAAAACAGTCTTTCTCCCGGTTGGAGACCAGGGTGAAATAGCCATGATATTTGTATGCCTCCTGACATTCCTTGTCCTTAAAACGAACGGTCGTCTTCTTTCCCCAGGTGCTTATCGACATATACTTTTTTACCTTCTCCTGCGCACTCCTGGAAAGCTCATCTACAGGTATGCCGTCTTCTATCATTGACTTTAATTCCATAAGGTCTGTTTCAAATTCAATCCGGTCTTCCGCCTGCCGTGAAGCATTAAAATAAATGTGAAGATACACCCGTCTTTTGAATCTTTCAACAGCGCCCTTTTCAGCGCCGCTTTTGTGGCTGGCATACTTGCGCACCTTGTCAAAATCATGCATTAACATAACTGTAACACCATGGGTTGTGGGGTCAAACGGACATACACTGTATATAGAAGAAAGTTCCTCTATACGTGCTTCTATTTCCGGCCGGATCCATTTGATGTTTGTTTTTGCCAGCGTGACAAACCCGAATCCTTTTTGGAGCATCTCAGAAAGGTTAGACTCTGAGTAGTAACCGTTATCTGTTACGATCTCGGCATGATCCACGCCAAGGACAGAAAGTTGTTTTAATGCGTTTTCGATTGACGACACATCAGGCAGGTTGCCCGGCTGTTTGGTAAATGCGATCGGCTGTCTGCTTTCAATAGAATACAGCGTAAGCAGTTTGACCGTCTTCAGTCCGTCTTTTGCTTTGTTGTATCCGTACCGTGCTTCCGGCTGCTGTCCGGAGTAAGTCGATATGGTAGTGGAATCATAAGCAATCGCTCCATGGTCCCCAAGCAATGCACAGCGCTCGTGAAAGAAATTTTGCTGCAGCGATTCATCCAGCCCGATGTCATGGAACAGGGCATGGTATACATCCTCTGATATGCCGTTCACATAGGGAAGCGGATGGGTATACTGCCAGGTCTGTATTCCCGGGAGTGTTTGTCCATTTGTTGCCAGAAGATATCTTGCGAGGGAAATGATCTTCTGGGCGGTCCCGATATCTGTGGATGCATATATAGCTGCATCAATACCGGAAATAAATCCTATATGTCCTATGATATCCATCATTCCAACACGTTTTCTGGAAGCAGATACTTTCTGTGGTTTTATTGGGAGTTTGCTCCCATTAGGTCTTTTTGGGCGTGTAGGCACCTGAATTTTTTCGCCTTTCGGAATTTTAGCGATGAGCTTACTGCTCACAACTTTGTTATATTTTTTAACCGGGTCATACAAGGTCTGACGCTCCATAACGTAGATATCACCGTTCTTCTGCTTAACATTTACACGTGATGTTTTGATCGTACCTGATGGTTTTGCTGGCATAACAATCTCCTTTATTTAAGTGTATATTTATATCTGTCATTATTATAATACACACTCAAATAAAAATCAAGCAAAAATGGCGTAAAATCGGCACTTTTTTAAGGTTCAAAGGGTGTTATGACCAATTGAAAGAGGTTTTTAGTACATATTATCCTACTTTAGGGTTACAGCGGAAGATATGTCGATGATTCCGGGAGAAGTAACACAGCCGGATGACCATGAAGCATATATGGTAAATTCAGAATAATTAAAAAAACTGGTAGTGAATTTCTTTTATACCGAAGTTCTGTAATTACAAAAGATTTTAGAAATTAGGAGGATGAACCGATGGGTTATGATAGGCCTGACCATAAGAATTATGTCAGGAGCAGAAAAAAGTCTTCCGTGAAAACCGGATTGCTTGTGGCGATTATAGCCATTGTAATTGTTGTAGCGGGAGCAGGGATTGGATTTTATGTATATT
>CAPAOL010000079.1 GCA_948579315.1 uncultured Phocaeicola sp.
TGGATGTAGTTCATCAGTAATCGAGCCGTTCTTCCGTTGCCATCCACCCACGGATGAATAGTTACTAAATTAAGGTGGGCATTAAAGCTCAACTCGTATTGTTCCCGAAATGTTCCCATTTTCTTTTGCTTCTCTTGAAGAATCGCACAAAGTTCATCCACCTTAGCAGGAACTTTCAAATAGTTCATATAAGAATGTCCGCCAACACCAGCCGTAACACCACATAGACGGAACTCTCCTTTAGAAGAATCAAAAGAGCCACCCATCACACTGTGAACGCTGCCAGTAGTACGCATCAGCATTGCATTCATCCTTTTCAGAAAAGCAGGAGTTATAGGTACAAGGCTGTCTGATTCAACTTTGGCAAGTTCGTACGCTTGCTTCAAATCTTCATTCATCAGATGATGCACAAGCGGTTTCCCTTTCGCTGTTACTCCCTCGTCAAAGAGAAGCTGTGTATCAAGTTCGGTCAATGTGGAGCCTTCTATGGCTGTGGAATGGGTAATGAGAGAATAAAGGTAGTACTTATCATAGTCCACCGCTTCACTGATACCAAGTTTTTGAAACTTCTGGTACAACAGTTCTATTTCTTGCCAAACACCTTGTTCCATTACTTTTATTTAATAGGCTTTATTTCTTTTCAAAGGTAACTTATTTACTACGTTCAACCAAAAGAAATAATGACTTACTGCTATATTTTTTGCACGTGTGGGGAAAATTTAAACAAAAAAAGCTAAGTGATTGACTTCTCAACACTTAGCTTTTATCTTTGTACCCAGACCCGGGGTCGAACCGGGATGGAAGTGAATCCACTGGTGTTTGAGACCAGCGCGTCTACCGATTCCGCCATCTGGGCATCTCTTGAAACATTGTTTGTTTCTCGATTGCGGTTGCAAAGGTACGACTTTTTTTCATACCTGCAAACTTTTCGGCATTTTTTTTCAAAAAAAGATAAATATACTACGATTTATGGGATAACGGACAATGGTTTTCTAAAAATAAGCCCTATATTAGCGGAAACTTTAAAACGATTTTATATCATGACAAACAGCAATAATTATTGTGTCATCATGGGGGGAGGTATAGGTAGCCGGTTCTGGCCATATAGCCGCAAAAACCTTCCTAAACAATTTCTTGATTTCTTCGGGACCGGACGTTCTCTAATACAGCAAACGTTTGATCGTTATAAAAAAATAGTCCCTATAGAAAACATCTTTATTACAACCAATGTATTGTATAAAGAACTGATCCAAGAACAACTCCCAGAATTGGACAAATCACAAATTTTATTGGAACCCACCCGCAGAAACACTGCCCCATGTATAGCTTGGGCTTCTTATCACATAAAAAAACTCAATCCAAATGCCAATGTCATTGTCGCACCGTCCGACCACCTGATTTTAAAAGAAGATGAGTTCAAAGATGCAATTTTGAAAGGTCTGGAATTTGTTTCAAACTCTCCTCAATTACTAACATTAGGTATCAAACCTAACAGACCGGAAACCGGCTATGGCTATATTCAGATTGAGGAAGAAAAACAAGGAGAATTCTTTAAAGTAAAAACATTCATTGAAAAGCCCCAATTGGAATTTGCCAAAGTATTCGTAGAAAGTGGAGAATTCTATTGGAACTCAGGAATATTCTTATGGAATATCAATACAATTTTAGAAGCTTTCAATGAGATTATGCCCGAAGTTTGTACCAAACTGACTAACGGAGAAGAAGATTTTGCCTCCTGTCCTAATATCTCCATTGACTATGGAATCATGGAGAAAGCCAACAATGTTTTCGTCCAATTGTGCGACTTCGGATGGGCAGATTTAGGTACATGGGACTCCTTGTATGATATATCATCCAAGGACCAAGAAGGTAACGTCGTAGTAAACGGAAACTCCTTATTATATAACAGCTATAATAATGTAATAGTAGTGCCAGAAGGGAAATTAGCCGTAATACAGGATCTAGAAGGTTATTTAGTAGCCGCAAGAGACAATGTATTACTCATATGCAAAAAAGATGACGAAAGCGCTATCCGAAAATTCGTAAATGACGTACAAATCAAACTAGGAGATCAGTTTGTATAAAAACAGGTAACCGGAGTTTAATCATAAAGGAAAGAAGGTGTGTCAAAATGCGCACCTTCTTTTTTTATGCACAAAGCCCCGACTT
>CAPAOL010000080.1 GCA_948579315.1 uncultured Phocaeicola sp.
CTATGCTTTAAGGATGCTAAAGCGTAGCTTTATCTAGTCTAAAGCTACGCTTTTTATAGTTTTACCAATTGTTCCCTACATTACTGCTACCGATAAGCATTTCCACACGTTGTTTATACAAATTTGCTCCTTCAGCAATATTCTTGCCGGCGTCTGCTGTTCCCATTCCATAAACCACAATAGGGGTTTGCCATGACATTCCCGAATGAATGGCACTTACCTGATAAGGACGTAATAATTCGTCCATAGTGAAACGGTTTCTGCCGCCACTGCGATAAGCTTCGTATTCGGATCCCGTGGTCGTTACTACTGTCAACGTTTTGCCAGCGACAGCCGGAGTCTTGGATAGAAAAGTGAACACTTCATCCTGCCATTTCTTTAGTAATGACGGTGCAGACATCCAATAGAAAGGAAATTGATAGATGACAGCCGAGGCATCGGAAATGATTTTACTCCATTCATCTATATTGAAAGCGATTTCCTGCGACAGCTCGTAAAGATTGAAAACCGCCACTCCTTCCATGTCACTGACAGCATCAACTAATGCTTTGTTTGCTTGTGATTCTTTGATGTTAGGATGTGCCAGTAGAATCACTACTTTTCTTAAATCTTTATTCATTTTAATCGGGTATTTAAGATGATACAATACTTACTATAATATTATTAAGGTGTAAAAATAAGAAAAAGTTCGCGAAAACCAATATCTTAATTAAAAATAAAACACTCCCTCTTTGCTTTTGAATTTGTATTTTTGCATCCATGTTCGTAAGGCGTCAGTTTAGATAATAATTTTATATATGATAGATTTTAATCAGTTTCCTTCTCCTTGTTATATCATGGAAGAAGAACTTTTAAGAAAGAACCTGTGTTTGATAAAAAACGTAGCCGACAGGGCGGGAGTGGAGATTATTCTTGCTTTCAAGTCGTTTGCCATGTGGCGTTCTTTCCCTATATTCCGTGAATATATAGACCATTCTACGGCAAGTTCGGTGTATGAAGCCCGTTTGGCACTGGAAGAATTCGGCAGTAAGGCACATACATATTCTCCAGCTTATACGGAACAGGATTTTCCTGAAATAATGCGTTGCAGCAGCCATATCACTTTCAACTCGATGCAGCAGTTCGAGCGTTTCTATCCGATGGTGGTGGCAGAAAGAAGTGGTATTTCTTGTGGTATTCGTGTAAATCCCGAATATTCGGAAGTGGAAACAGAACTTTATAATCCATGTGCACCTGGCACACGTTTTGGGATAACAGCCGATTTGTTGCCCGATGTATTACCGCAAGGCATTGAAGGCTTCCATTGCCATTGTCACTGTGAATCTTCTTCCTATGAGTTGGAACGCACATTGGAGCATCTCGAAGCTAAATTTTCCCGTTGGTTTCCACAGATAAAGTGGCTGAATCTCGGTGGCGGACATCTGATGACCCGTAAAGACTATGATACCGAACATTTGATAACACTGTTGCAAGGATTAAAAGCACGCTATCCTCATCTGCGAATTATCTTGGAACCCGGTTCGGCTTTTGCTTGGCAGACGGGAGTGTTAACTTCCGAGGTAGTGGATATTGTAGAGAGCCGTGGAATCAAGACGGCTATTTTGAATGTTAGTTTCACTTGCCACATGCCCGATTGCTTGGAAATGCCCTATCAGCCTGCCGTGCGTGGCGCGGAAATGGGAGACGAAGGAAAATATATTTATCGTCTCGGAGGAAATTCCTGTTTGAGCGGTGACTATATGGGATTGTGGAGCTTCGATCATCCTTTGCAAATCGGAGAACGTATTGTGTTCGAAGATATGATTCACTATACGATGGTAAAGACAAATATGTTTAACGGAATCCATCATCCTGCCATCGCTATTTGGACAAAAGAGGGGAAAGCTGAAATATACAAGCAATTTTCTTATGAAGATTATCGTGACCGAATGAGTTGATAATCAAAATGATTGTTTTGCGGTCGATGCAAAGTCAACAGATTTCTGTGAAAAAAGTAGGCAGAATGTTTGCAGGTTTACAGAAAATCCCTACCTTTGCAACCGCAAACGAAAAAATGCGGAAATAGCTCAGTTGGTAGAGCATAACCTTGCCAAGGTTAGGGTCGCGAGT
>CAPAOL010000081.1 GCA_948579315.1 uncultured Phocaeicola sp.
CATCGGAAAGGTCTCACATACATAAAGCGCAGAAAACGCTTCAGTCATATTATTACATATCTTTAGATGATTTTCAAGCGATATCAAGCGTTCTCTGCAATGTTTTCAAGTAGTAGTTAATTTTTTCCATACAGAAAGTATTGTTTCATCCAGCGATGAAGCATTATTTTGTAATATTTTTTCACTAAAAAGATAGAAAAAAAGAGAAATAACATTATGAAGCACATTGAAAAATTCATATTGGTAGTAAAGGAGAGATTGCTTTGAGAAACAAATGTAGAAAAAAAGTGTGTAGACGAAGCTCGTATGATCAGTTTCTTTATTATATAAGCCTGCAAATAAAAAGTCAATAGAAAATTGAATATTTTTTGAAAAAGTTTTATGTAGGAAAGATGCGTACAACAACCAGACCACCGTAGAACGCTGGTTTTGTGAATGGTATGATTATGTAACTCTGTTATTGTGGAAGTGAAGCCAAATATTCTTTAACTCTACCGTAGTAAATGCGGAGAAACTTATTGGCCCCGGCAGTCATGTAGACATAGTAAGGTTTCCCTTGCGCTCGTTTCTTATCCATGAATAAGTACACGGGGTCGTCCTGAGGCTTTGTCTTAATCAGGACATCCATGATCTGGAACAAGGTCTTGCGAAGCACGGGAGAACCATGTTTCGATGCATGGACGCTTTTCTGGGAGTAATCGCCTGATTCATTGACGCCAGGATCGACACCGGCAAATGCTGTAATCGCATTCCTATGGGTAAAACGTGCAACATCTCCAATTTCAGCCATCAATTGAGGACCGAGAGACGGTCCAACGCCTTTCATGGCCATGACGACGGAATATTCTGGCAGTGTGGCGGCTGTTTCGTTCATGAGGGTGCGGAGCTGTTCGACGGTCTTGGAAACAGCATATAATTGTTCGGTTGCCCGCTTGAGGATTTGTTTGGTAAAGTCATCTTTTGGAAGTACAGGAACCAGTTCCTTGGCTGTTCCATGGATTTCTTCAGCTTTTGCTCTGCTGAAGTTGTACTTCTTGCGGCGGCACCATTTCTGATAATGCTCAACAAAGGCATTCAGGGACATCTTACGGACACAGTCCACATGCCAGTATGTAGCAGCGAAGTCGACCCATTTCTGGCTGCCATCTTCACGGGCGGGGCTGTCAAAGTAGGTGTTCGCTCCTGGATATGACTGGTCAAGGAGAGCGATCAGGTTATTTTTCATGGCAGTCTTATGCTTCATGTAGAAATCAAACTGTCGGTTCATGGTCTTTAATTGATTGCGTATTTCATCCATAAGACCATATTGTTTTAGTTTTTCCCATCTGTCAAGAGTGTATCGCGCAATTTTGAGGGAATCAGCTTTGTCCGACTTCACTTTACGGAGGGAGCTGTCTCCATCCTGGTAGTCGTGTATCAGCTGGGGATTAATGGTGCTTACAAAGAGCCCGGCTGCCACAAGCTCACGAGCAATGGGTTCATGGTATCGGCCGGTACATTCCATAACGATACGGGATTCTCCATCAAGAGAATGAATCCGATCAATCAGTGACTGGACATCACCGGACAGATGAGAGATTTCAAAAGGTTTAGCCACGACTTCCCCGCCAGGGCGGAGGATGGACACCATGCTTTTTCGTTTGGAAACATCAATACCGACTGCGTTCATATTCATAATTGTGTCACTCCTATCTTTGGTATGCAATGGTAGGCACCAGTTTTACTCATTGCCTATTCAATCTACTGTGGTGTGACGCGGACGCACCTTTGTGGGTGGTTCAACCTGCATAAAACGAATGCTGCGAATGAGGAGCTGGTTATCAGACTTATTTACGGACGCGAAGTCCAAGGAGGAATCCGATATACCGATTGCTCTCTACATTCTAACAGCTTAAGCAACAAGATGGGTAATTCCTTACTGGCTGTAAGGGATATTAACCATAAATATATTGTAGTAGGAGGAAACAGAACAATGATGAAGAAGAATGAGAACAGCAAGATCGGAAGAGCGTCGTGTAGGGAAAGAGTGTAGATCTCGGTGGTC
>CAPAOL010000082.1 GCA_948579315.1 uncultured Phocaeicola sp.
GGATGAAAATTCTGTGTCAGCGGAATATGCCGTATGTGCCAGGCTGAATGCTATCGAAGCAGTCTCGGACTAAGCCGGCTGAAAGGAGGAACAGCAGTGCCTTCGGACATCAGACTCTGCCTGATATCATACCACAGGATAAACAAGTTTGAAACAAATAAGTAGTGGGTAGAGAGAAAGTAAAGGGCATAACGACAAAGCCATCCCTTCGGTGGTGGCTTCAAAAAAGGAATATAGACACACATTACCTAATTCAGGGCAGGTTCTGCATCATCTTTGATGATATAACCACGCTGCTTCAATAAATGAAGAGCCTGTGATTTCGTCAGAACTTTTGATTCTTTCACAGGTCGCGGCTCAAGATAGCCTTCAGGTGTATATGGCTTTAAATCTGAAAGTATGTGCCAGATAGCGGTCAGGAGCATACGACAGATTGCAATAATGGCTTTCTTGTGTCCGCGGTGCGATTTAATACGCTTGTAGCGGTCAGTTATTTCAGGATGTTTCTTAGAACGCAATAAACCATTTGCAATTTGTACCAGTATTGGTTTAATATAATTACCAGCACGGGAAATTCGAGTCGATTTGATTTTTTTGTTGCTTTGGTCATTGCGGGGACAACATCCTGCCCATGAAACGAGGTGCTTAGCTGTGGGGAAGACAGACATATCACCGCCGATTTCGGAAAGGATTTGTATGGCAGTCATGGGACGTTTACCAAATCCTGGAACTGTACGAATTAGATCAAGAGCAGCTTCATATTTATCAGAGAGACGAAGGATCTCCCGTTCTATTTCTTTAAGATGCTTTTCTAATTCATCGATATGGTTGAGACACTGGCGAAGCTTTACGGCCTGTTCGGGAGAAATAGCTCCATCAACAGCAGCCTGGATTTCTTCGACAGGTGTTTTACAGCGGCCATCTACGAAAGGCGCTACATCAAAAATTTCCCCGGGATGAGCGAGCATATATTCCGTAATGGAACGAGAAGATTTTCCAAACACATCACTGAAGACATCGTCCAGTTTAAGGTTTGATACGGTAAGACAATTTTGTGCACGGTTCTTTTCACCGGTAATCATACAGGTGAGTTTGAAACGGTATCTAACCAGATCTCTTAAATGACGGATGTCGGCAGGCGGGATAAAGGAAGGCTTAATCATTTCACACATGAATAAGTTGCAGATCCATTTTGCGTCCTTTCGGTCAGTCTTATTTCCTTTTTGAGGTTTTGTATATTTGGGATGAGCGAGGATAACAGAAATATCCGCTTTTTCCAAAACATTGAATACAGGGATCCAGTATTTGCCTGTCGATTCCATGCAAACTTCAGAACAATTGTACTTTGCAAGCCAATCACACAGTTCCTTCAATCCTTTGGAAAAAGAAGAGAAACGAGCCTGCTTGTAATCAGTTCTGCCATTCGAATCTGTGATACCGATACAGGCATAGATCCAAGTTTTGTGGACATCAAGTCCACAGCAGTTGAAACGAAAAATTTTAAAAGCCAATAAAATAACCTCCTGATATTTGTAGGAATAAAACTGACAGGGACTGGTCATCCGGCAAAATCGAGTCGACTTAGGAAGAGATAAGTTTACGGGCTACTGGAATGCGCCATTCATTGATGCCTTAACGGATGACCGACAACATATAATTATGCGAGGTCGCCGCTATACAGCCCCGCCACTCACCTCCACGTGTTCTGTAGTGTGTCAGTCTTATTAAGAAGATAATACCAGAAGGAAAATAAAATAGAAAGCGAAAGTGGCTAAACGGGTTTCATAACCCCATCGGTGCCTTTCGCAGAAAGGTGGATTATAATTATGGAACAAGCTTCAATTATGATATTGAGAAAGGTCAGGTGACTCTTTTTAAACATGCAGTATCTGCGATTGTATATAAAGAATGGGAAGCAGTTACGAATGTTTATGGTAAACCATTTATAAGGGTTAAACTTGCGAATGGACAAAATAGGACTTTATTTGCGTCTGAAGGAGACAATGACTGGACAGTTAAGATTCTCA
>CAPAOL010000083.1 GCA_948579315.1 uncultured Phocaeicola sp.
CTGATATATTTGGTAAATCTTCTCGTTCCATTACAGAACAGATTTTACAACACCCTGGGGAAACTTTTGATGTAACACCTTTTGTGGATGGCAGATGTAAAACCCCTATTGAAGAAATACAGGCTGCAGTTGATGGTGCCATCTCTGAAGAGCAGGCTGTGAAACTTAGGCAGTGTCTGAACCACATCGATGAATCAGAATTGCACAAAGCAGAAATAGAATGGGAAATCTTTCGTCTCAGTGAAAAGTACGAAAGCGTCCTTAATCTTATTCGAACCGTACCAGGATTCGATAAAAATCCGCTGGCTGCTATACAGGTGCTTTCTGAAACCGGAGGTGATATGTCTGTCTTCCCCACAGCTAAAAACCCCGTTTCATGGGCAGGATGCTGTCCCCGTAACGACCAAAGCAACCGCAAGATTAAGTCCACTGGGATTTCCCGTGCTGGTTCCTGTTTTAAACCAGTTTTGGTGCAAGTTGCAAATGCTTTAATCAAATCGAAGAAACATCCTGAATTTGCCACCCGTTACCGCCGTATAAAAGCACGCCGTGGCCACAAGAAAGCTATCATTGCAATCTGCCGTATGATCCTGACCGCTATCTGGCACATACTCACAGATTTAAAACCATATACACCAGAAGGCTTTCCTGAATCACGTCCTGTGAACAAAGAAAAAGTTTTAACTACTTCACAGGCACTTAATCTACTTAAACAACGAGGTTACACCATCAAGGATGATGTTGTTCCTGTTACCTGATTAGGTGTTGTGTCTATATTCAGTTTTCAAAACCACCTGTTAAGATGGTTTGATTGCTATGCCCTTTATTTCTTGGCTACCCTCTACTTATTTGTTTCAAACCTTCTCCTTTCAGAATCTATGCTAAAATAGTTTTTAATACTCCAGCATCCGCACGGCATACTGCTCTGGAATGATCATATATTGTCCGTATTCCTTCCGTAGCGCTTCATACTCTGTCAGCGTGGTCAAAAGAGCCGTCTGCAGATCGTTCTGAACATGCATGAAAATTTCCTGAAATAATGAAGTTTTGCGTACCTGTGTCATCGCCTTCTCCAAATCAGTTCCCCTGTTTGATACAACTGGTGTATCAGTAAGCCCGATACAGACATCCTCCATCATGTCAAGCATACACAGCGGTCTATAAAAATCAAGCTTTCCGCACTCCTCAAAATTTTCGTAATCCACACGTCCGCCCTCTATGGAAACTCTTTTCCTCGTAATCCTCCATTGCCTGCCTTAACAGCTTTCCCGTCTTGCTTTTGCTTTCCGTACCCATAAACTCTTTCTGTACCAAGTTGCCGCTTGCGTCCTCCACATAGAAGCGGTAGTATCATTTGATAACGGGCAACCGGAACTGATAAAATGCTTTCTGCATGTAAGTATATCATGACTCCGGCTGCTTTACTATACCGATTCGGATTCATCCCCCGATAACATAGAAAGAAGATTTGCAAGCCTTACGGTGGCTATTTTGGGATTTTTGGAATAGATCCTCACAATATCGCCCATATCATTAAACATGTTTACAGTGTGAGTGATTTCCCTGAGAAACATAATCTCGTTATATTCCCTGTCCGATTCAAACCCCATTGCCCGGGCGGGTGCGGCATTTTCCGCGTTGTCTTTGAAATTCTTACAGGCAAACCGGAAAGAATCCACGAACAATTCATATTCCCTTAACATCAGCAGCAGTAAATCTTTTGTAAAGTCTGATTCTGCCTGTTCCATGTCAAAAGGCAGCTTTGTGAGAATGGAGGACATCACATCACGAATGAATAATTCCCTTTTATCCGTAATGTTCGTTTCGTATTCTTCTGTTTCCCCTTTTAACCACTCCACAGA
>CAPAOL010000084.1 GCA_948579315.1 uncultured Phocaeicola sp.
CAATGTTAACAACCTAACTCAAGCAACTACAACATATAGTGTTTCTTTTAATTGGCACGGGATTCCCTGTGCCTTTCTTTATTTATAACCACTAATACGATTAAAATATTGCACAAAATTCGCCCATAAAAACCAGCATATTTACTATTGACATAAGCTCCAAAAAATGCGGCGCAGCCCTTGTTTATATTACTTTTTTAAGGGGGCTGCATCGTATGAATTTAATTCAAATCTTAGTCGATATTATCTGTAACACATTACTTGATCCACATGTCCTTGAACGGGCCAGAAACAGAAAAGGGGCTTTTACACGCAATTGCGGGAAACTTCCCTATTGGACATTGATCAAACTGTTATTAAGAAATTCCAAGAAAACTATTTCTTCATCACTGGATGAATTCTTTACCGAATTGCGGCATATATCAGGAATTCCAATCTCTGATACTGTGAAATGTTCCCAACAGGCTTTCAGCAAGGCCCGTTCCGGCATTGATCACTCTATTTTCAAAGAATGCTTCGAACGTGTACTTGACTTCCTTTGCAGCAGGGATTCCCTGGATTTCCATTCACGTTTCATGGGTGTATGGGGACGGCAGATCATTGCTGTTGACGGCTCTAAAATACCTCTTCCTAACCGTAAGACTCTTCTTGATAAATACGGCAGCATAGGGAGAGGCCAAAACTCTCCCACTGCCATTGCCAGTGTTGCTTTTGATGTACTGAATCACCGCATCCTTGATGCACAGCTCGAACCCATGAGCGTCGGTGAACGTACCCTTGCCATAAGGCATATGCAAAATATAAAAAGCAAAGCACGGACGAATCTATTATACACCATATTTGTCTTCGATAGGGGATATGCTTCAAAAAATTTATTTTCTTTTATCGAAGACACCTTACATGCCGGATATCTCTTCCGGTTAAGGACTAAATTTAACACGGATATTGATGCACTCCCTGTACCGGCGGATCGAAATGGAATCAGTGACTATATCTTTTTCCTTGATGGCAGGAAAGTACGCATCCTTAAATTTTACCTCCCAAGTGGGACGGTGGAAACGCTGATCACAAATGATTTTGACCTTGCCAAAGAACTGTTCCGCCAGTGTTACTTCCTTAGATGGCCGGTGGAGGAGAATTATAAGCTTGTCAAAGAAAAGATCGGGCTCACTAATTTCCGGGGCTATTCCGAGAACTCCGTTCTCCAGGAATTCTGGATATCGGTATTGCTTGCAAACCTGGCTCTTGCCATAAAGCGGGAGACGGACGGCATTGTTGACAGCACCATAAACCAGAAAGGGAATCAGAACAAATATATGACAAACATGAATGAGCTTGTCGGATACCTGAGCCGTCACATAGGAGAATATATGGATGCTGATACAGACACAGAAAAGTATGGCATCATCCGCTGTATATTTGATTTTGCCGTATCTCACCGGGTGCGTGACAAAAAGGGCAGCGGGGAATCAAATCTACGTACAACTCCAAGAAAAGTCAAACATCATTACAATAACAAGACTACACACTAATACCATTTAAGAAAGGTGGTGGTGCCAGTTTCTTTATATTCTACAATACAAACGCCATATCTAAAAAAACAGCTGATAGCAACCAAGGGGAAAGTCTGCCCTTTTTTCAGTGTATTTTAATCATTTCTATCATCTGCTATTATTGGTTTAATAGCTTAATCCTATTGTGATATCATGCCACTACTAAGTTGTTAACATTG